>NZ_AONQ01000084.1 GCF_000342045.1 Paramagnetospirillum caucaseum | reverse complement strand
GGAACGTACATCGGAGCTTCAAAGCCAAGAGCTAGTGGGCCAGAGTTCAGCGCTTTCTCCAACTTCTCAAGGCATTGATCAATATCCGTGCCTTCGCTTGGATCTGGGCCAACGATAGCCCAGCCAAGGTTTTTACCCGGTTTCCCGATATCGATGACAGCAACATGCATGTTTATCTGTCCGGCTCGCATCCCGCAACGCAGACTGCCACAACCCACTAACCATTTACATACTATAGTGGATAAACTTTCCGAGCGTTCCAGGGTGACCTCGGCGCATGGACATGCGCAGGCTGGTTGGCCAAAACGTCAAACGGATAAGGATTGAAAGGGGGCTGACGCAAGAGCAGCTGGCCGCTGCATCAGGCTTTACTCAGCAGTATCTGAGCGGCTTGGAGAGCGGACGCCGTAATCCGACCGTTGTGACTGTCTACGAGATCGCCACCGCACTGAGCGTCACCTATCTTGAATTGCTCAAGCCTGTCCCAGACGCATGAGGTCCACTTGGCCTCTACGCTGCCAGTAACCACGGAGTAACCGAGACCCTCCAGGCATCTGTCGGTTGACGGTTTTATCGGATCCAAAAACGCGAAAGGCCGCAGTTTCCTGCGGCCTTTTTCGTGGTCCGATTGGAGCGGGCGAAGGGATTCGAACCCTCGACCCCAACCTTGGCAAGGTTGTGCTCTACCCCTGAGCTACGCCCGCTCTGTTCGGCGTTTCCGCTGCCTCTCGGCGTCGGAGGCCCGGATAATACGAAAAGAATCGGCCGACGCAAGCACTTTTTCGCGGCCTTTTTTTCGGAACCCCCGCCGGCCGGGTTTGGACTTGCCAGAGGGACGCCAACGGTCCATCTATTGCGGGTCAAACCCGCGACCATTGGGACGGAAACAGCCATGGACCTGATGTTCAATTCCGGCGCCAAGGGAGCCGCCGGCGCCACCGGAGCCGCCCAGGGCGACCTGATCAAGGACACGACCACCGCCACCTTCGTGGCCGACGTCATCGAGATGTCGCAGAAGGTTCCGGTGATCGTCAGCTTCTGGGCGCTGGGCAGCGGCACCTGCAAGCAGTTGGGCCCCATCCTGGAAAAGGTGGTGCGCGAGGCCCGCGGCGCCGTGCGCCTGGTCAAGGTCGATGTGGACAAGAACCAGGATCTGGCCATGCAGTTACGCATCCAGTCGGTTCCCACCGTCTACGCCTTCAAGGGCGGCCGTCCGGTGGATGCTTTCGCCGGTCAGCAGTCGGAGGGCCAGCTGAAGCAGTTCGTCCAGACTCTGACCGCCGGCGGCAATGCCGGGCCGACCATCGACGATTACATCGCCGAGGCCAGGCGGGTGCTCGAAGAGGGCGACCCCCAGACGGCGGCCGGCATCTTTCAGCAGATCCTGCAGGAGGCCCCCGACAACGCCCCGGCCATGGCCGGGCTGCTGCGCTGCCTGATGGCGGCGGGTCAGAGCGAGCAGGCCGAAGCCATGCTGGGCCGGCTGGCGCCCGAGATGGCCCGCCATGCCGAAATCGCCGCCGTGGCCACCGCCCTGGAACTGGCCCGTCACGCCGGCGGGGTGGGCGAGGCCGCCGAGCTGCGCCGCCGTCTGGCCGCCGATGCCGGCGACCATCAGGCCCGCTACGATCTGGCCCTGGCCTATTACGCCGGGGGCGAGGTCGAGGCGGCGGTGGACGAGTTGCTGGAGCTGTTCCGGCGCAACCGCGCCTGGAACGAGGACGCGGCGCGCAAGCAGCTGGTCAAGATCTTCGAGGTGCTGGGCTTCTCCCATCCCCTGGCCAAATCCGGCCGCGCCCGGCTGTCCACCCTGCTGTTCTCGTAAGGTCACCATGCAGGCCGACCGCCCCTTGCGTATCGACGACCTGCCCCGCGACCTGCCGGTCTTCGCGGTGTCGGGTGCCATCCTGCTGCCCCGGGGCAGCAGCCCGTTCATGGTGTTCGAGCCGCGCTACCTGGCCATGGTCGACGATTGCTTAGGCGCGGGCCGCCTGTTCGCCCTGGTCCAGCCGCGCGACGACAGGGACAAGGCCGGCGTGGTCTCCGGTCTCTATGACGCCGGCTGCCTGGCGCGCATCACCGCCTTCGGCGAGACCGGCGACGGCCGCTACCTGATCACCGCCACCGGCCTCTGCCGCTTCCGTCTGGCCGGCGAGGTCGAGGGCCGCGCCGGGTACCGCCGGGTGCTGACCGACTATCTCCCCTATGCCGCCGATCTGGACGGCAGCGACAGCGGCCCGGTGGATCGCCGTGCCCTGCTGTCCATCGTGCGCGCCTATCTGGGGGGGCTTGGCATGTCGGCCGACATTGCCCAATTGGAAAAGGCCGACGACGCCGATCTCTCGGTCCGTCTGGCCATGGCCTGCCCCTTCGCACCGGCGGAGAAGCAGGCCCTGCTGGAGGCCGACAGCCATGCCGAGCGTTGCCGGCTGATGACCACCTTGATCCAACGGGAACTGCTGAACGAAACCGGCGGTTCCTCGATACATTAGGAGCGGTTTCAATGCCCGAGCGTGTTTCGGCCTTCGACACCAAGCTGCTGGATATCCTGGTGGCCCCCGGCACCCATGCGCCGCTGCGCTACGACGCGGCCGCCCAGGAGCTGATCGACGACAAGGGCGGCCTGGCCTATCCCATCCGCGACGGCATTCCGATCATGCTGGTGGACGAGGCCCGTTCCACCGAGGGAGACGCACGATGACCATTCCCGCCGAACGTCCCTGGCCCGAGGAAATCAAGGTCGACAAGGCGGCCCGCACCCTGCGCGTCGCCTTCTCCGACGGCAAGACCTTCGTGCTGCCCGCCGAGCTGCTGCGGGTGGAAAGCCCAAGCGCCGAGGTCCAGGGCCATTCCCCCGACCAGAAGCAGCTGGTTTCCGGCCGCATGCATGTGGGCATCATCGGTGTCGAGCCGGTGGGCAATTACGCCGTCAAGCTGGTGTTCGACGACCTGCACGATTCCGGCATCTATTCGTGGGATTACCTCTACGCGCTCGGCGCCGGCCAGGATGCCATCTGGGCCGATTACCTGGCCGAGCTGGAGGCGCTGGGCCTGTCGCGCGATCCGGCGCTGTCCAAGGCGCCGCCGCCCAAGGCCCACGGCTGCGGCGGGGGCGGCGGGGCCAAGTCGGGCGGCGGCGGTTGCGGCTGCGGCTGAAGCCGCTCCCATGTCGAAGACGACGCGGGCGACCCAGGCGCTCGACACGGCGGGCGTCGCCTACGAGGTCCGCCTTTACGAGTATGACGGCAATGCCGACAAGGTGGGGATGCAGGCGGCCGAGGCCCTGGGCGTCCCCCCCGGCACGGTGCTGAAGAACCTGATGGTGCTGGCCGACGGCAAGCCGGCCTGCGTGGTGGCGCCCTCGGATTGCGAGGTCTCCATGAAGAAGCTGGCCGCCGCCCTGGGGGCCAAGTCGGTCCGGATGATGAAGCCGACCGACGCCGAGCGCGCCACCGGCTACGTGGTGGGCGGCATCTCGCCCTTCGGTCAGAAACGCGCCGTGCCCACGGTGATGGAGGAGGCCGCGCTCTCCCATCCCAGGGTGTTCATCAACGGCGGCGGCCGTGGCGTGCAGGTCCACCTGTCGCCCGCCGACGCCCTGAAGGCCCTGGGCGCCAAGGCCGCGGCGGTGGTGGCCTGATGAAATTCGACATTCAGGTGGATAGGCCAGGAAATGAGCCACAGATGAACACAGATTCCCGCTGCGCGGGACACAGATAAGGAAGTTTCTCAATTCATCTGTGTTTATCTGTGGCTGAAATTTCTTGCAGAAAGGGGTTCTGCCCCAAAGTCGGCCGAATTCCCTGAATATCGATCCTAAAGTCGCTCGCCCTTCATCAGGCGGGGCAGATCGCCCACCAGGCCCATGGCATGGCGCATGAAGAAGCGCTTGGCGGGGCCGAGCTGGTTCACCCCGGCCAGGCCGAGGCGGCGGGCGTGCTTCAGCGGTCCCATATGGTTGGAGAACAGGCGGTCGAGCCCGTCGGTGACGCCCAGCATCAGCATGGTGTCGAAGCGCCGCCAGCGCTGATAGCGCTCGAGGACGTCGGGTCCGCCGGGATCGAGGCCGAGGCGGAGCGAATCGGCGATGACCTCGGCCAGGGCGGCCACGTCGCGGATGCCCATGTTCATGCCCTGGCCGGCGATGGGATGCATGCCGTGGGCGGCATCGCCGATCAGGGCGAGGCGGTGATCGACCATCCGTTCGGTGAATTGCAGGGTGAGGGGGTGGTGGAAGCGCCGGCCTTCCAGCCGGATGTCGCCGAGAAAACCGCCGACCTTGGCGGCCAACTCGTCGCGAAAGGCGGCGTCGTCCTGGCCGCAGATGGCGGCGGCCACGCCGCATGCCTCGGTCCATACGATACCGCTGCGGTTTCCCGCCAGGGGCAGGATGGCGAAGGGGCCGGCGGGCAGGAAGCGCTCGTGGGCGATGCCGCGATGGGGCGTCTCGTGCGCCATGATGCAGACGATGCCGCTCTGGCGGTAATCGCGCCGCGTCACCTTGATGCCCGCCTGGGTCCGCAGCAGGGAGCCGCGCCCGTCGGCGGCCACCGCCAGGGCGGCATGCACCACCCGGCCGTCCTCCAGCTCGGCCTCGACCCGGTGGGGCAGGCGCTCCAGGCGCTTGAGCCGCGCCGGGGCCAGCAGGCTGACCGAAGGCGTGCGGCCCAGGGCGGCCAGCAATTCGCGGCGGATGGCCGGGTTGGGGACGATCCAGCCCAGGGGGGCATCGCCCATGTCCAGGTGGTCGTAATGCAGGAACAGCGGCGAGGCATCGTCGGTGACTCGGATGTCCAGGATCTCGCCGGCCTCGTCCCGCATGCCCGTCCAGGCGCCGGCGGCGGCGATCACCTTGCGCGCCGTATAGGCGATGGCGATGGCCCTGGCGTCGGTGCCGGGGCGGGCCAGGGCCTCGGGCGGCGCCGCCTCGACCACCGCCACCCGGATGCCGGCGCCGCCCAGGACGCAGGCCAGCAGGGCGCCGACCGGGCCGCCGCCATTGATCAGGACATCGACGCGCAGGGGAGATGACGTGCTCATGAGACTTGTTCTGCCACCCCCGGCCGGCCGGTGCAAGATGGGTGATGGCGGGCAAAACGCCGAGGAAACAGGCAAAAGGGTGGAAAAGCCGCCCAGGATTCGAGCGGTCTATCGCCGCCGGTCGGGCCCAACACCTTGGCAAAGCGGTATTTTCCACCAATTTCATGTGAAGGGCGGATTCCGGCATGCCGCTTGAATGGGAAGGGGCAGCGGAACATTCGCAAGAAGGCTTGCGACCGATCAACCGTGATCCGTTTTTCCGGCCCGCCAGGTCATCGGCGGACTCCGCACCGGAATGACGGATCCCTGGAATTGCATGGGGACCCCAAGATGAAGCTGATCATGGCCATCATCAAGCCCTTCAAGCTCGACGAGGTTCGCGAGGCCCTGACGCCGCTCGGCGTCCAGGGCTTGACCGTGAGCGAAGTCAAGGGCTTCGGCCGCCAGAAGGGCCAAACCGAAATCTATCGCGGTGCCGAATACGTGGTGAACTTCCTGCCCAAGGTGAAGATCGAGGTCGCCGTCAACGACGATCTCGTCGACCGGGTGGTGGAAGCCATCCAGACCGCCGCCCGGACCGGCAAGATCGGCGACGGCAAGGTGTTCGTCACCGAGATCCAGCAGGCCTACCGCATCCGCACCGGCGAAAGCAACGCGGAAGCGCTCTGACATTTCTGCCCAGCGGTGCAAGCCCTCGAAGCCCGGAAGGCCCAATCCTTCCGGGCTTTTGTTTTGCCGCTTGGCCGGGGGCCGCACCGTCCATTGAAGTATTCGCCGCACAATATTGCCGCAGCACAAATTTTGACCACCACCCGATAGGGCTGCCTAAAACTTCACCACGGAAGCCGCCGGCGGAAAGGCGTTCGCGTCGGGTACGGATCGGAATCGCGGAAATCCAGGCTTCCGGGCAGTTGGCACGGTTCTTGTTACTGGAGGGACAGCCGATCGCGCCTGAGGATCACCAAAGGCCGATCAAACCGTTCATTCGCTGAGCCGCTTCGGGGGTAACCATGAGCAATCGTTTGAAGTCCGTCCTGTTAGGCGTAGGCCCCGCGCTCGGCCTCGCGCTTCTCGCCTCGGTGGCGGGCGCCGAGGAGGCCGCCGCTCCGGCCGCTGCCGCCGCTCCGGTGGTGCTGGATACCGGCAATACCGCCTGGATGCTCACCTCCACCGCCCTGGTGCTGCTGATGACCATTCCCGGCCTGGCGCTGTTCTATGCCGGCATGGTGCGCAAGAAGAACCTGCTGGGCACCATGATGCAGAGCTTCGCCATCACCTGCGTCATCACCCTGCTGTGGGTCATCGTCGGCTACTCCCTGGCCTTCACCGGCACCAGCCCGTTCATCGGCGGCTTCGACCGCGTCCTGCTGTCCGGCCTGGAAAAGGGTTCCCTGGCGTTGCCCAACGCCTTCCCCGAATCGGTCTTCATGATGTTCCAGATGACTTTCGCCATCATCACCCCGGCCCTGATCACCGGCGCCTTCGCCGACCGCATGAAGTTCTCCTCCATGCTGGTGTTCATGACCCTGTGGCTGCTGGTGGTCTACGCCCCCATCTGCCACTGGGTGTGGATGATGGACGAGAAGGGCGCCGCCATCGGCTTCCTGGGCGCCATGGGCGTGCTGGACTTCGCCGGCGGCACCGTGGTGCACATCAACGCCGGCATCGCCGGCCTGGTCGCCTGCCTGGTCATCGGCCCGCGCAAGGGCTACGGCACCGACAACATGGCGCCCCATAACCTGTCGCTGTCCATGATCGGCGCCTCGCTGCTGTGGGTGGGCTGGTTCGGCTTCAACGCCGGTTCCGCCGTGGCCGCCGACGGCCGTGCCGGCATGGCCATGGCCGTCACCCAGGTGGGTGCCGCCGCCGCCGCCGTGTCGTGGATGTTCGCCGAGTGGCTGCTGCGCAAGAAGCCCTCCGCTCTCGGCATCGTCTCGGGCGCCGTGGCCGGTCTGGTCGCCATCACCCCCGCCGCCGGCTTCGTGGACGTCAAGGGCGCCCTGGTCATCGGCCTGATCGCCGGCGTGGTCTGCTACTGGGGCGCCACCGGCCTCAAGCATGCCCTGAAGTACGACGACTCGCTCGACGCCTTCGGCGTGCACGGCATCGGCGGCATCGTCGGCGCCATCCTGACCGGCGTGTTCGCGGTCGAGAGCATCGGCGGCACCGCCGGCCTGCTGGAAGGCAATGCCGGCCAGGTGATGACCCAGGTCTATGGCGTGCTGATCACCGGCGTCTACACCGCCGTGGTGTCGTTCATCCTGCTCAAGGCCATCGACATGGTCATGGGCCTGCGGGTCACCGCCGAGGAGGAGCGCGAGGGTCTCGACATCGCGCTGCACGGCGAGACCGTCCACTGATCCTCGAAGCCTCCGCCCGTCGCCGCGGGAAAGGGGCAAGAGGAGGGCGCCGGGGCAACCCGGCGCCCTTTCTCTTTGTTTGTCCCTCAGTCGCCGGGCGGGTTTCTTTCGAAACCCTTGGCTTCCGCGCCATAAGGCGCGCGGCCCCTTGGGCCTAGCCGGCCGCCTCGCAGCCGGTACCCTTTCTCTTTGGGCCGGAAGGCAAATTGAGGTAATGAATGTTCCACCAACGTTTGCCTCCATCCGCGCAGAAGACATGACCATCGCCCCCCATCTCGACGCCCGTCTCGACGGCCTGCCCGATTATCCCTTCGCCCGGCTGGCCAAGCTGCTGGGCGCTCCGGCCCGGCCGGATTCCATCGTCATGTCCATCGGCGAGCCCCAGCACAGGCCGCCTTCCATGGTGGCGGAGATCCTGGCCGCCAACGCGGCGCTGTGGGGCAAGTATCCGCCGGCCAACGGCTCGGCCGAACTGCGCCAGGCGGTGGCCGGGTGGGCGGCGCGGCGCTATCACCTGCCCGAGGGGCTGATCGATGCCGAAAAGGCCATCCTGCCGGTGGCCGGCACCCGCGAGGCGCTCTATCTGATCGCCCAGGCGGTATGCGGCGACCGCCAGGGCGGGCGGCCCCTGGTGCTGCTGCCCAACCCGTTCTATCAGGTCTATGCCGGCGCGGCGGTGATGGCCGGGGCCGATCCGGTCTTCGTGCCCGGCGCCGACGGTCCGGCCAGTCAGCCCGATTACTCCACCCTGCCGCCCGACCTGCTGGACCGCACGGCCCTGGCCTATATCTGCTCCCCGGCCAATCCGCAAGGCACGGTGGCCGATGCCGCCCTGCTGGAGCGCCAGGTCCAGACGGCGCGGCGTCACGGCTTCGTGCTGGCGGTGGACGAATGCTATTCCGAGATCTGGGACAAGGCGCCGCCGCCCGGCGTGCTGGCCACCTGCGCCGCTTTGGGCGAGGGGCTGGCCAACGTCCTGATGTTCAATTCGCTATCAAAACGGTCTAGCGTGCCCGGCCTGCGGTCGGGAATCGTGGTGGGTGACGAGCGGGTGATCCATGCTTTCGCCCGCCTGCGCTCCTATGGCGGCGCCGCCACGCCGCTGCCCATCGCCGCGGCGGCCAGCGCCCTGTGGCGCGACGAGGCGCATGTGAACGAAAGCGCCGCCCTTTACCGCGCCAAGCTGGACGCAGCCGAGCGCATCCTCGGCGGCCGCTTCGGCTTCACCCGGCCGGAAGGCGGCTTCTTCCTGTGGCTGGACGTGGGCGACGGCGAGGCGGCGGCGGTCAGGCTGTGGCGTGAAGGCAATATCCGGGTGCTGCCCGGCGCCTATCTCGCCGCCGAGGATTCCGAGGAGGGCAATCCCGGCAGCCGCTTCATCCGTGTCGCCCTGGTCCACGACCTGGCCATCACGGAAGGCGCGCTGGTCCGCCTGGGCGAGATTTTGGGAGGGTAGGAGAAGAATGGCGGCTCCATCGCGCAAGACCATGCCCTCCGGCGGGTTCCTGCCGCGTGGAACCGTGGACTTCCTGTGCCGCCGCCTGACCCAGGCGGGCGGGCTGGCCCTGCTGGTCCTGGGCGCGGCGGGCATGGCCGCCCTGGTCACCGCCGATCCCCATGATCCCAGCTTCGACACCGCCGCCAGCGGCCCGGTGGTCAACGCGCTGGGCCGTCCCGGCGCCTGGTTCGCCGATTTCCTGTTCCAGGCGGTGGGCTGGGGCGGCGCCGTCCTGGTGCTGACCTGGGGGGTGTGGGGCCTGCTGGTGCTGATCCGGGTGCGGCTGCCCGGCCGCTGGGTGGTGCGCCTGATGCTCCTGCCGCCCACCATGGTGCTGTGGGGGCTGGCCCTGGCGGCGCTGCCGCTGCCCGCCATGCCCTGGCTGCCCGCCGGTCCCGGCGGCGCCCTGGGATTGCTGCTGGTCAAGGGGCTCGGCCTGCTGCTGCCCCCCGAATTCGCCTGGATCGCCGGCCCCGCCGCCCTGCTGGTCGCCGTGGCGGCGGCGGTGTTCGTGCTGGGCCTGACCGGCGCCGAATGGGCCGGGCTGGGCCGGCGCTCTCTGGACATGGCCAGCGCCGCCGGCCAGGCGGCCTCGGCCTTGCGCGCCCATCCCTTCGCCGAGCCCGAGCCCGGCATCCGCCGGGTGGACCCGGTGCTGCGCCCGGTGCCGGCCCGCGCCGAGCCGCTGGTGTCGCCGCTGCCGCCTGATGATGACGACGACGACGATCCCTTCGTGCCGCCGCCCCTCGACACCGCCGACGAGCCGGCCCGGTCCACCGGCTCCCTGGTCCAGCCCAAGCGTCCGCCGGTCACGCCGGGCAAGCGCGAGCGCGCCGCCCGCCAGGGTACCCTCGATCTCGGCGCGCCGCCGCCCGGATCGGGCTACCAGCTGCCGCCGCTGACCCTGCTGGCCCCGGCGCCCGACCAGGGGCAGACCCGCATCAACCAGGACGGCCTGGCCCAGAACGCCCGCCTGCTGGAAGAGGTGCTGTCCGATTTCGGCGTCAACGGCAAGGTGGTCAAGGTCCGCCCCGGTCCGGTGGTGACGCTGTACGAGCTGGAGCCGGCGCCCGGCACCAAGACCAGCCGGGTGATCGGCCTGGCCGACGACATCGCGCGCTCCATGAGCGCCCTTTCGGTGCGCATCGCCACGGTGCCGGGGCGCAGCGTCATCGGCATCGAGCTGCCCAACCAGAAGCGCGAGACCGTCTACCTGCGCGAATTGCTGGCCGCCGAGCAGTTCGAGAAGGCCTCGGCCAAGCTGACCCTGGTGCTGGGCAAGGATATCGGCGGCGCGCCGGTGATGGTCGATCTCGCCCGCATGCCGCATCTGCTGATCGCCGGCACCACCGGCTCGGGCAAGTCGGTGGCCATCAACACCATGATCCTGTCGCTGCTCTACCGCCTGACTCCGGAAGAGTGCCGCATCATCATGATCGATCCCAAGATGCTGGAACTCTCCGTCTATGACGGTATTCCCCATCTGCTGGCCCCGGTGGTCACCGAGCCGGGCAAGGCGGTGGTGGCGCTGAAATGGGCGGTGCGCGAGATGGAAGACCGCTACCGCGCCATGAGCCAGCTCGGCGTGCGCAACATCGCCGGCTACAACCACCGCCTGGCCGAGGCCCGCGACCGCGGCGAGGTGTTGACCCGCACGGTGCAGACCGGCTTCGACCCCGACACCGGCAAGCCGCTCTACGAGGAGCAGACCCTGGCGCTCGAGCCGCTGCCCTTCATCGTGGTCATCGTCGACGAGATGGCCGACCTGATGCTGGTGGCGGGCAAGGACATCGAGGCCGCCGTCCAGCGTCTGGCCCAGATGGCCCGCGCCGCCGGCATCCACATCCTGATGGCCACCCAGCGCCCGTCGGTGGACGTCATCACCGGCACCATCAAGGCCAATTTCCCCACCCGCATCTCGTTCCAGGTGACCAGCAAGATCGACAGCCGCACCATCCTGGGCGAGCAGGGGGCCGAGCAGCTGCTGGGCCAGGGCGACATGCTGTACATGGCGTCGGGCGGGCGGGTGACCCGCGTGCACGGCCCCTTCGTCTCCGACGAGGAGGTGGAAAAGGTGGTGGACCACCTGCGCTCCCAGGGCGAGCCCTCCTACGTGGAGGCGGTCACCGAGGAGGAGCAGGGTGAATTCGGCCTGGGCGGGGCCGAGGGCGGTGGCGGCTCGGGCGACGATCTCTACGATCAGGCGGTGGCCCTGGTCTGCCGCGAGAACAAGGCCTCGACCTCCTTCGTGCAGCGCCACCTGCAGATCGGCTACAACCGCGCCGCCCGCCTGATCGAGCGCATGGAATCGGAAGGCGTGGTGGGCAAGCCCAACCATGTGGGCAAGCGCGAGGTTCTGGCCCGCACCGGGGTCGAGTATTAGGGACCACATTTTCTCCACAATCCGGGAGCCTTGGTGGTTCTTCCGACGAATGGAACGGATGGCGATGAGACGCATTGGACTTTGGGCGCTGTCGGCGCTTTTCGGGCTGGTTGTGACGGTGGCCCAGGCCGCTCCGCCGGCGCGCACCCCGCTGTCGGCCCAGGACAAGGCCGACATCGCCCGCGCCGAGGAATACCTCAACGGCGTCACCACCCTGAAGGCCCGCTTCCTCCAGGTGTCGCCCAACGGCGCCTCCGTCGAGGGCGATGCCTATCTGTCGCGGCCGGGCCGGCTGCGGCTGCAATACGATCCGCCCAGCCCGCTGTTGGTGGTGGCCGACGGCACCTTCCTGATCGTCCATGACAGCCAGCTGGGCGAGCCCAGCTACATCCCGCTGGGCTCGACCCCGGCCGGCATCCTGGTCCGTCCCGGCCTTAAGCTGGACGGTGGCGACGTGAACGTGACGCGGGTGGTCCGCCTGCCCGGCGTGGTGCGTATCTCCATGGTCGAGGCCGACGACCCCGCCGCCGGCGAAATCACCCTGGTGTTCTCCGACAAGCCCTTCGCGCTGCGCCAGTGGCAGGTCAAGGACGCCCAGCACCAGGTGACCACCGTGTCGCTGTATCAGGCCCAGGCCGGGCTCTCCCTCGATTCCAAGCTGTTCGAGTTCAAGAATCCCAAGTTCACCGCGCCGACCCTCAACACCGGCAATTGAGCCATGCATCATGCGCATGGCCGCCATGCGTATGGCGTACCTGTGAAGGGAGGGGCGGCACCCCAGATTCCAAGGAGCACGGCCGCGACTGCAATGGTCCGGCCCTGCGGGGTTGGTTTCCCCTGCCACCCCGCGCTCCTCACGGAGCAATAGGGCGCCCGGTTACCCCCCTGACCGGGCGCCCTTTTCGTGTATTTTGCCCCTCAATCGCCGGGCGGGTTTCCACGAAACCCTTGGCTCTCGCGGCATAAGCCGCGGCGGGCGCCCGCGCGAAAGCGCGTGTAGAATAAATCTGCCGGCGAAGCCGGCCGGTCCTTGCCTCCTCGCCTTAAGGGCTCGTCGGAATTCATCTCTTCCCGATTACGCCGGAGTAGCCTCGTCTTGCGTCTCGTCACCTGGAACATCAATTCAATCCGCCTGCGCATCGACCTTCTGCGGCAGGTGGCGGCGGTGATGAGCCCCGACATCGTCTGTCTGCAGGAGATCAAGGTCGACGACCCGCTGTTTCCCCTGGACGAGTGCCGGAGCATGGGCTTCGGGCATGTCGCCTTCCACGGCATGAAGGGCTACAACGGGGTGGCCATCCTGTCCCGCCTGCCCCTGGCCGAGGTGCGGCCGCTGTCGCGCTGCGGCCGCGACGACCGCCGCCATCTGATGGCGCGCCTCGAGAACGGGGTAGAGGTGCACTGCCTCTATATTCCGGCGGGCGGCGACGTTCCCGACCCCGAGATCAACGACAAGTTTGCCCACAAGCTGGATTTCGTGCGCGAGATCACCGCTTGGGCCGCCGCCGCGTTCACCCCGGAGTCCAAGGCGATCCTGGCCGGCGACTTCAACATCGCGCCGCTGGAGAGCGACGTGTGGTCGCACAGGCAATTGCTCAAGGTGGTCAGCCATACTCCGGTCGAGGTGGAACTCCTGAACGCCTTCCAGGCCTCGGTGCCCTTCGTCGATGCGGTGCGCCACTTCGTGCCGCCCGAAGAGAAACTGTTCACCTGGTGGAGCTACCGCTCGCCCGACTGGCAGAAGAACGACCGCGGCCGCCGCCTGGACCATGTCTGGGTGACTCCGGCCCTGGCCCCGGCCTTGCGGTCGGCCCTGGTGGCGCGCGAGGCCCGTGCCTGGACCCAGCCCTCCGACCATGTGCCGGTGATGGTGGATTTCGACCTGTAGGACAAAGCGGGCGTGAACCTCAGGGGGCGTCCGCCAACCGGTACCCGCCGTTCTCGCTGACCAGCACGCCGCTGCCCAGTTTGCGGCGCAGCTTGTAGATGTGGGTCTCCAGGGTATGGGTGTCGATCTCGGCGCCATAGCCCCAGACCTCGCCCAGCAGGGTCTCGCGGGCCACCACCTGTCCGGCGGCACGGTGAAGGCGGCCCAGGATGGCGGTTTCCTTGGCGGTGAGGCGGACCAGGGCGCCGCTGTCGCCATCCAGCACCGAACGGCTTTCGTCGAAACGCCAGCGGCCGATGCTGATTCCGGGGGGGCGGGCGAGGACGTCGCGGATGCGCGAGGCCAGGACGGGCAGGCGCAGCGGCTTGGCGACCACCGCCTCGATACCGCAGCAGCGGGCGGTGGAAACGGCCCCCAGCAGCAGCATGGGCAGGTTGAGCCCGGCCTCGCGCAGCCTGAGGCACAGGGCCGGGCCGTCCAGGATCTCGTCGACCACCGCCAGGTCGTGCTCTCCGGCGCAGGCCAGGAGTTCGGCGGAATCGGCGGCCTCGGCCACCGCCCAGCCCGCCGTCTGGCGCAGGTGGTCGGCGACGCTCCGCCGCAGCAGGGGGTCGGCGATGGCGAGAAGGATGCGGGGTGTTGCGGTCATGTGCGGCCTTTCCGACTGCCATCCTATATCACATGGCTTTATGTCCTGGCGATGGCAGGGGAGGGACGGGATCAGACGGATTGGCTTTTCCGTTTTAAAGGCTGTATGGTTCCGGCCGGCCGAAAAACGAAGCCTGTCCATGACCCGAAGCCTCGATACCACCCCCAAGCCGGAAGCGGCGGCAGCTCCCTCCCTCATCGCGGTCGATCGCGCCGTCGGGGAATTGCGTCGTGGCGGATTGGTGC
This sequence comes from Paramagnetospirillum caucaseum, assembly GCF_000342045.1. Classification (GTDB taxonomy): domain Bacteria; phylum Pseudomonadota; class Alphaproteobacteria; order Rhodospirillales; family Magnetospirillaceae; genus Phaeospirillum; species Phaeospirillum caucaseum. The sequence goes on along the minus strand of NZ_AONQ01000084.1, from coordinate 2,472 downwards.
TGGTCGAGCATGCCGGCGGATCGGCGCTGATGATGGCCGCCGAGGCGGTATCCGATGAAAGCCTGACCCTGCTGGCCGCCGCCGCCGGCTCGGACGTCCTGCTGGCGCTGACCGGACGCCGCGCCGGGGCGCTGGGCCTGGGCGACACCGAGGCCGGGGTGTTCCGCGTGACCCCGAAGAACGGTTTCGATGCGGCAACGATTGCCTGGCTGGCCGATCCCGGCGCCCGCTCGCTGCCCATGCCGGTCTTCTCGACCCTGGATGCCCGCCGCGCCGGCGGCCTGGACGAGGCGTGCGTGGCGCTGGCCAAGCTGGCCCGGCTGCTGCCGGCGGCGGTGCTGGCTCCGGCCCTGGCCGTTCCCGCCGGAGCGGTGCGGGTGGCGGCGGCGGAAATCACCTCCTACCAGGAGAACGCGGCACGCTCTCTGCGTCAGGTCAGTCAGGCCCGCGTGCCGCTGGAAAACGCCGAGACCGCCCGCATCGTCGCCTTCCGTCCCTCCGATGGCGGCATCGAGCATCTGGCCATCGTCATCGGCGACCCCGATCCCGACCAGCCGGTGCTGGCCCGGCTGCATTCCGAATGCTTCACCGGCGACCTGCTGGGATCGTTGCGCTGCGATTGCGGCGACCAGTTGAGGGGCGCCATCGCCGAGATCGCCCAGACCGGCAGCGGCGTGCTGCTCTATCTCGCCCAGGAGGGCCGGGGCATCGGGCTGGTCAACAAGCTGCGGGCCTATCAGCTGCAGGACGACGGCTTCGATACCCTGGACGCCAATCTGCAGCTGGGCTTCGACGACGACGAGCGCATCTATCTGCCCGCCGCCCAGATGCTGCGGTTGCTGGGAATCGGCCGGGTGCGACTGCTCACCAACAATCCCCTGAAGGTCGATGCCCTGGCCCGCCATGGCGTCGAGGTGACCGAGCGGGTGCCGCACGTCTTCCCCTCAAACGACCACAACCAGGGCTACCTGCGCACCAAGGCGACGCGCAGCGGCCACCTGTTCTAGCCGTCTCCCCGGCAGGATTTGCCGTCCGGTTTTTGCCCTATGACGGCTTCTGCCGGGCCGATATCAGGGAAAATCAAATAAATTCAATGCGATAAAACTGGCATTATGGTTGCAAGAAGGATGGCGTCCTTCATCCGAGGTGCGCCATGTCGCTTTCCACCGTGTCTTCCTACCAGCTGCCCGGCCTACCGGATTCGCTGGTGCCGGCCTTGTCCAGCGAGAACGCGGTAACGGCGGCGGAAGCCTCGAAGGTCGCCAATTCCCCCGATGCCAAGCAGCTGTCCATGTTCGCCGAGGGCGACGAGGAACCGTCGTTCCTGGACTTTCTCGACGTCATCAACCCGCTGCAGCACATTCCGCTGGTCAATAACCTCTACCGGGAAATCACCGGCGACAAGATCGGCGTGGCCGCCCGGCTGGTCGGCGGCACCTTGTTCGGCGGGCCGCTGGGCCTGCTCGCCTCGGCCGCCAATTGCGTCTTGGAGGAATCCACCGGCCACGATGTCGGCGGCCATGTGCTGGCCCTGTTCCGCGACGACGACCCGGCCGCCACCGGCACCGGCACCGCCCTGGCCTCGGCGGAGGAAAAGGCGCCGGCCCCGGTGGCCCAGGCGGCGCGGATGGACGCTTCGATGCCGCAGCAGAGTCAGGTCCTGGCCGCCGCCGCCGAGCCCCAGGCCGCCGATGCCAAGCCGGCGGAGCCCAAGGTGGACGAAGCCGCCCAGGCCAAGCCGCTGATCATGTCCGATCTGGTGGGCGGGGATGTCCGGTCCCCCACCGCCACCGTTCAGCCCGCAGCCGTTCCGGTCGCCGCCGCGGCGCCCCAGCCCGCCACCGATGCCGCCGCACAGGTGGCGGCCGCCGCCAACCGGCCCATGCCCCTGGGCCGCGAGCCCCGCCTGATGCCGATTCCCGGCCGCACCACCCCGCTCGCCACCCAGGCGCCGCCGGCCATCGGGACGACCATCTCCAGCACCGGCTACCGCTCCAACGCGCCGGTGGCCGGCCATCGCCCCAGCGCCCAGCGGGCCGCCTCGGCGGCCATGGCGCAGCAGATGGTGGCGGCCCAGGCCGAGGGCTCGGCGGCGCCGGCCGGGGGCGTGCAGCAGGCTCAGACCGGCGACTGGTTCTCGGCCTCCATGATGCAGGCCATGGACAAGTATGAGAAGAGCGCCCGCCTGGGGCAGCCCTCCCCCGGGACTGTTACGCAACAGCAATAATCAGGCGCGGTGGCCGAAGATGGCCGACCCCACCCGCACATGGGTGGCGCCGGCGGCGATGGCGGCCTCGAAATCGCCGCTCATGCCCATGCTGATCACCGCCAGCCCATGACGCGCCGCCATGGCGGCCAGCATGTGGAAATGGGCGGCGGGGTCGTCCCCGGCGGGGGGAATGCACATCAGGCCGGCCAGGGGCAGCCGGAATTCGTCGCGGCAGATGGCCACCATGGCATCCAGCTGGTCGG
>NZ_AONQ01000083.1 GCF_000342045.1 Paramagnetospirillum caucaseum | reverse complement strand
CATCTGATGCGCCATCATGACCGCCTGGGCCCGGCTGCTGGCGCCAAGCTTCCGAAGAATGGCCGAGATGTGAATCTTGACTGTTTCCTGGCTGATATTGAGCTCGTAGGCGATCTGTTTGTTGGATTTCGCCTCGCCCAGGAGCCGCAGGACGGTCATCTGCCGCGGCGTCAGCGTCTCCAGCTCGGCCGGACGGAGCAGGCCGGGAGCGACGCTTTCCCCCGTTTCCTGCGGAAAATGGGTGCCGCCGGCCAGAATCTTGGCCAGTGCGGCGTGCATGACGCTGCCGTGTGAGCTCTTCAGGATATAGCCGCTCACCCCGAAGCAGGCGGCACGGCGAATGGTGTCGGCATCCTCGACGGCCGACACCACCACCACCGGGGTCGATGGGGCAAGGCCGCGGATGCTCAGGATGCCGGCCAGCCCGCTCGCCCCGGGCAGCCCCAGGTCGAGCATGATGACGTCGAATGGTGAGCCGCCGGTCAGCAGGCTGGTGGCCTGCTCCATGGATTCGGCCTCGACGCAGACGTAATCGTCGCTGATGCGGGAAATGACAAAGGCAAGCGCTTCGCGAAACAGCGGGTGATCATCGACGATCAAGGCACGAAGCATCCGTCAGCAACCTCAGCCAAATGGGCCATCCGATAACGCAAGCTAGCATGCCCGGCATGCCCCCCGAATAACCACATTTGGTTATTTCACGAAATGGACGGCGTTGGTATTACAGTAACGCCTACAGAAAAGGTGGAATAATTATAACCAACCATATGCAGGACCAATGGGAGTCACTTCCGTTGGTGAGGCTGTAACGTAGAACAAGAGACATAAGACTCTAAAAAGAGTCCAACGAAGACATACCAAAGCCATGCCTGCGGGTGATACGCAGCCTGGGAACGCTGATTTATTGCCTGAATTCGGCAATTTGTCTGCGTTTGCGTGCATGCGTATCGACCTTACTCCTGGCCGAAAGTCGGGGGCAGCCATGACCATAGCTAGGGAGGTTCCATGCGATTTGCTCATTCACTCGCTCTCGGTGCTGCTGCTTCTGTGCTGCTCAGCTTCGGGACCATGGCCGGCCCGACATCGGACGAGATCGGGCGACTCGGCAAGGATCTGACCCCGATCGGGGCGGAAAAGGCCGGCAACAAGGACGGCACCATTCCCGCCTGGGAGGGCGGCAATCCCGCGCCGCCGCCGGGCTGGAAGGTGGGCGACCCGCGCCCCAACCCCTACAAGGGTGAGAAGAAGCTGTTCTCGATCGATGCGCAGAACGTCGATCAGTACAAGGACAAGCTGCCCGAGGGCCAGGTCCAGCTGATCAAGACCAAGCCCGGCTACCGCCTCGACATCTATCCCACCCACCGCTCCTGCGCCTATCCCAAGTGGTACTACGAGCGGACGGCGGCCAACGCCGCCAAGCCGAGCATCGACGGCGTCTACGCCAAGGGCATCGTGGGCGGCGCCGTGCCGTTCCCCCTTCCCAAGACCGGCGCCGAGGCCTTGTGGAACTTCAAGCTGCGCTATGCCGGCGAAGGCAAGATCGAGCACTACACCACGATCTTCTCCAGCAAGAACGGCAATTTCGGCAGCCTGAAGCAGAGCCAGAGCGTCCTGCACCCGCTGGCCGACCCCAAGGTCGAGTCCGCCGACCAGGTGGACAATCTCGAATGGATGATCCTCAACACCGTGGTGGCGCCGCCGGCCCGCAACGGCGAGATGATCCTGGTCCTCAACTACATCGACCGGCCGAGCGGCGACGCCTGGCTCTATTTCCCCGGCCAGCGCCGGGTGCGCCGCGCGCCGACCTTCGCCTACGACAATCCGGTTCCCGGCTACGAGAACCTGGAGATGGTCGACCAGTACCCCATGTATGCCGGCTCGCCCGACCGCTACGAGTGGAAGCTGGCGGGCAAGATGGAGATGTACGTTCCCTACAACAGCTATGACCTACGCGCCCGCCGCCCCGACCTGCACGACATCTATCAGGGCGAATACGTCAACCGGGATCTGTCCCGCTACGAACTCCACCGGGTGTGGAAGGTCGAGGGGACCATCCGGGACAGCATGCGCCATAACGCCGCCAAGCGCGTCTTCTACCTGGACGAGGACAGCTGGCAGATGCTGCACGCCGACCTCTACGACACCCAGGGCAAGCTGTGGCGGGTCCAGGAAGGCTCGCTGTGGATGGCCTGGGAACTGCCGGCCTGCGTCCAGCAGGAATTCGTCGGCTACGACCTCAGCGCCGACCGCTACATCGGCGAGAACGCCACCCAGGACGGGCCTGAAACCGATTGGCTGGCCGGCCGCGAGGGCCGGGTCAGGAAGAATCTGTTCGATCCGGGTGAACTGCGCCGCCAAGGCGACCGCTGAGCTAAGGGGGACCTGAAATGAGCTATCCGAACAAGGCCTATCTGCGGACCAGCGTTGCCGCCTGCGCCATTCTGGCCGGACTGTCCTGGGCCTCGCAGGCCGGGGCCGCCGACTTCGCCTATGGGGGGATCACCGGCAGCTTCGACTCCACCCTGTCCATCGGCTTCCAGCAGCGGCTGCAGAACGCCGACTGCAAATCCATCAGCCGCGACAACGGCGGTTGCTCCCGCACCATCGGCGAACTGGCCGGGGCGGCGTCCAATCCCGACGTCAACAACATCAACGCCGACAGCGGCAACCTGAACTACAAGAAGGGCGACATCGTCTCGCTGGTCTACAAGGGAACCCACGACCTGTCCCTCAAGGGGCCGGATGGATGGGGCGCCCTGATCCGCGGAACCTGGTCCGGCGACGCCAAGGCCGCCGACACCCGGCGCACCGCGCTGGAGCACGAAGCCAAGCTGCTGATGAACCCGCACGCCGAACTGCTGGACGCCTACGTGTCCAAGTCGTTCACCTGGGCGGGCAACAACGCCAAGATCAAGATCGGCAATCAGGTGGTGAGCTGGGGCGAGGACATCTTCATCCCCGGCGGCATCAACGTCATCAACGCCATCGACTTCCGCAAGCTCCACGTTCCGGGAACCCAGCTGAAGGAAGTCTTCAAGCCGGCGCCCATGATCTATGTCAGCAGCGGCCTGACCGATAACCTGAGCGCCGAGGCCTATTACCAGGTGATGTGGAATTCCTTCACCTTCGATCCCGTCGGAACCTTCTTCTCCACCAGCGACGTGGTCGGCCCCGGCCGCCGGGCCTTCTACCTGCCGGCCTCGGCCGGAGCGGGAACCTTCGGCGACGAAGGCACGCCCAACGCCAACAACCCCAACCCCGTTCCCGGCGTGTCGCCCAACAATCCGAAGCACAGCGGCCAGTTCGGCGCCGCCCTGCGCTATCGCCTGGGCATCACCGAGGTCGGCGCCTATTACGTGCACTACCACGACAAGCTGCCGCAGGTGAGCTTCACCGGTACCACGGCCCAGACTCCGACCACCTTCTTCAACGATTACGGCGAGGACCGCGACCTGTTCGGCGCCTCGGCCAATTCCCGCCTGGGACCGGTGGCGGTGGGCGCCGAACTTTCCTATCGCCCCCGCGATTCCGTGGCCATCGACCCGACCGTTCCGGCCGCCGGCCGCTACTCCATCGGCAGGTACAACCGCGGCTTCATCGAGGAGCAGAAGTGGCAGGGGCACGTCACCGCCAATTACCTGTTCGAACCCAACACCGTGGTGGGCAACCTCCAGGACAGGATCGGGGCCACCGACGGCTATTTCCTGGTGGAAGCCGCCGCCGCCTACTACCCCCACCTGGCCCGCGACCGCAGCGTCCCCTACCTGCTGCCCAACTACAGCGTGCCCGACCGCTTCTCGTGGGGCTACATCGCGGAAATCGGCGTGGTCTATCCGGAAATCTTCGGCAGCGCCGTCAACATGACGCCGGTCATCGACTTCTCGCACGACGTGCAGGGAACGACGCCCAACGCCCTGCCGTTCATCCAGGACCGCATGTCCCTGGCCCTCGGCCTGAACTTCAACTACCAGGACCGGGCCAAGCTCAACCTGACCTACGTCAATTACTGGGGCGCCGGCGACAACAACCTGATGCGTGATCGGGATTTCTGGGGCGCCAGCGTCTCCACCTCGTTCTGATCAGGCGCGGCCGCCCCGGCATCCTTCCCCACGCCGGGGCGGCCATTTCCTTCAAGAACCGTCAGTCCAGGAGTTTTTCCATGCTCAAGAGGGTGGTCGATCACCTCGGGGCCGTATTCTTCGAGAACAGGGGCATTGTCCTTGCCTCATTGGCGATTCTGACCATCGTCATGGGTTATTTCGGCGTCCAATTGAAGATGTCCGCCGGGTTCGACAAGCAGCTTCCATCCGGGCACGAATACATCGAGACCTTCGAACGCTATCGCGGCGACCTGTTCGGAGCCAACCGCGTCATCGTTGTCCTGCGCCCGCAGAAGGGCGACATCTGGAACGCCGGGGCGCTGAAGCGGCTTTATGACGTCACCCAGGCGACCATGTTCCTGCCCGGCGTCGACCGCCGCACCGTCCAGTCGCTGTGGACCCCCAACACCCGGTCGCTGGAAATCACCGAGGAGGGCCTGAAGGCCGAGGACGTGATCGGCGGCGACGTCACCCCCGACCGGCTGACTCCCGAGCGCATCGTCCGCATCCGCGACAACACGGTGATCGGCGGCTATATCGGCAGCCTAGTGGCCCGCGACGGCAGCGCCGCCATGGTGGTGGCCGACCTGCTGGAGACCGACCCCACCACCCGCAAGCCGCTCGACTACCTGGAGCTCAACCACCGCATCGAGGCGGAAATCCGCGAGCGCTTCGAGGACGGCGGCTATCAGATCCAGATCATCGGCTTCGTCAAGCAGATCGGCGACATCGCCGACAGCGCCACCAGCGTGATGGAATTCTTCGCCCTGGCCTTCGTGCTGACCATCGCCGCCGTCTACTGGTACACCCGCTCCAAGCGCATGACCTTCCTGCCGCTGGTCTGCTCGCTGGTGTCGCTGGTGTGGCAGTTCGGGACCCTGACCCTACTGGGCTTCGGCCTCGACCCGCTGGCCATCCTGGTGCCCTTCCTGGTGTTCGCCATCGGCGTTTCCCACGGTGTGCAGCAGGTCAACGCCATTTCCAAGGAGGTGGCGCTGGGCGTCGACGGCTACACGGCGGCCCGGACCAGCTTCACCAGCCTGCTGATTCCCGGCACCCTGGCCCTGGTCACCGCCTTCGTCGGCTTCGCCACCCTGATGCTGATTCCCATCCCCATGATCCGCGAGCTGGGCATCACCGCCTCCATCGGCGTGGCCTACAAGATCGTCACCAACCTGATCATGCTGCCGGTGGTGGCCAGCTACTTCTCGTTCCCGCCGGAATACACCGAAAAGGTCGAGCGCCTGCGCCGCGACCGCGACCGCTGGATGTCGATCCTGGCCCGCGTCGCCGAGCCGCACTACGCCTATCCCATCGCCGCTATCGGCCTGGTGCTGATGGTGGCGGCGGCGTGGCAGAGCCAGGACCGCCAGCTGGGCCATGTCAGCGCCGGCGTGCCCGAGCTGCGGGCGGATTCCCGCTACAACCTGGACGCCGCCAGCATCGCCGAGAATTTCGACATCGGCCTCGACGTGATGACGGTGGTGTTCGAGACCCCGCCCGAATCCTGCGGCAATTACGCGGTGATGAGCCTGATCGACCGCTTCGGCTGGGAAATCGCCAACCAGCCGGGCGTGATCTCGGTGCTGGCCCTGCCCAACGTGGTCAAGACCGCCAATTCCGGCCTGAACGAGGGCCATCCCAAGCGGGCCGCCCTGCCCTTCGAGCAGCAAGCCCTGACCAGCACCATGGGCTTTGCTCCCGACAACGCCGGGCTGTTCAACCAGAATTGCACGGTGCTGGCCTCCAACATCTATCTGTCGGACCACAAGGCGGAGACCATCAAGCAGGTGGTGGCGGCGGTGAAGGCCTTCCGCGCCGCCAACCCCATGGACGGCGTCCACATCCGCCTGGCCAGCGGCAACGCCGGCATCCAGGGCGCCATCAACGAGGTGTTGGAGACCACCGAACTGCCCATGATGCTGTGGGTCTACGCCACCATCGTCGCCCTGGTGTTCGTCACCTACCGCGATTGGCGCGCCACCGTCGCCTGCTGCGTGCCGCTGACGCTGTCGAGCTTCCTCGGCTACTGGTTCATGAAGGAACTGTCCATCGGCCTGACCGTCGCCACCCTGCCGGTGATGGTGCTGGCGGTGGGCATCGGCGTCGATTACGCCTTCTACATCTACAACCGCCTGCAGTTCCATCTGGCCCACGGCGAGGAAATCGTCACCGCCTTCAAGCAATCGCTGATCGAGGTGGGCGTCGCCACCATCTTCACCGCCCTGACCCTGTCCATCGGCATCGCCACCTGGTCGTTCTCGGCGCTGAAGTTCCAGGCCGACATGGGGCTGCTGCTGACCTTCATGTTCATGATCAACATGCTGATGGCCATCACCCTGCTGCCGGCCCTGGCGGTGATCATCGACAAGGCGGTGCCGCGCACCGGCCCGGTCCGCGCCCCCCTGGTCGCCCATTGACGGAGATGAACATGAGAACCCCAGCCCTTCTTGCGTTCGTCTTCGCGGGCCTGATCTCCCTGCCCGCTCCCCCCTCCCAGGCCGAGGGGATCAGGCCCCCATCGCTCAGGACCGCCTTCCGCGGCCCCATGGCCCAGCACGCCCCCATGGTCGAGCTTGCCCACGCCGCCAAGCGGCTGGTCGCGGTCGGCGATTACGGTACGATCCTGCTGTCCGACGATTCGGGCCGCTCGTGGCGGCAGGCCCGCAGCGTCGCCACCGACACCATGCTGACCGCCGTCGCCTTCACCGGGCCGGAGATCGGCTGGGCGGCCGGCCATGGCGGGGTGATCCTCAAGACGGTCAACGGCGGGGAAACCTGGACGCTGGCCCACCGGGCCGCCCCGGACATGGTGCTGATGTCCCTCGCCTTCGAGACTCCCGAGCGCGGCATCGCCGTCGGCGCCTACGGGGCCGCGCTGCGCACCGAGGACGGGGGCGCCACCTGGCAGGCGGTCCCGCTGGGAACCGGCGAGGACGCCGACCGCCACCTCAACCATGTGGCCGTCTCGGCCGGGGGAACCCTCCTGGTGGCGGCGGAGGTCGGAACCATCTTCCGCTCCGCCGATGGCGGCCGCTCGTGGTCCACCGTCACCCTGCCCATCAAGGGCTCGGTCTGGAGAATCCTCGGCCTCGGCGACGGCTCACTGCTGGCCACCGCCATGGGCGGGCGGCTGTTCCGCTCGCGAGACGACGGCATGACCTGGACGGCCCTGCAATCGCCCACCACCCAAAGCCTCAGCGGCGCGGTGCAACTGGCCGACGGCCGGGTGGTGGTGGTCGGGCTGGCGGGAACGGTGCTGACCGGCCAGGGCGACGGCAGCGGCTTTTCCGCCCTCACCCAGCCCGACCGCGTCAACATTTCCTCCACCCTGGCGGTGGGGGAGTCCGAGGTGGTGCTGGCGGGTCTCAACGGCATCACCAGGCTGAACCTGAAGAACAGGACTCCATAACCAAAAGTGGTTATCGCCTTGGCGATAGGTTCTTGGCCTAATGCAGGCAAGATTTGATACCAACAAGATGGCTTGATAAAGGGTGGCAATCATGAATCCAGAGGAACTGGCCGGTAAAATTCGTCAAGACACCAAGGATTTTCTTGCACGGAAGCACAAGCTGCTGATCGGCGGCCAATGGGTCGAGGCCGCGTCCGGCAAGACCTTCCCCGTCTACGATCCGGGAACCGGCCGGCAGATCGCCTCGGTGGCCGAGGCCGATTCCGCCGACGTGGACCGGGCGGTGACCGCCGCCCGCGCCGCCTTCGAGAACAAGGCCTGGCGCGACATGAAGGCCAGCGACCGCGAGCGCCTGCTCCATCGCCTGGCCGACCTGATCGAGGCCAACGCCGACCAGCTGGCCGAGCTGGAATCCCTGGACAACGGCAAGTCGGTGATGATGGCTCGCCACCTGGACGTGGTGGCGGCGGTGGATTTCTGCCGCTACATGGCCGGCTGGCCGACCAAGAACGAGGGGGCGACCATCCCGGTGTCGTTCCCCTATGTCCCCGAGGGCAAGTTCTTCGCCTACACCGTGCGCGAGCCGGTGGGGGTGGTCGGCCAGATCATCCCCTGGAACTTCCCGCTGCTGATGGCGGCGTGGAAGCTGGCTCCCGCCCTGGCCTCGGGCTGCACCTCGATCCTGAAGCCGGCCGAGCAGACGCCGCTGACCGCGCTGCGCCTGGGCGAACTGATCATGGAGGCGGGTTATCCCGCCGGCGTGGTCAACATCCTGCCCGGCTACGGCCACACCGCCGGCGCCGCCATCAGCGCCCATCACGGCGTCGACAAGGTGGCGTTCACCGGCTCCACCGAGGTGGGCAAGTTGATCACCCAGGCCGCCATGGGCAACCTGAAGAAAGTGTCGCTGGAACTGGGCGGCAAGTCCCCGGCCATCGTTCTCGACGACGCCGACCTGGACATCGCCATCCCCGGCGCCGCCATGGCCATCTTCTTCAACCACGGCCAGGTCTGCGCCGCCGGATCGCGCCTCTACGCCCACAAATCGGTGTTCGACAAGGTGGTGGAGGGGGTGGCCGGGGCCGCCAAGCAGTTCTCGCTGGGTCACGGCATGTCGCCCGCCACCCAGATGGGACCGCTGGTGTCGGAAGAGCAGGCCCGGCGGGTATGCGGCTACATCGACAGCGGTCTGGCCGAGGGCGCCTGCGCCGTGGCCGGCGGCCGGCGGCTGGACCAGCCCGGCTACTTCGTCGAGCCGACCGTGCTGGTCAACACCAATCCCGGCATGAAGGTGGTGCGCGAGGAAATCTTCGGCCCGGTGGTGGTGGCCATGCCCTACACCGACCTGGACGAGGTCATCGCGGCGGCCAACGACAGCATCTACGGCCTGGGAGCCAGCGTCTGGACCCGGGATCTTTCCAAGATGCACCGCCTCACCCCGGCGCTCAAGGCCGGCACCGTCTGGGTCAACTGCCACGGCCTGGTGGACGCCGCCCTGCCGTTCGGCGGCTACAAGCAGTCCGGCTGGGGACGGGAGTTGGGCAAGACGGCCATCGACGCCTACACTGAAACCAAGTCCGTCTGCGTGGCCTATTAGGGAAAGAGGGCGGGAGCGGTGGCACCGCCGCTCCCGCGAGTGGTTTTCCGGAGATCGAGAATGATGCATAAGTCCTGGCGTTTCGTGCCGATGGCGGTCCTCGCCCTGGCTTCGGCGGGATTGGCGTCCGCCCCTTCCGTCCAGGCCAAGGAGCCGTCGGCCGAGGCGGTGCTCAACACCAAGTGCTCGACCTGCCATCCCCGCACCGCCACGGGCGGGCTGTTCCGCATCGACGAGCAGCGCAAGTCACCCGAGGGCTGGGCCATGACCGTGCGGCGCATGCGCCAGTGGCACGGGGTGATCCTCACCGATGCCGAGACCCGGAACCTGGTCAAGCACCTCGCCGACCGCCAGGGACTGGCCCCCGAGGAGGCCGAGCCCTTCCGCTATGCCCTGGAGCGGCGGACGGTGGTGGAAAGTCCCGACGACGCCGATCTGGCGACGCTGTGCGCCCGCTGCCACTCCTATGCCCGCGCCGGCCTGCAGCGCCGCACCGCCGCCGAATGGCGGCGTCTCGCCCACATGCATCTCGGCCAGTGGCCGACCGCCGAATACCAGGCCCTGGCCCGCGACCGCAAGTGGTGGGAGACCGTTTCCGGCCCGCTGCCGGAAAAGCTGGCCGCCAAATGGCCCATCGATTCCACCGCCTGGAAGACGTGGAAGGCCCGCCCCTCGCCCAATCTGGCCGGCGATTGGGCGGTGGCCGGCCATCGGCCGGGCAAGGGCGATTACTGGGGCCGGATGGAGGTCAAGCGCAGCGCCGCCGATTCCTACCGCCTGAGCTACCGGCTGACCTGGGCCGACGGCAGCACCGAGACCGGCGAGGGCCGCTCGGTGGTCTATACCGGCTTCGAATGGCGCGGCAGCACCCGGCTGGGCGCCGAGCAGGTCAGCGAGGTGCTGCGGGCCTCGGCCGACGGCGGCCGCCTGGAAGGCCGCTGGTACCTGGACGATCAGGACGCCGTCGGCGCCACCATGGTCGCCGTCCGGGGCAAGCAGGCCATCGCCGGGCTGTCGCCCGCCGCCCTCAAGGCGGGGGAAACCACCCGCCTGGTGATCAGCGGCAACGCCCTGGCCAGGGAGGTATCCCTCGGCGACGGCCTCAAGGTGGACAAGGTGATCGCCGCCACCCCGGATTCCGTCACCCTGATGGTGTCGGCCTCGGCCGGGGCCGCCGCCGGAATGCGCGAGATCGCCGTGGGCAAGGCCAAGGCGCCGCTGATGGTCTATGACCGGATCGCCAGCCTCAAGGTCGAGCCCGAGACCATGGTGGCCCGCCTCGGCGGCAATGGCGGCCCGGTTCCCCATGCCCCCGCCCAGTTCGACGCGGTGGCCTATACCGCCGACAACCTGCGGATCGGCCCGGTGCCGGCCAAGTGGTCGGTGGGCAATTTCGACGAGACCGCCGAACACGACCAGGATGCCAAATTCGGCGGCGTGCTGCGGCCCAACGGCCTGTTCATGCCCGCCGATGCCGGCCCCAACCCGGCGCGGAAGAATCTCAACAACATCGCCAACCTGCTGATCAAGGCCGAGGTGGCCGAGGGCGGCGCCACGGTCGAGGGGAGCGCCCGCCTTGTGGTCGCGCCCCAGCGCTGGAATGATGCCGAGATCAGGTAGGCAAAGGGAATGAAGGCGGTGGAAACAACCTGGCGCAAGGCCGACGCGGACATCCGCGACCTGACGGTGGACGGGCGCCGGATTCTGTTCCACGTCCCCACCACCAGCCTGTTCGAACTGGACGAGGTGGCCGGTGCCGTCCTCGACCGGCTGGACGGGGGGGATACCCTCCCCACCCTGGCCGAACGATTCGGCTCCGGCGCGGTCGAGGACGCCCTAGGCGACCTCGCCGCCCTGAAGGCGGTGAAACCGCGGCAGGCGCCCCCGCCCGGCCCCAAGGCCCGGCCGGCCCTGCCGCGCGATACCCTGTCCACCCTGGTGCTCAACCTGACCACCGGCTGCAATCTGGCCTGTTCCTACTGCTACAAGGAGGATCTCAGCCGTCCGGCCGCCGCCGCCCGGCTGTCCCAGGCCCACGCCGAGCGGGCGGTGGACCTGCTGATCTCCGAATCCGGCCGCCGCCGCCGCCTCAACCTGACCTTCTTCGGCGGCGAGCCGCTGACCGCCCTGCCGATGATCCGCCACATCGTCGCCTATGCCGATCGCCGGGGTATCGAGGCCGGCAAGGATTTCGACTATTCCCTGACCACCAACGCCACCCTGCTGGACGACGCGGCGATTGATTTCCTGGCGGCCCACCGCTTCGCCGTCACCGTCAGCATGGACGGCCCCCAGGCGGTCCACGACCGCAACCGCCGGACCATCGGCGGCGCCGGCACCCATGCCGTGGTGGCCGAGAAGGCCCGCCGCCTGCTGGAACGCTACCGCCTGCGGCCGGTGGGGGCGCGGGTCACCCTGGCCGCCGGCATGACCGACGTCGCCGGCATCCATCATCACCTGAAGAACGAGATCGGCTTCGCCGAGGTGGGCTTCGCCCCGGTCACCGCCGGCCTGCCCGCCGGGTTCGGGCTGGGCGACGACGACACCCGCACCGTCTTCGACAACCTCAAGGCCCTCGCCCTGGAATGGCGCGACGCGGCCATCGAGGGACGCGACATCGGATTTTCCAATATCAGCCAGATGATGACCGCCCTGCACGAAGGCAGCAGCAAGCTGATCCCCTGCGGCGCGGCGGTGGCGCTGCTGGCGGTGGACACCGATGGCGGCCTGGCGCTGTGCCACCGCTTCGCCGGCAGCGGCCAGGACACCTTCGGCCATGTGGACAGCGGCGTCGACCACGCGGCGGTGGCCGCCTTCGTCGACCGCGCCCAGGACCGCAGCGAAGGCTTCTGCGGCGATTGCCACGCCCGCCACCTGTGCGCCGGCGGCTGCTATCACGAATCCTACGCCCGCCACGGCGACATGTTCCGCCCCACCGACCATTACTGCGGCCTGATGCGGGAATGGGTGGACCTCGGCATCGCCATCTATGCCGGGATCATGGCGGCAAATCCCAATTTCATGGCCCGCAGGACGGGACCTCGAGGGAGCGACTCATGAAGCATCTGAAACCCATCAACCGCAAGGCCGGGCAGGTCGAACGCGCCGCCGAGGACGGCAAGGCCCCCGAGGCCCGCGTCATGCAGGTCGTCACCGGCTGCACCTCGACCCTCGATCCCGGCTGGGAGGTGGATCCCTTCGGCGGCATCGCCGCCCTGTGCCAGCCGGTGGAGGCCGATCTCTACGGCTGTTCCGACCCGTGCTGGTGGCCCGTCCAGGTGCCCGACACCATCAACACCCACCCGGACTGGAGCACCGAGGTTCCCTCGGCCATGCGCGACTGGCGCAAGCTTCAGTCGGTCTACAACAAGAAGTGATTGGGGGGAGCCCGTCCATGACGTCCAAGATCCTCGCCGCCGCGCTGCTGGCGCTTGGCGCATTGTCGCTCGATCCGGCGGCCGCGTTGAGCAAGGAATACATCCTGACCTCGACCAAGCCGAACACCCTGGTGCTGGTCGATCCCGCCGCCCGCAAGGTCGAGCGCACCTACCAGATCGCCGGCCCCGGCGCGCCGCTGGGCATCGTGCCGTCGCCCGACGGCAAGATCGCCTATGTGATCACCAACCACTGGGGCAGCCTGGTGGGCATCGACCTGGACAGCGGCAACGAGGTGTTCCGCGCCGACTTGAGCGACGGCAACATCCGCGCCCGCAACATGTTCGGACTGGAGATCAGCCCCGACGGCAAGGAAGTGTTCGTCATGCGCTCGCCGGTCCGCCTCGGCCAGGGCGAGTACGAGGTGCAGGACGTCGGCATCGCCGTCTACCGCACCGATGCCGGGCTGAACGCCAGGCCCGACCGCATCCTGCCGGTGCCCCGGCGCACCACCGGGCTGTTCATGGCCCCCGACGGCTCCAGGCTCTATGCCGTCAACTGGGACATCCACACCCTGGACCCCAAGGACGGCAAGGTCCTCAAGGTGGACAAGGTGGCCAACTGGGAGCGGCCCAATTACGGCGTTCCCGACGTCTTCGGGGTGTGGAACCACTACGAGCAGGCCAAGGTCTTCGCCAATCCCTATTTCGCCGTCCGCACCGACCTCGATCCCAAGGACCCGGCCATGGCCCGCACCGGGATGCTGACCCTCGACTTCGCCACCGGCGCGGTCACCATGAACGAGTTCGAGAACACCAGCGCGGTGATCTTCTCGTCGGTGGTCAACCCGGTGCGCCGCAACGAGGTCTTCTCGGTCTACAACACGCTTTCCAAGACCGACACCGGCACCAACCAGCTGGTCAAGCGGGTCACCCTGCCCCACACCTATTACTGCCTGAACATTTCCGGCGACGGCAAGGAGGTCTATGTGGCGGGAACCATCAGCGACATCGGCATCTACTCCGCCGAGACGCTGGAGCGCATCGGCGAGATCAACCTGCCCGGCGGGCACGACATGGGGGGGACCTGGATCAGAATGGTCCAGCGCTGACCCGCCATGGCCCACGGTTTCCGCCCTCTGTTCCACCTTCTGCGGCCGCATCTGGGATCGGTGGCGCTGGTGCTCGGCGCCTCGGCCGCCGCCTCGGCCCTGGCCCTGGCCCAGCCCTGGCTGGCCAAGCAGTTGATCGACGAGGGGCTGATCGCCCGGCAGATGCCGATGATCGCCCTGACCTGCGGCCTGATCCTGGGGGCGGCGGTGCTGGGGCTGGGGGTGGGGGCCTTCAGCCGCTGGCACTACCTGACCCTGTCGGCCAAGGTGCTGTTCGCGCTGCGCGAACGGGTGTTCGGCCATCTCCAGCGCCTGCCGCCCACCTACTTCGCCCGGCGGGCCACCGGCGACATCCTGTCGCGCATCGACGGCGACGTGGCCGAGGTCCAGCGCTTCGTGGTCGACACGGTGCTGGCGGCGGTCAATGCCGTGCTGGTGCTGGCCGGGACCCTGGCGGTGATGGCGGCGCTGGCCCCCCAGCTGCTGGCCCCGGCCTTCGTGCTGCTGCCGTTGCAGGTCCTGGTGGCGCGGCGCCTGCGCCCCCGCATGGAGCGGCTGGTCCGCCGCCTGCGCGAGCGCAACGGCGAGATGTCCGGCTTCCTGGTCCACAGCCTGCAATCCATGAAGCTGATCCAGGCCATGGGCGGCGAGGCCCGCGACGCCGCCCGCTTCCAGGCCCTCAACCGCCACTATCTCGACGATTTGCGCCGCGCCGAACTGTTCTCGGCGGTGGCCGGCGGCATTCCCGGCCTGCTCAACGGGCTGGCCGCCGCGGCGGTGTTCCTGGCCGGCGGCGTCCTGGTGATGGCCGATGCCATGACGGTCGGCGCCCTGGTGGCCTTCACCCTGTATCTCGGGCGCGCCGTCGGGCCGGTCAATACCCTGCTGGGGCTGATCCTGGCCCAGCGCCGTGCCCGCGTCAGCCTCGACCGGGTAATGGAGATTCTCGACGCGCCGGTGGCGGTGGAAAATCCGCCCGTCCCGCTCCCCCTGCCCGCCGCTGCGGCAGGCGCCATCCGCTTCGAGGCCGTCGCCTTCGCCTATGACGGCGGCGGGCCGGTGTTCAGCGGGCTGGACGCGGACATTCCCGCCGGAATCAAGATCGGGCTGGTCGGCGCGTCGGGCATCGGCAAGAGCACCCTGATCGATCTGCTGCACCGCCATTACGATCCCGATCACGGCCACATCCTGCTGGACGGCGTGGACCTGCGCCACCTGGATCTGGCCGAATTGCGCCGCCGCGTCGCGGTGGTGGCGCAAGACAGCCCGGTGGTGGCGGGAACCATCGCCGACAACATCCGCCTCGCCGCCCCCGACGCCGACGATCAGGCGGTGGAGCGGGTGGCCGGGCTGGCCGAGATCGGCCATCTCGGCCTCGACACCGTGGTGGGGGAACGCGGCGCCACCCTGTCGGGCGGCGAGCGCCAGCGTCTGGCCATCGCCCGCGCCCTGCTCCTCGACCCGCTGGTCCTGGTGCTCGACGAGGCGGTCTCGGCGGTGGACCTCGACGCGGGCCGCCGCATCGCCCGCACCATCGACAGCCTGTTCCGCCACCGCACCAGGATCGTCATCTCGCACCATCCCGACGCGCTGGCCGGAGCCGGACGGATTATCGAACTCACCCCCCACGGACTGATCCCCCAGGACGCCGAGGCGGTGGCATGATCGGCCTGCTCGACACCGGCCTGTCCGGGCATCTGGCCGGCGGTACCCGGCTGTCCCGCCGCTTCTGGCTGGACGAGGGCGGCGACATCGCCCATGGCCCCGCCCGGCCCGACCTGATGGGGCACGGCACCGCCCTGGCCGAACTGATCCACGCCGACGCGCCGTCAATCCCCATGGTCAACGCCCAGGTGTTCGGTGCCGACGGAACGTCGTCGCCCGCCGCCATCGCCGCCGGCCTGCGCTGGCTGATCGACAACGGCGTCCGCATCGTCAACATGAGCTTCGGACTGGCCGAGGACCGCCGCGTCCTGGCCGAGGCCTGCCGCTCCGCCGTCCAGGCCGGGCTGCTGCTGGTGACGGCGGTGCCCGCCATGGGCGCCATGGTCTTTCCCGCCGCCTATCCCGGAACCGTGCGGGTGACCGGCGACGGACGCTGCCATGCCGGCCACGTCTCGCTGATCGACGACGGCCGGGTGCATTTCGGGGCCAGTCCCCACCTGACCGGCCGGCCGGCATCGCCGTGGCGGCAAAGCGCCGTAGCCGGGGCCAGCGTGGCCGCCGCCCGCGTCACCGCCCGGCTGGCCCGCCTGCTGCACCGTTTCCCCGACGCCGCCAACCGGCAATTGCTGGCCCGGCTGGAGGCGGAAGCCGCCCATCTCGGCCCCCAGCGGGAGCACCTCCATGCCGGCTGAGGCTGCCCTGCCCCTGCTGGCCGCCGCGGCGCTGGCCCTGGCGGCGGGCCGCCGCTCCCGGCCGGCGGCGTGGTGCGCCGTGGCGCTGCTGGCCGGGGCGGTCCTGCTGCTGGGACTCCGGTTCCTGACCGACGACACCGGCAACGCCCTGGTGTTCCGCCATGCCGGCGGCGGCCAGCCCTGGCCGCTGCGGCTGGCCGGACTGTGGGCCAGCGACCAGGGAACCCTGCTGCTGATGGCCCTGATGCTGGCCGGGATGGGAGCGCGGTGGAGCCGGGACGACGGCTGGGGCGGGCCGGGCGCCCTGCTCCTGGCCCTCGCCTTCACCGTGGGCGCGGTGATCTGGAGCCCCTTCGAGTCCACCCCCGCCGAGGCGCTGGGCGGGCCGCCACCCCGCCACAACTCCCACCTCGCCACCCCGTGGATGGTCATCCATCCGCCGCTGCTGCTGGCCGCCCTGGCCCTGATCATCGCCCCGGCCGGCGCCGCCTGCCAGGCCCTGGCCCGCCCCGGAACCGCCCAGTGGCGCCAACCGGCCGGCGGCGCGATGCGGGCGGCCTGGATCGTCCTGGGCGCCGGCCTCGCCGCCGGCATGTGGTGGGCCTACCAGGATTTCACCTTCGGACAGTTCTGGCACTGGGACCCCGCCCAGACCGCCATCTTCGCGGTGTGGATGGCGCTGACCGCCCAGCTTCACACCCACGAGGCCCATGTCCGCAGCGGTGGGCGGCGCTTCGCCGTCCTCTATCCCCTGCTGGGGCTGGCCACCGCCATCCTGGCCCTGGCCGCCATGGCGGTGGTCCGCCTGCCCATACTGGCCTCCTCGCACCGCTATGTGGGCGACACCTCGGCGCCGCTGCTGGCCGGCCTGGCGGCTCTTCTGGCCATGGCGGCGGCGCTGGCGGCCTGGCGGCGCCCCGCCGGCCCGGCGGCCCCGACCCGCGACGCCCTCGACCTGGCGGTGGCGTTGATGGCGGCCTCGGCCGCCGTGGCGGTGCTGCATCTGGG
>NZ_AONQ01000082.1 GCF_000342045.1 Paramagnetospirillum caucaseum | reverse complement strand
AGTATCGGTTTGGTCGGGTCGTCGCGCAAGCGGCGGCCCGATCACCTTTTGGGGGCTGGGCCTACCGCGCCGCCAGCGGCCTGATCTCGTTCAAGGAGACAAAGCCGGGATGGGCGTCCTTGAATACCTTGAAGGTCTTGGCGCCGCGGCCTTCGGCGAAATCCTCGTAGGCTTCGATCAGGGCGGCGCGGCACACCGCTTCCACCTCGTATTCGGCCAGACCGTCCAGATTGGTGCTGCGCAGCACTTCCCGGAAGCGCTTGAGGATGTGCAGGCGGCTGACATTGACCACCGGTTGCTCGAAGGGAACCCGCAGGGTCTCGAAGAACTGTTCGGCGGACGACAGGGTGGCGAGGGTGTCGAGGATCATGACGGGGCTCCGGTAAGGGCGGTGGCGGTTCCGGCGAAGCGGCGCAAATCGTCGGCGGTGGGAATGGTCTTGGTGGTCGAGGCGTGGCGGCGCACCTGGGCCAGCATGGCGCGGGCCTGCGCGGAATCCACCTCCAGGCCGATCTCGCGGCAGGCGTGCAGCACCGAGGTCAGGCCGGAATGTTTGCCCAGCACCAGGCGGTGGCCGCGGCCCAGCTCGGCGGGGTCCAGCGCCTGGTAGGTGCGGGGGTCGCGCAGCAGGCCGCTGACATGGATGCCGGATTCGTGGGTGAAGATGTTGGCGCCGACGATGCTCTTGTCGACGGGCACCGGGCGGCCCGAGGCGTCGGCCACCAGCCGGGACACCCGGCCCAGTTGGCGCTTGTCGATGCCGGTTTCCCTTCCGTAGAGGTGGCCCAGCGCCACCACCACTTCCTCCAGCGGCGCGTTGCCGGCGCGCTCGCCCAGGCCGTTGACGGTGGTGCTGACATGGGTGGCCCCCCCCCTGACGGCAGCCAGGGAATTGGCGGTGGCCAGCCCCAGATCATCGTGGGCGTGGATTTCCAGCTCGACGGAACAGGCGGCGCGCAAGGCCTGGAAGGCGTCATGCACCGCGAACGGGTCCATGATACCCAGGGTGTCGGCGAAGCGGAAGCGCCGGGCACCCGCCGCCTCGCAGGCCCTGACCACGTCGGCCAGGAAGGCGGGATCGGCGCGCGAGCTGTCCTCGCCGCCCACCAGCGCCTCGAAACCCATGGCGCGGGCCTTGCCGACCATGATGCGGATGTGGTCCAGCGCCCAGGCGCGATCGCGTCCCAGCTTGGCGGCCAGTTGCAGGTCGGAGACCGGGATGGACAGGTTGACGGTGGCGACGCCGCAGCGCGCCGCTGCCTCAAGGTCGTCATCGCGCATGCGGCACCAGGCGATCAGGCGGGCCTTGAGGCCGAGGGAGGCCACCCTGGCGATGGCGGCCTGTTCCTCGGGCCCCATGGCGGGAATGCCCACCTCGATCTCCGGCACCCCGGCGATGTCCAGCGCCCGGGCGATGTCCAGCTTCTCGGCCAGGGTGAACGCCACCCCGGCGGTCTGTTCCCCGTCCCGCAACGTGGTGTCGTTCATGACGATGGTGGCGGCCTTCGTCATGGGATCTCTCCTAGCCGCAGCTTTTCACGGCGCAGGAACAACCGCCGCCGGCGGTGGCGGAGGGGGCGGGCGGCTGGTTGGGATTGTCGAACACGAAGCCCGAGCCCATGGAGGAATTATCCACGTAATCCATGGTGGCCCCGGTCAGCCACAGGGCCGAGCCGGGATCGATGAACACCTTGACGTCGGAGAATTCCAGCACCTGGTCGTCCTCGCCGGCATGCTCCTCCAGGCCCATGTTGTAGGAAAAGCCCGAGCAGCCCTTGTTGACCATGATCCGCAGACCCAGGTACTCGCCGTTGCAGACCTCGCGGATGACGTCGATGGCCTTGTCGGTCAGGTTCATCATGACTTTGTCCTCCTTGCCGGATGGAATGTCCTGGCTTTGGATCAGCAAGAAGGGTGCCAAGTGTTAGTTCATTGAAATCAAAGGGGTGCTGCCGGGGCGAAATCCGACAATGTCGGTTTTGCGACAAGCAGGGAAACGCCGTCCTCGGCGCCGAAGCAGGTGGCGACGTCGGTGCAGACCTCGCAATTGGGCGACTTGCAGACCGGCACGCCCTCGCGCTGGCAAAGCTCGCGGTAGAAGAACTTCTTCCATTTCATGTCGCGGCTGTTCAATTCGGCCAGGCCGACGAAGTGGCGGCGCATCAGCCCCGACAGATCGGCCCGCCCGGTCAGCCCCAGGTCCTGCCACAGATGGTTGGCGCCCAGGCAGCGGCGCGCCACGATATGGGCCAGCCATTCCTCCTCGATCAGGCGGCGGGTCCGGTGCTCCAGCAGCAGGGCGCGCAGGTCCGGCTCCTCGATGGTCAGCGGCGCGTCACCATGGCCGGCGAGCGACAGTCCGGACAGCAATCCCGGCGCCTGCGGGAAGTAGCGCCCGACCAGGGCGGCCAGGCATTCCTCGGAAAGCCCCAGCCCCATGGTCAGGCTCTCGCCGGGGGTGGACAGCGCCATGGCGACGGCGCAGGCGAACAGGTGGCGATCGAAGGGATCGCCGCCGCCGGGGCCGGTCATCAGACGGGAATAGAGGTCCTGGGCCATGATGCTGTCCTCCTTGCTTCGTCGCCGCCCTTCCTGATTTCGTCACCCCCGGGCTTGACCCGGGGGGCTATGGATGGCCGGGTCAAGCCCGGCCATGACGACCTTGAAGGCGGGTCAGGCCGGCACGGCCTCGTGGGTCTGGGCGTTGGTGCCGCACACCGCCTGACACGAACCGCAGCCGATGCAACTGCCGCCCTTGTCCAGCGTCATGACCTTGCGCACGATCTCTTCGCTGTCGTCGAAGGGGTCGCACATCTCGTCGTCCTCGTTGATGCCCATCAGCTTCATCACCGCCTGGGTGCAGACCTTGAAGCAGCGGCCGCAGCCGATGCACAGCTCGTCCGAGATGGCGGTGAGGTACTTAGGGGTCCAGGGCGACCCGTCGCGGGTGATGAACTGGCGAAACGACATGACACGTTTACTCCTTGCGGTTCGGAATCAGGCAGCGGCGACCTCGGGGAATCTGGCGATGGTGGCGACGCCTTCCGCGATGATCTTGCCGGCCTTGGCGCTCATCTCCTCGGCGGAGTCGAAGCCGAAGCGGTGCAGCTCGCGCATATAGGTGTTGACCGCCACCAGCTTGCCGGCGGTGAGGATCACCCGGCCCCAGCCCTCGTGATGGATCTTCATGATGGGAGAGACGGCATGGCCCGATTGGGTCTCGATGGCCATGGCGATGGCGTTGAAGTACTGCTCCACCCGCCACAGGATGTCCGGGTCGGGATCGCCAAACAGCGGGATCTCGCGGCGCTGTTCCTTGGAGAGGATATAGGGGGCCAGAACCTCCTCGTCGGGCATGGATTCCCAGGCGCCGGACTGGTCGTGGGCGCGGATGAACATCAGCAGGCTCTTGATGAACGGGTCCTGGGTGGTGGCGATGGCGGTCATGGAATGACTCCTGATGATTATTCGTCGTCGTCGATGAAGCGTTCGTCGCCGGCGTCGCCGTCGCGCATGGCCTTGCGCAGCCACGGCGGCGGGTTGCCCTTCAGCATGGAACGCACCCGGTCGATGACGTCGGAGATGGCCTCGTCGGCGGGCAGCTTGATGGGGTGGACGCGGGCGCGGACCACGCGGGCCGCCGCCGGGCCGCCGATGGCGCGGCAGAACAGCAGCGAGGCGCCTTCCAGGGCGTTGATCTTGGCGGAAAGGCGGTCCTCGCCGTCTTCCTTGTGGTTGCCGTCCTCGGCCGAGACGGTGTCGAACTGTACGGCTTCCAGGAAGGTGTGGCCCTCGGGGCCGATGTCGTAGAACAGGAAGGTCCTGGCGCTGGCGAAGTGGGCGTCCACGCGCTGGCGGTCCTGGGTGGCGACGGCGATTCTCATGTGACCTCCTTTGATCTTCGGTCTTGCCCCCTGGTGGGGCGCGGCGGGATCAACCAGCCGCAGCACTCTGGTGGCCATGGGCATGCTCCGAGGACTGGTGGGCGTGTCCGGGGCGCTCCATCAGGATGTTGCCCAACTGGGTAATCAGATCACGGGTGCCCCGGTAGCCCGCGCTGGTCAGGTGGGCGGCGCCCAGGCGGTCGAACACCGGGAAGCCGGCGCGGAACAGCGGAATGCCGTGATGCGCCGCCACCTGACGGCCGTTGGAATTGGCGATGATCAGGTCGGCGCCGCCGGCCTCCAGGATCTGGTCCTCCAGATCCTCGAAATCGCCGACGATCACCCGCTCGGCTTTCAACTCGGCCAGCATGGGGACCGGCCGGGTGGTGACGGCCGCCGCGATGGTGGCGCCCATGTCGGTGGCAAGCCGGCCCATGCTCCACAGTAAAGCGGGCTCGGCGGCGATGGCGACCGAGCGGCCGCCGAAATAGAAGTGGCCGTCCAGCATGGCGTCGACCAGTTGCGAGCGGGCGCGGCGCTGGCGGGCGGGAACGGGAACGCCGGCGACGGTGGACAGGCAGACCATCAGGCGGTCCACGGCGTCCAGGCCGGTGACGCGGTCCAGCACCACCGAGGGAACCCCGGTGATGGATTCGGCGGTCTTGGCGGCGATGCGCATGTGCTCGCCGATGGCGATGGTCAGCCGCGCCCGGCCCATCTCGCGCACGCTGGCCACGGAGGTTCCGCCCAGCGTGGTCGGCGTGTAGGAATCGGGCACATGGCCGTCGAGCGAGTCCGAGAGGTCGGGCAGCACCATGGTTTCCAGGCCGAAATCGGCGATGATGTCCTTCAGGGCCTCGACGTCGCCGGGGGTCGAGGTGGGCGCCGGGCAGCAGGTTGACGCGGTCCAGCCTCGCCTGATTGCCCGAGGGGCGCGCCAGGGCCTTGATGATGGCGGTCACCGCCTTGCCCCAGCCGGTCTCCAGCGAGCCGGAGAAGTCAGGCGCCGAGACGTCGATGACGGCGATGTCGGCCAGTTCCTTATTGCGTGCCCGGATGACCTTGACGTCGCCGGCCATGTCCTCGCCCCTGGTCTCGGTCAGCGCGGTGGAGATCAGGCCGATGATCTCGGGCTTGGCGCGCTTGGCGATGTTGAGCAGGCCTTCCTCCACCTGATCCATGCCGCCCAGGATGGTGCTGATCTCGTTCATGGCGGTGGTCTGGAGCGGAATGGCCTCGCGGAAGTGACGGACCATCATCACCAGGGCGAAGGCGGTGCAGCCCTGGGAGCCGTGGAACATGGGCAGGCAGCCCTTCATGCCCATGAAGGCGAGCGCCGCGCCCAGCGGCGCGCTGACCTTGAGCGGCGAGGTGGACAGCGCCTTGTTGTGGTCGACGATGAGGGCCATCACTGATTCTCCCAAGGGGCGGGGGCGCGGACCTGCGCCCAGATGGGGCTGTTGATGGACAGATCGATCTCGCGCACCAGGGCCACCATGCCGTCATAGGCGGCATAGCCGTGGTGGCGCTCCTGATTGATGTCGATCCACGGCGTGCGGGCCTTCAGCGCCACGAATTGCGAGCGGCCGCCCGACAGCATCATGTCGGCCTTGCCGTCCTTGAACATGGCGTACATGTCCCGGGGCGTGATGGCGTCGGCCAGCTTGTCCTCGTCGCCGCCCAGGCGTTCCAGCGCCTTCTTCTTGTCGTCGCCGGTGGCCTTGCGCACCGAGGAGCCGACCACCTCCATGCCCACTTCCTGCAGGGCCTGGATCACCGACCAGCTTTTCACGCCGCCGGTGTAGAGCAGCACCTTGCGCCCCGCCAGCCGGGCCTTGTACGGCTCCAGCCGTGTCCAGGCCTTGGCCTCCTCCTCGGCGATCAGGGCTTCGGTGCGGTCGGTGAGCGTGGGATCGGCGCCATGCTCCACCAGCATGCGGGCGATATTGCGGAGTGCGTCCGAGGTGTCGGAGATGCCGTAGAACGAGCCCTCGAAATAGGGAATGCCCCACTTCTCCTTCATCTTGCGGGCCAGGGTGACCAGGGCCTGGGAGCACAGCACCATGTTGGCGCGCGCCGTGTGGCAGGCCGCCACCTCGCGATAGCGGGCGTCGCCGGTGATGGAGGCGCGCAGCCGGATACCGAGCCGGGCCAGCAGGGGGCGGAACTGGTCCAGTTCACCCGCCACGTTGTATTCACCCAGGATGTTGATGTCGCAGGGGCCGGCATCGTCGGGCTCCACCGTGCCGATGACGTGCTCGAACAGTGCCTCGCCGCCTAAGCGGTTGCCGAGGTTCTTGGAGCCGACGAAGCCGGGCGAGTTGACCGGGATGACAGGAATGCCCAGGCGCTCGGTGGCGGCGCGACAGACGGCGTCCACGTCGTCGCCGATCAGCGAGCCGACACAGGTCTGGTAGACGAATACGGCGGGCGGGTTGTGCCTGGCGATGGCCTGCTTGATGGCCTTGTAGAGCTTCTTCTCGCCGCCGGCGATGATGTCCAGGTTGGTGAGGTCGGTGGTGAAGCCCTTGCGGTAGAGGTCCCCGCCGCTGCTCCACGAATTGCGCCCGTCCCAGGAATTGCCCTCGCAGGCGATGGGGCCGTGGACGAGGTGGACCACGTCGGTGATGGGCTGCAGCGCGATCTTGGCGCCGTCGAAGGCGCAGCCGCCGGCCGCCGCGCCGGGGACCAGCGACTTGCCGCAGCCCTTCTTGCGCTCACCCTCGGACTTGGCCTGGTTGGTGGCGCAACCGGGTTCGTGCATCAGTTCGGCGATCTTGGCCTTCAGCATCTTGGGCCTCGCGTAAAGCTGTTCGGGTCTCGCCTCGCAAGGCTCGTGCCATTGGAAAAAATGGCGAAAATCCAGGGTCTTGCTTTCAGGGGAGGGAGGATTGTCGGATTCGCGACAGGAAGGCTGTCCGACAAAAGAAGAGCCCCGGGGAGGGCGGGTTCCTCCCCGGGCCACGGGCTTCCGACAAAAGAAGAGCCCCGGGGAGGGCGGGTTCCTCCCCGGGCCACGGGCTTCCGACAAAAGAAGAGCCCCGGGGAGGGCGGGTTCCTCCCCGGGGCGGCCTCACACGCTACTGGAAGGGTTGGGAGATCAGCGCGTGAGGTCGAAGGAGATGTCGCTCGACGCATCGGTCGCCTCGAAGATGCGGTCGAGGATTTCCACCAGCACCCTGAGCGCGCCCTGGTAGCCCAGGGTGGGGAAACGGTGGTGGTGGTGACGGTCGAAGATGGGGAAGGTCAGGCGGATCAGCGGGATGCCGGTATCCTTCTCGAGGTACTTGCCGTAGGAACTGCCGATCAAGAGATCGGTGGGCTCGGTGAACAGCAGGGAGCGCATGTGCCAGAGGTCCTTGCCGGCGTAGACCTTGCAGCCGGCGCCGAAAGGCGACGAGGCCAGCAGGGCTTCCATGGCGGCGACCCAGTCCTTGCCCGCGTTGGTCGAGAGGCAGTGGAGCGGCTCGCAGCCCATTTCCAGCAGGAACGAGGCCATGCCGTAGACGAAGTCGGGGTCACCGAACAGCGCCACCTTCTTGCCGTGCAGGTAGGCCTGGCTGTCGGCGATGGCGTCGACCAGACGGCCGCGCTCCTTCTCGATGCTCTCGGGGATCGGCTTGCCCGACAGTTCCGAGATCTTCATCAGCAGGGCGTCGGTGCCGCCCACGCCCATGGGGTAGTGGAAGGACGCGGTGGGCTGGCCCTTGGTCTCGATGTATTCCAGCGACTTGTCCGAGCAGTACTTCTGCAACGCGATGGTCGCCTTGGCGTCGATGGCGGTGCGCACGTCCTCCAGCTTGGTGCCGCCGTCATACATGCGGTAGGTGCCGTCCGAAGGCGTGTCGTAGATGTCCGACACGTCGGAGATGAAGGTGTACTCGACGCCCATGGTGTCCATGTAGCGCTTCAGCTCGCGGTTGTTGGCCACCGCGTAGCCGTCGAAGCCCGGGATGATGTTGATCTTCTCCGAGACCGCGCCGCGCTTGAGTTCGCCCTTCTCGCGGTCCCAGAAGTAGTTCAGCACGCCCTTGATCATGTTGTCGTAGCCCGTGGTGTGGCTGCCGACGAACGAGGGGGTGTGGGCGAAGGGCACCGCGAAGTCGGCCGGAACCGATTCCTTTTCCTTGGCGGTGGCGATGAAGGCCGAGAGATCGTCGCCGATGACTTCCGCCATGCAGGTGGTGGAGACGGCGATCATCTTGGGCTTGTAGAGCGTGTAGGAGTTCTGCAGGCCGTCGACGATGTTGGTCAGGCCGCCGAACACCGCCGCGTCCTCGGTCATGGAGTCGGAGACGCAGGGCACCGCCTCCTTGAAGTGACGGGCGAGGTGGGAGCGGAAATAGGCGACGCAGCCCTGGGAGCCGTGCACGTAGGGCATGGTCTCCTCGAAGCCCTGGGCGGCGAACACTGCGCCCAGAGGCTGGCAGGCCTTGGCCGGGTTGATGACCGCCTTTTCACGGGCGAAGTTCTTTTCGCGGTATTCCCAGGTCTTGGTGTACTCGGCCTGGGCGGCGACCGCGTCGTCCGTCGGGCGGCACTCGAACTGGGCCTTCTTCGCCGCGAACATCTCCGTGTATTCGGGCTCGCTGAACAGCGTGACGTGGTCCTTGGTCTTTTCGGCGCTCTGAGGCATGACTTCTCTCCTTCTCAACTCCCCGCGCCCCCGGCTGTTGGGCGATGCGCGGGGAGGAGTTAAAGCAAAACAACGCGTTATAGGTCGGGAGTGGAGGTTCAGGCGGCCTTCCAGGGAGCCTTGAACTTGTCCCAGACCGGGCTGTTGATGGCCATGTCCATATCGCGGGCGAAGATGGCGAAGCCGTCATAGCCATGATAGGGGCCCGAGTAGTCCCACGAGTGCATCTGGCGGAAGGGCACGCCCATCTTCTGGGTGGCGTACTTCTCCTTGATGCCCGAACCGACCAGGTCGGGACGGATCTGCTCGATGAACTTCTCCAGCTCGTAGCCGGTGACGTCGTCGTAGATCAGCGTGCCTTCCTTCACGTAATGGCCGGTGCGCTGATAGTCGTCGTTGTGGCCGAATTCATAGCCGGTGCCGACGATCTTCATGCCCAGGTCTTCGTAGGCGTTGGCGACGTGACGGGGGCGCAGGCCGCCCACGTACAGCATCACGGTCTTGCCTTCCAGGCGGGCCTTGTACTTGGCCAGCACGCTGTCGACCAGCGGCTGGTACTTGGCGATGACCTCTTCGGCCTTCTTCTGGATGGTCTCGTCGAACTGGGCGGCGATCTTGCGAAGCGAGGTCGCGATCTGGCTCGGCCCGAAGAAGTTGTACTCCACCCACTTGATGCCGTACTTCTCTTCCATGTGGCGGCAGATGTAGTTCATCGAGCGGTAGCAGTGGATGAGGTTCAGCTTGGCCTTCGGCGCGCGGGCCATCTCGGACAGGGTGGCGTCGCCCGACCACATGCCGATGACGCGCAGCCCCATCTCCTCGAGCAATTTGCGCGACGGCCAGGCGTCGCCGCCGATGTTGTAGTCGGCGATCAGGTTGACGTCGTAGGGGCCGGCGACGAATTCCTCGGTGTTGGGCTTGTCGAAGACCCAGTCGCGGATGGCGTCGTTGGCGATGTGGTGGCCCAGCGACTGGGACACGCCGCGGAAGCCCTCGCAGCGGACCGGAACGATGGTCTTGCCGGTTTCCTTGTGCTTCTTCTTGGCCACCGCCTCGATGTCGTCGCCGATCAGGCCGATGGGACATTCGGACTGGATGGAGATGCCCTTGTTGAGCGGGAACATGGTGTCCAGCTCGTCGATCATGGCGTCCAGGTTCTTGTCGCCGCCGAACACGATGTCGCGTTCCTGGAAGTCCGAGGTCACCTGCATGGTGACGAAGCTGTCGATACCGACGGTGCCGTTGAAGTAGTTGCGGCGCTGGGACCAGGAATACTGGCCGCAGCCGACCGGGCCGTGGGAGATGTGGACCATGTCCTTGATGGGGCCCCACACCACGCCCTTGGAACCGGCATAGGCGCAGCCACGGATGGTCATGACGCCGGGGATGGACTTGATGTTCGACTTGACGCCGCAGGAGGTGGCGCCCTCCTCCTCGGCCGGCTTGGCGACGGCGAGGTGCTTGGCGCGGCGCTTGGCGGCCTTCTCCGGATAGGCGTCAAGGACATCCTTGATCAGCGCCTCGGCGGCGGCGGTATCGTTGGTGTAATCGAGGCTCATGGCCCTCTCCTTCAGCTTTCGTTGGGGGCCCTCCACCCTTTAGGAGGGCCCTCCGGTTACCGTCGAAGTCTTAGGCGCTGCAGAGCGACTTTTCCTTGGCCTCGAGCTCGGCCAGGGCCTGCTCGTCGGACTTCATGATGCCGAATTCGAGCAGCATGTCTTCCAGCTCTTCCATGGTGATGGGGGTCGGGATGGTGCCCTTGCCGCCATTGGCATGGATCTTCTGGGCCAACTGCCGGTACTCTTCAGCCTGCTTGGAATCGGGGGCGTACTGGATGACCGTCTGGCGGCGCAGTTCGGCGTGCTGCACGCCGTTGTCGCGCGGCACGAAGTGGATCAGCTGGGTGTTCAGCTTGGCGGCCAGGCTCTCGGACAGGTCGAGCTCGCGGTCGGTCTGACGCTCGTTGCAGATCAGGCCGCCCAGGCGGACGCCGCCCGAACCGGCATATTTCAGGATGCCCTTGGCGATGTTGTTGGCGGCGAACAGGGCCATCATCTCGCCCGACATGACGATGTAGATTTCCTGGGCCTTGTTCTCGCGGATGGGCATGGCGAAACCGCCGCACACCACGTCGCCCAGCACGTCGTAGGACACGTAGTCCACGTCGTCATAGGCGCCGTTCTCTTCCAGGAAGTTGATGGCGGTGATCACGCCGCGGCCGGCGCAGCCGACGCCCGGCTCGGGCCCGCCCGATTCGGCGCACTTGATGCCCTTGTAGCCGATCTTCATCACGTCCTCGAGCTCGAGGTCTTCCACCGAGCCGGCCTTGGCGGCCAGGTGCAGCACGGTGTCCTGCAGCTTGCAGCCCAGGATCAGGCGGGTGGAGTCGGCCTTGGGGTCGCAGCCGACGATGAGGATCTTCTGACCCATCTCGACGAGAGCGGCCAGGGTGTTCTGCGAGGTGGTGGACTTGCCGATACCGCCCTTGCCGTAGAAAGCGATCTGACGAACCATGGGAATTTCCTTTCGCTGGTTAGCCTAAAATTTGCTCGGCGAGGACTGGGCCACCGCCACGGCCTCCTCATCGCAATGGGCGTGCCAGTTTGGTGTGCGCCGCAGCGACAAAAAATAATCAAATAAAAACAACGCATTGCACGGGTGCGTCGGGCTCGTGCCCGCTTTTTGGGCGTCTGTGCGGAATCCGACAAAGCCGCCCATCTGTGTTGCAACCCCAACAGGACCAGGGTTTCCGCCCCTTTATGCGCCCCTATGCCGAAAGGTACGGGTCTTGCATGAGTGGTGGGCTGAACGACGGGGATTCGGATGAACGACCACAGCATCGGCCACAGCACCAACCTGATGGGGTTGTCCACCAACCTGCTGGGCTCGGCCGCCTTCAACGACGAGCCGCGCGAACTGCACATCTCGGGAGTGCGCGAGATGAACCGCCAGCTGTTCGAGATGCTGGGGCAGTCGGACGGGCTGATGGATGCCGGCGACGCCTTCTATAAGTACATGATGGCCATGTTCGGCATCGATCCCGAGCAGCAGGAGCCGCTGCAGGGCTCGCGGCGGCGCTACCGTTCCAGCTTCCTGCGCCTGCTGAAAGGCTGGGGCTACGATTCCAACGGGCCGGAAGGCGCCGTGCTGAAGGGCTGGGTGGAAAGCCGCTTCGGGCTGTTTCCCACCTTTCACAAGGAGATGATCACCCGCTTTTCCACCCAGGGCTGGGCGACCTATGTGGACGAGAAGATGTCGAGCCGCTTCCACAACAACTCCATCTACTGCCAGCTCGACATGCTCTACGAGTTCTGCCAGTGGGGGCTGGCCCGTCACGCCGCCCCCGGCCAGACTCATCTGACGCTTTACCGGGGCATCAATTCCTTCGACGAGCATCAGGTGGTCGAACGCCTCGACCGCAAGAATGTGGTGATGCGCCTCAACAATCTGGCGTCGTTCTCGTCGGACCGCACGGTGGCCGATTGCTTCGGCGACACCATCCTGACCGCCCGCGTGCCGGTGGTGAAGGTTCTGTTCTTCAACACGTTGCTGCCCGTCCACCCCCTGAAGGGAGAGGGCGAGTACCTGGTGATCGGCGGCGATTACCGGGTCGCCGCGGCCTATTTCTGATTGGATTTTCCATGCGACTTCCGTTTCTCGACCGAACCCCGGCAGCGGGCCCCAGCCTGGAGGAACGGGTGCTGGGCGCCTATCTCGGCTTCGCGGTGGGCGACGCCCTGGGGGCGACGGTGGAGTTCCTGACCAAGGGCGAAATCCGCGAGAAGCACGGCCTGCACCGCAAGATGATCGGCGGCGGCTGGCTGCATCTGGCGCCGGGCCAGGTGACCGACGACACCGAGATGTCGCTCTGCCTGGGCCGCTCGCTGATCGCCAAAGGCGGGCTGGACCTCAGGGACGTTTGCGGGGAATTCGCCGCCTGGCTGAAGACCGGCCCGGTGGACGTGGGCAACACCTGCCGGCGCGGCATCCGCCGCTTCATCACCAATGGCACCCTGGAGGGCGGCTATTGCGAGGGCGACGCCGGCAACGGCGCCGCCATGCGCAACCTGCCCACCGCCATCGCCACCCTGCACCGGCCCGACCTGCTGGCCGAGTGGACGGTGGCGCAGAGCCACATCACCCACCACCATCCCCTGTCCGACGACGCCACCCTGGCGCTGGGGCGCATGACCCAGGCGCTGCTGTCGGGCCAGGGCATGAAGGCGGCGCGCGACGAGGCCAACGCCCTGGTGGACAAGCATAAATGCTTCAAGTTCGAGACCTTCCGAGGCCAGTCCACCGCCTACATCGTCGATACCATGCAGACGGTGCTGCACTTCTATTTCCTGACCGATTCCTTCCGTAACTGCCTGATCGAGGTGGTCAACCAGGGCGGCGACGCCGACACCACCGGGGCCATCGCCGGCATGCTGGCCGGGGCCACCTACGGCGTGCGCGAGATTCCCGCCGCCTGGGCGGGCAAGCTGGACAAGGCCGTCGCCGAGGAAATCCGTACCCAGGTACCGGCCCTGCTGGCCCTGGCCGACACGCTGAAATGAAGGAGGGCCACCACATGGCGCTGATCGTCTTCTACGAAAAGCCGGGCTGCTCGAACAACACCCGGCAGAAGCAATTGCTGGCCCGGTCCGGCCACGACGTGGTGGCGCTGGACATCCGCGCCCAGGGCTGGAGCCCGGCGGCGCTCGGCCCGTTCTTCGAGGGCTTGCCGGTGGCCGAGTGGTTCAACCGCGCCGCCCCCCGGGTCAAGTCGGGGGCGGTGGTGCCCGAAGCCATGGAGGCGGGGGAAGCCCTGGCCGAGATGTGCCTGGACCCCCTGCTGATCCGCCGCCCGCTGATGGAAAGCGGCGGACGCCGCATGGCCGGCTTCGACGACGCGGCGGTGGACGCCTGGGTGGGACTGGTTCCGGCGCACGAGCCGGTCCCGGAAACCTGCCCGCGCAGCGACGGCATCTGTTCGCTGCCGGGGCGGTAATATCAACCTGCGTTGAGTGAAACTCATCGCGGGTTGGATAGGCCCAAGGGGCCGCGCGCCTTATGGCGCGGGAGGCAAGGGCGCAAAGGCGCCCGCCCGCCGCATGAGGGCGCTGCGGTGATCGGTTCCGATCATCGCAGCCTGATATAAGAATGAAGGGGCGTCCCGCCGGGGACGCCCCTTCTCGATCTGCGAGCTTCCGCCACCTATCGCCGCAGATCGATCTCGACGCCCGGTTCGCCGGAGAATTCCACCAGGATGTCCTCGTTGCGGACGATGTACTGACAGGCCAGGCGGTAGGGCGGGGGCATGTCGTTGGTTTCGGCATTGGCCAACTGGTCCCTGGTCAGCTTGCCGTTGACCGACAGCGTCAGCTTTTCCTTCTCGGTCAGATGGATGCCGGACGGGCTCTTGTCGTCCAGGATGGTGACCTTGACCAGGCACGAGCCGCACTCGCCGTCCTGGCACTGGCAGGGAATGGCGATGGCGTGCTGCTTGGCCACGCCCAGCAGGGTCTTGTTGTCGCCCGCCACCGCATAGACGGTGACGTCCTTTTCCAGGGTGGGGGCGCTGAAGGTTACGTTGGCCATGGGTTATCCTCTCCAAGGGGTGGTGGCGGTCGGTTCGGCCCGGCGGCGCTCATCAGCGCGACGGCCTCGGCCAGCGGCATGGTGATGGGGCTGATGCCCTCGATCTCCAGGAACTTCAGTTCGTTGCGGGTCAGGTCCTTGGGCACCACGGCATAGCGCGGCCCGCCGGAATGCTTGGCGATCTGCCGGGCGAAGGTCCGCAGGATCTGGTCGTAGAAGCGGCAGCCCAGAAAGACGAAACCGCGTCCCGCCCGCCGGTCCTTGACCACCTGGGGAATGGGCGTCCCTATATCGATGTCGGTCAGCACTTCCACGTAATCGGAATCCGACACCAGCACGTCGCCGGTGGGCTGGGCGGCGCCGTGAGGTTTGTAGAGCACGGTGCGCCAGCCCTCGGCCACGCCATCGGGGACGGTGGCGCCATCGGGGGTGACGGCGCGGCTCCACACCCCGCCGTCCAGGCGTCTTGCCTTGGAACAGCCCTGGACGATGCCCCAGTTGTCGCGGCCCACCGCCTCGAAGGCGGCCTTCATGGCGCCGTCATACCAGGTGTCGACCACCAGGGGCAGCCGGGGCAGGCCGGCCAGCCAGCGGTGCAGGGAATTGGGCTCCGGCACCGCCTGGAAGAACCCGGCCATCAGCTTGTCGAGCGTCATCCGGTGTTTGTGGGTCTCGATGTACTGGGCGGAATGCCAGAGGTTCTGCTTGATGCGGCCGGGGACGCCCACCTTGGCCGCCAGGGCCGTGGCCAGGGCGCGGGCCCCCACCGGCACCGGCGGCTCGGCCTCGAGGGTCAGTACGTCGGGCCCCAGGAAGGGGATGAGATGGCCGGCGGCGATCTCGGCGCCGATGCCGGCAAGCAATGAGCTGGGGGAGTCGAGCATGGCCGCGTCCTCCTCAGTCGTCGCCGCCGGACAGTTTGCGGGCTTCGACGGTGATGGGCAGCCTTGTGTCGGCCGGCATGTCGGGCATGGCGAAGGTCCAGCCGTTGGCGATCTTGATGGTGCCGCCCCAGATGGTGTCCTTCTCGGACTCGACGACCAACTCCTCCAGGTCCTTCTTGGGGACATAGATCTCGTATTTCTCGCCGACCTTGCGCAGCATGACCTTCATGACGCCTTCCTTTCTTCTTCCTCGACCCGTTCCAATTCGTGGGCGCGCATGCCGACCAGGCGTTCGCTTTCCAGGAAGTCGACGGCGTAGACATAGAAGCGGTTGAGATAGGTCCCCACCTGGGTGACGTAGCCCACCTCGCCCTTGCGGATCAGGAACTCGCCGATCTGCGAGCCGGGATAGGTGCCGTCGTTGCGGACGTCCCGGAGCGCCGCGACCTTGTCGCCGCGCTCAAAGAGGGCCTTGTCCCACAGTTCGAAATTTGTATCTTCGCTCATGACGGCACCCTTTCCGAAAAGGTCAGCCCTGGACGATGCAGCCCTCGACCGGGCAGACCGCCTGGCACTTCGGCGCGTCGCCGTCGCACTCGGTGCAGCCCGACGCCTTGATGGTGTAGACGTCGTTCTTGATGGAAATGGCGGCGTTGGGGCACTCGAATTCGCAGGCGCCGCAGGTGGTGCATTCGGACGCGATAATTTTCAGAGCCATGATGTTCTCCTTCTCTCTGAGCTTTTTTGCCCCTCGCCGGGCGCGGCCCTCCGGCCGCTTGGCCGCCGCCTCAATGGCGGCTGATCGCGGCGTGCGCCAGGTTTGGCGCTCGCCGCTCTAGGCAATGTCGGCGGTTTCGGAAACCTGGCCGAAGCGCTGGGCGTACCAGCCGGCCACCGCCGTCTCGATGTAGTCGAAGGGGTAGGCGTCGATGGCCTCGATGCCGGCTTTCTTCAAATCGTCCTTGGGGCAGCGGCCGATCTTGGCCACGAACACCGTGTCGATGCCTTCCAGCGCGGCCAGGACCACGTCCAGCTTGTCGTCGTCGCCATAGCCGCCGACGCAGTAATTGTCGGCCTTGCGATGGCCCGAGAAGCGCACGCCCTTGGCATCCACCTCGAAAATCTGGAATTCCTTGGCGTGGCCGAAATGCTGGTTGATGCGCCCGCCACCCTTGGTGCAGACGGCCACCAGCCTGGCCGGGGCCTCGGCCACGGTGTCCGCCAGTTCGGCCTCGGCACCCTCGACCGCCTTGGCGCGGTCGGCGCGCTCGCGCTCGACCACTTCGCGGTAGAGGCGGCGGGGCTCGGGGTCGAAGACGGCGGCCACCTCGGGCAGCTTGTCCAGGGTGAAGTCCTGGGACAGATCCTCGCCCAGCATACCCACCGCGTCGGCGCGGCACTGGCGGCAATGGCGCATCAGATTGGCGCCGCCGGCCAGCTTGTCTTGAAGGTCCTTCAGTTCGGCGGGCTTGGGGCCGCGCTGGCCGGAAAGGCCGAAGGCGGTGCCGTGGGCGGCGTCGGAGATCAGCGGCATGACGTTGTGCAGGAAGGCGCCGCGCGCCTTGATCTCCCTGTTGACCTCGATCAGGTGCTGGTCGTTGATGCCGGGGATCATCACCGAGTTGATCTTGGTGAGGATGCCGCGGGACGTCAGGCCCTCCAGACCCTCCATCTGGCGCTCGTGCAGGATGCGCGCGCCTTCGATTCCGGTGTAGCGCTTGCCCTTGAAATAGATCCAGGGGTAGATCAGCGCGCCGATCTCGGGGTCGACCATGTTGATGGTGATGGTGACGTGGTCGATGTTGTGCTCGGCCAGCTCGTCCAGGTGGTCGGGCAGGGCCAGACCGTTGGTCGAGATGCAGTATTTGAGGTCGGGCAGCAGCTTGGACACCTCGCGGAAGGTGGCTGCGGTCTTGCGCCAGTCGAACATGGAATCGCCGGGGCCGGCGATGCCCAGAACCGAGAGCTGCGGTACCCTGGCCGCCACCGCCGCCACCTTGCGCGCCGCCTGTTCGGGCGAGAGCTTCTCGCTGGTGACGCCGGGGCGCGATTCGTTGGCGCAGTCGTACTTCCGGTTGCAGTAATTGCACTGGATGTTGCAGGCCGGGGCCACCGCCACATGCATGCGGGCGAAGTAGTGGTGGGCTTCCTCGGAGTAACAGGGGTGGTCCTTGACCTTGTCCCAGATATGGGCGGGCATGTCGCCCTGGCCCTTATCGGACCCACATGAGGTGGAGGAACAGCCGCCGGTGGGCGCGGCCGGAGCTTCGGCGGGGGCCATGCGCCCCCGGGCGATGCTGGAGAGAGAGATGACGTTGCTGGACACCGGCGGCCTCCTCGTCAGGGGTCTATGCCGGGGTCCTTTGCAATGGCGATGCCAAGTGCTGCAATGCGAAAAATGGCGAAAATGCTGGGTTTAGGGCTTTGTCGTATCCCCGACATGGAGGTCGGGGACGCGACAAACACGGTGGTTTGTCCGACTGACGCCAGCCCTCG
>NZ_AONQ01000081.1 GCF_000342045.1 Paramagnetospirillum caucaseum | reverse complement strand
GGGAGCCACCGATGTGGACGGCGATACCCTGAGCCTGTCCGGTGTCGGCAACGCTTTGGGCGGCACCGTCTCCATCGACGTCAACGGTGACGTGGTGTTCACGCCGGATGCCGATTTCAACGGAGCCGCCAGCTTCGACTACACCATCGACGATGGCCAGGGCGGCATCGGCACCGGGACGGTGACCATGAACGTGGCGGCGGTCAACGATGCGCCGGTGGCCCTGGCCAAGAGTGTCTCGACCGACGAGGACACGGCTCTGACCATCACGGCGTCCAGCCTGCTGGTTGGAGCCACGGACGTGGACGGCGATGCCCTCACTCTGTCCTCGGTGGGCAGCGCTTCGGGCGGCACGGTTGCTCTCGACGTCAACGGCGACGTGGTGTTCACCCCCAATGCAGACTTCAACGGCAATGCCAGCTTCGACTACACCGTCGATGACGGCCAGGGCGGCATCAGCACCAGGACGGTGACGGTGAACGTGGTGGCGGTCAACGACGCCCCGGTGGCGTTAAACAAGAGCGTCACCATCAACGAGAATAGCAGTGAGACGTTCTCGATGGTCACCCTGCTGGCCGGAGCCACCGACGTGGATGGCGATACCATGAGCTTGGCCTCGGTCAGTGAGGCCAGCCACGGCACGGTGGTGCTCAACGCAGACGGCACGTTAACCTTCACTCCGTCCGCAAACTATTATGGTCCCGCCAGTTTCGCCTACACGGTAAGCGACGGCCATGGTGGTAGCGATACCAAGACAGTGAACCTGGACGTGCTGCATGTCCAACACGCGGAAGGCTCCACCAGCAGGGACACTCTACTGTCAAACACGCTGCCTGCCACTAATACCACGGGTGGGGCCTTGAGTATCGTTGCCCTTGATGCTCCCACTCATGGCACAGTCACCTTCGGTGCCGATGGCAGTTACGCCTACATGCCCACGGCGGGCTACACCGGCAGCGACAGCTTCATCTATCGGGCAACCGATACCGCCGGCCATACCGAAACCGGTACGGTTTCTTTGCGTGTAAACGCACGATGGGTGGCTGATAGCGCTGAAATACGTGCCAATACCTATACAGCCTCGGATCAGACCAAGCAGTCCATGGTCATGTTGAAAGACGGTACCTTCGTGGTACTGTGGCTTTCCACGGGCCAAGGCGGTGGAAGTACCAACGCCCTCTGCGGTCAGCGCTATGGTGCTGACGGCACGCTAATTGGCGGTGAATTCCGCGTCAATTCCACCTATCAGGCATCTCTTTCTTCCCAACCGGGTGTAACCGCCTTGGACGATGGCGGCTTCATCGTGGCTTGGGTTTCTTCGGTCGGAACATCGACCATTGGGCGGCGTTACCTAGCCAACGGTTTGCCGGCGGGCGCCGAGTTCGTTGTCGGCCCCTCGACAAACGGGGCTCTGGTTTCGGCAACTAAGCTGGTAG
This sequence comes from Paramagnetospirillum caucaseum, assembly GCF_000342045.1. GTDB lineage: Bacteria > Pseudomonadota > Alphaproteobacteria > Rhodospirillales > Magnetospirillaceae > Phaeospirillum > Phaeospirillum caucaseum. The sequence continues at coordinate 16,057 of NZ_AONQ01000081.1, read as the reverse complement.
GCGGTGGCTTCGTGATCACGCGTACTTCCAACGGCGAAGACGGGAGTAGCACGGGCGTCCATGCCAGAATCTATGCTGCCGATGGTACGGCCTTAGGGGCCGAGTTCCGCCTCAACACTTACACGACGAGCCTCCAAGAGGATGCGAAGTTGGTGGCCATGGCCGATGGTGGCTTTGTAGCGGTATGGACGTCCTATGGCCAAGATGGAGCCACCTATGGGCTTTACGGCCAACGCGTTTCAGCCTCAGGTCAGACGCTTGGGGGGGAATTCAGAGTCAATACCTATAGCACCAATTCTCAGTGGGAGCATCAAGTCACGGCACTGACCGATGGCAGTTTCGTGGTGGTGTGGTCGTCGCTCAGCCAAGATGGTAGTGGTTATGGGGTCTATGGACAACGTTACTCCTCCGACGCTCAGGCGGTGGGAAGCGAGTTCCGAGTCAATACTCGCACAGCCAATGATCAACGCATCCCATTGGTGACGAGCCTGTCCGATGGTGGATTCGTGGTGACTTGGAAGTCCTATACCCAGGACACCTCTTCTAGCTGGGGTGTGTACGGCCAGCGCTATTCCGCCACCGGCCAAGTGATGGGTAGCGAGTTCCGTGCCAATACTGCTACGGCTAACGACCAGACCACCCAGGCAGTCACTGCCCTGTCCGACGGCGGCTTCGTAATCTGCTGGCAGTCCAATCTCCAGGACGGTAGCGGTTGGGGCGTCTATGGCCAGCGCTACTCCTTCGCCAGCCAAGCGGTGGGAGGCGAGTTCCTGGTCAACACCTTCACCGCCGGAGACCAGAGCAAACCCCAGATCCAGGCACTGAACAATGGCGGATTTGCGGTGAGCTGGCAGTCGGCCAACCAGGATGGCAGTGGCCTCGGCGTCTACACCCAGGTGTACGGGGTCAACACCTGGGATGGCGGCAGCGGCGACGACATCATTACCGGCAGCGCCCTCAGTGAAAGGCTGGCTGGCTTTGGCGGCAACGACATCCTAGATGGTGGGATCGGCAACGATACCCTAATTGGCGGTGTAGGGGCTGACACCTATCTGTTTGGTGCTGGCGGCGGCCAGGATATAATCAACAATGCCGGTCAGGCCGCCGATGGCGACAAGCTGCTGTTCGGCAGCGGCATTGCCACGGATCAACTCTGGTTCCAACAGGCGGCCAATGATCTGAAGGTTTCGATCATCGGCACCAGCGATAGCGTTACCGTGGCCGGATGGTTCGCCAGCAATACCAACCATGTCTCTACGCTACAGACCGCAGACGGCCATGTCCTGGCCGATTCGGCAGTGCAGAACCTAGTCAGTGCCATGGCATCGCTGACGCCGCCGCCCATCGGGCAGGCAGCGCTTACCACGCAGCAGCATCAACAATTGGACACGGTAATTGCAGCAAACTGGCATTGAGGAAGACAGAGGCTGGTGGAGAAGGTTCTCCGCCAGCCTCTTCCCCTCCGCCAATTTCCTTTCGGAATGAATTTTCTAAGTTCTGGGGAATGCCAGGAACTCAGGCGTCCTGCTCCACTCATGCGGCAAGGTGGTTGACCGAGCGGGCCGCCGCCCCCTTTGTTCTGCGTTGCGCCAAGCCCGGAAGCACCTCAACAAACAGAACCTGACGCCCGAGACCCTCCCGGGGGCGGGGGCGGAGCGTATCGCTCTCTATTCAAACGGATCGAGGAGCGCCACGCCGGTGGGTTCGAAATGCCGGGTGTTCCGGGTGACCACGGTCAACCCGTGTTCAAGGGCGGTGGCGGCGATCAGCAGATCGGCCCCGTCGTTGCCGATGCGGGCGCTCAGGCTGCCCCATCTGCGGGCGACCCGGGTATCGACCGGCAGGATGCGATCGGCATAAACCTGGATGGTGCGGTCGAGCCACGATTCCAGTGCCTCGGCAAAGGCGGCGTCTTTCGCACGTTGCCGAACGACGCCCCGTTCGATTTCGCCGATGGTCACCGCGCTCAGGAAGACGTCATCGGCCGGGGCCGTGGTGAGCCAGCGGATAACGTTCGGATTGCGGTCCCGCTTGCGCAACTCGGACAGCACCACGGTGTCGAGCAGAAACATCAGAAATCGACATCGCGCGGTGTGACCGACCGGCGCTCGAACTCGGCATCGCCTTGCGGCATGGACAGCAAATGATCGACAAACGACGGCGTCCCCGCATCGTGGCGCAGATGCAGCCGTTCGTACTCATGGACGGAGAGGACGACGACGGCGGGCTTGCCCCGCTTGGTGACGGTCTGCGGACGTCCGTGCAGGGCCGCGTCGACCACGGCGCTGAAGCTGTTCTTGGCATCCTGAAGGGACCAGCGCGGTTCCGGCATCATCTGCATCCTAGCTAGATAAGCTGGCTAGATACTGGGGCTGCGGCTCCTTGCTGTCAAGCGAGGTTGGAAAAGGTCAGCCGCCAACCAGCGCCCCTCCCCATCCTTTCGCCGTCCGCCAGTTTTTGCATGTGAGCGGGGATTGAGGGACAATGGCCGCCTCGCGAGGGGGCATTGCATGAGTCCGGTCTTCACCATTCCGCCCGGCGCGGCGTTCGTCGACACCCTGGCCGCTCATCTGCTGGCCGAGGCGGGGGGCGATCCGCTGGCCCTGGCGGACATGGAGATCCTGTTGCCGACCCGGCGCGCCTGTCGCGCCATGAGCGACGCCTTCCTGCGCCTGTCGGGGGGGCGGCCGCTGCTGCTGCCCCGGCTGCGGCCGCTGGGCGACATGGACGAGGAGGAACTGGAGCTGTCCGGCGCCGATCCCCTCGATCTGGCGCCGGCGGTCAGCCCCTGCGAGCGGCTGCTGATCCTGGCCCGGCTGATCCTGACGGCGGCCCGGGCCCAGAAGGGGCACGTGCCCAGCCCCGACCAGGCGGTGCGGCTGGCCTCGGAACTGGCCAAGCTGCTCGATGCCGTGCAGGTGGAGCGCCTGGATTTCGCCGCCCTGGCCCGGCTGGTGCCCGACGACTATGCCGGCCACTGGCAGCTGACCCTCGACTTCCTCAAGATCCTCACCGAGGCGTGGCCGCGCATCCTGGCCGAGCGCGGCGTGCTCGATCCCGAGGAACGGCTGAACCGGGTGATGGCGGCCCAGGTCGAGGCCTGGCGGAGCAGGCCGCCCCGCCACAAGGTGATCGCCGCCGGCTCCACCGGTTCGCGCCCCGCCACCGCCGACCTGCTGGCGGCGGTGGCGGGCCTGCCCGCCGGGCGGGTGGTGCTGGCCGGCCTGGACCGCGAGATGGACGGGGAATCGTGGGCGGCGCTCGACCCCGCCCATCCGCAATACGGCTTGAAGGCCCTGCTGGCCCGCCTCGGGGTGGAGCGGCGCGCGGTGCGGCCGCTGACCGCCGACGCCGATCTGCGCCAGGACCGGGTCCGCCTGCTGGCCGAGGCGTTGCGCCCCGCCGCCACCTGCGAGGCGTGGCGCGATCTGCCGGCCCTCGACCCGCGGGTGCTGGACGGCGTCTGGCGGCTCGACGCGCCGACGCCGCGCGAGGAGGCCGGGGCCATCGCCCTGATGATGCGGCACGAACTGGGCCGGACCGGCCACACCGCCGCCCTGGTTACCCCCGATCGCGGGCTGGCCCGGCGGGTGGCGGGCGAGTTGGAGCGCTGGGGCATCCGCATCGACGATTCCGCCGGGCGGCCGCTGGGGCTCTCCGAGCCGGGCGCCTTCCTGCGGCTTGCCGCCGAGATGGTGGCCCAGGACTTCGCCCCCCACACCCTGCTGGCCTGCCTCAAGCATCCCCTGGCGGCGGGCGGCATGGAGACCTCCGCCTTCCGCGCCCTGGTCCGCCGGCTGGAGCGTCTCGCCCTGCGCGGCCCCCGTCCGGCCCCCGGCGTGGCGGGATTGCGCCGGGCGGTGACGGAACCGCGCCTGTCCGCCTGGCTGGCCGACCTGGAAACCATGGCGGCGGCGCTGGCCGAGTGCCTGGCGGCCGACGAGGCCAGTCTGGCCGCGCTGCTGCGCGCCCACATGGAATTCGCCGAATGGCTGGCCGGCGACGATGCCCTGCCCGGTCCGGCCCGGCTGTGGCGGGGCGAGGCCGGCGAGGCCGCCGCCCGCTTCGCCGCCGAACTGGCCGCCGCCGCGCCCGCCCTGGGCACCATGGCCGGGCGCTGCTATCCCGCCCTGTTCGATGAGGTGATGGCCGGGGTGGCGGTGCGCTCGGCCTGGGACCACCATCCCCGCCTGTTCATCTGGGGGCCGCTGGAGGCCCGCCTGCAGCACGCCGACCTGCTGATCCTGGGCGGGCTCAACGAAGGCACCTGGCCGGCCCCGCCCGAGGCCGATCCGTGGATGAGCCGCCCCATGCGGGCCGCCTTCGGCCTGGCGCCTCCCGAGCGCCGCATCGGCCTGGCCGCCCACGATTTCGCCCAGGGCTTCGCCGCGCCGCGCGTGGTGCTGAGCCGCTCGCTGCGGGTGGACGGCACCCCCACCGTGCCGTCGCGCTGGCTGATGCGCCTCGACGCGGTAATGAAGGGCTGCGGCCTGGATTTCGCCGAGGATGGCGGGCAGTGGCTGGATTGGCACGCCCTGCTCGACCGTCCCGGCAGCTGGAAGCGCCCCGAGATTCCGGCCCCCGCCCCGCCGGTGGCGGCGCGGCCCCGGCGGCTGTCGGTGACCGAGATCGAGACCTGGATGCGCGATCCCTACGCCATCTACGCCCGGCACGTGCTGCGCCTGCGGGCGCTTGATCCCATCGATGCCGATCCGGGAGCGGCGGAATACGGCAGCATGGTGCACGAGGCGCTGGAACTGTTCCTCAAGGACTGGCCGCGCGCCCTTCCCGCCGATCCCGAGGCCGAACTGCTGCGCGCCGGCCGCCAGGTGTTCGAGGCCAAGGCGACCTCGCCCGCCCTGTGGGCCTTCTGGTGGCCGCGTTTCGAATCCGTGGCCCGCTGGGTGGCGGCCAAGGAGCGGGGGCGGCGCCACGCGGTGCGGGAAGTCCATGCCGAGGCGGGCGGCAGTCTGGAGATCGCCGCGCCCGGCGGCCCCTTCACCCTGACCGCCAAGGCCGACCGCATCGACGAGATGGCGGACGGCAGTCTGGCGCTGATCGACTACAAGACCGGCACGCCGCCCCGGCCGCGCGAGGTGGCGGCCGGCTTCGCGCCGCAATTGCCGCTGGAGGCGGTGATCGCCCGCCACGGCGGCTTCGGCGGCGTGGGGGCGGCCGAGGTGTCGGAGCTGCTCTACTGGCATCTCAAGGGCGGGGCGGCGGGCGGCGAGGAGCGCCCGGCGGGCGGCGACGCCGTCACCCTGGCCGAAGAGGCGCTGGAGGGGCTGCAGGCCCTGGTGGCGGTGTTCGACGACCCGGCGACGCCCTATGCGGCGCGCCCCCATCCCGAGCACGCCCCCAAATACTCCGACTACCTGCACTTGGCCCGGGTGCGGGAATGGGCCAGCGGCGGCGACGCGGAGGAATAGGCTTTCCTTATTTTCCGCGCCTGCCCGGCACGCCGGGCCGCAGGGCCAGGGACTGGCCCGCCGTATGGCCGGCCTGGAACGCCGAGGCCTCGACCGTCTTGCCCGAAGCGCGGCCCCGGCGCAGGTTGAGGTTCAGCCTTTCGTACTCGGCCTCGACGACGGCGTGGCGGACCACCACCAGGTCGCGGCCGGAACCGCGCCGGTTGGCTTCGTCCCGTTCGGCCTTCATCGCCGTCAGTTTCTCGGCGATGGAAACCGCCATGCCGAACTGGAACGAGCCCTTCTCGTCGCGGCGACGGCGGATGACCTTCTGGCTACGGACGTAGCTCTCCCATCCGCCCTGCATGGCCGACACGACCACATCATAGACGTAATGGGCCATCTCGATGCTGGGGCGCAGCCCAAAGAAGACGTAGCGGATGCCGCTCTCGTCCTTCTCCAGCCAGACCTTGCAATCGCAATACTCGGCGATGGCCGGCACGCAGGCCGAGACGGGCTGGCGCTGCTTGCGCCTCGTGTCGATGACCGATTTCTCGCAAAGCTCCTGGCGGATTTCCAGGTCGCTGAGGGACAGGTCATGCTGGTCGAGGAGTTGGGCGACCTTGGCCGCCGCCGCCAGGGCTTCCTCCTCGGTGCAGCCGTTGGCGGTGGTCTTGGCCCGCAGCGCCTGCAGGCGGCCCTTCAGCTTGTCGAGGCCGGTGGCCATGCGATCCTAGCCCGCCGCCAGCCGCGCCAGGGCCACCGCCCCCTCGCGGGATTGCGCGCCGCAGACGAACAGCGCCGGATGACAGAAGGTGGCGTCGGAAATGCCGGTCAGCGCGGCAAAATCCGCGTCCCGCAGGCCGCCCCAGGCCTCGGGCAGGGGATGGCGCTGGGCGAAGGAGCCCCGCTCGGGCGGCACGGCGCTGCACGTCCAGGCGGCGCCCGCCGGGCGGACCACGTAGAGCGCCGCGTCCAGCCCCAGGTCATGGATGGCGTCCTCCCAGGGAATTCGGCTGTCCAGGACGACGATCCTGGCATCTTCGGCGCATCGGGCCGCTTCCGCCACGACAGCTTCCGCCCGGACGGCGGCGTATGCCCGGGCGCAGGCCCGTTCCAGCACCAGGGCGGCGATGTCGGCGGCCTGCAGGAAGGCGGCGTTCTCGTCGCGCCCGTCCTCGACGAAGGTGGCGTTGAAGGCTTCGATGACCGTGGAGAAGTGCCCCGGATTGGGCGTCATGGCCCCGTTGTCCATCAGATCAACGTCGCGGACCAGCCCGGCATCGACCCTTTCGACCATCCGGGCGATGGCGTCGGCCGGGGCCTCGGGGAGCATGTGGCCGATGACCGCCGCTCCGAAATCCCGCCAGACCAGTCCGGCCGAGCTGTAGGGCTCGCCGTTGGGGCGCAGCGGCTTGTCGCGCATGTGGTGGTCGTAGCGCCGCGCCTCGCGGTCGTAGATTCCGCCCACATCGAACACCACCGCCGCCGCGTCCCAGTCCTGCCGGTCGCGCGAGCGGGCCAACTCGATCCGGCCGCCGGCGGCGGCGCGCAGGATGGCGAACGCGAAGACGTCGTCGGCGTGGAACGTTCCGTTATGGGTGGCAACCTTCAGCATTTGGGTTCTCGGTCCGTGTCTGGGGGCTGAAAAGGAAAAAGGCGGCCGACGCCGCCCCGCAACCCACGAAAAGTGAGATGGTGCGTCGTGGCGGTCAAGGGTGAGAACCGGTCTGCCCGGGTCAGTTTTTGCCGTCCGCCGGGTTCAACCGCCCTCACCGATCAGTATCATCGCTTCGGCTCGAGCGGCGCGGATGAGGTCCGCATCCAGCGTCGCCAGGGCAATGCCGTTGCGCTGAGCCAGTTCCAGATAGGCGGCGTCATACACCGACAGACGATGGAGCCGGGCGAGGCGAAGCACCTCGGATTCCTGGGGTGAACGATCAAGAGTGATGCCCAGACGGGACAGGTCGCGAAGAAAAACGATGCTGTCGGCCTCGGTCAGACGCTTGCGCCGTTCGTTGACGATTAGGATGTTGCGGACCTCAAACCACCAGATGCTGGGTGCCACCGCCTCATCCGTCCTCAGCCGTTGGAGCGCCAGATCGGCATGCGGGTGGTCCTCGTCGTGGAAAACCCAGCAGGCCGTGATGGAAGCATCCAGGGCGAACGGCATCAGGAGCGGCGGCCTTCGTCGCGGGCGGATAGGATGTCGGCCACCGTAACCGAAGCGGCGGCGCGGCGACGCAGAGCGATGCCGGCGATGGCCTTGTCCACTTCCTCCTGGCGACGGTCCCGCTCGGGCACGAGCCGGGCGATCGGACGGCCGTGGCGGGTGATAATCAAGGTCTCCCCCCGCTCGACATCATCGAGCAGTTGGGGAAGGTGAGTCTTGGCCTCGGATGCCTGGACTTCACGCATGACGGCGCCTCCAACTGGTCAATTCAACTAGTCTAAACTGGGCGCGCGGGGGAAGGATGTCAAGACGCGCGGAAGCGCGAGCTGAATGGGCAGGTGAATTGCACCAGAGATCACGCGGCCATTGACAGGCCGCTGAGAGGTGTTGGTGCCCCAGGCCGGACTCGAACCAGCACGCCGTTGCCGGCAACAGATTTTGAGTCTGCCGCGTCTACCATTCCGCCACTGGGGCACCGCAAGAATGGTGGCGGGATCATAGCGGGTGCGGAGGGGCGGTCAACGGATTTCCGTCGCCGCCCCTTGCCGTTTCTACACGCTGAAATACTTGGCCTGCGGATGCACGGTGACGATGGCCGAGGTGCTTTGCTCCGGCTCCAGCTGGAATTCCTCGGACAGCGTCACGCCGATACGCTCCGCCCCCAGCAGGGCCAGCAGCTGGGTCTGGTCCTCGACGCGCGGGCAGGCGGGATAGCCGAACGAGAAGCGCGAGCCGCGATAGGTCTGCTTCAACAGCTTATCCATGTCGGCGGCATCCTCGGCGGCGAAGCCCAGTTCCGAGCGGATGCGCTTGTGGACGTATTCCGCCATGGCCTCGGCCATCTCCACCGACAGGCCGTGCAGGTAGAGATAGTCCTGGTACTTGTCGGCCTTGAACCAGTCGCTCGCCACCTCGGTGGCGCGCTTGCCCATGGTCACCACCTGCAGGCCGATGACGTCGCGGACCGGGTCGCCCACGGGACGGAAGAAATCGGCGATGCACAAGCCCCCCTCCTTGGCCTGGCGCGGGAAGGGGAAACGGGCCACCTCGGTCTTGCCGTCCTCGGCGAACAGCACGACGGAATCGCCGTCGCTGGCCGCCTTCCAGTAGCCGTAGGCCGCCTGGGGCCGCAGGATCTCCTCCTTGGCGCAGCGCTTGAGCATGTCGAGCGCGATGGGCTTCAGTTCCTTATGCGCCCAGGTCTTGAACTCCTCGATGGACTTGCCCTGCTTCCGGTAGCCCCAGTGGAACTGGTAGAGCATGGTCTCGTTGAGGAAGGGGATCAGGTTCTGTAAGGGCGCCGATTCGATCACCCGGGCGCCCCAGAACGGTGGCACCGGCGCCGGCACGTCCTTATGCAGTTCGGCGCGGCGCAGATTGATCTCGTCCCAGTCGACGGGGCGGGTGGCGGGCTGGGCCGCCTCGCCCAGGGTGCGCGACGGCGAGCCGGGGCGGTGTGGGTTGGCCGCCTTGGCCGCCACGTGGTCGTCGAAGGAACCGTCGGCCACCTTGGCCATCAGGTCGAGGCCGTCGAAGGCATCCCGCGCATAGGCCACCCGGCCCGAGCCGTAGGCCTTGGCGCAATCCTCCTCCACATACTTGCGCGTCAGCGCCGCGCCGCCCAGCAGGACGGGCACGTCGATTCCGGCATTGGTCATTTCCTCCAGGTTCTCGCGCATGATCACCGTGGACTTGACCAGCAGGCCGGACATGCCGATGGCGTCGGCCTTGTGCTCCCTGGCGGCCTTGATGATCTCGGCCACCGGCTGCTTGATGCCGATATTGATCACCTTGTAGCCGTTGTTGGTCAGGATGATGTCCACCAGGTTCTTGCCGATGTCGTGGACGTCGCCCTTGACCGTGGCCAGCACCATGGTAGCCTTTTGCTGCCCGTCGGCCTTTTCCATGTGGGGCTCGAGGAAGGAGACCGAGGCCTTCATGGTCTCCGCCGATTGCAGCACGAAGGGCAGCTGCATCTTGCCCGAGCCGAACAGCTCGCCCACCACCTTCATGCCGTCCAGCAACAGGGTATTGATGATGTCCAAGGGCTTCCAGCCCTCGGCCATCACCTGGGCGAGGTCATCCTCCAGCCCGGTGCGGTCGCCATCGATGATGCGGCTCTTCAGGCGATCCTCGGCCTTGGCCGGGCGCTCCTTCTTGATCTCGGCGGCCTTGCGGTCGCCGAACAGGGCGATGTAGCGCGACAGCGCCTGCGGGTCGCGGTCATAGATCAGGTCCTCGGCGGCCTTGACCTCTTCCTCGGGCAGGGTGTGCAGCGGCACGATCTTGGAGACGTGGACGATGGCCCCGGTCATGCCGCGCTTGATGGCGTGGTCGATGAACACCGAGTTCAGCACCTGGCGCGCCGCCGGCTTTAAGCCGAAGGAGACGTTGGACAGGCCGAGCACGATGCCGCATTCGGGCATGTCCTTGACGATCATCTCGATGGCGTCGAGGGTTTCCACCGCCAGCTTGCGGTCGTCCTCGTTGCCGGTGCAGATGGTGAAGGTCAGGGGATCGAACAGCAGGTCGGAGGCCGGCAGGCCATACTTGTTCACCGCGAAATCATACAGCCGCCTGGCGATGCGCAGCTTCGACGCCGCATCCTTTGCCATGCCGTCTTCGTCGATGGTCAGCGCCACCACGGCGGCGCCGAACTTGCGGGCGAGCACCAGCCGGTCGGCGGCATCCTTCTCGCCGTTCTCGAAATTGATGGAGTTGAGGATGGCCTTGCCGCCATAGAGCTTGAGACCGGCCTCCAGCACCGGCAGTTCGGTAGAATCGATGACCAGCGGCGTGGTGACCGCGCCGCGCAGGCGCGACACCACCTCGGTCATATCGGCGACCTCGTTGCGGCCGACGAAGGCGGTGCAGACGTCCAGCGTGTGGCTGCCCTCCTTGACCTGCTCGCGGGCGATGGCGGTGATGCCGTCCCAGTCCTCGGCATCCTGGAGATCGCGGAACTTCTTCGAGCCGTTGGCGTTGCAGCGCTCGCCGATGGACAGGAAGGCGTTTTCCTGCTTGAGCGGCACCTGGGTGTAGAGCGACGCCACCGAGGGCACCCAATGGACGGTGCGCTTGACCGGCGCGGGACGGGAACCGGCGCCGATGCGCTTCAGCATCTCGTTGGTGGCGCTGATGTGGGGCGGGGTGGTGCCGCAGCAGCCGCCCAGCAGGTTGGCGCCGGCGGCCACGAAGCGTTCGTGCCACACCGCCAGTTCGGCCGGCAGCAGGGGATAGCGGGTCTGGCCGTCCACCAGCTCGGGCAGGCCGGCATTGGGCTGGATGGAGACGAAGCCGGTCCAGTTGTCGATCAGCCACTTGAAGTGCTCGCCCATCTCCTGCGGCCCGGCGGCGCAGTTGAGGCCCATCAGCGGCACGCCCAGGGACTGCACCACGGTGGCGGCGGCGGCGATGTCGGCGCCCACCAGCAAGGTGCCGGTGGTCTCCACCGTCACCTGGACAAAGACCGGCACGTCGGTGCCGGCGGCGGTGTTGGCGATCTTGCAGCCGTTGACGGCTGCCTTGATCTGCAACGGGTCCTGGCAGGTCTCCACCAGGAAGGCCGAGACGCCGCCGGCAATCTGGCCCGCCGCCTGGATCACGTAGGCGGCCTCCAACTCGTCATAGCCGATATGGCCGAGCGAGGGCAGCTTGGTGCCCGGCCCGATGGCCCCGAGGACGAAGCGGGCGCGGCCGTCGCCCTTGAACCGCTCGGCGGCCTCCCAGGCCAGCTCGATGGCCGCCTGGTTGAGTTCGTGCGCCCGCTCGGCGATGCCGAATTCGGCCAGGGTGATGGGCGAGGCCCCGAAGGTGTCGGCCTCCACCATGTCGGCGCCCGCCTCGAAATAGCGCTCGTGGATGGAGCGGATCACGTCGGGCCGCGACTTGACCAGGATCTCGGTGCAGTTCTCCAGCCCCAGGAAGTCCTTCTCCACGTTGAGGTTCATGGCCTGGACCAGGGCGCCGGTGCCGCCGTCGCACAGGAGAACGCGTTGGGAGAGATGGTCGAGAATGTTGGTCATGTTTCGCTTTCCATGTCTGGCGCACTCCCCCTCGCCCGCTTGCGGGAGAGGGGGCCGGGGGGTGAGGGCCTGGATGTCAGGGTGGTCAGGATAGTCTCCAGCACCCCCATCACGTTTTCCGTCACATCGTTGTTCCAAAACCGCAGGACGACGAATCCTTCGTCCTCCAGGTACTTTGTCCGTCGGCCATCATAGGCCGCCTGCGTCTCGTCGGCATGTTGGCCGCCGTCCAATTCAACCACCAGCCGGGCTTCCAGACTGACAAAATCAAGAATGTAAGCCCCGAACGGGTGTTGACGCCTGAATTTCGCTCCGCCCAGTTGCCCGGCGCGAAGGTGCCGCCACAGCAGTTTCTCCACCTCGGTGGCGCGCTCCGACCGAAGGCTGCGAGCCTTTGTGATAACCGATTTCGGCTTCCACGTTACCATCTCGGCCCTCACCCTCCCCAGCCCTCCCTCTCCCGCAAGCGGGCGAGGGAGGGGGATATCTCTTCACCCCTTCGGCCGCACGCCCAGGATGTGGCTGATGGCATAGGCGAGGTCGGCGCGGTTGAGGGTGTAGAAGTGGAACTGCTCCACCCCCTCGGCGGCCAGGATGCGGCACTGCTCGGCGGCCATGGTGGCGGCCACCAGGCGCCGCGTCTCGGGGTCGTCGTCCAGTCCCTGGAACAGATCGGCCATCCAGCCGGGAATGCTGGCGCCGCAGGCGGCGGAGAATTTCTGCACCTGGGCGAAATTGGTCACCGGCAGGATACCGGGCAGGATCGGCACGGTGATGCCGGCCCGGGCGGTGCGCTCGCGGAAGGCCAGGAACACCGCCGGATCGAAGAAGTACTGGCTGATGGCCCGGCTGGCTCCGGCATCGATCTTGCGCTTCAGGTTGTCCAGGTCGAACCCGGCCGACGGCGCGTCGGGATGGGTCTCGGGATAAGCGGCCACCGAAATCTCGAAATCGGCGATGCGCTTCAGGCCGGCCACTAGATCGGCGGCATAGGCATAGCCCTCGGGGTGGGCGACATAGGCCCCGCCCTCGGGCATGTCGCCGCGCAGGGCGACGATGTGGCGGATGCCCTCGTCCCAATAGCGCCGGGCGATGTCGTCCACCTCGCCCTTGGCATGGCCGACGCAGGTCAGGTGGGCGGCGGGCTTGAGCCGGGTCTCGCGGGCGATGCGCACCACGGTCTCGTGGGTGCGCTCGCGCGTCGTGCCGCCGGCCCCGTAGGTCACCGAGACGAATTGCGGCGCCAGCGGGGCGAGGCGTTCGATGCACTCCCACAGCGATTGCTGCATCTTGTCGGTCTTGGGGGGGAAAAACTCGAACGAGACGCTGACCGGCTGGCGGCTGGCGGCGGCGATAGGCAGCTCGGAACGGGGGAGACTCAACGCGTCGCTCCTGTGGAGGTGATGTGCGGATAGGGTTTCTGGGCGGTCCAGACCACCACGGTCAAGGGCTTGCCGGGCAGGCGGAAGACGGGGGCGGGCTCCAGCCCGGCGGTCCTGAGCCAGCCCTCGACCTCGGCATCTTCGAAGCCTAAGCGGCGGTGGGCGTGCTGGTCGCGCAGGGATTCCTCGCCGTGGGGGGCGAAATCGACGATGGCCAGGGTCCCGCCGGGTTCCAGCACGCGGGCGGCCTCGGCCACCAGGGCGCCGGGGTCGGTGGCATAATGCAGCACCTGGTGGATGGTCACCGCGTCGGCGCTGGCGGCGGGCAGCGGCAACTGGGCGATGTCGCCCTGGCGGACCATGCAGTTGCTCAGGCACAGGCGTTCCAGGTTGGTGCGGGCGATGGACAGCATTTCGCGCGACAGATCGATGCCGACGGCACGTTCCACATGGGGGGCCAGCACCTCCAGCACCCGTCCGGTGCCGGTGCCCATGTCCACCAGGTCATGGACCCGGCGGCCGGCGAACACGGCGGCCAGGGCCTTTTCCACCTCGGCCTCGTCCACCTGCAGAGAGCGGATCTCGTCCCAGCGCGAGGCGTTGTCGCTGAAATAGGCCTGGGCCTTGTCGACGCGCACGGCGCGGATGGCCGACAGGCGCTGCTGATCCAGCGTCAGGGTCTGGTCGCCCTCGGGCAGCAGGTCCAGCAGGCGCCGCGCCACGGCGCCGCCGCGCCCCTTGGCCGCCAGGCGGTAGAACACCCAGGCGCCCTCGGGGAAGCGGTCGAGCAGCCCGGCCTCGCACATCAGCTTCAGATGGCGCGAGACGCGCGGCTGGCTTTGCCCCAGGATCTGGGTGATCTCGGTGACGGTCAACTCGCCCTGGGCAAGCAGATGCAGCAGCCGAAGCCTGGTCGGCTCGGCGGCGGCGCGCAATCCCGTCAGCAAGGTTTCCACCACAGGGGCTCCCGTTTATGTCCGGAAAACATATAAACATATCTTTATGCGGATATGAAGCGTTGATTGCCCCCGGCCGGAATGGGGGCATAGGGTGTTCGCTTGATGATGCGCGATTGCCACACCAACCGGCGGGCGGGAGGCAAATTTCCCTTTCCCCTCTAGCCATTAGGCCGGGACTGTGATACCTCGGAATATTGGGGGGCGAGTGGCTCCCGACCCGCGGGCGGCGCTCCGGCGCGCCCTTTTTGTTGATCGTAAGGTACAGAAGGTACGCAGCCCATGAATGCCTCGCGCCGGACCATCGCCCGCCTTGTCGCCCCCGTGCTCGCCCTGGCGCTGGTCGCCGGCTGCGCCACGCCTCCGCCCGCCGACGACAAGGAGGCGGTCGCCGAGTGGGAGCAGGTCAACGATCCGCTGGAGCCCATGAACCGCGCGGTCTTCGACTTCAACCGCGCCGCCGACAAATACGCCATCAAGCCGGCGGCCGAGGGCTATCGCGCCGTCATGCCGAAGTTCGGGCGGGAAAGGGTGCACAACATCCTGACCAACCTGAACAGCCCGCTGACCTTCGCCAACGACGTGCTGCAGGGCGAGACCGACCGCGCGGTGCAGACCTTCTTCCGCGCCATGCTGAATACCACCTTTGGCCTGGGCGGCTTCATCGACGTGGCCACCCCGGCCGGCATCCCCCCGCACGAGGAGGATTTCGGCCAGACCCTGGCGGTGTGGGGCGTGGGCGAGGGGCCGTTCCTGATGCTGCCCATCTTCGGGCCGTCCAATCCCCGCGACACCGTCGGCTTGGTGGCCGAGATGTTCGCCGACCCCTTCGACCTGGCCATGGCCAACATGGGCAAGGAGTACATCTCCTACACCCGCATGGGCCTGACCGGCCTGGACAAGCGCGAGGGGCTGCTCGACACCCTGGACGAGATCGAACGGACCTCGCTCGACTACTACGCCTCGCTGCGCTCGCTCTACCGCCAGCACCGCTCCTCGGAGATCAAGAACGGCCGCGGCGGCGGGGAGAAGATCCCGGCCCCGGGGTTGTCCCGCACCTCCAAGGGTGAAGAGCTTTCCCAGTCGGCGCAGTGACATTCCATAGGCCTGACAAGACAATGATGACCCGCCGTTTCCTTCTTGCCGCCCTGGTCGGATCCTTTCTCGGCCTTGCCTTCACCCCCATCGCCGCCGCCGAGGCCGACCCCAAGGTCTTCGTCTCGCAATTGGCCGGTACCGCCATGGAAACCATGACGGCCAAGGGGATTTCCGATGCCGAGCGCAACCAGCGCTTCCGCACCCAGTTCACCACCGACGTCGATCTGCCCGAGATCGGCAAGTTCGTGCTCGGCCGGCATTGGCGTGCCGCCACGCCGGAGCAGCAGCAGGACTTCCTCAAGGCCTTCGAGGAGATCGTGGTGCTGACCTGGGCGACCCGCTTCAAGGATTACGGCGGCGACCTGCGCCACGTGGTGACCAATGCCGCCACCGACGGCGGCGGCATCGTCGTCGAGTCCAAGGTCGAACGCGACCGCCAGACACCCATCAATCTGCAGTGGAAGCTGAAGAAGGGTGAGGCCGACCTCCGGGTCGTCGATCTGGTGGTCGAAGGCGCCTCCATGGCCATCACCTACCGCAACGAATACGCGGCGGTGATTCAGGCCAACGGCGGCAAGATCGACGGCCTGCTGGGCGCCATGCGCACCAAGATCGCCGAGATGCAGTCGGCCGGCAAGGGCGCCACCAAGGCCAACTGAGCCCTTCCGACCAGCCCATCAGGGGCCGGGCCGCCGATCGCGTCGGATCGGAGGTCCGGCCCTTTTTCATGGGCTCAAAACCCCTCTTTCAGGGGCTCAAAGCAACGTCACCAGGCTGTCGATCTGGGTGCTGCTCATGGCCGCCACCTGGGCGGAGGTGAATGCCGACGCCTGCGTCCCGTTCAGCGACAGGATCTGGGTGGTGGTCAGCAGAGCCACGCCGGTGGTGGCGATGGCCGCCATCAGGGTGGCGGTCAGGCCGTCGATCTGGCTGGTGGAGAGCCCCGCCACGCCGGTGGAGCCCAGTGCCGCCACCTGGGTGGCGGTCAGCGACCCGATCTGCGCCGACGAGATCA
>NZ_AONQ01000080.1 GCF_000342045.1 Paramagnetospirillum caucaseum | reverse complement strand
CTTGCAAGTCCCAAGAGGTGGCTCTGCGTATCTTCTCCGCTCAGGTCGCTTCCTATGAATTCACCCTCAGCCGCATTGCCCTTGTGGCGAACGATAACATTCCCTCGCCGCCGATACCGCCGACGCACACCCCCTCGAACAAGGGGGGCGTGTGATGAAGGCGACCAACGAATCCATCCACCTCGAAACTGCGGTGTCCACGGGTAGCACCGCCATGCCCGTGGTCGTTGGCGAGTTCGCCGTTCCGACCGCGACAAACGACAACATCAAAATCCACAACTGCTCGTGTGCGGATATGAGCGTCATTCTCGACGGCTCGGTGCATCTAACCGTGACCTCCCCACCCTACAACGTCGGAATTAGCTACGGACAGAACTCGAACGACAACCTCCCGCTTGCCGAATATCGGGCATTCGCGAAGAAGGTGTTCGGTGAGGTCTTCCGCGTGACGGCGGACCACGGACGGGTCGCAATCAACATCGGGAACAGCCACAGTAAGCCCTATGTCCACTTGGCAAGCATCTACGCCGACCTGATGGCGGAGATCGGCTTCGACATGAAGGGGGAGATCATTTGGAACAAGGTGGGGGCGAAGACCTTGAACACGGCATGGGGGAGTTGGCTCAGCCCGTCAGCACCGACGCTGCGGGAACACCATGAACATGTTCTGATTTTTTCGAAGGGGGATTGGTCACGTCCTGAACTTCGTGGAAATCGCCGCATGACCAAGGAAGAGTTCAAGGCGGCGACGTTGAGCATTTGGGACATCCCTGCTCAACGTCGAACGAGGAAGGTTGCCAGCCATCCTGCCCCTTTTCCCGTGGAATTGCCGAGGCGGCTGATCAAGCTGCTGACTGGGGCGAACGACCTGATCCTCGATCCGTTCACGGGAACGGGGACCACCGCCCTCGCTGCGTATGAATTGGGAAATCACTTTGTCGGCTTTGAACTGGAACCCCACTGGGTCCAGTTCGCGTGGCAGCGTCTGCGGGATGCTGGTTATGGTGCCGCCTGACAAGAATGCGGATTGGGGAGCGAGTCATGCTCGATCCCCAATTGCCCGATCCTATTCCGACGCCTTCTTTCGGCGGGTCTTTGCCCGTGCGGCGGCGATCTGTTCATCGAGCTTCCCCGCTTTGATAAGATCGGCAATGACCAGAAGGGTTTTCTCCAACTGATCCTCGGGACCGACCACCACGGTCGGCTTTCCCTTTTCAACCTCGACCAAGGTGGTGCCAAGCCGAATTTGCAGCATCGTCGTGCCGTCTGCCGTTTTCCAGAACCATGGACGAGGCTTGACGGCGACAGTCTTCTTGGTCGCCTTCTCTTCCCCCTCCACACGGACATAGCGATCCCGCGTCAACGTCATCGTCGGGTTCTTCACGATGGCGAGTTGGGTGGAAACATGATCCAAGGCGATCTGCCTTCCGCTGCGTCGTCGCGTGTCTACGACGAGGGGACGGGGAGTGTCCGTCAACTTCAGCCCCTGCATAATGACCTCCACTCGTTGTGTGGGAATATATTATGTATAAGCCGAGCGGATTCCAATACATCGGCGTAAAAATATTTCTACACCGGCATAAATGCCGCAAGCTACTGCCTCTCGACTCTGCTCCATATCTCCTCCCACACTTCATTGCTTAGACATGCCAAGGCGGATGCCCCTTCATTTAACGCCATGGCTTCTTCAGCATCGCTACATGTGGCAGACTCCTTTGTGGTCCGCTCGATTACATCCTTCAAGTTCACCGTCAAAGCCAACAATGCCTCCGTGGATGGTCTTCGGTTTCTGCTCAAGGAACTGGACAAAAAACTCTCCGTTCGATTGAACATCCACCCAAAATCACGCCCCGACCTGCACAAGCCCAATTCGGCACATTCGGTGTAAATGTCTCGCAATGACCGCATTCGTTCTCCTCCATCAAATCCTTTGTCCAACCCGATGCATCCAGGTCAGGACTTCCCGTGCGAGTCCTCCCCCGCATTCATCTGAAGGATCGACGTTGTGACGAACCTCGATGGCGATGTCATGCTGATCATCAGCAAGTTTTCGGAATTGGCCGTCACTATCGACAAGTGTCTTTCCGACGATTAGAGCGAACGATTCGTGTTTTACGGGGAAATCATCGAGAAAATGATCGATTGTTTCATGCGAGATGCAGAAATCATCCGAGCGTCTGAATTGCTTGCGGATGCCGTCCAGAATCGCTCTGTTTGCATACATCTCTTCTAAGCCAATTTTACCTCTTTCAAAAAAGTCCATTTTGTATCTCCTTTTGTATATTCATTATCTATAACCCCCGCTTAAGCAACCGGCTCACACCTCTCTTCCACATCAGCATGCCGCCGCAGCGTTAATGGCCGCACTTGCGGCTCGAATCATCCGAACGTCTGATTCATCGTTCAGCCAAACCGTGACCTCGGCGTGCCGGACATGGGCAAGGACGGTTTCAAGGTGCATGGCAGTCAGAGGTCCGCCGCCCAAATCGGTGATTCGAAAATCTCCGACGCAGCCCTGCACGGTTGTTCGCAAATGAGCCAACCCTTCTTCATCAACCGAATAGCTCAGCCGCCATGGAAGCAGTTCAGAGATCATGCCGAGTCTGTGGTCGATGTCATCCTGCGGGTCATGTGCCTGCAAATTCTCAGGCTGGTCCTCGAAGCGAAAAAGTTCATCGCACTCAAAGCACCGAAGCCTATAGTCTTTAAGAATTACAAATGTGATGCAGCCACAGTTTTGACAGTTTCGAACTCGTTCGTATGGCTGATCTACGTCTGTTTTTATTGATAAATCTTTCGGTAGTTCATCTGATTGGTTCATGACACCCCTCTCTTTCAATGTTATTTATCCTGCGGATGCAGTCGGTTGGCACTTCACCGAATTGCAGAGGGGGCGTTGAGAATCGGAGGGGTTTGGCATGGTGACATTTCCGGTCACTGACGCTGCTATCAGCATGGATTCCGCATGAATCCCGCAGGACTCCAGGTTGCTCACAGTGGCTTGGGCGGATAGGCTGCTCCCGCATGTTTTTGTCGTGACGAGGAGAGAATGGCGGGACCGCGATACAAGGCGGACATCGGCGGCGGATCACTCAAAATCCCCGAAAGCCGTATCATTGCCGGGCTGCTCCTTGATGGAGTCAGCGACGAGCAGTGGCGTCATGCCATCGAGGTCGAGAATGTTCTCCAGCGGCGTAGCCCCGGTACGGCGAAGCGGCAGTCGTCGCTGATCCGTGCCCGGCTTCAATCCATGGGGGCGGACCTATGGCGGCTGGTCCGGGACGGCTCAACCCAGGTCGCCACCCAAGCGGTTTTCGCCGCCGCCATCAAGCATTCCGCCCTGCTTGGCGATTTCCTCGATTTGGTGGTGCGGGACCAGTTCCGCATGTTCCGCACCGACCTGCCGAGGAAGATGTGGGATCAATATCTGGAGCAGTGCCGAAACCGTGATCCGCTGATGCCGGTATGGCAGGACAGCACCGCCAACAAGCTGGCGGATTGCGTCTACAGAATTCTGGCGGAGGTTGGATACGTCACCGATTCGAAAACGTACCGCCTGAAGCCCGTCAGAATTTCCGGTGAGGTGATGAGCTACCTTCGCGAGAACGACGAGCAATACGTCATTCGCTGCATCCAGGTGTCCATATGAGCAATCTCGATGACCGTCTGAACATGGTTCTGGATCGGCTGGTGTCCGATGACCTGATTAGCGGTCGCGGGTTGGGAAACGAGATCGGCTTCTACATCTTCGATTATCCAGCCGAGGACGAACTTGCCATCAGGGATCACCTTGGATTCCTGATGGAGCAACTTCCGAAAAAACGCCCCGGTCTACGGGTCAAGCACATCAACCTGTTCGACATGGTTCTGGACCATCTTGCCGACCGCAAGCTACTCGACAAGGCTATCGAGCAAACCCGTAAAAAGGGTGATGCCTTCTTGCTGAAGGCACTGTCCGAGCCATTGAAGGGCAGCAAGCTCGCACCCGTGTTCGAGGCGGCGTGCGATCTGTCGAACCACGACCTCGTGTTGGTGTCAGGCGTTGGCACGATCTATCCGCTGCTCCGCACGCACAGCCTGCTCAACAACCTGCATCATGTGATGCGGGACAAGCCGCTCGTGATGTTTTTTCCAGGCAGATATGACGGTCAGACCCTTCGGCTTTTTGGGACGCTGAAGGACGACAATTATTATCGTGCATTCAAGTTGGTGCCGTGAGGGGGAATTATGCTGATCAAGGAACTCTTCGAGAAGCCCATCGACCGCCCCATCAACGGCGTCATCAAGGCTGACCAGATCGATGACGGGTCGAAGTGGCAGGAACTCGATGAGTATGTGATCACCCGCGAACTCGACAACCATCTGAGGAAATTCTTCGATTCCTACCTGCGGTCTATCGACGCTTCCGGTGATCCCGAGACGGCTGGCAAGGTCGGAGTGTGGGTGTCGGGTTTCTTCGGCTCGGGCAAATCGCACTTTCTCAAGGTGCTGTCCTACCTGCTGGAAAACAACACGGTCAGCATGGGTGGAGAAACCAAGCGGGCCGTGGACTTTTTCGACGGCAAAATCCATGACGCCATGCTGGCTGCCGACATCAAGCGTGCGGTCGCAGCCGAAACCGATGTCATCCTCTTCAACATCGATTCAAAGGCGGACACCGGCAACGACGACCCGATCCTGACGGTGTTTACCAACGTCTTCAATGAACGGCTCGGCTACAGCCCCGACCACCCTCACATTGCCAATCTGGAACGTCATCTCGGTGCCAAGGGCAAGCTGGACGAATTCAAGAAGGTCTATCGAGAAATCGCTGGCGGCGAATGGGTCGATGAACGGGATGCCTTTTTCCTGAATTCCGACAGCATCAAGACCGCACTGGCACGGGTGCTGGGTCAGTCCGAGGATTCTTTCGAAAAGTGGCTCGATAACCCCGAGGTCGCCGTCAATCTTTCCCCAGACAATTTCGCCGCCTGGGTGAAGCAGTATCTCGATTCCAAAGGACCGAAGCACCGCGTCGTGTTCTTGGTCGATGAGATCGGACAGTTCATCGGGCAAGACACCCACATGATGCTGCGGCTCCAGACCATCACAGAAAATCTCGGCACAGTCTGCGGCGGACGGGCTTGGGTGATCGTCACCTCGCAGGAGGATATCGACGCGGTTCTGGGCGAAATGCGATCCGCCAAGAGCAACGACTTCTCGAAGATTCAAGGGCGGTTCAAGACGCGGCTATCGCTGTCCAGTGCCGACGTGCATGAGGTGATCCAGGCTCGCTTGCTGGACAAGACGGCGAATGCACGGGATGCCCTGGTTGGCGTCTATAAGGACAAGGCTGACATCCTCAAAAACCAACTCAGCTTCACCAACGTTGGCATGACCTTCAAGCCGTTCGCCAACGACGATCACTTCGCCAAGGTCTACCCGTTCGCCCCCTACCAGTTCCAATTGGTACAGAAGATTTTTGAGGCGATCCGCCGCGTTGGTGCCACCGGTCTGCACCTTGCCAAAGGTGAAAGGTCGATGCTCGACGCTTTTCAGACCGCCGCCAAGGATTTGTCGTCCGCCAATGTCGGGGTTCTGGCTCCGCTCTACCTTTTCTACCCATCCATCGAGAGTTTCCTCGATACCACCGTGAAGGTGACCATCGATCAGGCAGGTGATAACGCCTCGCTGGAACCATTCGACAATCTGGTTCTGCGGACGCTGTTTCTCATCCGCTACGTCGAGGAGATTAAGGGGAACGTCGATAACCTCGTGACCCTATTCATCGACCGGATCGACGCTGACCGTCTGGCGATCAAGAAACAGATCGAAGCGAGCCTCCAACGGCTCGAACGGGAAACCCTCGTTCGTCGGAATGGCGAAGACTATTTCTTCCTGACCGACGAAGAGAAGGACATCGGTCGCGGCATCAAGGGCATCGACCTGCATGGCGGTGAGGAGGTCAAGGAACTCGGCAGGATGATCTTTGAGGATGTCCTGGGCGGAAACCGAAAGCACCGCTTCGAGGACACCAAGAAGGACTTCCTGTTCAACCGCTTCTGCGATCAGCACCCCTATGGCACCAGGACTGACGATGATCTGGCGGTGTCGGCAATCACACCACTGTCCGAGGACTACGACGATTGGAACGAAGCTCGTTGCCTGATGAAATCCAACGAAAACGGCGGGCAGGTCATCGTCAAGCTACCCGCCGACCGCAAGCTGGGGCAGGAACTGCGGACATACCTGCAAACGGATAAGTTCGTCGCCCGCACCAATAATGGCGGGCTACCCGCCAGCACGGTGAGAATTCTCCAAGATCGAGCCGCCGAGAACCGCAAACGCCTGGACAATCTGACCGTCCATCTTGGCGAATTGCTGAAGAATGCCGAATTCTATGCCGCTGGCAGCAAGGTGGCGGTGAAGGGCGGCTCAGGGGATGCGGCGATCCGCCAGTCCATGGACTATCTGATCCGCAACACCTTCACCAAACTGGGTTTCCTCAAGCACATCATTCAGGACCAGACCGCTCTCCTGAACGAGATCAAGGCGGTCCTGAACGCCCCCGATACCGCCGACCAGAAGCTGAAGTTGGAAGGCGACGAGGGGAATGCCCAGGCACTCAAGGAGGTGCTGGCGTTCGTCAGTTTGATGGACAGCACCAGCAAGAGGGTGGTTCTGCACGACCTCATCGAAAGCAGGTTCGGCAAGCGTCCCTACGGATGGCCGGAATGGGAGGTGCTGCGGCTGGTTGCCCGATTGGTCGCGGCTGGTGAACTGAGCCTGTCCATGGACGGTGCCTTGCTGACCCGTGACAAGATTTTTGAAGTGGTGAAGACGCCCAACAAGTGGCGGAGCATCGTGGTGATCAAGCGGCAGACGGTCGATGCCTCCCTGCTCCAGCAAGCTCGGAACCTTGGAAAGAACGTCTTTGCCAAGATGGGACCGGATGGCGAGGACGCCCTCTACGAATTCCTTCGCGAGCAATGCGAAAGCTGGCAGACCAATCTCAGCGGCTATCTCAAACTGGCGGAAACAGGCAATTACCCTGGCAAAGACGCCATTGATATCGGGCTGAAACTGCTGAAGCTGATCCTGACCGAGAAGGACAGCTATGGCTTCATCAAGCGGTTCGTCACACTGAAGGTGGAGTTCGAGAACCTATCCGACAACGTGAGCGACCTGGACACCTTCTACGGCACCCAGCAACCGACCTGGGAATTGCTGCGGAAAAAGCACGGTGAATTCATCGTCAACCGCAAGGAACTTGACCACAACCAAGATGCTGCCGCCGCCTTGCAGCAGATGGAAGTTATTCTGGCTCACGTCGCCCCATACCCGTTGATCAAGGATATCAGCGGATTGGTCAGCAAGGTCGCCGCCATCAATGACGAGGTGGTGAATAAGCGTCGTAGCCATGCCCTGGGGCAGATTGATCAGCATGTTTCCGAGGTGAAGGACGCCCTGGATCACATCGCGGCATCGCCGGAACTCAGGAACAAGTGCCTGATCGAACTTCAAAAACTTCGGCTGACCGCCGAGAAGCAGACCAGCATCGCCCACATTCATCAGGCGGTCGCTGAAGCCGTCGATGCCAAGGATGACGCACTGGATGTCATCGCCCGATATGTGCCGCCGAAGCCACCTGCCGATCCCGTGACGCCAGCAGGTGGTGATACGACGGTTGCCGTTGCTACCAAGCCCAAGGTGGTGGCACCGCAGCCCGTCTTCAAAAAGCCCCGTGTTGTTCGACCCGCTGAAATGAAATCGGGCTACCTGAAGACTCAAGCCGACGTGGATGCCTTCCTGGGAAAACTGCGGAAGGAACTCGAAGCCGCCCTAGCCGCCGAAGAACCCATTGAAATTCGCTGATCGGACGAGCCTGCCATGAACCGCAATAAGCTGAAGACCTATGCCCCCAAGGCTCGTCGTGACTTCATCGCGGCGGTGACCGCCCGTGCCACCAAGTTCGGCATCACCAAGGACAAGATCGAACCGGTGCAGGTGCAGGGCAATGTCGTCTTGATCGCCGGTCAGGCTCATCCAAAGAAGGTGGCGGATCAGCGTGCCAAGCTGGAATCGCGGATCAAGACCCGTGGGTTCGAGCAGGTCATGGAGGAAGCCGCTTATACGTGGTTCAACCGCTTTGCCGCCATCCGCTACATGGAGGTCCACGGGTATCTCGATCACGGCTATCGGGTTCTGAGCCACCCCGAAGGCAAGCCGACCCCCGAGATCGTGGAACAAGCCCAACATCTCGATCTGCCAGGGTTGGACAAAGAGAAGGTCATCGACCTGAAGCTGGACGGCAACAAGGAGGGCGATCTTTACCGCATGCTGCTCACGGCACAGTGCAACGCCCTGAACGCCGCCATGCCTTTCCTGTTCGAACGAATTGATGACGAAACCGAACTTCTGCTGCCCGACAACCTGCTGTACTCGGATTCCGTCATCCGTCAGATGGTCAACGAGATTGAGGAAGCCGACTGGCAGGAAATCGAGATCATCGGCTGGCTCTACCAGTTCTACATCTCGGAGAAAAAGGATCAGGTCATTGGCAGCGTGGTGAAGTCCGAGGACATTCCCGCCGCAACCCAGCTTTTCACGCCAAATTGGATCGTGAAATACATGGTCCAGAACACCCTTGGTGCCAAATGGCTGGCGACCTATCCGCAGTCAGGCATCAGGGCGAAGATGGAATTCTACATCGAGCCTACCGAGCAGACCGATGAGGTGAAAGCGAAACTCGCGGCGATCACGCCGAAGGAATTGAACCCCGAGGAAATCACATTCCTCGATCCCGCCTGCGGGTCTGGTCACATCCTGGTGGAAGCCTACGACCTGTTCAAAGAAATCTACCTTGAACGCGGTTATGTGCTGCGGGATGTGCCGCGTCTGATCCTTGAGAAGAACCTGTTCGGTTTGGATATCGATGATCGAGCCGCACAGATGGCGGCATTCGCACTGCTGATGAAGGCACGGGCGGATGATCGTCGGGTATTCGACCGTTCGATCAGCATGAATGTGATGGCGATTCAGGAAAGTCGCGGATTGAACGCCAAGGAAATCTGTCGCGTCCTGGTGCCCGACGAGCAGTTCGAACTGGTGCCGAGCTACGATCTCCTTCCAGCCACATTGCCTCAGCCCATGCTGGCGAGGCGTGCGAGTGGGGCATTGATTGACACGATCCAAGCTCTTGTTAGTGCGTTCGAAAATGGGAAGACGTTTGGCTCGCTGATAAAAATTACAGAGAGATTTTCTGGGGGGCTACGGCGGCTTTTGGATTTAGCACAGCAATCGCTTGATGTTGATGGAATACGCCAATCCATCAAAAATAATGTGCTATCCGAAATAAAGCCGCTAGTTGAGCAGGCGTGCATTCTGGATAGGACTTATGATTGCGTTGCTGCAAATCCACCGTATATGGGCAGCGGGGGCATGAACGCACTTTTGAAGTCGTATGCAAGACAGGCATACAGAGAGGCGAGCGGCGATCTATTTGCATTATTTATTGATAGATGTTGTGCATTTTCAGGAGTTGGCGGATTTTCGTCGCTCATTACAATGCACTCGTGGATGTTTATTTCAACCTATGAGGATTTTAGAAAAAAAATTGTTGCGTCTAAAACAATCAGAAATCTAATAGACATGCCGTATGAAGGAAAAAACCGACACCAATGGATTTGAACTTTGGCACATTTGTATTTACCGCCATTCCAAACGCAGGTGACTTCCGTGGTAATTTTATAAAGATCGGGCGTGATCGCCTTAATGAAGATGGCGTTCCGTTGCAATTTAAACAATATGCAAGTGATGCCTATGCCACAAAAACAGCCAGATTTTCCGATGTGCCGGGGTATATTGCAGCATACCCTTTATCGGATGACGCGATTGATAGTTTTTCGAGCGGGCTGATTGCGAATGTTGTGATCCCAGCACAAGGATCAACGCTCGGTCACAACGAATCGTTCCTTAGATATTGGCATGAACTAGACGGATCGAAGTTGGCTGGGTGGCGTACCTGCCTCAAGGGAGGGGCATTTCGCAAATGGTATGGCAACGTAGATTATGTTGTTGACTGGAGAAATAACGGGAAAGTTCTAAAATCATTTGAAAGGGCGTATTTGAGAAACATTGACAAAATGGAGCGTGATGGGATTGACTGGTCGCGTGTAACTAGTAATTATCTAGGGTTCCGTTCATTTGATGGCGGTAGTTTTATAGAAAGTGGCGGCGGATTCATTTATATAGACGGGCGGCACAACAAAAGTAATCTGCTGGGGTTCCTCAACTCCCATGTGGCACGAGAATACCTTGGTGCAATGGTTCCAACA
The DNA here is from genome assembly GCF_000342045.1 of Paramagnetospirillum caucaseum. Taxonomy (GTDB): domain Bacteria; phylum Pseudomonadota; class Alphaproteobacteria; order Rhodospirillales; family Magnetospirillaceae; genus Phaeospirillum; species Phaeospirillum caucaseum. The sequence continues at coordinate 8,047 of NZ_AONQ01000080.1, read as the reverse complement.
TTAAACTGTCAAACTGGCGACCTAATAAAGTTGCCATACATTGATGTTGACGTTTCGAGCGAAGTTGATGTGTGCGTCGCATTGGCAAGAGAAGAGTGGCACGAATTCGAAACTGCAACTGGGTTTGAGTCAATTTTAGTTGGCGGAGATGCCGTTTCAAATAGTGTTTTAGGCATTCTAAACAAATCAGATGAGCGTATACGCAGAATGCACGCAATGGAAACTGCAATAAACACGAAGATCGCTAATAAATATCGGCTCGACATTGACAAGAACACGCCCGTGCTTCTGGAAGAGATCACGTTGCGGCGTCAAAGTGTCGAGTCGTGCGTCTCTATAATAGTTTCATATTCTATTGGCTGCATGATGGGTCGCTACAGCCTGGATGAGCCTGGGCTAATCTATGCCAACAGCGGCAATGTCGGGTTCGATCCCAGCCGGTACGCCACCTTCCCTGCCGATGACGACGGCATCGTGCCGATCATGCAAACCGATTGGTTCGATGATGACGCCACCAACCGCGTTGTCGAGTTCTTCAAGGTCGCCTGGACGCCCGAGACGCTAACCGAAAACCTGAAATTCGTTGCCGATAGCCTGGGTGCCAAGAGTGGCGAAACCCCCATCGACACCATCCGCCGCTATCTCAGCAGCGACTTTTTCAAGGATCACCTCAAGACCTACAAGAGACGCCCGATCTACTGGCTGTTTTCCAGCGGCAAAGAAAAGGCGTTCGAAGCGTTGGTCTACCTGCACCGGTACAACGAAGGCACCCTGTCGCGGATGCGGATGGAATGCGTCACCCCCCTCCAGGGACGGATTGCCTCTCGCATCGACCAACTTGGTCGCGACATCGATGCCGCCGCCAGCACCGCCGCCCAGAACAAGCTGCGGAAGGAGCAGGAGAAGCTGAAAAAGCAGCAGGCGGAACTCGTCAAGTACGACGAGGAATTGCGGCACTACGCCGACATGCGGATCAAGCTCGACCTGGACGACGGCGTGAAGGTGAATTACGGCAAGTTCGGCAACCTGCTTGCCGAGGTGAAGGCGATCACGGGCGGTTCTGATGAATGAGGTTCAGATCAGCGAGGCGGTGTCGCAGCTTTTTGCCGATGGCAACCGCATCGTTTTTTGGAACGACCCCGACCGAGAGTTCGAGGAAACGCTGGCAACACTTGCCCTCGATAGCGTGACCCTGCTGCGTGCTGATCAGGTGCCTGGGCTTGAAGCCAAGATTCGGATTGAAAGGGAACAGCCCGATAGCCGCTTCCTGGTCTATTCGACCGCCGAGGTGCCGCTGCCGTCCGAGGATTGGCTTCTGGATATCCGCCTCTACAGCCGGACGTTCAGGGCTGATCGTGCCTCCATCATCCATGGTGAACTTGGGCTGAATGAGCAGTCGCTGCGAACCCACCTTGGCACCCGTGCCAAGTTCCTCGGCAGCAAGGATCGTTTGGCGAGGCTGAAGAAATTCGTCCAGCCGACCGATACCGCCCGTGATCTCGACCGCAAGATGCTGGCGGTGCTGACCAAGGTCGATCAGTCCGAATTCTTCGGCATCCTCACCGCTCTATATCACGGCATTCCCGACGCACATCTCGAAGCGGTGCCAGCCGCATGGGACGACATCGAAAAGTTCGATTTGGCGGCGGCGTTTTGGTCACTGGTGCAAGAGAATTTCGGCTATGCCGAGGACGCTCCCACGCTCAAGAATTTGCTGATCCGCCTGATGGTCAGCGATCTTGCCCATTCGACCACGGCGAACCTGCCTGCGGCTTTGACGCACCTGATGCTGCCAAAGCTGTTTTTGTCCAGTGCGTCGGTCTGCCTTGCCCAGTGGCGTGACAGCAATTCACGCAGCGACAGCTATGATTGGCTGTCGGATGCGGTCGCAGTCGCCTTGAAGATCGAGAGCCAACTCCCTGGCTTGGACATCGAGCCGCTGCTCGACAACAAGACCTTCCTGATCATCGAAAAATATATCGCCGCCAAACTGCGGGATCGGGTGGTTGCAACCGCATCCACGATCAATGCCGCCGCCATCAAGGGCATCGCCAAGCACCGTCAGAATGGCTACTGGGCGGACAGGAATCGTGGTGCCATCGGTGCGACCCGTGAAGCCCTTCACGCCGTCTATGACGCCCTGATCGCCGCCGCCGATCTGTTCGGGCTACGGGGAGAATTCTCGACCGGGTTTGAATACAATTCGGCACAGGCGATGTTCGAGGGCTATGCGACCGCCCTCCACCAGTTCGACCGCCTCTACCGCCATTTCATCGAAGCCGCCGACGCCGCGACCGCTCAGGGGTGGGATATCCTCAAGGCACTGCGGGACAGCGTGGAGGATTGCTACACCAACTGGTTCCTCACCAACCTCAGCCTGAAATGGGGCAAGTTCGTTGAGGACGAACTGCTGGCAAATTGGCGGGTTGATGGCGTCATGAACCAGCCTTGGTTCTTCCAGAAAGTTGCCGCCGCCTTGATGGAATCGGATCGTCGGGTGTTCGTCATCATCAGCGATGCCCTGCGATACGAAGCAGCGAAGGAACTGGTCGATGACCTGAACGGCACCTACCGGGTCCAGGCGGAAATCCAGCCCATGCTGAGCGTGCTGCCGTCCTACACGGCGTTGGGCATGGCGGCACTGCTGCCGCATTCCAAGCTCAGCTATTCCGACAAGGGCGATGTCCTAGTGGATGGTCAGTCCTCGGCGGCGGGCAATCGCTCGAACATTCTCGCCGCGAAAAAGGGCGTTGCGGTTAAAGCCGACGAGCTTCGCGACATGAAGAAGGATGCCGGTCGAGAATTCGTGAAGCCCTACGAGGTCATCTACGTCTACCACAACACCATCGACGCCATCGGGGACAGCGGCTCGACCGAAGGCAAGACGTTCGAGGCGGTTCGCACGGCGTTGACCGAGATCGCGGACCTGATCCGCATGATCATGAATAACCTCAACGGCACCTACATCTACGTGACCGCCGACCACGGGTTTTTGTTCCAAGAAACCGCGTTGGACGCCACCGACAAGAGTGCCTTGGTGGACAAGCCTGCCGGGGCGTTGACGGCGAAGAAACGCTTTCTGATCGGTCGAAACCTGCCCGACAGCGACAAGGCATATCACGGGTCTACCGCAGTCACTGCCGGTGCCGATGGCGACATGGAATTCTGGGTGCCGAAGGGCAACAACCGGTTCCACTTCGTCGGCGGCTCCCGCTTCGTTCATGGCGGAGCCATGCTGCAAGAGATCATGGTGCCGCTGATCCGCGTCAGGCAGATCAAGGGTGACGCCAAATCCAAGACCTCGGTGAAGAAAGTCGGCGTGATGGTCGTGACCCAAAGTCCGAAGATCACCACGAACCGCTATCGATTCGAATTGATGCAGACCGAGAAGGTGACCGACAGGGTTAAGCCAGCGACACTGGATATCGCCGTCTACGAGGATGGTCAGCCCATCACCAACGTAGAACGGGTCACCTTCGACAGCACCCAGGACAACCTGGACAGTTGGAAGAAGTCGGTCTGGCTGTCGCTTCAAAAGCGGAGCTATGACAAGAAGGGCTGCTACCATCTCATTCTGCGTGATACCGATGATTTGGAGCAGGGACGGGTCGAGGTGAGCATCAGCATCGCCTTTATGGACGACTTTTAGGGCGTGGGGGAAATCGCACGATGAGCGACAGCCTTGATGATCTGTTGAACGCCCACTTCGCGGGCAGGGTGGTTCGCAAAGACCTGACCAAGCTGGTGAAGGAAGGGGCGAACGTCCCCGTCTACGTCCTTGAATACCTTCTGGGCATGTATTGTGCGTCCAACGACGACGTGACCATCCGCGAGGGGCTGGAATCGGTCAAAAAGATTCTTGCCGAGAATTACGTCCGCCCCGATGAAGCCGAGAAGGTCAAATCGAAGATCAGGGAACGCGGCAGCTACAAGGTCATCGACAAGGTAACTGTCCACCTGAACGAAAAACGGAACGTCTACCAAGCCCTACTGTCCAACCTCGGCGTCAAGGATGCCGAGATGCCGGACCATTATGTTCGGCAGTACGAGAAGTTACTGGTCGGCGGCATATGGTGCATCGTCACCATCCAGTTCTACCACGAGGAAGGTCAGAAGGGTTCGCCGTTCATCGTCAGCGACCTCAAGCCGATCCAGATGCCCAACATGGACATGGAGGAGTTGTTCGAGGGGCGGAAGGCATTCAGCGAATCGCAGTGGATCGACGTGCTGGTGCGGTCGAGCGGCATGGAACCCACCACCCTGAGTGAGCGGGTGAAGTGGCATCTGCTGGCTCGCATGGTTCCGTTGGTCGAGAACAATTATAACGTCTGCGAACTCGGACCTCGCGGTACCGGCAAGAGCCACATCTACAAGGAAATCAGCCCCAACAGCATCCTGATCTCGGGCGGTCAAACCACGGTCGCCAACCTGTTCTACAATCTGGGCCGCAGAACCGTTGGGCTGGTCGGGCTGTGGGATTGCGTTGCCTTTGACGAGGTGGCGGGCATCACGTTCAAGGAGAAGGACGGGGTGCAGATCATGAAGGATTACATGGCGTCAGGCTCTTTCGCCCGTGGGAAGGATGCCGTCAGTGCCTATGCCAGCATGGTCTTCGTCGGGAACATCAACCAGCCCGTCGATACCCTGGTGAAAACCAGCCATCTACTCGCACCGTTCCCTGACGCCATGATCGATTCCGCGTTCTTCGACCGCTTCCACGCCTACATCCCTGGCTGGGAAATTCCGAAGATGCGTCCCGAATTTTTCACGAACCAGTACGGCCTGATCGTGGACTATCTTGCGGAATTCTTCCGTGAGATGCGGAAACGCACCTTTGGCGATGCAATCGACAAGTTCTTCAAACTCGGGAACAACCTGAACCAACGCGACACCATCGCCGTCCGTCGCACCGTGTCTGGGTTGCTGAAACTGCTCTATCCCCATGAGGGATACGACAAGGACGCCGTGCGTCGGTGCCTGGAATACGCCCTGGAAACTCGGCGTCGGGTGAAGGAGCAGTTGAAGAAGATCGGCGGCATGGAATTCTACGATGTCCACTTCTCCTACATCGACCAGGAATCCATGGAGGAGAAGTGGATCAGCGTTCCCGAGCAGGGTGGCGGCAAGATCATTCCCGAAGGACCGTTGAAGCCCGGTGTCCTGCATACGGTGGCAACCGGTGCCGCCGCCCACCTCGGACTCTATCGGTTTGAAACCCAGGTCACAGCAGGCAACGGCAAGCTGACCACCTCGGGGTTGGGATCGAACTCGGGTGCGAAGGAAGCGGTGAAGGTCGCCTTCGATTATTTCAAAGCCAACCTCACGCGGGTCAGCGGCATATCGAAGGCTGGTGACCACGATTTCCACCTGCACACCGTCGAACTCCACAACACGGGTGCCGCCAAGGCGATGACCCTGGCAAGCTTCGTGGCGTTTTGCTCGGCAATCATCCAGAAGCCATTGCAGTCGCAGATGGTGGTGCTGGGCGACATGAGCCTTGGCGGCAGCGTGGTGCCGGTCGAGAACCTTGCCGAATGCCTTCAGGTCGCCTTCGATTCGGGGGCAAAACGCATCCTGATCCCGATGTCTTCGGCGGCGGACATCCCGACCATTCCCGCCGAATTGTTCGCCAAGTTCCAGACCAGTTTTTACAGCGATCCCGTGGACGCTGTGTTCAAGGCTTTGGGGGTGGACTGACCGATGAAAGCCATCCACTTCAAGTGCGAAGACGGCTGAAGTTCGAGAGTGGCTAGGGGAGCGTCCTGCGATGATTGACCCAATACATTCTCTCGCGTTTTCGATCCAAGCAAACCGTGGCGTTTACGCCTTACTTCTTGGGTCAGGTGTTTCTCGCTCCGCACGAATTCCGACAGGTTGGGAAATTACCCTTGAACTGGTACGGAAGTTGGCCGCCCTGGCCGGCGGGGAATGCGAGCCTTCGCCGCAGGAATGGTATTGCGGTGCCTATGGCAAAGACCCTGATTATTCAGAATTGCTGGACGCCTTGGCCAAGACGCCCGCTGAACGGCAGCAGCTTCTCCGCACCTATTGGGAACCCACGGACGAAGAGCGAGAGGAAGGGGCGAAGGCACCTACACCGGCCCACCGGGCCATTGCATCAATGGTTTCACAGGGCTTCATCAAGGTCATCATTACCACCAATTTCGACCGTCTCATGGAAACGGCCCTTTCCGATATCGGGGTCGTCCCCACGGTTCTCAGCACCCCAGATCAAGTTCATGGGACTCTGCCGCTCATTCATACGAAATGCTGTGTCTTCAAAGTGCATGGCGATTATCTAGACACTAGGATCAAAAACACTCCATCTGAATTGGAGACATACCCGCACGAGTTTGATGCAGTTCTTGATAGAATATTTGACGATTTCGGATTGATCGTCTGCGGCTGGTCGGCGGATTGGGACGAAGCTTTGCGGAAGACATTAATTCGGTGTCCATCGCGACGGTTCGCCATGTACTGGGCTGCACGAGGTGAGCCTAGCGAATCAGCGAGAAAACTCATTGATCACCGTTCAGCACACGTGATTCCGATTCGCGACGCGGATACCTTTCTTACAACATTGCAGGCACAGGTCGAGTCTCTGGAGCAATTTGCTCGTCCTCATCCGTTGTCCACTGAAGCGGCTGTCGCAAGTCTGAAGCGATACTTGTCGGAACCGAAGTATCGCATTCAACTGTTTGATCTAATTGATAGTGAAGTTGGCAGGATCATTGACGTAATTCGCGGCCAACGCTTCCCCATACAGGGCGGGGATAATCCAGACGGGAAGACCTTCACTGCAAGAGTGCGGGCTTACGAAGCCGCCTGCGGCACATTATTGGCAATGGGGGTCGTGGGCGGATACTGGGCCGATGCGACTAACTCCCATATATGGAAGAAGGCTCTGGCCGCCCTTGGCAACCGGACAACCGAAGCCGGATATATTGCGTGGATTGATCTTCAGCGATATCCAGCAACGTTATTGACGTACTCGCTGGGAATTGGAGCGGTGGAGGGGGGGAATTTAGAATTTCTCGGTGAGTTATTCGGTGAAACTATCTCTCGCGAAAGCGGGAAAGATCATTCCGTCGCTGAAAAACTGCCGCCGTTTTGCCTTTTCCAACAAGGGGGCCAATACCCTAGATTGCTAGAAGGTATGGATCGTCGTCACGCCCCCATGAACGATTGGCTCCAAGCCGTGTTACGACCCATTGCAGGTCGCATTATTTCTGATGATCAGCATTTTTTGATCTCATTCGACAAGCTGGAAATGCTGTTGGCACTGTCCAACGGGTGGCATTCGGGCCGCGAGGGGGGTAGATACTGGGTGCCGCCGGGGGCCTACGGATATAGACATGAAAATTGTGCCCGCATCGTCAAAGAATTTGAGGATTCAATCGTGAGCTTTGGCGACCAATCGCCCTTGGTTCGAGGCAGGATTTTCGGTGCATCAGCAGATGAATGTTCGCGGCATTTGGAGATGTTCAAGAATTTTATAGGCACGCTTTCCAGTCAGTGGTGGTGATGCATGTAGCGTGAAGCCGTTGGTACCATTGGTCGGCTCTAGATTACCCCCGTCCTTGCCAAACCTTGGTGCTGCCCGTCAGCGGATCGCAACAGACCGCCCGTTCAACGGTGATGATCGCGTTGAGGATGGGACCATCGATTTTGCCCGCGTGAATCCAGACCGTGCTTTCCATCACGGCTCGGGTCGTCTTGACCATCCCGTGCTCATCGGCCCACCCCCAGGTGATGGCGGTGCCCTGAACCTCCACGGCGGCGAATTGATCGTCGCCGCCGCAGACCTCCATGAACACAGCGTCTCGCACATCGCGACCGAGAATCTTGACCTTCGTCGGGGTATCGGGGCGGTCAGGGTGTCGCTGCACCAGACCGGAAGCGGAAAAGCGAACCAAATATACGACGTGGGAAAACTGCTCAAAATCATAAATACGCATACGAGTATTTATCAAAAAGGAATGATCACATGCGAATGAACGAGTTTGAATATGTTAAAGCGAAAGATGCTATTTCAACGGTCCCTGAT
>NZ_AONQ01000079.1 GCF_000342045.1 Paramagnetospirillum caucaseum | reverse complement strand
AGGACGCCCTCGCCGGCCGTTCGGGACAGGTCAAGGTCGCTGCCGGGGACGGCGGGGAATTGCTGGCCACCTACGCCCCCATCGCCTTCGCCGAGGTCCGCTGGGCCCTGGTTCTGCAGGCCGAGATGCGGGAAATCCTCGCCCCGGTGGCCACCAGCCGCAACTTCATGGCCGCCATGGGCTGCATCATCCTGGTGATCGCCGGCACGGTCGGCCTGATGGTCGCCTCGACCATCAGCCGTCCCATGGCCGAGATGGCGCAGGCCATGAACCGGCTGGCCGAGGGCGACCTGGCGGCCGAAGTCGGCTCGGCCGGGCGGCGCGACGAGATCGGCGACATCGCCAGGGCGTTCGGCATCTTCAAGGCCAACGCCGTGGAGATGAGCCGCCTGCGCGCCGAGCAGGAGGAGGCCGACCGCAAGCTCCAGGCGGAGCGGAGCGCCGCGCTCCGCCACATGGCCGAGCGGTTCAGCTCCTCGGTGGCCTCGGTGGTGGACGGGGTCGCCCATGCCGCCGACGAACTGAAGGCCACCGCCCGGGACATGACCGACCTGGCCGAGGACGTCAGCGCCAAGGCGGTGGCCGCCAACGACGCCGCCGACCACACCACGGTCAGCGTCGGAACGGTGGCGGCGGCGGCCGACGAGCTGACCGCCTCGGTGGGCGAGATCAGCCGGCTGGCCGGCCATGCCTCCGAGGTGGCCGGCTCGGCGGTGACCGAGGCCGGGCGGGCCAATTCCATGGTCCAGGGGCTGGCCGACGCCGCCAGCCGTATCGGCGAGGTGGTGGGGCTGATCAACTCCATCGCCGGCCAGACCAACCTGCTGGCCTTGAACGCCACCATCGAGGCGGCGCGGGCCGGCGAGGCGGGCAAGGGCTTCGCCGTGGTGGCCGGCGAGGTCAAGGTCCTGGCCAACCAGACCGCCCAGGCCACCGACGAGATCCGCCAGCACATCGCCTCGGTCCAGGATGCGACCAACGGCGCCGTCGACGCCATCCAGGGCATCTCCGGCATCATCGGGCGCATCAACGAAATCGCCGGGGTGATCGCCGAGGCGGTGGAGGGGCAGGGGGCCGCTACCCTGGAAATCGCCCGCAACATCCAAGATGCCGCCGCCAGCACCCGCGACGTCTCCGACAACGTCGCCGGCGTCAGCCGCTCGGCCGTCCATGCGCGGGGCTCGGCGGGAACGGTGCAGGGGGCGGTGGATTCCCTGTCCTCCCAGGGGCGGCAGTTGCGGACCTGCGTCTCCGAGTTTTTATCCATGGTGCAGGCATAGTATGCTTGCCGCCTTTGGCGGGCTTCGCGCCCGGAGTGGAGAGACACCATGAAACTCAGCCAGTTCCGCTGCTTCATGGCCGTGGCTGAGGCCGGGTCGGTGCGCCAGGCGGCGCGCAACCTGAACCTGTCGCAATCCTCGGTCACCAAGAGCATCCAGCAGTTGGAGGAATCGCTCAAGGCGGAGCTGTTCCTGCGCGGCTCCCACGGCCTGTCCCCCACCGCCGTGGGCAAGATGCTGGTCAACCGCGTCAAGATGATCGAAGGTGAATTGCGCCAGATCCGCAACGACGTCGAGACCATTCACGGCGGCTCGTCCGGCGAGATCCGGGTCAGCGCCTCGCCCACCGTCTCCATGGGCATCCTGCCCCGGGCGGTGGCCAGCTTCCGCAAGACCAGGCCCAATGTCGGCTTCCATATCGAGGAGGGCGTCTATCCCGATTTCCTGCCCTCGGTCCGGATGGGCGAACTGGATTTCGCCATCGCCCTGGTGCCCGAGACGCCGACCGACGAGGAACTGCAATGCGAGCTGCTGCTGCAGGATTACCTCACCCCGGCGGTCCGGGTGGACCATCCCATGACGGCCAAGGGCAAGCTGGTCCTGTCCGACCTGCTGGAGCTCACCTGGGTCAACTATCGCCGCAGCCGCACCGGACGGGACATCTTCGAGCGCAGCTTCCTGGCCAACGGCCTCACGCCGCCCAACACCATCGAATGCACGTCGTTCGCCGCCACCCTCGCCCTGGTGGAGAACAGCGACTACGTTACCCTGGTGCCGACTCAGATCTTCGCCAACCGGCCCCGGCGGATGCAGATCACCCCGCTGTTCATGGGAACCCCCATGCCGCCGTGGGACGTCACGGTGATCTCGCGCCGCCCCCATGAGCTGTCGCCGCTTTGCCTGGCGTTCCTCGAGGAATTGCGCCGGACCGCCGACAAGGCCCGCATCAGCGCCAGCTAACCCCCCTTACCCCTTGGAATCCCGCCGCTCCGCATGGGGCGGCGGGGTGATTCCGCATGGCGAAACGGCACCCCCATGGGTGTTCGCCATATCAGATCAATTAGTCATCAATCTGCATCAGATGGAGAACGCAGCCTCGATATCATCAAGCCATCCAATGTGAGTGACCCCGGCCGGCAGCCCTTTGAGCCGGCAGCCAGGGGAGCGATGGACGGAGAGGCGCGATGAGCTTGGGTGGCATGAAATTCTCGATTCTGTTGTTCGGTCTGGCGCAGGCATTGCGCTTCCAGGCCGCCCGTTATCCTGAATTCGCCAAGCGGCTGAGGGAGAAGAATTTCACGGCCCAGATGAAGGTGGCCGACAACAGCGCCGGCCGCTGGTTCACCTTCAGGGACGGCAAGGTGCTGTCGGGCAAGGGCGTCCACGCCCGGCCCGAAGTGGTCCTTTCCTTCTCCACCGCCGAACTGGGCGCTTCGCTGCTGTCGCCGCCCATCGACCAGCTGGCTCAGATCGAAGCCATCAAGAACTTCCAGATGATGCTGGAAGGCCCCGACGAACTGACCCTGTGGTTCACCCAGACGCTGATGATCATGCAGCATCAGGGCCTGGAGTTCGGGACCAAGATGCCGGACGGTACCACCCGCTTCGTCTCGCACACCAACGGCGGGCCGATGTTCGTCTACGTCAAGGGCGGCAAGGTCATCCGCCTGACCCCCATCGAGTTCACCGACGAGGACGCGCCCTCCTGGACCATCAAGGCCAAGGGCAAGACCTTCACCCCGCCGCGCAAGACCACCCTGGCGCCGCACTCCACCTGCCACAAGTCGACCCTCTACTCCCCCGACCGCCTGCTCTATCCCATGAAGCGCGTCGATTTCGACCCCAACGGCGAGCGCAATTGCGAGAACCGCGGCATCTCGGGCTACGAGCGCATCAGCTGGGACGAGGCGCTGGACATCGTCGCCGGCGAGATCAAGCGGGTGAAGCGCGAGCACGGTCAGGGCGCCATCATGGGTACCCACGGCTCGCACCACACCTGGGGCAACCTGGGCTACTACATCAGCTCGGCCTTCAAGTTCTTCAACACCATCGGCTACACCAAGGTCGCCCACAATCCCGACAGCTGGGAGGGATGGTACTGGGGCGCCATGCACCATTTCGGCTACAGCATGCGGCTCGGCCAGACCGAGACCTACAACTGCGTCGAGGATTTGATGCAGGAAGCCGAGATGGTGGTCTTCTGGTCCGCCGACCCCGAGACCACCAGCGGCTCCTACGCCGCCTTCGAGGGTACCTCGCGGCGCCAGTGGCTGAAGGACCTGGACATCGAGGTGGTCCATATCGACCCCTACTACAACAACACCGCCACTCTGATCGGCGGCAAGTGGCTGGCGCCCAAGCCGGGCACCGATCCGGCCATGGCCTTCGCCATCGCCCATGTCTGGCTGACCGAGGGCCTCTACGACAAGAAGTTCGTCGCCGAGCGCACGGTGGGCTTCGACAAGTGGGCCGACTACATCCTGGGCAAGGAAGACGGTACGCCCAAAAGCCCGGAATGGCAGGAGGCCGAGACCGGCATCTCGGCCCGCGAAGTCCGCGCCCTGGCCCGCCAGTGGGGCAAGAAGAAGACCTATCTCGGCGCCGGCGGCTGGGGCAACGGCCATGGCGGCGCCTGCCGCTCGGCCACCGGCATCCAGTGGGCCCGCACCCTGGCCTGCCTGATGGGCATGCAGGGCATGGGCCGCCCCGGCGTCAATTACGGCCACATGCAGTGGGGCACCCCCATCGACATCCGCTTCTTCTTCCCCGGCTACGCCGATGGTGGCCTGTCGGGCGACCTGGAAGGTACCGGCCTGGCCATCAGCCTCTATCAGCGCATGCCGCAGCTGCCCACCTACAACACCGCCACCCAGAAGGTGCCGCGGCTGCAGATCCCCGAGGCCATCCTGGAAGGCAAGGCCGAGGGCTATCCCTGGGACGGCAAGACCCTGGAAGGCCAGTTCCGCAAGTTCTCCTATCCGGCGGCCGGCCATTCCCCGGTCAAGATGATGTACAAGATCGGCGGCGCCTCGCTCGGCACCATGAACGACAGCAACCGCTACGTTAAGGCGTACCGTACCGACAAGCTGGAATTCGTGGTCAACCAGTCCATCTGGTTCGAGGGCGAGGCCAAGTTCGCCGATATCATCCTACCCGCCTGCACCCAGTTCGAACGCTGGGACATCTCCGAGTTCGGCGGCACCGGCGGCTACGCCCTGCACGGCCAGACCCAGATGAACCACCGGGTCATCCTGCTGCAGCACAAGTGCATCGAGCCGCTGGGCGAGTCCAAGTCCGACTTCCAGATCTTCCTGGACCTTTCGTGCCGCCTGGGCCTGTCGGCCTACTTCTCCGAGGGCCAGACCGAGCTGGATTGGGTCAAGCGCATGTTCGACTCCTCGGACCTGCCCAAGCACATCTCGTGGAAGCAGTTCCTCAAGCGCGGCTACTTCGTGGTGCCGGCGCTGGACGAGAAGCACCGCGACCCGGTGGCGCTGCGCTGGTTCTACGAGGGCCGCAAGAAGGACGTGCCCGAGCCGCACCCGCTGCCCGCCGATTACAGCCAGGAATTCCTCAACGGGTTGCAGACCCAGACCGGCAAGTTCGAGTTCGAGTGCAACAGCCTGAAGCGCTTCGACGCCAACGACCCCGAGCGCCCGCCGGTGGTCAAGTATCTGCGCTCTTGGGAAGGCCCCGGCACCGAGAACTACGATCGCTTCCCGCTGCAGCTGATCTCGCCCCATTCGCGCTTCAGCTACCACACCATGAGCGACGGCAAGCAGAGCGCGGTCAACGACATCAAGGAACACCGCGTCCTGATCGACGGCTACTACTACTGGGTGCTGCGCATCAACGAGGAAGACGCCAAGGCGCGCGGCATCAAGCACCATGACCTGATCAAGGTGTTCAACGACCGCGGCGGTGTGCTGTGCGCCGCCCACGTCACCAACCGCCTGCCCCAGGGCGCCGTGCACGCCTACGAATCCTCGGCGGTCTACGACCCCATCGGCGAGCCCGGCTATTCCGTCGATCGCGGCGGCTGCATCAACCAGCTGACCCCCAAGCGCTCCATCGCCAAGAAGGTGACCGGCACCGCCGCCAATTCCTGCCTGGTGCAGGTGGAGCTGTGGGACGGCAAGGCCGAACTGATCCAGGCGGCCGCCCCGGCCGAGCCCGTGTCCAAGTCCGCTCCCGTCCTGGTCCCGGCGCAGTAGGAGGCATCGCCATGAAGAAGTGGAACCTGATTATCGACGTCGCCAAGTGCTTCAACTGCAACAACTGCGCCTTGGCGGTGCATGACGAGTATTACGACAACGAGTTCCCCGGAATCGCCGCCTCCATGCCGCGCCTGGGCCATCGCTGGATCGACCTGATCCAGCGTGAACGTGGCGTCTATCCCCTGATCGACGTGGTCACCCTGCCGGTGACCTGCAATCACTGCGACGACGCCCCCTGCCTCAAGGCGGCGCGCAACGGCGCCGTCGAGAAGCGGGCCGACGGCATCGTGGTCATCGTGCCGGAAAAGGCCAAGGGCCAGCGCCAGATCGTCGAGTCCTGTCCCTACGGCGCCGTGTGGTGGAACGAGGAAAAGAAGCTGCCCCAGGCCTGGCCGTTCGACGCCCATCTGCTCGATGCGGGCTGGACCAAGGTCCGTGCCTCGCAATCGTGTCCCACCGACGCCATCCGCACCCTCAAGGTCGACGATGCCGAGATGCGCCGTCTCGTCGCCGAGGAAGGCCTGCAGGTGCTGCAGCCCGAGGCCGGGACCAAGCCCCGCGTCTATTACAAGAACCTCGACCGCTTCACCAAGGCCCTGGTCGGCGGCTCGGTGGCCGGTCCGGTTTCCGGGACCGAGGAATGCCTGGCCGGCGCCAGCGTCGCCCTGGTCCAGGGCGGTCGCAAGGTGGCCGAGACGGTCACCGACACCTTCGGCGATTTCCGCTTCGACGGGCTGGACGAGGGCAGCGGCGGCTATCGCCTGGAAATCCGCAAGCCGGGCTTCGCCCCCGGCGCCCTGGACTTCACCCTGGGGCAGTCGGCCTATCTCGGCGTCATCACCCTTACCGCGTCGGCGGCGTGACGCGCCATGAAGCCTGAGCTTTCCATCGGGTGGATCGGCGCCGGCCGCATGGGCTCGGCCATGGCCGCAAGGCTGCTGGCCGCCGGCCTGGACGTCGCCGTCTACAACCGGACCCGCGCCAAGGCCGAGCCCCTGGCCGCCCTGGGCGCCCGTCTGGCCGACGCGCCGTCGGATCTGGCCGACCGGGATGTCGTCTTCACCAATCTGTCCAGTTCCGACGTGTTCGTCGACATGGTGTGCGGCCCCAACGGCCTGCTGTCGCGCAAGGGCAAGGCGCCCCGCCTGCTGGTGGATTTCTCCACCGTGTCCGCCGAGTCCTCGGCCGCGGTGCGCCAGGCCCTGTCCCAGCGCGGCGCCGCCATGCTGGACGCGCCGGTCAGCGGCAACGCCAAGGTGGTGGAGGCCGGCAAGCTTTCCATCGTGGCGTCGGGGCCGGCCGAGGCCTTCGAGACGGCGTTGCCCTATCTCCGCCTGATGGCCAAGGCGGCCACCTATGTGGGCGAGGGCGAGGCGGCCCGCATCGTCAAGATCTGCCACAACGTCTTTCTCGGCGTGGTGGCCCAGTCCCTGGCCGAGGTGACCATCCTGGCGGAAAAGGGCGGCGTGCCCCGCCACGCCTTCCTCGACTTCATCAACAACAGCGTGATGGGGTCGATGTTCACCCGCTACAAGGCGCCGGCCTACGTCAATCTCGACTTCAAGCCGACCTTCACCCCGGTGCTGCTGCGCAAGGACCTCGATCTCGGTCTCGCCGCCGGCCGCGCCATGGAGGTTCCGCTGCCGCTGGCCGCCCAGGTCCGCGAAATCCTGCAATCCATGATCGGCCAGGGCTATCGCGACTGCGACTTCGCCGCCCTGCTGGAGGTGGAGGCCAAGGCCGCCGGCCTGAGCCTCGTCTCCGAGAACGTCGACGTCGATCCCGGCATCTGATCAAGACGCCAACCGAATATCCAGTGGAGGGATGAATGGCATATATTTTCCAAGAAGATGAACTTCCGAAGCTTGTTTCGGTGGTTCCCGGGCGCGAGCGCGTGTTCTTCGTGAACAAGGAGCTGGCCAATGTCGACGATCTCCTGTGCGGGATCATGCGCTACAAGCATGGCGCCGCCTCGCCCTATCACTTCCATGAGAATTGCGAGCACTTCTACTTCATCATGACCGGTGAAGGCGAAGTGGAGACCCCCGAGGGCGTCACCCAGGTCGGGCCGGGCAGCATGGTCTTCATCCCCGCCGAGGAGAAGCACCGCCTCAGGGCCTCCAAGGACGCGCTGTTCTATTTCGAGTTCCAGGCCCCCAACCGCTTCAAGACCACCATCCTGGACGGGACCGAGGACGACCTGCGCTGGGAGCGCGTGGACGGACGGGTCTGGGTCCAGAGCTGAACCGAACGGGCAAGGGAGCACCAAGCAATGACCACCACCTTCATCGATACCAACAAGATCGCCCCCGTCGCCCTCGGCGGCAACCTGGGGCGCCATGCCGAGATCCTCAACGACGCCCTGTGCGGCGCCAAGAGCGTGGTCGGCAGCCTGCGCTGGCTGGATTCCGGCCAGAGCCTGGCCGCCGCCTCGGACGCCACCACCCATCAGGTGGTCTACCTGATGGAGGGCAAGGGCGTGATCCGGCTGGACGGCAAGGATTACGAGGTCGGCTCCGGCGCCGGCATCTATCTCGGCCCTTCCGAGGCCGCCAGCATCAGCCAGAAGGGAGACTCTCCCCTGAAGCTCTTCCATCTGGTGGTTCCGAACCTGGCGGGCTGACCGGGGACGCCCGGTGCCGGTCGGGAGTCCGGCACCGGGTGGAAATCAAGAAAACGGATGGGGGGAGACCATGACAGCGGTCGTCACGGTACTGTTCTTCGGGGTGGCCTACGGGATGATTCTGTATCTCATCTCGGTGGGCCTGTCGGTCACCATGGGATTGATGGGATTCGTCAATCTGGCGCACGGCGTCTTCGCCATGCTGGGCGGCTATGCCGCCGTGACCTTGATGAACCAGTTGGGCCTGTCGCTGTTCGCGGCGCTTCCCCTGGCCTGCGTCGCGGTCACCATCATCGGGTTCGTGCTGGAACGCACGCTGTACAGCCGCCTCTACGGACGGTCGGAACTGGACCAGGTGCTGTTCTCCATGGGGCTGATCCTGATCTCCATGGCGGTGGTCCGCCTGATCTGGGGGCCCATGGCCCAGCCGGTCCAGCTGCCCGACTACCTCAAGGGACAGTCGGTGGTCGGCGGCATCGAGCTTCCCACCTACCGCTTCGTACTGGTCGCCTTCGGGGCGGCGGTGATCGTCGCCCTGTGGGTGATCTTCGAGCGCACCCTGTTCGGGGCGCGGATCAGGGCGGCGGTGGACAACCGCGGCATGGCCCAGGCCATCGGCATCGACACCAGCCGCCTGTTCGCCGTCACCTTCGGCCTGGGCACCGGCCTGGCCGCCCTGGGCGGCGCGCTGGGGGCCGACGTGCTGGCCATCGCCCCCAACTATCCGCTCCACTACATCGTCTACTTCATGGTGGTGGTGGCGGTGGGCGGCCTGGGCAGCATCCGCGGCCCCTTCATCGCCGCCCTGTCCATCGGTCTGGCCGACACCGCCTGCAAATACCTGCTTCCCGAAATGGGCTCCGTATTCATCTTCGCCTTCGTCTTCGCCCTGTTGCTGTGGCGGCCGAACGGCATCACCGGCAAGCGCTGAGGAGGCCCCCATGACCGACCGATCGACCGCCGCCATCCTCCCCATGCCGCAAGCCGGAATCTCGGGGACCAGGAAGGCCCTGTCCATGTCGCTGTGGGTGGCCGCCCTGGCGATCCCCACCCTGGCGCCCGGCTATACGCCGCTGGCCAACCAGATCGTGGTGATGATCCTGTTCGCCCTGTCGCTCGACCTGCTGGTCGGCTTCACCGGGATCGTCACCCTGGGCCATGCCGCCCTGTTCGGCACCGGCGCCTATACCGCCGGCATCATGGCGCTCCGCTGGACCAACGACCCCCTGATCACCGCGCTGAGCGGCATGGCCGCCGCCGCCCTGGTGGGGCTGCTGACCGGCAGCTGCATGCTGCGCACCAAGGGGCTGGCCTTCCTGGTGCTGTCGCTGGCCGCCGCCTTCATGCTGCACGAGCTGGCCAACATGGCCACCTCGGTCACCGGCGGCGACGACGGGTTGCAGGGCGTCAGCTTCTCGCCCCTGCTCGGCGTGTTCGAGTTCGATTTCCGGGGGCACACGGCGTTCTACTACAGCCTCGCCTGCCTGTTCGCCGCCTTCCTGCTGGTCCGCCGGGTGGTCAACTCGCCGTTCGGCTGGTCGCTGCGCGGCATCCGCGAGAACGACGCCCGCATGCGGGCCATCGGCTGCCCCATCTATACCCGCCGCCTGGCCGCCTATGTGATGTCCTCGGCCCTGGCCGGGCTGGCCGGGGCGCTGCAGGCCCAGACCACCCAGTTCGTCGCGCTGAATTCCCTCAGCCTGGAACTGTCGGGCGACGTGCTGATCATGCTGATCCTCGGCGGGTCGGGGCGGCTTTACGGCGCCTTCGTCGGCGTGCCGCTGTTCATGTTCGCCCAGGACCTGCTGGCCAAGGAGGACCCGGCCAACTGGTATCTGGGCCAGGGCCTGATCCTGATGGTGATGACCCTTTTCGTGCCGGGCGGCGTTCTCGGCCTTGTCGAGCGCCTGCGGCGTTCTCTCGGACGGGGAGGCCGGTGATGGTCGGTTCTGCGCCAATTCTCGAAACCCGTAAGCTGACCCGCTTCTTCGGCCCGGTGCGGGTGACCGGCGACGTCGACTTCGCCCTTCACCCCGGCGAGCGCCGCGCCATCATCGGCCCCAACGGGGCGGGCAAGACCACCTTCGTCAACCTGCTGAGCGGGCGCCTGGCCCCCAGCTCGGGACAGGTCCTGCTGGCCGGCCAGAACGTCACCGCCATGAGCGAGGCCGGGCGGATCAAGCAGGGCATGGGGCGGACCTTCCAGATCACCTCGCTGTTCCCCAACCTGTCGGTCCGCAAGAACGTCTTCCTGGCGGTGGCCGAGCACGAGGGCGTGGCCTGGAGCATGTTCCGTTCGGCGGCCGCCCACCGCGACCAGTTCGAGCGGGTGGACGAATTGCTGGGCCGGGTCGGCCTGGCCGACGTGGCCGAGGTCAAGGCCCAGGACCTGCCCTATGGCCGCCAGCGCCTGCTGGAGATCGCCGTGGCCCTGGCGCTCCGCCCCAAGGTGCTGCTGCTCGACGAGCCCGCCGCCGGCATTCCCACCTCGGAAAGCCACATCATCCTCAGCATTCTCGACACCCTGCCCAAGGACATCGCGGTGCTGCTGATCGACCACGACATGGATCTGGTCTTCCGCTTCGCCCAGCGCATCACCGTCCTGGTCCAGGGCTCGATCATGGTCGAGGGAACTCCGGCCGAGATCGCCGCCAACGAACGCGTCCGCAAGATCTATCTGGGAGAGAGCGACCATGCTGCGGCTTGAGGGAGTCACCGCCGGCTACGGCCACACGGTCATTCTGGAAGGCGTCGACCTCAGTCTGCCGCCCGGCGGCCTGCTGGCGGTGCTGGGGCGCAACGGGGTGGGCAAGTCCACCCTGATGAAGACCATCGTCGGCCAGACCCGGCTGCGCCAGGGGGAAATCCGCTTCGGCTCCGAAGCGGTGTCCGGCCTGCCCTCCTACCGGCGGTCGCGGATGGGCATCGGCTATGTCCCCCAGACCCGCGACGTCTTCCCGTCGCTGACCGTGGAAGAGAACCTGCGGATCGCCGCCCGCCCGGGCAAATGGACCATCGAGCGGGTGTTCGAGCTGTTCCCCAACCTGGCGGCGCGCCGGGGCAACAAGGGCACCGAGATATCGGGCGGCGAGCAGCAGATGCTGTCCATCGGCCGCGCCCTGATGGGCAATCCCTCGCTGCTGCTGCTGGACGAGCCCATGGAGGGCCTCGCCCCGGTGATCGTCGAGCAGTTGCTGGAGTCCTTCCGCATGCTGCGGCAGGACGGCGACCTGGCCATCATCCTGGTGGAGCAGTACGTCAACCTCGCCCTTGATTTCTCGCCCACCACCATCGTGCTGGACCGCGGCCGGGTGGTGTTCTCCGGCGAGTCCGAGCGGTTGCGCCGCGACCAGTCCCTGATGGCCGACCTGCTCGGCGCCGGCGGACAGTCCAAGGCCAAACACTAGCCGGGGAAATGAGCATGCAGGACATCATCGTTCACCTGGACGAGCCGGCCTCGAGCGAGGCGAGGCTCGCCGTCGCCAAGGCCGTCGCCGGCAAGTTCGGCGCCCGGCTGTCGGCGCTGTTCGCCCGCAGCAGCAGCAATTACTTCGACGTCACCGCCGGCTTTCCCGGCGATCACGTCCTGGCGGCCTCGCGCCAGGCGCGCGCCCTGTTCGAGCGGGAATGCGGCCCCGGCGGGCGCTGGATGGAGCTTCTGCACGGCGAGCCGGATTTCCTGATGCAGGAGACCGCCTTCTGCGCCCGCTATTCCAACCTGACCGTCCTCGGCCAGCCGGACGAGGGCCGGCACATGCCCGAGAATCTGGTGGAGCGGGTGATCCTGCATTCGGGGGCGCCGGTGCTGGTGGTGCCCCATCACGGCCGCTTCGAGACGGTGGGCGCGCACATCATGGTCGGCTGGAACGCCTCGCGCGAATGCGCCCGCGCCGTCCATGACGCGCTTCCCCTGTTGCGCAAGGCGGCCTCCGTCACCCTGGCGGTGATGAACGCCGCCATCCGTCCCGACGGCGGCCGGAGCGAAGGCCTGCCGCCCGTCGCCGTCCTCGACCATCTGGCCGCCAACGGCGTCGCCGCCGGCATCGAGAATCTGGTGGGCGAGGGGGTGGGGGCGATGGACCTGCTGCTGTCGCGGGCCGCCGATGTCGGCGCCGATCTTCTGGTCATGGGGGCGAGCACCCATGGCCCCTTCTCGTCCTTCGGCCCGGGGTTCCGCCATGTGCTCGGGCACATGACGCTGCCCGTGCTGTTCTCCCACTAACCGGCCCTGGAGGCTTCCTCATGAAATACAATCGTCCGCATGCGACCGCGTCCTGGGGCACCATGGCCAAGGATTGGGAAAAGGGCGTCGATTACCAGCGGCTGATCTCCGACCGCTTCGACCGCGCCCAGGCGGCGGTCAAGGCCGCCGGCCTCGGCGCCGTGCTGTGCTTCAACGTCGACAACGTCCGCTACATCACCGGCACCCATATCGGCGAGTGGGTCAGGGACAAGTTCGACCGCTATGCGCTGTGCCCGGCCGACGGCCCGGCCTATCTGTGGGACCCGGCGCCGCCGGCCAAGCGCATCAGCTCGCCGTGGATCGCCGACCGGGTGGGGGCTCCCATCAGCAACATGCAGGGCGCGTTGCCGCCCAAGGTTGGCGCGCAGGGCGATTTCGCCAAGCAGATCAAGGCGATGATGGCCCATTACGGCATCGCGGGCAAACCGCTGGGCATCGACCTGCTGGAACTGCCCATGCTGCGCGCCCTGGAGGCCGAGGGCATCGAGGTGGTGGACGGCCAGCAGGCCATGCTCGACGCCCGCGAGATCAAGACCCCCGACGAGATCGAGCTGCTCAAGGTCGCCGCCGGCATGGTGGACGCCACCTATTACGACATCTGCAAGGCCATCCGCCCCGGCGTGCGCGAGAACGAGCTGGTGGCCATCGCCAACGACCGGCTCTACCGCCTGGGCTCCGAGCGGGTGGAGTGCATCAACTCGGTGGCCGGGCCGCGCGGCACGCCCCATTCCCACACCTTCTCGGACCGCATCATCCAGCCGGGCGACATGGTCTATCTCGACATCATGCATTCGTTCAACGGCTACCGGACCTGCTACTACCGCACCTTCGTCTGCGGCGAGCCCAACAAGCATCAGGTCGAGGCCTACGAGACCGCCTCCAAGTGGATCAGCGCCTCCATCGACGCCATCCGCCCCGGCGCCACGGTGGAGGAGGTGGCCTCGGTATGGCCGGCCGCCGAGGAATTCGGCTACCGCAACGAGGAAGAGGCCTTCCTGCTGCAATACGGCCACGGCATCGGCCTGTCCCTGTGGGAACGCCCGATCATCAGCCGCCGTTTCAAGGGGCAGAACACCGTGCTGAAGGAAGGCATGGTCTTCGCCGTGGAGACCTGGAAGGGCGCCGCCGACGGCTCGGGCGCGGCGCGCATCGAGGAGGAGGTGGTGGTCACCAAGACCGGCTGCGAGGTCATCACCAATTTCCCGTCGCACCGCCTGATCTCCTGCGGCCTGCCCGGCTGCGACGTGTTCTGAGGGGATGTGACATGAAGCTCAGGGATTCCAGCCTGTTCCGGCAGCAATGCCATGTGGGCGGCCATTGGTGCGACGCCGACAGCGGCGAGGTCATCGAGGTCCGTAACCCGTCCACCGGCGAGCGGCTCGGCTCGGTCCCCAGGATGGGGGCCGGCGAGACCCACCGGGCCATTCAGGCGGCCAACGCCGCCTGGCCGGCGTGGCGGGCGGCTACCGCCAAGGAGCGGGCCCGCATCCTCCGGCGCTGGTACGAGCTGATGGTGGAGAACCAGGAGGATCTGGCCGCCATCCTGACCTCGGAGCAGGGCAAGCCCCTGGCCGAGGCCAAGGGGGAGATCCTCTACGGCGCCTCCTTCGTGGAGTGGTTCGCCGAGGAGGCAAAAAGGGTCTATGGCGAGACCATTCCCGCCCACGCCCCCGACAAGCGCATCGTGGTGGTCAAGGAGCCCATCGGCGTGGTGGCGGCCATCACGCCGTGGAACTTCCCCAACGCCATGATCACCCGCAAGGCCGGGGCCGCCCTGGCCGCCGGCTGCCCGGTGGTGCTCAAACCCGCCAGCCAGACCCCGTATTCCGCCCTGGCGCTGGCCGTGCTGGCCGAGCGGGCGGGGCTTCCCGCCGGCCTGTTCAGCGTGGTGACCGGCTCGGCCACCGCCATCGGCGGCGAGATGACCGCCAACCCGGTGGTGAGGAAGCTGACCTTCACCGGCTCCACCGAGATCGGCAAGCTGCTGATGGCCCAGTGCGCCGGCACCGTCAAGAAGACCTCCATGGAACTGGGCGGCAACGCGCCGTTCATCGTCTTCGACGACGCCGACCTGGACGCGGCGGTGAAGGGGGTGATGGCGTCCAAGTATCGCAACACCGGCCAGACCTGCGTCTGCGTCAACCGCATCCTGGTGCAGGACCGCGTCTACGACGACTTCGCCTTCCGCCTGAAGAACGCGGTGAGCGCGCTCAAGGTGGCGGACGGTTTCGCCCCCGGGGCTGAGCAGGGGCCGCTGATCGACGAGGCGGCGGTGGCCAAGGTCGAGGCCCATATCGAGGACGCCCTGTCCAAGGGCGCCCGTCTGGTGGTGGGCGGCAAGCGGCATGTGCGCGGCGGCACCTTCTTCGAGCCGACCGTCCTGGCCGACGTCACCCCCGCCATGGCGGTGGCGCGCGAGGAGACCTTCGGTCCCGTGGCGCCGCTGTTCCGCTTCAAGACGGAGGAGGACGCCGTCCGCATGGCCAACGATACCGAATTCGGGCTGGCCTCCTATTTCTACACCCGCGACATCGGCCGGGTGTGGCGGGTGGCCGAGGCGCTGGAATACGGCATGGTCGGCATCAACGAGGGCCTGATCTCCACCGAGGTGGCGCCGTTCGGCGGCGTCAAGGAATCCGGCCTGGGCCGCGAGGGCTCCAGGCACGGCATCGAGGATTACCTGGAGATCAAGTATCTCTGCATGGGCGGAATCGGAGGCTGACCATGGACCGGCGCATCCCCGTCACCGTGCTGACCGGCTATCTCGGCAGCGGCAAGACCACCCTGCTCAACCGGCTGCTCAAGGGGCCGATGGGGACGGGCACGGCGGTGATCGTCAACGAGTTCGGCGATATCGGCCTGGACCACGACTTGATCGTCCACTCGGACGACGCGGTGGTGCTGCTGGCCAACGGCTGCCTGTGCTGCGCCGTCAAGGGCGATCTGGTCAAGACCCTGCGGGAACTGTGCTTCCGCCCCGGGGCGGGGATCGCCCGCGTCGCCATCGAATGCAGCGGGCTGGCCGATCCCAGTTCGGTGATCCAGGTGATCCTCACCGACCCGGTGGTGTCCAGCCGCTATGCGCTGGGCTCGGTGGTCTGCACCCTCGACGCGGTCAACGGCCCGGCCACCCTGGCGATCCACGCCGAAAGCACCCGGCAGGTCACCATGGCCGACCGCATCGTGCTGACCAAGCTGGACCTCCGCCCCGAGGCGGAGGAGGAACTGCGCCGCCGGATGGCCGCCGTCAATCCGTCGGCCGCGGTGGTCCTGCCCGGCCAGTGCGACCTCTCCGAGCTGGCCGTCGAGTTGCCGGGCCGGGTGTTCGAGACGGTGGAGGGGGCGCACGGCCACGGCATCCGCTCGTTCTCCATCGTGCGGGACGAGCCCATGGCGGCGGAGACCCTGGACCTGCTGCTGCGCGCCATCCGGGACAACCTCGGCCCCGGCCTGCTGCGGGTCAAGGGGCTGCTCAACATCGAGGGCGAGCCCGAACGGCCCATGGTGCTGCAGGGTGCCCAGGCGGTCCTGCACGACCTCGTCCGGCTGGAGGGCTGGCCCGGCGCCGACCGCCGCAGCCGCATCGTCTTCATCACCCAGGGAATCGGCCGCCAGGTGGTCGACGAGATCGTCGCGCTGGTCGAGGGCATGGCCGCCCGCGACCGCATCCGCAAGACGGCCCAGGGTCTTTGCTAGGGAACCAATGCGATGGCACAGATGATTGATCTTACCCAGAGCGCTCCGTGGCGCGAGTTGCGGGCCGCGCCCGAGGATTGGGCGGCGCTGGGCCGCGATGAACTGCTCGGCATGCTGGGCCACCTGCATGTGATCCGCGCCTTCGAGGAGAGCGTGCTGCAGCTGGAGGGCGAGGGGCTGGTCCACGGCCCGGCCCATTCCAGCATCGGCCAGGAAGGCGGCGCGGTGGGCGTCTGCTCGCTGCTGACCAGCGCCGACCTCATCACCGGTTCCCACCGGGGGCATCATCAGTTCCTGGCCAAGGGCCTGCGGCATCTGGAGCGGCCGGGGACCGATCCGTCCCGCGATCCACTGTCGGGCGAGGTGATGAATTTCCTCCACCGTTCGCTGGCCGAGATCATGGGATTGTCCATCGGCTTCTGCAAAGGCCGCGGCGGTTCCATGCACCTGCGCTGGGCCGAGGCCGGGGCGCAGGGCACCAACGCCATCGTCGGCGGCGGCGTGCCGCTGGCCGCCGGTCTGGCCTGGGCCAGGCAGCGCCAGGGCAAAGGCGACGTGGTGTTCAGCTTCTTCGGCGACGGCGCCGCCAATATCGGCGCGGTGCCCGAAGCCATGAACCTGGCCGCCCTGTGGCGGCTGCCCATCTGCTTCTTCATCGAGAACAATTCCTACGCCGTTTCCACCACCCTGGCCGAGGCGACGCGCGAGCCCCGGCTGTCGTCGCGCGGCCCGGCCTTCGGCATCCCGTCGTTCCGGGTGGACGGCATGGACCCGGTGGCGGTGCGCCTCGCCACCGAGGAGGCCCTGAAGATCATGCGGGCGGGCGAGGGGCCGACGGTGATCGAGGCCGACGTCTACCGCTACTTCCATCACAGTGGCGGCCTGCCGGGCAGCGCCTTCGGCTATCGCCCCAAGGACGAGGAGGCGGCGTGGCGCCAGCGCGATCCCCTGGCCCGCCTGGCCGCCGGGATGATCGAGCGGAAATGGCTGTCCGAGGACGAGGACCAGGCCATCCGCGCCAACGCCCAGACGGCCATGAGCCATGCGGCGTCGCGCCTGACCGAGCCGGACGGCAACAAGCGCCGCATCGTGCCGTCCCTGTGGCCCAAGCCGGAATTCCGCGACCACGGCCTGCGCGGCGACCTCGCCGAGTTCGCCGGCGTGCGCTGCGAGGAGCTGGAGACCGCCTCCGGGCCGGTGGGCGAGGTGAAGTTCATCGATTCGGTCGCCGCTGTGATGACCCGGCGCATGGAGACCGACGAGCGCATCGTCATCCTGGGCGAGGACATCCACCGCCTGAAGGGCGGCACCAACGGCGCCACCAAGGGCATGTTCGACCGTTTCCCCGGCCGCATCGTTCCCACCCCCATCTCCGAGCAGGGCTTTGTCGGCGTGGGCGGCGGCATTGCCATGGACGGGACCTATCGGCCGGTGATCGAGCTGATGTACGCCGATTTCGCCCTGGTGGCCGCCGACCAGCTGTTCAACCAGATCGCCAAGGCGCGGCACATGTTCGGCGGCGACGCTCCCATGCCGGTGGTGCTGCGCAGCAAGTGCGCCATCGGCACCGGCTACGGCTCGCAGCATTCCATGGACCCCGCCGGGCTTTACGCCGCCTGGCCGGGCTGGCGCATCGTGGCGCCGTCGACGCCCTTCGACTATGTGGGGCTGATGAACAGCGCTCTGCGCTGCGAGGACCCGGTGCTGGTGATCGAGCATGTGGGCCTCTACAACTCCACCGGCCCGGGGCCGTCCGAGGATTTCGACTACTTTATTCCGCTGGGCAAGGCCAAGGTGGTGCGCCCCGGCTCGCGCCTCACCGTGCTGACCTATCTGGCCATGACGCCGCTGGCGGTGCAGGTGGCCGATGCGGCGGGGCTGGACGTCGA
Organism: Paramagnetospirillum caucaseum; assembly: GCF_000342045.1. Classification (GTDB taxonomy): domain Bacteria; phylum Pseudomonadota; class Alphaproteobacteria; order Rhodospirillales; family Magnetospirillaceae; genus Phaeospirillum; species Phaeospirillum caucaseum. The sequence continues at coordinate 874 of NZ_AONQ01000079.1, read as the reverse complement.
GGTGGTCGACCTGCGCTCGCTGGACCGCGCCGGCCTCGACTGGGAGACCATCGGCCAGAGCATCCGTAAGACCAACAACGTGGTGGTGCTGGAGCAGGGCGGGCTGACCGTCTCCTACGGCGCCATGCTGGTCGACGAGGTCCAGCGCCGCTTCTTCGACTGGCTGGACGCTCCGGTCGGCCGTATCCACGGCGGCGAATCGTCGCCTTCGGTGTCCAAGGTGCTGGAGCGGGCCGCCTATGTGGGCGAGGAGGAGGTCCGGGCGGGCTTCATCCGCGCCCTGGCCGAGACCGGCCTCAAGCTGGCGGCGGAGTAGATGGGGGCGCCCGGCCTGCCCGGCCTTCGGGGCACCGACCATATCGGCTTCACCGTGCCGGACCTGGACGCGGCGGTGGCGTTCTTCGTGGACGTCATCGGCTGCGAGCCGTTCTACGAGTTGGGCCCCTTCCAGTCCGACGACGGCTGGATGGAAACCCACCTCGACGTCCATCCCCGGACGGTGATGCGCCGTCTCAAGTTCCTGCGTTGCCGCCATGGGTCCAATTTCGAGCTGTTCGAGTACGAGGCCCCCGGCCAGAACCGCGCCCAGCCCAGGAACAGCGACGTGGGCGGCCATCACCTGGCCTTCTATGTCGACGACATGGACGGCGCGGTGGCTTATCTGCGCGCCAAAGGGGTGCGTGTCCTGGGCGAGCCGACGGTCAGGACCGGCGGCCCCAACGGCGGCCAGACCTGGGTCTATTTCCTGTCCCCCTGGGGCATGCAGCTCGAACTGGTGAGCTTTCCCAACGGCAAGGGCTACGAGCGCGAAACATCGGCGCGCCTGTGGCATCCCGCCTTTCCCGCAGCCTGAGGAACGACCATGTCCGTCCCC
>NZ_AONQ01000078.1 GCF_000342045.1 Paramagnetospirillum caucaseum | reverse complement strand
CCTCTTCAAGGTGTTGCCTGAATTCACCGCGGCCCTCCAGTCTCCCTGAGGCCGCAACCTGGCGGGGGCGGGCCGGGCACAGGCCCGCCCCTGCATTTTATCGAGATAACCCACGGTATCCGACCGGCCACGATATCCGACCGGTCAGTCTTCCAGCCGCCCCCCCGATTGCCGCGCGATGTCGTCGAGCTTGGATCGCACATCACCGGGCAGGCCGCTCACCCGGACCTGCGCCACCCCGGCCCGCAGCGCCGCCAAAGCGAGGCCGGGGGAATCGCCGCAATCGAGCACCGCCTCGACCGGATGATCGGGGAATTCCTCCGCCACGGCCCGCATCAGGGCCAGCCACCAGCCGATGCCGTGCTGCCCGGCGGCGCCGGGCGGGCTTTGCAGCCTGACCGGCCGGTCGGTATCGGCCGCCGTCAGCACGGCGCGGGCCTGATCCAGGCAATGGACGGTGGCCGGCGTCACGGATTGGGATGGATGGGGCGGCCGGGGCTGGTGAAGGCCACCGACTGGGTGCCGAAGAAATAGGCGTTGACCGTCTCGATCACCGGCACGTTGACCGCCCGGTCCGCCTTCCATTCCACCACGAAATTGGCGCCGCTGCCGCCGGTCTTGTCCTTGTGCTCGACGAACAGCTCCGACGAACCCATGGGGCCGAGAACCAGCGGCTTGGGCAGGTATTCGCGCAGCAGCTTGCCGGCGGTGTCGTAATAGCGCGCCGAGGTCACGGTGATGGACTGGGCCGGATCGGTGTTGCGCAGGCTGAGCATGGAGGACAGCAGCAGTTCCGAGGGCTTGCCCCGCCCGTCGAGATTGCCGTGGGAGATGTGGGAATAGACCGGCACGTAGAGACTCTGGCCCTTGGACAGCGGCGGGGGCTGCTCCGCCCGGGCCGCCGAGGATAGAGCCGCCGGGGAGGCAAGAAGCGCGGCGGCGAACAGGGCGGCCATCAGGGCGGAGCGCATGGATTGCATCCTTCGCGGAATCGGTGGTCGGACAAGGGTATCTTGCGCTTTGCCCCCGATCAACCCGGCCTTTGTTGACTCCTTTGCCCTTCGGCCATACTTTCGCTTTCATCGCGGAACATGGGGTTGGATCGTGGAACAGCGTCAGGGGCAGAGCTTGCAACGCACCGAGGAGGCCATGCGCCGGTTGGGCGCGGCCATCGACCGTCTCGAATCCGCTTCGGCCCGGGTGGGGGCCGGCGACCTGCTGCTGGCCGGTGAATTGCGCGGCGCCCGCGACGATTACGCCCGGCTGGAGGAAACCACCCGCGTGGTCTCGACCCGGCTGGACGCCACCATCGACCGCCTGCGCGACCTGCTGGAGGACTGAGCCGTGGCTGTCGTCAACGTCACCATCAACGGCCGGGTCTACGACATCGCCTGCGACGATTCCCAGGTGGCCCGGGTGCATGTCCTGGGCCGCGAGGTCGACGCCCGCGCCCAGCACCTGCTGTCCTCGGTGGGGTCGGTCAGCGATTCCCGCCTGCTGGTCATGGTCGGCCTGCTGCTGGCCGACGAACTGGCCGAGGCGCGGGAGGAACTGTCCAAGATTGGCACCGAGGTCGGCGCCGCCGCCGAGGGCGACACCAAACTGGCCGGACTGATCGATTCCCTGACCCGGCGCATCGAAGCCATTGCGATGCGGCTGGAAAGGGCCTAGCCTCAAGGGTGGAGCGGTCTGCTGCGCGGTGCGTCAGGCAGCCAACGTCCCTGGGGCCAATATCTTCCTCTCGGGGGCTGTCCCTGTCGGAGCCCTGGTTCCGGTATATGGCCACCCACCTGCGTAAGCAGGCCACGGAGGACTTGCAGGCCAACGGCCGAGGCGGCGCCGCTCCACTTATGCCATGACCGAGTCCATCCCCCCCCTCGACAAGACCGATCTGCGCCGCGTCGCCCGCCAAAGGCGGCGCGAGGTCGCGCTGGCCCAAGGACCCGCCGCCGCCCGGGCCCTGGCCGGGCTGGCCGGTGCGCTGGGCCTGGCCGCCCGTGCCGTGGTGGCCGGCTATTGGCCGCTGGAAGGCGAGATCGACCCGCTGCCGCTGATGGAAGCCCTGGCGGCGCGGGGCCATGTCCTCGCCTTGCCGGCGGTGACCGAGACCGGCGGCATCCTGGAATTCCGCCGCTGGAGTCCCGGCGAGGCCCTGGAGACCGGTCCGCACGGCACCCGCCATCCCGCCGCCGCCCCGCCCGTCGTTCCCGCCGCCCTGCTGGTGCCGCTGCTGGCCTTCGACAGAAGGGGGTTCCGCCTGGGCTATGGCGGCGGATACTATGACCGCACCCTGGCGGGCCTGTGCCGGGACGGCCGCATTCTCACCGTCGGGCTGGCCTTCGCCACCCAGGAGGTGGACACTGTCCCCACCGATCCCTGGGATATTCCATTGGATCTGATAGCAACGGAGCAGGGCGTGATCGTGACGGCGGGCAAATGAGACTTCTGTACATGGGTGACGTGGTCGGGCGTTCCGGCCGCGACGTGATCGCCGGGCGCATGGCCGAGATCAAGAACCGCCTGTCCCCCGATTTCATCGTCGTCAACGGCGAGAACGCCGCCCATGGCTTCGGCATCACGCCCAAGATCTGCGAGGACTTCTTCGCCATGGGGGTCGATGTGGTGACGCTGGGCAACCACACCTGGGACCAGCGCGAGATCATTCCCTATCTGGACGGCGAGGCCCGCGTGCTGCGCCCGCTCAACTATCCCGCCGGCACGCCCGGCCACGGCACCGGCATCTACGCCGGGCCGCGCGGGCGCAAGGTGATGGTGGTCCAGGTGATGGGCCGCCTGTTCATGGACCCGCTGGACGATCCCTTCGCCGCCCTGGAGGCGGTGCTGGCCAAGGCCCGCATGGGAGCCGGCGGCGTCGACGCCATCATCGTCGACGTCCATGCCGAGGCCTCCAGCGAGAAGATGGCGCTCGGCCATCTGTCGGACGGCCGCGCCAGCCTGGTGGTGGGCAGCCATTCCCACGTGCCCACCGCCGACTGCCAGATTCTGGCCAAGGGAACCGCCTACCAGACCGATGCCGGCATGTGCGGCGACTACGATTCGGTGATCGGCATGAAGAAGGATGCCGCCATCTTCAAGTTCGTGCGCAAGATTCCCGGCGAACGTCTGTCGCCCGCCGAAGGGCCGGGCACGCTGTGCGCCGTGATGGTGGAGACCGACGACCGTAGCGGGCTGGCTCTGCGGGCCGCGCCGCTGCGCCTCGGCGGACGTCTGGCCGAATGCTGGCCCGATTGGTGACAAGGGAGGAGAGAGCGTGATGAAGGCTGTGATTTCCTTGCTGCTGGCGCTGATGCTCGCCATCGCCGGGCCTGGCCGCCGACGGTCCCGAGGCCGAGGCCCTGGTCAAGCGGGCCGCCGCCGATGCGGCCGCCAGCTTCGCCGGCGGGCCGTTCAGCCGCGAGGTCAGCCGCGACAAGATCACGGCGCTGGTCGGCAAATACGGCGACATCGCCTATGAATCCGAACTGATCCTCGGCCGCTACTGGCGCAAGGCGACGCCGGGGCAGAAGGACGCCTTCGTCTCCCTGCTGATCCCGTTCTTCGTCGCCACCTATGCCGAGTTGATCGACAATTCGTCGGGCTCGACCCAGGTGGAGGTGCTGGGCAGCGAGGAGCGGGCCGACGGCGTGCTGGTCAAGACCCGGATGATCCTGTCGCCCCAGGACAGCGTGGTCCTGTCCTTCGTCATCGTCCGCAACCCGGCGGGGCGGCTGGTGGTTTCCGACGTCATCGCCGAGGGGGCGGGATTGCTGACCACCATCCGCTCGGACTTCACCTCGGTGGTGCGCAATGCGGGCGGCAATATCGAGGTGCTGCTCGACGCCATGCGCAGGAAGATCGAGACGGCTCCGCCTCCGGCACGCTGACGGTCCCGGCGGCGCGCCGAAGGAAATTTTCCCGCCGGGTCTAACTTTTCGGTGGCGGAAGGCGAATATCAGGGGAAGCCGCCTTTTCCGGAGGATACCGCCATGTCCCGTCTTCTGTCCCGCCTGACCCTGCTGTTCGCCCTGATCCTCGCCGCGCCCGTCGCGTGGTCCGCCCAGATGTGGGACAAGGCGGCGTTCGAGGCGGCCCAGGCCGCCGGCTCGCCCATCCTGGTGCATGTGACTGCGCCGTGGTGCCCGACCTGCAAGGCGCAGAAGCCCACGGTGGACAAGCTGGAATCCTCCAATCCGGCGCTCAGGGTGTTCACGGTGGATTTCGACAGCCAGAAGGACGTCCTGATGATGCTCGGCGTCAAAAGCCAGAGCACCCTGATCTCCTATCGCGGCAAGGCGGAGGTGGCCCGCTCCACCGGCGTGACCGAGCCGGCGGCCATCACCGGGATGGTGGTCAAGGCCAGCCATTGAAGACGGGCGGCTACTGCCGCAGCGCCAGCCGGATGGCGCCCCAGTGGCGGCCCCTCACCTGGATGGGGGCGTCCACTTCCTTCAGCAGCACCTTCTGGCCGCCCATGTCGCGGTTGTAGAGCTGGATGAAGTGGGCCTTGGTGTTGCGCGCCGCCAGCAGCCCGGCGGGGTCGTCGAAGATGCGGCGGTTGCGGCAATGGGCGATGTTCCACTCCGGCTCGCCCGGCCGCTGGGGCTGCGAGAACTCGGGATTGTGGGTCGGGGCATAGCCGTTGCGGTCCACCGCGATGCAGAAGACGATGCGCTTGTCCGCCTGACGGGCCGGCTCCACCAGGGGCGGCACGGCGCGTTCGGCGAATGGGGTGAAACGGGCCAGATGCTGCAGCGGGTCGCTGCCGGCGATGGGCTGATAATCCACGTCGAACAGGTCGGCCTCGTCCAGGGCGCAGGCGGCCAGGGCCTCCTCGAAGGCCTTGGATACCCGGGCCGCCGCTCCGCGCGCCGCCTGGATGAAAAGCTCGTCGCGGCCGTGCTCGGCGGCGATGGCGGCGGCGATGGCCCGCGAGGCGGCCTCGTCCGGCGCCTCGAACGCGGCGTGGGTGCCGAGTGCGCTGCCGGTGACGACGCGGGCGCGGAGCGTCCCGATCCCGTCCAGCCGCACTTCGAAGGGCGCGGTGCCCGCGGGCACCGTCATGGCCAGCAGCGCGCCGGTGGGCGACAGGTCGGCGGTGCGGCCGTCGACCCGCTGGCCGCCGATCATGGCCTGGAAGCCGATGGCGCAGGGATAGCGGTCGCTGTCGCGGCGGTCGCCGACCACCGAGGAGCGCAGGATCACCGAGATGCGGCGGTGCAGGTCGCGGATGTCGCGTCCCACCACCTGGGACAGGTCCTTGACCCGCGTGGCGATTTCCGTGGTGGTGCCGGCCTCGGCCAGCACCTGGTTGGCGTTGCTCGCCACTTCGCGGGTGCATTGGGCGGCGCGGGCCGCGCTGCGGGTGATCTCGGCGGTGGCGGCGCGCTGCTGCTCGGTGGCGGCGGCCACGTGGCCGGCGATGACGTTGATGGAACCGATGATGGCGCCCACCGAATCCACCATGCCGGTGACACCCTCGGTGGCCTGGCGGATGGCCTGGGCCTGGCCGCTGATGGTGCCGGTGGCGTGCTCGGTCTGCTGGGCGAGGCCCTTGACCTCGCTGGCCACCACGGCGAAGCCCCGGCCCATCTCGCCGGCCCGCGCCGCCTCGATGGTGGCGTTGAGCGCCAGCATGCGGGTCTGGCCGGCGATGCGCGAAATCAGGTCGAGCGCCGCGCGGATATCGGTGCTGATGGAGGCCAGCCCGCCCACCCGGCTCGAGGCGTCGCCGGCCTTGGTGGTGGCCTCGCCGGTCAGTTCGGTGGCCTGGACCACCTGATGGGCGATCTCGCGCGACGAGACCTCCAGCTCCTCGGTGGCGCCGGCCACCGTCTGGACGTCCTCGGCGGTGTTGACCGCCGACGCCGACACCGAACCGGCCATGGCGCGCATGCGCTCGGCCACCTCGTCCAACTGCTCGGCCCCCGAGGACAGGCGCTGGGCCTGGGCGCCGATCACGTCGACGGCACCGACGATCTCGCGCTCCAGCATGTCGGTGAGGTCCAGCAGGTCGCTGCGGTTCTGGCGGCCCAGGCCGGCCTCGGTCTGGGCCTCCAGGGTGGCGTCCAGGTGCAGCATGCCTGCGCGCAGCACCGAGGCCATGTCGTCGGCCGCCCGCGGCGCGATGCGGTGGGCGGCCAGCACGGCCCGCAGGGCGGATTCCATGGTGGCCGTCTGCTCGGCCAGCACGTCGCGGGCACGGATTCCGCGGGCGGCCAGGGCGGTGCCGTATTCGCGGGCCCGCAGCAGGGCCTCGGCGTCCAGTCCGCCGGCCAGCAGCCGCCCCAATCCATGGTCCGAGGGCGGCAGGGTGGCGGCCAGCGGCGCGGCGAGGCGACCAAGCCGCTTGGCGTCGGCGTCATCCAGGCGGAACAGGCCTCGCAGCCGGTCCATCTCGGAATCGTCGGATTGGGTCCGGTCCATGGACGGGGATAGGTGGCTGGCGGCGAACATGCGGTTCCCCCTGGCGGAATGGCGGCGGAGCCCTCCCCCGAGGGCTTAATCGGTAAATACGTACTTCAATGCGGTTTTATATCGCGTTGCGGTATGTGTCCATGGATGAATTATGTCTATTTCTGATGGATGGCCCCGGGCGGCGTCATCCCTGTTGCTTTGCCACAACATGTGGTATAGGCACCGGTCGATCTTCATTCCATCGGAATTGGTAGCGGAATATGGCCGGGCATTCACAGTTCAAGAACATCATGCACCGCAAGGGCGCGCAGGACGCCAAGCGTGCCAAGGTCTTCACCAAGCTGATCCGCGAACTGACGGTTTCGGCCAAATCCGGCATGCCCGATCCGGCGGCCAATCCGCGCCTGCGCGCCGCCATCGTCGCGGCCCGCGCCGCCAACATGTCCAAGGACACCATGGACCGCGCCATCAAGCGCGGCGCCGGCGGCGAGGACGGAACCAACTACGAGGAAGTGCGCTACGAGGGCTACGGCCCCGGTTCGGTGGCCATCATCGTCGAGGGCCTGACCGACAACCGCAATCGCACCGCCACCGAGGTGCGTACCGCCTTCAACAAGAACGGCGGCGCCCTGGGTGAGACCAATTCGGTGTCGTTCATGTTCGACCGGGTGGGGGCCATCCGCTTCCCCGCCTCCGCCGCCCAGGCCGAGGCCATGTTCGAAGGCGCCCTGGACGCCGGGGCCGACAACGTGGAATCCGACGAGGACGGCCACGAGATCACCTGCGCCCCCGACGATCTCGGCGCGGTGCGCGACGCGTTGGAAGCCAAGTTCGGCACGCCGGAATACGCCCGCCTCGACTGGAAGCCGCAGACCACCGTGCCGGTCGCCGACGAGGAAACCGCCCGCACCCTGCTGAAGCTGCTCGATACCCTCGAGGACAACGACGACGTCCAGCGGGTCCAGGCCAATTTCGAGATTTCCGACGACATCATGGAAAAGCTTGGCTGATGAGAATCCTGGGGCTCGATCCAGGGTTGCGCAATACCGGCTGGGGCATCATCGATGCGGTCGATAACCGTCTGCGCCATGTGGCCGACGGGGTGATCCGTCCCGATTCCTCCGCCGAGCTTGCCGAGCGTCTGGTTCAGCTCCACGACGGCATTGCCGCGGTGATCGCCGACTTCTCCCCCGACGAGGCGGCGGTGGAGGAGACCTTCGTCAACATGAACCCCGCCAGCACGCTGAAACTGGGACAGGCGCGCGGCGTGGTGCTGCTGGTCCCCGCCAAGGCCGGGCTGAGGGTGGGGGAGTACGCCGCCACCCTGGTCAAGCAATCGGTGGTCGGCACCGGGCGCGCCGCCAAGGAGCAGGTGGGCATGATGGTCCGCACCCTGCTGCCCGGCTGCCTGGCCGCCACCCCCGACGCCGCCGATGCCCTGGCGGTGGCCATCTGCCATGCCCATCACCGGGGGACGCAGCAGAGGCTGGCAAAGGCGGTGGCGCGATGATCGCCAAGCTGAAGGGCCTGATCGATTCCCTGGGCGAGGACTGGGCGGTGGTCGATTGCCACGGCGTCGGCTATCTGGTGGCCTGTTCCTCCAGGACCCTGGCGCGGCTGGAGGCGGGCGCCGCCGCCACCCTGTTCGTCGAGACCCAGGTGCGCGAGGACGCCATCTCGCTGTTCGGCTTCCTGGATGCCGGCGAGCGCGACTGGTTCCGCCTGCTGACCACGGTGCAGGGGGTCGGGGCCAAGGTGGGGCTGGCCATCCTGTCGGTGGCCTCGCCGGAACAATTGCTGCAGATCATCGCGGCGCAGGACAAGGCCGGGTTGACCCGGGCCAACGGCGTCGGACCGAAGCTGGCGGTGCGCATCCTCACCGAGTTGAAGGACAAGGCGGGCAAGATCGCGCTCGGCGGCTTTGCCCCCGTGGCCGGCGCCGTGGCGTCCGCCGCGCCGCCGCCCGCCGGGTCGGGCCGCATGGAGGACGCCGTTTCCGCCCTGGTCAACCTGGGCTACAAGCGGTTGGAGGCCTTCCAGGCGGTGGGCGAGACCGCCCGCGAGCTGGGCGACGACGCCGATTCCTCCACCCTGATCCGCGCCGCGCTGAAGCGCCTCGGCAAGGGGCTGCTGGCATGACCCGCGTCGTCTCGCCCGAGCAGAATCCCTCGGATGCCGAGACCTCGCTGCGTCCCCTGTCGCTCGATGATTTCGTCGGCCAGCGGCAGGTGTGCGAGAATCTGCAGGTGTTCATCAGCGCGGCCCGCGCCCGGGGCGATGCGCTCGACCATGTGCTGTTCCACGGCCCGCCCGGCCTGGGCAAGACCACCCTGGCCCAGATCGTCGCCCGCGAACTGGGGGTGGGCTTCCGCGCCACCTCCGGCCCGGTGATCCAGCGGGCCGGCGACCTGGCGGCGCTGCTGACCAACCTGGAGCCCCGGGACGTCCTGTTCATCGACGAGATCCACCGCCTTAATCCTGCCATAGAGGAGGTTCTCTATCCTGCGATGGAGGACTTTCAGTTGGACCTGATCATCGGTGAAGGGCCGGCGGCCCGTTCCGTCCGCATCGACCTGCCCCACTTCACCCTGGTGGGGGCGACCACCCGTTCGGGGCTGTTGACCACGCCCTTGCGCGAACGCTTCGGCATTCCCTGCCGCATGAATTTCTACGAGCCGACCGAGCTGGAGAGCATCGTGGCGCGCGGCGCCCGCGTGCTGGGCTTCGACCTGACCGCCGACGGCGCCGCCGAGGTGGCGCAGCGGTCCAGGGGCACGCCCCGCGTCGCCGGCCGCCTGCTGCGCCGGGTGCGCGACTTCGCCGCCGTGGCCGGGCGGTCCCCCGTCGACGCCCCGGTGGCCGACGCGGCGCTCAACCGCCTGGAGGTGGACCGCATCGGCCTCGACGCCATGGACCGCCGCTATCTGCGCTGCATCGCCGAGAATTACGGCGGCGGGCCGGTGGGGGTGGAAACCCTGGCCGCCGCTTTGTCGGAAAGCCGCGATACCCTGGAAGAGGTGGTCGAACCCTATCTGCTGCAGCAGGGCATGATCCAGCGCACGCCGCGCGGCCGCATGCTGTCGGCCTCGGGCTTCAAGCATATCGGCCTCAACCCGCCCAAGGACCTGCTGGTGCAGTTGGACCTTCTCACCCGCATGGACGAGGAGGGGGAATGAGCGAGGCACAGCCGAAGCGCAGCGCCATTGAGGCGCCCGAAGCGAAGCGGAGGAGCCAAGCGCGCGGAGGCGCGCGCCCGGCGCTTGAGGGGCAATGCAAAGCCACTCCCCATACCTTCCCCGTCCGCGTCTATTACGAGGACACCGATGCCGGCGGCATCGTCTACCACTCCAACTATCTGAATTTCGCCGAGCGGGCGCGCACCGAGATGGTGCGCGAACTGGGCATCAGCCAGCGGGCCATGCTGGAGGAGGGGGAGGGGACCGCCTTCGCGGTGCGCTCCGCCGCCATCGACTTCCGTCGTCCGGCCCGGCTGGACGACCTGCTTTCGGTGGAAACCGAGGTGATCGCCGTCGGCGGCGCCAGCATCGAGCTGGGCCAGCGGATTATCCGCGCCGGCGATGGAACTGAATTGGTGCGCGTCGGGGTGCGCCTGGGCTATATCACCCTGTCCGGCAAACCGGCCCGCATTCCGGCGCCGGTCAGGGAATTGTTCGCGAAGCGGATCAGCGAAAGGCAATAGGAATCATGGATCCTTCTCAGGCAGTAGGGGCGGCCGGAGCGGCGGCACAGATGGATTTGTCCATGTGGGCGCTGTTCCTGCGCGCAGACATCATCGTCAAGTTCGTCATGATCTCCTTGCTTCTGGCGTCGTTCTGGTGCTGGGCCATCATCTTCGACAAGCTGATGAAGGTACGCCAGCTGACCACGCGGGCCGACCAGTTCGAGGAGGCCTTCTGGTCCGGCGGCTCGCTGGAAGAGCTGTACGACCGAATCGGCGCCCGGCCCATGGAACCCATGTCGTCCATCTTCGTGGCTGCCATGCGCGAGTGGCGCCGCTCGGCCGCCAAGGGGCTGGCCGACCGGGATTCCACCCGCGCCAGCCTGCCCCAGCGCATCGACCGGGTGATGAGCGTCACCCTGGGCCGCGAGATGGAACTGCTGGAACGTCGCCTGGGCTTTTTGGCCTCGGTGGGCTCGACGGCGCCGTTCATCGGCCTGTTCGGCACGGTGTGGGGCATCATGAACTCGTTCCAGTCCATCGCGGCGACCAAGAACACCTCGCTGGCCGTGGTGGCGCCGGGCATCGCCGAGGCGCTGTTCGCCACCGCTCTCGGCCTGGTGGCCGCCATTCCGGCGGTGATCGCCTACAACAAGATCTCCACCGACCTGGACCGCTATTCCAAGCGGCTGGAGAACTTCGCCGGCGAGTTCGGCGCCATCTTGTCGCGCCAGCTCGAGGAGAAGGCCTGATGGGCGCCTCCATCGGCCCCCGCAAGGGCGGGCATTCCCGCCGCTTCCGGCCGGTGGCCGAAATCAACGTCACCCCCATGGTCGACGTCATGCTGGTGCTGCTGGTGATCTTCATGGTGACGGCGCCGCTGCTCACCGCCGGCGTCCAGGTGGACCTGCCCAAGACCTCGTCGGCGCCCCTGAAGGGCGACGACCAGCCCCTGTCGGTGAGCATCGACGCCCACGGCAAGATCTGGATTCAGGAAACCGAGGTGCAGTTGGACGAACTGGCGCCCCGCCTGCAGGCCATCACCGCCCAGAAGCCCGAAACCCGCATCTTCGTGCGCGGCGACAAGGGCATCGATTACGGACGGGTGATGGAGGTGATGGGTACGCTGGGCGCCGCCGGATTCGCCAAGGTCGCCCTGGTCACCGAGGTCAAGGGCGCGACCGACCCGGCCAAACCCGCCAAGAAGGGAGGTCGCTAGGCTTCCACCATGGAATTGCGGCGCGAAAGCTACGTCTTCTCCGGTCTTCTACATCTGGCGCTGTTCCTGCTGGCGGTGTTCGGCCTGCCGCAGTTCTGGCGCGAGCTGCCCATGGAGGAGGCGCCCATCGTCGTCGATATCGTTCCCATCGGAGCCAAGACCAACCCGCCGCCGCTGCAGGACAACAAGCCGCAGCCCGAGCCGCAGAAGGCCGAACCCGAGCCCCCCAAGCCCGAACCGCCCAAGCCGGAACCCAAGCCCGAGCCCAAGCCGGCTCCGCCGCCGCCGGCTCCCACGCCGCCCGCCCCGCCGCCGCCCAAGCCGGAGCCGGCGCCCACCCCCATGCCCAAGCCGGAACCCAAGCCCGAGCCCAAGCTGGAGCCGCCGCCGCCGCCCAAACCCGAGCCGCGCCCCGAACCGCCCAAGAAGCCCAAGGACGTCAAGGACGAGCTGGATTCGCTGCTGAAATCGGTGGACAAGAAGAAGCCGACGCCCCAGGACGAACTGGACAAGCTGCTCAAGTCCACGGAGAAGCTGAAGCCCGCCGTGCCCGAGAACAAGACCGCCACCCAGACCGCGCCGCAATCGGTGCGCGGCTCGGCGTCGCACAATCCGCTGGAGCCGGTCTCCATGACCGAGCGCGACCGCATCCGCGCCCATATCGAGCGGTTCTGGAACGTGCCGGCCGGGGCCAAGGACGCCGACAAGCTGGTGGTGATGATCAAGGTCTCGGTGTTGCCCGACGGCACCGTCACCTCGGCCGAGGTCGAGCTGAACCCGGTGATGATGATGAACCCCTATTACCAGGCCGCCGCCGACAGCGCGCGCCGCGCCGTGCGCGCCGCCAGCCCGCTGCCCATTCCGGCGGACAAGTACGAGCAGTTCAGGGATTTCACGTTGGCCTTCAACCCCAAGTTTGCGGCAGGAAGATGATCCTCATGTCACGCATTCGCTCGCTCGCGGCGCTCGCCGCCTTCGTCGTCCTCGGGGTTCTGGTGGGGCCGCCCGCCAACGCCGAAGTACGCATCGACATCACCCGCGGCCAGATGAAGCCGCTGCCTATCGCCATTCCCGATTTCGCCGGGGCTTCGCCCCAGGACGGGCGCATCGGCGCCGACATCGCCCGGGTGGTGTCCGCCGACCTGGAGCGGTCGGGCCTGTTCCGGCCCATCGATCCCAAGGCGTTCATCCAGAACGCCGCATCCCTGCAGGCCGGCCCGCGCTTTCCCGACTGGAAGGCCATCAATGCCGAGGCCTTGGTCAGCGGCAAGGTGGAAGGCGGGGCCGACGGCCGCATCCGGGTGGAATTCCGCCTGTGGGACGTGTTCAACGAAGCCTACATGACCGGTTGGACCCTGTCGGCCTCGCCCCAGGACTGGCGCCGCCTGTCCCATAAGGTGGCCGACGCCATCTACAAGCGGGTCACCGGCGAGGACGGCTATTTCGATACCCAGATCGTCTATATCGCGGAATCCGGTCCCAAGAACGATCGCAAGAAGCGCCTGTCCATCATGGACCAGGACAGCGAGAACCACCGCTTCCTCACCGACGGCTCGGAACTGGTGCTGACGCCGCGCTTCTCGCCCAGCGCCCGCGAGATCACCTATCTTTCGTATTTCAAGGGCGTGCCCCGGGTCTACATCTTTAACCTGGACACCGGGCGGCGGGAATCGCTCGGCAATTTTCCGGGCATGACCTTCGCGCCGCGCTTCTCGCCCGACGGCAACAAGGTCATCTTCAGCATGGCCGAAAGCGGCAATACCGAAATCTACGAGATGAACCTGCTGACCCGGCAGAAGCGGCAGCTGACCTACAGCCCGGCCATCGAGACGGCCCCCAGCTATTCGCCCGATGGCCAGCAGATCGTCTTCGAATCCGACCGTGGCGGCGGGCAGCAGATCTACATCATGGGCGCCGACGGCTCGAACCAGCAGCGCATCAGCTTCGGCGACGGCCGCTACGCCACCCCGGTGTGGAGCCCGCGCGGCGACCTCATCGCCTTCACCAAGCAGAAGGGTGGGCAATTCTTCATAGGTGTCATGCGTACAGACGGCTCGGGCGAACGCCTGCTGGCCGAAGGCTTCCTGGTGGAAGGTCCCACCTGGGCGCCCAATGGCCGCGTGTTGTCGTTCTTCCGCGAGTCTCCGTCCGATGAGCGTGGCCGGGGCCAGGTGGTGCGCCTGTACACCATCGACCTGACCGGCGTTAATGAAAGGGTGCTTTTGACCCCTATCGACGGCTCCGATCCTGCGTGGTCCCCCTTGATTCCCTAGAATTATGTTTGTATAGTCCGCGCCGATTAGGATTTAATCCGGTGACGTTGGGTCCGATCGCTAACGATGTCATCGGTGGGGCGTGTCGTCCTTGATTGGACGGCACGGAGTCTCTAAGGTCCGATCTTATTCCATTCCCGCGTCGCATTGAGGGGGAGTCCTCAAATATGAAACTGCGTTTCCTCAGCATCGTTGCCGCCGCCGCTCTGCTGGCTGCTTGCGAATCCGCTCCGTCCGACACTGGCGCCAAGGGCGGCGCCGGCATGACCACCCCGACCACCGGCTCGACCGGCATCGTCAAGGGTTCGAAGGAAGACTTCGTCGCCAACGTCGGCGACCGCGTGTTCTTCGACTTCGACAAGTCGACCCTGCGCGCTGACGCCAAGGCCACCCTGGACAAGCAGGCTGCCTGGCTGAAGGCCTACCCGAACTACTCCATGACCATCGAAGGTCATGCCGACGAGCGCGGCACCCGCGAGTACAACCTGGCTCTGGGTGAGAAGCGTGCCAACTCGGTGGCTCAGTACCTGAAGTCCGCCGGCGTTGCCGCCGCTCGCGTCAAGATCGTCTCCTACGGCAAGGAGCGCCCCGTCGCTCTCGGCTCGAACGAGGCCGCCTGGTCGCAGAACCGTCGTGGCGTGACCGTCCTGAACTAATCAGGCCGTTTACGGACGAAAAGAATGGGGCGCCTGCCCCGCTTCGGCGGGGCAGGCGCCTTATTCGTTTCCGGATTTTGCGTCTGCGGCTTATGCGGGCAAGATGCCCGCGCTCCGACGATCGCGGCATTCCCTGGAGCGCGGCCGTCTCGGCCGCACGCTGACGGCGCCGATACGGCTCTTTCCTGTTGTGCCGTGGCCCGTCCTTGCCTTGCTCTTGCCTTGTTCGCATTCAATAGTCATTCTTCCGCATCCGTTTTGATGATGAGGTTGGCCGTGCGTCGTCTGGTTCTTGCCACCGCCTTTTCCGCGCTGCTGCTTGGCGCCGCCCCCATTCCCGCCGCCCTGGCGCAGACAGACACCCGCGCCCTGTACGACCGCATCGAGCGGCTGGAGCGCGACCTGATGACCATGCAGGCCCAGGCGGCGCGCGGCGGCGGCTCCACCGTGGTGCGCTCGCCCGCCGCCAGCGACGGCAGCGTGGCGGGGACCACCGCTTCCCGCCTCGAAGATCGCCTCAACGAGCTGGAGGACGCCAACCGCTTCCTCACCGGCAAGATCGAGGAGGCCAATTTCAAGGCCTCGCAACTGGCCAAGCAGATCGAACGCCTGCAGGCCGACCTCGACCTGCGCTTCAAGGATCTCGAAGGGGCGCGCGGCGGCCAGCCGCAGGCTTCCGCCCAGCCGCCCCAGAGCCTGAGCATGCCCGGCCCCTCGGCCACCACGCCGAGCGGCGCGCCGGTGCTGATTCCGCCCAAGGGCGTCAATCCCGGCGCCAATTCCGCCGACAATGACGGCCCGGCTCCCGGTCCCCAGAATTTGGGCTCCATGCCGGCCGGAGTCTTGAAGAAGGGCGAGGCCCAGGCGCAACAGCAGGCCGCCAAGGCAACTCCGCCCAAGGATGCGCAATCGGCCTACGAGGAGGCCTACGCCCTGGCCCAGAAGGGCGATTACAACGGGGCGGAGCAGGGGTTCCAGGCCTTCCTCAAGGCCCATCCCAAC
This sequence comes from Paramagnetospirillum caucaseum, assembly GCF_000342045.1. Taxonomy (GTDB): domain Bacteria; phylum Pseudomonadota; class Alphaproteobacteria; order Rhodospirillales; family Magnetospirillaceae; genus Phaeospirillum; species Phaeospirillum caucaseum. Next base: position 3,620 of record NZ_AONQ01000078.1, on the reverse strand, counting down.
CATCAGCTGGCCGGCAACGCCCAGTACTGGCTGGGCGATATCGCCTTCTCGCAGAAAAAGGACTTCGCCGCCTCGGCCAAGCTGTTCGGCGAGGCTTACAAGAAGTACCCGAAGCATACCAAGGCCCCCGACATGCTCTACAAGCTGGGGGCCTCGTTCGGCCACCTGCAGATGAAGGATCAGGCCTGCCGCACCTATGTCCTGCTGTTCGCCGAGCATCCCGACATGGCCGACCGCATCAAGCGGGCCGCCACCGGCGACAAGCAGCGCCTGGGCTGCAAGTGACCGGCCCATCGGGGAGCGGGCGGGACGCCCGCGCCCCGGTGACCGCCGACGATTTCTCCCGCCTGATGATGCCGTTCGGGCCGTTCGAGGCTGCGCCCCGCCTGGGGGTGGCGGTATCGGGTGGCGCCGATTCCCTGGCGCTGACCCTACTGGCCGCCCAATGGGCGAAGGCGCGGGGCGGGGCGGTGCTGGCCCTGACCGTGGACCATCGCCTGCGCCCCGATTCCGCCGCCGAGGCGGCAAGGGTGGGGGCATGGCTGGCCGGCGAGGGCATCGTCCACCGTGTCCTGGAATGGGACGGCGCCAAACCGGACTCCGACCTCCAGGCGGCGGCGCGGGCGGCGCGCTACCGCCTGCTGGGCGAGGCCTGCGCCGCCGAGGGCATCCTGCATCTGCTTCTGGCCCATCACCGGGACGATCAGGCGGAAACCCTGCTGCTGCGCCTGGGGCGCGGCTCGGGGCTGGAGGGGCTGGCCGCCATGGCGGCGGAGCGCCCGACCGCCTGGGGCCGGCTGCTGCGTCCCCTGCTGCCGGTCCCCCGCCAGACCCTGGAGGCCACGCTGCGCCGGCGGGGGCAGGACTGGATCGACGATCCCTCCAACCGCAACGGGGTTTTCGCCCGGGTGCGGCTCCGCCGTCTGGCCGGCGGTCTGGCCGCCGAGGGCCTGACGGCGGAACGTCTGGCCGCCACCGCCGGGCGGCTGGCCCGCGCCCAGGCGGCCGTCGACGCCATGGTGGCCGAGGCGGCGGCCCGCCATGTGAGCCTGTATCCGGCCGGCTATGCCCGTCTGCGTCCCGCCGTCCTGGCCGCCCTGCCCGAGGAGGTGGGGCTGCGCCTGCTGGCCCGCCTGCTGCTGGCGGTGGGCGGCGAGGCCTATACGCCGCGCCTGGAGCGGCTGGAACGCCTGCATGCCGCCCTGACGGCGGGGCTGGAGACGGCGCGGACCCTGGCTGGATGCCGGGTGGTGCCGCTGGGCGGCGAGGTGGTGGTGTGCCGCGAGCCGGCCCGGGTGGAAGCGCCGCTGGCCGTGGTGGCGGGCGGGCGGCTGCGCTGGGACGGGCGCTTCGAGGCCGTGGCGGCGTCCGATGCGCCGCCGGGTCTCAGCCTGGGGGCGCTGGGAGCCGGCGGGCGGCGCAGGGTGGCGGCGGCCATGGGGCGCAAGCCGCCGGACGCGGTTCCCGCCTGCGCGATCCCTACTTTACCCGCCCTTTACGATGCGCGGGGTATTCTCGCCGTGCCGCACCTCGGCTATAACCGGGATGGAGCCGGGTGCGTGCTGAGGGTCTTGCGCGCCGTGCCGACCCATGTTCTGGCCGTTTCCGCTTGTGCCGGCGGGAATCGGCACTATCTGTAGACGACACGGTCCGGTACAGCATTTGACGGGAAGGACGCGACCTTGAATTTCAGCAAGAACCTGGCGTTGTGGGTCATCATCGCCGTGCTGCTGGTGATGCTCTTCAATCTGTTCCAGGCGTCCTCGCCGCCGCGCGGTCCGGGCCAGACATCCTATTCCGAATTCCTGTCCGACGTGGACCGCGGCGCCATCGCCGACGTGACCATCCAGGGCAGCGTGGTCAACGGCCACTTCACCGATGGCCGCCCCTTTACCACCTACATGCCCCAGGACGTCAACGTCGTCGACAAGCTGCGCGCCCACAACGTGCGCATCACGGCGGTGCCGCCGTCCGACGACGCGCCGACGCTGTGGAGCGTGCTGGTCTCGTGGTTCCCCATGCTGCTGCTGATCGGCGTCTGGGTGTTCTTCATGCGCCAGATGCAGGGCGGCGGCGGCAAGGCCATGGGCTTCGGCAAGTCCCGCGCCCGCCTGCTGACCGAAAAGACCGGCCGCGTCACCTTTGAGGACGTGGCGGGCATCGACGAGGCGAAGCAGGAACTGGAGGAAATCGTCGAGTTCCTCAAGGACCCGCAGAAGTTCCAGCGTCTGGGCGGCAAGATTCCCAAGGGCTGCCTGCTGGTCGGCCCGCCCGGCACCGGTAAGACCCTGCTGGCCCGCGCCATCGCCGGCGAGGCCAACGTGCCGTTCTTCACCATCTCGGGCTCCGACTTCGTCGAGATGTTCGTCGGTGTCGGCGCGTCGCGCGTGCGCGACATGTTCGAGCAGGGCAAGAAGAACGCGCCCTGCATCATCTTCATCGACGAAATCGACGCGGTCGGCCGCCATCGCGGCGCCGGTCTCGGCGGCGGCAACGACGAGCGCGAGCAGACGCTGAACCAGCTGCTGGTCGAGATGGACGGCTTCGAGTCCAACGAGGGCGTCATCCTGATCGCCGCCACCAACCGTCCCGACGTGCTCGACCCGGCCCTGCTGCGTCCCGGCCGTTTCGACCGTCAGGTGGTGGTGCCCAATCCCGACATCCTGGGCCGCGAGAAGATCGTCAAGGTCCACATGCGCAAGGTGCCGCTGGCCCCCGACGTGGACGCCCGCATCATCGCGCGCGGCACGCCGGGCTTTTCCGGCGCCGATCTGGCCAATCTGGTCAACGAGGCGGCCTTGCTGGCGGCGCGCGCCGGCAAGCGCGTGGTGACCATGTCCGACTTCGAATCGGCCAAGGACAAGGTGATGATGGGCGCCGAGCGCCGCTCCATGGTGATGAGCGAGGACGAGAAGAAGCTCACCGCCTATCACGAGGCCGGCCACGCTTTGGTGATGATGCATGTGCCGGCCCACGAGCCGCTGCACAAGGTGACCATCATTCCGCGCGGCCGCGCCCTGGGCCTGACCATGTCCCTGCCCGAGCGCGACCGCTATTCCCTGTCGCTGCGCCAGATCAAGTCGATGATCGCCTCGTTCTTCGGCGGCCGGGTGGCGGAAGAGATGATCTTCGGCCTCGACGCGGTGACCACCGGGGCCTCCAACGACATCCAGCGCGCCACCGAACTGTCGCGCAAGCTGGTGACCGAATTCGGCTTCTCCGAAAAGCTGGGGCCGTTGCGCTACAACGACAACCAGGAGGAAATCTTCCTCGGCCACTCTGTGACCCAACACAAGAACGTGTCGGAAGCCACCGCCAGCCTGATCGATTCCGAGGTCCGGCGCTTCGTGGAAGAGGGCGAGAACACCGCCCGCGACATCCTGGCCAAGTACCGCGCCGAGTTGGAGATCATCGCCAAGGGCCTGCTGGAATACGAGACCTTGTCCAAGGACGAGATCGACGCCCTGATCCGCGGCGAGTCCATCAATCGCGGCGACAACGGCGATTACCGCCCCAAGGAGCCGCCGCGTCGCTCGTCGGTGCCCAGTTCCGGGCCGGGCGGCCGCACTGGCTATGACCCGGAGCCGCAACCCGGTGCCTGAGGCGGTGCCCGGATTTGC
>NZ_AONQ01000077.1 GCF_000342045.1 Paramagnetospirillum caucaseum | reverse complement strand
GGAGAACACGTCCTCGATCGGCATCAGGAACGGCTTGTCCTTGGGACGCTCCGGCTGCGGGATGTAGGCGTCGACCTCGGCCATCAGCTTCAGGATCGCCTCGCGGCCGATCTCCGGCTGCTTGTCTTCCAGGGCGCAGAGCGCCGAGCCGCGCACGATCGGAATGTCGTCGCCGGGGAAATCGTACGAGCTCAGCAGCTCGCGCACTTCCAGCTCGACCAGATCCAGCAGCTCGGGATCGTCGACCATGTCGCACTTGTTCATGAACACCACCAGCGCCGGCACGCCGACCTGACGGGCCAGCAGGATGTGCTCGCGGGTCTGGGGCATGGGGCCGTCGGCCGCCGACACCACCAGGATGGCGCCGTCCATCTGCGCCGCGCCGGTGATCATGTTCTTCACATAATCGGCGTGGCCGGGGCAATCCACATGGGCGTAGTGGCGGTTGACGGTCTCGTACTCGACGTGGGCGGTCGAGATGGTGATGCCGCGGGCCTTCTCTTCCGGCGCCTTGTCGATCTGGTCGTAGGCGGTGAAGGTGGCGCCGCCGGTCTCGGCCAGGATCTTGGTGATCGCCGCGGTCAGCGAGGTCTTGCCATGGTCGACGTGACCGATGGTCCCGATATTGCAGTGAGGCTTGTTGCGCTCGAATTTAGCCTTAGCCATCGTTTCTTACTCCGTCCTCGATAGATGTCAGATTAGCCGGCCAGCTTCGCGCGGATCTCGTCCGACACGTTCTGGGGCACTTCCGAATAGTGATCAAAGGTCATGCTGTACTGCGCCCGGCCCTGGGACATGGAGCGCAGGGTGTTCACGTAGCCGAACATGTTGGCCAGCGGCACCATGGCGGTGATCACGCGGGCGTTGCCGCGCTGGTCCATGTCGTTGACCTGGCCGCGGCGGCTGTTCAGGTCGCCGATCACGTCGCCCAGATAGTCCTCGGGGGTGACGACCTCGACCTTCATCATCGGCTCGAGCAGCTTCGGGCCGGCCTTGGCGATGCCTTCACGGAAGGCGGCGCGCGACGCGATTTCGAAGGCGAGAACCGACGAGTCGACGTCGTGGTAGGCGCCGTCCACCAGGGTGGCCTTGAAGTCGATCAGCGGGAAGCCGGCGATGACGCCGTTATCCATGGCCGAGCGGATGCCCTTGTCGACGCCGGGGACGTATTCCTTGGGAACCGAACCGCCGATGACCTTGTTCTCGAAGACGTAGCCCGCGCCCTTTTCGGCCGGCTCGAACTTGATCTTGACACGGGCGAACTGGCCCGAACCGCCGGTCTGCTTCTTGTGGGTGTAGTCGACCTCGTAGACCTTCGAGATGGTCTCGCGGTAGGCCACCTGGGGGGCGCCCACATTGGCTTCCACCTTGAACTCGCGCTTCATGCGGTCCACGAGGATTTCCAGATGCAGTTCGCCCATGCCCTTGATCACGGTCTGGCCGGACTCGGCATCGGAGGTCACGCGGAACGACGGGTCCTCGGCGGCCAGACGAGCCAGGGCGACGCCCATCTTCTCCTGGTCGGCCTTGGACTTGGGCTCCACGGCCACCTCGATCACCGGCTCGGGGAACTCCATGCGCTCGAGCACCACCAGCGAGCTGGGAGTCGGGTCGCACAGGGTGTCACCGGTGGTGGTGTCCTTCAGACCGGCGAAGGCGACGATGTCGCCGGCGCGGGCTTCCTTGATTTCCTCACGCGAGTTGGCGTGCATCAGCAGCATGCGGCCGACGCGCTCGCGCTTTTCCTTCACGGTGTTCTGGATATAGCTGCCCGACTCGACCACGCCCGAATAGACGCGCACGAAGGTCAGCGAACCCACGAAGGGATCGTTCATGATCTTGAACGCCAGACCGGCGAACGGCTCGTCGTCGGTGGCGTGCTTGGCGATCTCTTCGTCGGTGCCGTACTTCACGCCCTTGATGGCGGGAATGTCGACCGGGGCCGGCAGATAGTCGATGACGGCGTCGAGCAGGGGCTGCACGCCCTTGTTCTTGAACGCCGAGCCACACAGCACGGGCACGAAGACCCGGGCGATGGTACCCTTGCGGATACAGGCCTGCAGCACCTCGAAGGACGGCTCTTCGCCACCCAGGTACTGTTCCATGGCCGCGTCGTCCATCTCGACGGCGGTCTCGATCAGCTGGGCGCGATAGGCGGCGGCCTTCTCGACCAGATCGGCGGGAATCGGCTGGTCCTCGAACTCGGCGCCCAGGCTCTCGTCCTTCCAGATCACCGCGACGTTGCGCAGCAGATCCACCAGGCCGATATAGCCGCCTTCCTCGCCGATGGGCAGGTGCATGACCAGCGGGCGGGCGCCCAGACGGTCGATGATCATATCGACGCAACGATAGAAGTTGGCGCCGATGCGGTCCATCTTATTGACGAAACAGATGCGCGGCACGCCGTACTTGTCGGCCTGGCGCCACACCGTCTCGGACTGGGGCTCGACGCCCGCCACCGAGTCGAACACGGTCACCGCGCCGTCGAGCACGCGGAGCGAACGCTCCACCTCGATGGTGAAGTCCACGTGGCCGGGGGTGTCGATGATGTTGACGCGGTGGTCGCGCCAGAACGCGGTGGTCGCGGCGGAGGTGATGGTGATGCCGCGCTCCTGCTCCTGCTCCATCCAGTCCATGGTGGCGGTGCCTTCGTGCACTTCGCCGATCTTATAGGACTTGCCGGTGTAGTAGAGGATGCGTTCGGTGGTAGTGGTCTTGCCGGCATCGATGTGGGCCATGATGCCGATATTGCGGTACCGCTCGAGGGGCGTTGTACGGGCCATGATGGTCTCGCTCTCCGGTTACCAGCGGTAATGGGAGAAGGCCTTGTTGGCCTCCGCCATACGGTGGGTGTCTTCGCGCTTCTTGACGGCGGCGCCACGGTTGTTGGCGGCGTCCAGAAGCTCACCGGACAGGCGGTCGATCATGGTGGTCTCGGAACGCTTGCGCGAGTAGTCGATCAGCCAGCGGATGGCCAGGGCCTGACGGCGATCGGTACGCACTTCGACCGGCACCTGGTAGGTGGCGCCGCCGACGCGGCGGGAGCGCACTTCCAGGGCGGGCTTCACGTTGTCGAGAGCCTCGTGGAACACCTTCAGCGGGTCCTGGCCGGTCTTGGCCTGGATCTTGTCCAGGGCGCCATAGACGATGGCCTCGGCGGCGGACTTCTTGCCGTCCAGCATCAGGCAGTTCATGAACTTGGCGACGACATAGTCGTGAAACTTGGCGTCGGGGGTGATTTCGCGCTTTTCAGCGGCGTGACGACGAGACATCTGATGAACTCCTTACTTCGGACGCTTCGCGCCGTACTTCGAACGACGCTGACGGCGATCCTTGACGCCCTGGGTATCCAGCGTGCCGCGAATGATGTGGTAGCGGACACCCGGCAAGTCCTTCACACGACCGCCGCGGATCATCACCACCGAGTGTTCCTGAAGGTTGTGACCTTCGCCCGGGATGTACGAGGTAACCTCGAAACCGTTGGTCAGGCGCACGCGGGCGACCTTACGAAGCGCCGAGTTCGGCTTCTTCGGAGTGGTCGTGTACACGCGAGTGCAAACGCCGCGCTTCTGCGGGCAGGCCTCCATGGCGGGGACCTTGTTGCGCGCCGCCACGGGCTGGCGCGGCTTACGGATCAATTGATTGATCGTGGGCATTCAGTCACTTTCCCTTCACACAGGTCCCTTGACGAAAACCAGAAAAAAACCCGCCGGCGGTTCCCCGCCGGGGTTTTCTTTAAGGTTCAGTCGCCGACCCGTTCGGCGTTGTCATCAGTGTTTCGCAAGCCTCGGGACAACGAAAACCGTCCAGGCGGACGGATACCGGTCCCCCGAGAAGCGCGCATCCTATTTATCCGCCCGCCCCCCGTCAAGCGAAAGAGTCGGGGTATTTTGGAGTGCGATTCAATCGCGGCGAGTCGATTCTTGGTAACCTTTCCATGGTATGGTGAGGGTGGTTTGGATTCCGAGGTTCGCCATGCAGACCCCAACCGCCGAGATCACAGGTTCACAGCAGACCGAAGCCGCCCGTCCGGGACGGGTGGTGTCGGGCATCCGCGAGGCCGCCGACAGCACCGGGGTGTCGTTCGGCTATCTCCTGGCCCAGGCCACCCAGGAAAGCGGCCTCGACCCCCACGCCCGCAACACCAAGTCCTCGGCCTCGGGACTGTTCCAGTTCACCGCCGGCACCTGGCTGGACATGGTCAAGCGCCATGGGGCCAAGCACGGGCTGGAAGACGCGGCCGAGGCCATCGCCAAGGGCGCCGACGGCCGCCTCGACGTGCCCGACCGGGCCACGCGAAAGGCCATCCTCGACCTGCGCAAGGACCCCAGGCTGTCGTCGCTGATGGCCGCCGAGTTCGCCAAGGACAACGCCAAGATGCTGGAAAAGCGTCTGGGCCGCGAGGCCACCGCCTCCGACCTCTACCTCGCCCACTTCCTGGGTGCCGCCGGCGCCGCCCGGGTGATCGAGGGCATGGAGGACAATCCCCGGCATTCCGCCCATCGCCTGCTGCCCGACGCGGCACGGGCCAACCCGGAAGTGTTCGGCAAGGCCCGCACCGTGGCCGGCCTCTACAAGAGCGTCCAGGCCCGCTTCAAGAACGCCCTGGGCGACGACGCCGCCGCCGCCCACGAACCCGCCGTCGACACCGGCAATCCCCAGCTGGCGGCCCTGCGCCCCGTGGCGCGTCCCGAGACCCCGCCGCCCGCCTCCACCCCCACCGAGGCCGCCCTGACCCAGGTGGTGCAGGCGGTGGCGCCGGCGGTCAAGGCCCCGGCGACCCAGGCGGCGACGCGCAGCGTATCGCCATCCGATTTCGCCAGCGCCCTGCAGCCAGAAAGCCCGTTCTTCCCCGCAGCCATCCCCCCCGCCCCCACCGGCACCCGGCCGCAGACCGTCAGCCTGCGCGAGATCGTTGAGGCCATCAAGGCGGGCGAGGACGTCTAGCGAGCCCTCCTGCTACCGGAAGAAATCCTCCGCCGCGATGGCGAAGTTGAGGCCGTCGGCGTCGCGAATGTGGAAGGTGGTGATGCCCACCAGGTTGCCGGCGCCATCGAACAGCCCGCCGCCCGACGAACCCGGCGAGATGGGGGCTGTGGTCTGGACGTAGCGCAGGGTCTTGATCTGGCGCAATCCCGAGATCAGCCCCTGGCCCAGGGTGGCTTCCAACCCCTTGGGCGCGCCGATGGAATAGACCGTTTCACCCACCCGCAGGTCGCCCCACGACCGGATGCCCGGCACCGCCGACAGGCGGCCCGGCGACACGGTCATCAGGCAACGATCGGTGGCCGGATCGCCGCCCGAAGGCGTGGCCCGCAGGGTCTGACCGCCCTGGCGCAGCAGGATCACCGCCATCTCGTCGATGACGTGGCAGTTGGTCACCAGGGTCCGCTCGTCCATGGCCACCGCCGAACCGAACCGCCCCTTGTTCGCCTTCAGGTCGGCCTCGGTGCGCGCCGCCACCACCACGTAGACCGAGCGCCCCACCGTGGCGAACACGTCTTCCGCCCCCAGGCGGGAGCGGCCGGGCGGACGCTGCAGCGAGGCGGGAAGCGGGCGCCAGTCGGGCAGCCGGGCGGCGGCCCCCGACCCCAGGCCGGCCGGCGCCACCCCCGGCGCCGCCGGGACCTCCACCGGCCCCTGGCGTTCGGGAATGCGCCCCGGCTTCCAGGCGGCGGCGGATTCCTCTACCTGGACGCGCAGGTCGGCGGCCACGTTGCGGGCCAGTTCCCCGCGCAGGAAGTAGGCCTCCGTGGTGCAATCGCGATAATGGAAGCGGTTTTCGAACAACGGATGATCATCGGGCCGAGGCACCGAGCGTCCGGCCAATCCGGCGACGATGGCCCAGTAGAGCCCCTGGGAGCGGTTCTTCTCCACCCAGCCGCCGCGATCATGACCATGGGCGAGGCGCAGTTGGGCCAAGCAATTGCCCTCCGTAGCCAGGCCGTTGTAAAGGTCGGCGGCCAAGGCCGGCTCGTCGCCCTCGGCCAGGACGGCGCGGACCAGCCGGGCCCAGGAGGCGCCGGCCGCCACCGCCTTGGCCAGATAGGCCCGCGCCCTGGCCGGATCCTTGGGCGTGCCGCGCCCGTACCAATGGGCATCGAACAGCCGGCGCAAGGCCTGACCGTCGCCGCCGGCGGCGGCCTGCTCCCACCAGGACAGCGCGGTGGTCGGATCGTAATGGCGTTGAGTGGGATCGCCCAGCACGTCGCCCAGCAGACGGGCGGCGATGGAATCACCCCCGGCGGCGGCGGTGGAGCATTGGGCCAGTTCGGCGGTGGAGGACGGGCGCGCCGTACAGGCGGCACGGGCAGGCAATACCCCACCCATGGCGACGAGAATCGCCATCGTCCAGACCCACCGCGAGCTCATGGCTTCTCCCTTGACGCTCTACCCGGGATGTGGCGCCCCGGGATTTTGTAAAGAGATGATAGCGCCTCGATGGCTTAAGGTCTTCACCCTATTTCGGGTCGTAAAAAAAAGTCATCCCCGCCTCCTTTGCAGAAGGCGGGGATGGAGCTTTTCATCCGGTCGGGATCGACTATTCGGCGGGCGGCGCCTCGGGAGCGGAGCCCTCGGCGGCCGGCGGGATGGCCGGCACCTCGCCCTCGCCTTCCACCTGCATGTCCTTGTCGCGCTGGGCGGCAATGGCGCGCAGGCGGTTCATCACCGCGCCGGTGCCGGCGGGGATCAGACGGCCGACGATGACGTTTTCCTTCAGGCCCTGCAGGCTGTCCACCTTGCCGGAAACGGCGGCTTCGGTGAGCACGCGGGTGGTCTCCTGGAAGGAGGCCGCCGAGATGAAGGAGTGGGTCTGCAACGACGCCTTGGTGATGCCCTGGAGAACCGGGGTGCCCGAAGCGGGACGGCCGGCTTCCTTGATCGCCTTGGCGTTCTCGATGTCGAACTCGACGCGGTCGACCTGCTCGCCCACCAGAAGGGTGGTGTCGCCGGGGTCGGTGATCTCGACCTTCTGCAGCATCTGGCGGACGATCACCTCGATGTGCTTGTCGTTGATCTTCACGCCCTGCAGCCGGTAGACCTCCTGAATCTCGTTGATGAGATACTGGGCCAGGGCTTCGACGCCCAGGACCTTCAGGATGTCGTGCGGCACGGGATTGCCGTCCATCAGCGGATCGCCGCGGCGGACGTAATCGCCTTCCTGCACCGAGATGTGCTTGCCCTTGGGGATCAGGTACTCGATGGGATCGCCGTTCTCCGGGACCACCAGGATACGGCGCTTGGACTTGTAGTCCTTACCGAATTCCACGCGGCCGTCGCAATCGGAGATGATGGCGTGGTCCTTGGGCTTGCGGGCTTCGAACAGTTCCGCCACACGCGGCAGACCGCCGGTGATGTCGCGGGTCTTGGACGATTCGCGCGGAATGCGTGCCAGAACGTCGCCGGCGTTGACCTTGGTGTTGTTCTCCACCGACAGGATGGCATCCACCGACATGAAGTAGCGGGCTTCCAGGCCGTTGGCCAGCAGCAGTTCCTCGCCCTTCTCGTCACGGAGCGTGACGCGGGGACGGAGATCGGCGCCGCGGGGCTGCTGCTTCCAGTCGACCACCACCTTGCTGGCGATGCCGGTGGCCTCGTCGACCACTTCTCGCATGGACAGGCCCTCGGTCAGGTCGACGTAATGCGCCACGCCGGCCCGCTCGGTGATGATCGGCAGGGTGTAGGGGTCCCACTCGGCCAGCTTGGTGCCCTTGGCGACCTTCTGGGCCTCGTCCACCAGCAGCTTGGCGCCGTAGGGGACGCGGTGACGGGCGCGTTCGCGGTTGTTGATGTCGAGCAGAGCCACTTCGCAATTGCGGCTCATGACGATATGGGCGCCCGACGAGTTGACCACCACGTTGCGGTTGATCACCTGCACGGTGCCGTCGAAGGTCGCCTCGATGGACGACTGCTCGGCACCGCGCTGGGCCGCGCCGCCGATGTGGAAGGTCCGCATGGTCAGCTGGGTGCCGGGCTCGCCGATAGACTGGGCGGCGATGACGCCCACGGCCTCGCCGACGTTGACGCGGGTGCCCCGCGCCAGATCGCGGCCGTAGCAGGAGCCGCACACGCCCTCTTCCGAGTCGCAGGTCAGCACCGAACGGATCACCACGGTCTCGATGCCGGCGGCGTCGATCAGTTCGACCTCGGTTTCCTGGATCATCTGCGCGGCCTTGACGATGACCTCGCCGGTCAGCGGATTGACGATGTCGCGGGCCGCCGAACGGCCGAGGATACGCTCGGCCAGGGACGAGATGACCTCGCCGCCTTCGATCACCGGCGACACGGTCAGGCCGTTGGTGGTGCCGCAATCCTCTTCGCAGATGATGGCGTCCTGGGCCACGTCCACCAGACGGCGGGTCAGATAACCCGAGTTGGCGGTCTTGAGCGCGGTGTCGGCCAGACCCTTGCGGGCGCCGTGGGTGGAGTTGAAGTACTCCAGCACGGTGAGGCCTTCCTTGAAGTTCGAGATGATCGGCGTCTCGATGATCTCGCCCGAGGGCTTGGCCATCAGGCCGCGCATGCCGGCCAGCTGCTTCATCTGGGCGGCGGAACCGCGGGCGCCGGAATGGGCCATCATGTAGATGGAGTTGATCTGCTTGCCCGGGATCAGGCTGGAGATCTGCTTCATCATGGCGTCGGCGACGTCGTCGGTGCACTTGGACCAGGCGTCCACCACCTTGTTGTACTTTTCGCCCTGGGTGATCAGGCCGTCCTGGTACTGCTGCTCGTATTCCTTGGCCTTTTCCTCGGTCTCGCCGACCAGGGTTTCCTTTTCCGGCGGAATGACCAGATCGTCCTTGCCGAAGGAGATGCCGGCCTTGAAGGCGTTGGAATAGCCCAGGCCCATGACGCGGTCAGCGAAGATCACCGTCTCTTTCTGACCGCAATGGCGGTAGACCACGTCGATGACGTTCTGGATTTCCTTCTTGGTCAACAGACGGTTGATCAGGGAGAACGGCACGTTCTTGTTCTTGGGCAGGATCACCGACAGCATCATGCGGCCCGGCGTGGTGTCCACGATCTGGGTCACCGGAGTGCCTTCGGAATCCACGGTGTCGAAGCGGGCGCGGATCTTGGTGTGGAGCGTGACCGTCTTTTCGGTCAGCGCTTCCTCGATCTCGGCCATGTTCACGAAGACCGGCACCTTGAACAGGATGGCCTTGCCGTCCTTGATGGCCTTCTCGGCATCGCCCACGTCGGCGAAGGTCAGCGGGACGCCGGGCTTCTCCACGTTGAACAGGCGCAGGTGACCGCCCTTCAGGCCGGCCTCCAGCGCGTCCTTGTTGGGCACGTTGACGCGGCGGTGGGCGGTGACGTTGCGGCTGGCCAGACGGTCCAGCAGGGCGTCCAGATCCTTGGTGTCGATCTTGGTGTTGGGATCGGTCGGGCAGTAGAACAGGATCGAGTTATTGGCGATGGCGCCCTTCAGCTCGTCCATGGAGCGGATCTTCAGCACCTGGCCGGGCATTTCGTCCCGTTCCATGGTGATGTAGTAGATGCCCAGCACGATGTCCTGCGACGGCACGATGATCGGCTTGCCGTTGGCCGGCGACAGGATGTTGTTGGTCGACATCATCAGCACGCGGGCTTCCAACTGGGCCTCGAGGCTCAGCGGGACGTGCACGGCCATCTGGTCGCCGTCGAAATCGGCGTTGAAGGCGGTGCAGACCAGCGGGTGCAGCTGGATGGCCTTGCCCTCGATCAACACGGGCTCGAACGCCTGGATGCCCAGGCGGTGGAGCGTCGGCGCGCGGTTCAGCATCACGGGATGCTCGCGGATAACCTCTTCCAGGATGTCCCACACCTCGGGACGCTCCTTCTCCACCATGCGCTTGGCGGCCTTGATGGTGGTGGCCATGCCGTAGAGCTCGAGCTTCGAATAGACGAAGGGCTTGAACAGCTCCAACGCCATCTTCTTGGGCAGGCCGCACTGGTGCAGCTTCAGCTCGGGACCGACCACGATGACCGAACGGCCGGAATAGTCGACGCGCTTGCCCAGCAGGTTCTGACGGAAGCGGCCCTGCTTGCCCTTCAGCATGTCGGACAGCGACTTCAGCGGACGCTTGTTGGCGCCGGTGATGGCGCGGCCGCGGCGGCCGTTGTCGAACAGGGCGTCGACGGCTTCCTGCAGCATGCGCTTCTCGTTGCGCACGATGATCTCGGGAGCGCGCAGCTCGATCAGCCGCTTCAGACGGTTGTTGCGGTTGATGACGCGGCGGTAGAGGTCGTTCAGATCCGAGGTGGCGAACCGGCCGCCGTCCAGAGGGACCAGGGGACGCAGCTCCGGCGGAATCACCGGGATCACTTCCAGGATCATCCATTCGGGGCGCGAGCCGGATTCGAGGAAGGCCTCGACCAGCTTCATGCGCTTGACCAGCTTCTTGCGCTTGGCCTCCGAGGTGGTCTCCTTGAGATCGACCTTCAACTGGGCCTTCTCGGATTCCAGGTCGATGACCGTCAGCATGTCGCGGATAGCCTCGGCGCCGATCTTGGCGGTGAAGGCGTCCTCGCCGAACTCGTCCACGGCGCGCATGTACTGCTCTTCCGTCAGCAGTTCGCGCAGCTTCAGCGGAGTGAGGCCGGGTTCGACCACCACGTAATTCTCGAAATACAGGATGCGCTCGAGATCCTTGAGCGTCATGTCGCACAGCAGGCCGATGCGCGACGGCAGCGACTTCAGGAACCAGATGTGGGCGACGGGCGAGGCCAGCTCGATATGGCCCATGCGCTCGCGCCGGACCTTGGCCAGGGTGACTTCCACGCCGCACTTCTCGCAGATGATGCCGCGATACTTCATGCGCTTGTACTTGCCGCACAGGCACTCGTAGTCCTTGATCGGCCCGAAGATGCGGGCGCAGAACAGGCCGTCGCGCTCCGGCTTGAAGGTGCGGTAGTTGATGGTCTCCGGCTTCTTGATCTCACCGTACGACCAGGAGCGGATACGCTCCGGCGAGGCGATGGAGATGCGGATCTGGTCGAACGACTGGGTGCCGCTCACCTGGCCGAAGATCTTCATAAGTTCGTTCATCGACAAACTCCCGTGTGACCTTTGAGGGCTGCGGGGGAAGAGGACCTTCCCCCGCGCCGGGTCCGTAATGCTGCTTTAGTAGTTCCGCTGGGTCAGTTCGACGTTCAGGCCGAGGGAGCGGAGCTCCTTGACCAGCACGTTGAACGACTCGGGGATACCGGCCTCGAAGGTGTCGTCGCCGCGCACGATGGCCTCGTAGACCTTGGTGCGGCCGGAAACGTCGTCCGACTTGACCGTCAGCATTTCCTGCAAAGTGTAGGCGGCGCCGTAGGCTTCCAGCGCCCACACTTCCATTTCACCGAAGCGCTGACCACCGAACTGCGCCTTGCCGCCCAGCGGCTGCTGGGTGACCAGCGAGTACGGGCCGATGGAGCGGGCGTGGATCTTGTCGTCCACCAGGTGGTGCAGCTTCAGCATGTAGATGTAGCCCACCGTCACCTTGCGGTCGAACGGCTCGCCGGTGCGGCCGTCGACCAGGGTCACCTGGCCGGACGAGGACCGGCCCGCCTTGGTCAGCATCTCGACGATGTCGCTTTCGCGCGCACCATCGAACACCGGGGTGGCGATCGGCACGCCCGGAGTCAGGTTGTGCGCCAGCTCGGTGATCTCGCTGTCGCCGAGGCTGGCGATCTCGTCCTCGTAGATGGCGTCGCCGTAGACGTCTTTCAACTTGGCCTTCAGCTCGATCATGGTCGCGGCGTTGCGCTTGTACTTGTCGAGCATGCCGCCGATCTGCTGGCCCAGGCCGGCGCAGGCCCAGCCCAGATGGGTCTCGAGAATCTGACCGACGTTCATGCGCGACGGCACGCCCAGCGGATTCAGCACGATGTCCACCTGCTGGCCGTCTTCCAGGTACGGCATGTCTTCCAGCGGCACGATGCGCGAGATGACGCCCTTGTTGCCGTGACGGCCGGCCATCTTGTCGCCCGGCTGCAGCTTGCGCTTCACCGCCACGAACACCTTGACCATCTTCATCACGCCGGGCGGCAGCTCGTCGCCGCGCTGCAGCTTCTCGACCTTGTTCTCGAAACGCTCCTGCAGCTTGTCGACCTGCTGGTCGAACGCACGCTTCAGCGCCTCGGAATCAGCCATCACCGCATCGTCGTCGATGGCGATGTTGCGCCAGGTGCTGGGATGCAGCTCGTCCATGTTGGAATCGGCCAGAACGGTGCCGGCCTTGATGCCCTTGGGGCCCGAGACGACCTTCTTGCCGATGATCAGAGCCTTGAGGCGGGCGAAGAACGACCGCTCCAGGATGTGACGCTCGTCGTCGCGGTCCTTGGCCAGACGCTCGATCTCGGCCCGCTCGATGGCCAGGGCGCGCTCGTCCTTCTCGACGCCGCGGCGCGAGAAGACGCGGACTTCGACGATGGTGCCCGACACGCCCGGCGGCAGGCGCAGCGACGTGTCGCGCACGTCCGAGGCCTTTTCGCCGAAGATGGCGCGCAGCAGCTTCTCTTCCGGAGTCATCGGGCTTTCGCCCTTGGGCGTCACCTTGCCGACCAGGATGTCGCCCGGCTTGACCTCGGCACCGATATAGACGATGCCGGCCTCGTCCAGGTTCTTCAGGGCCTCTTCACCCACGTTGGGAATGTCGCGGGTGATTTCCTCCTGGCCCAGCTTGGTGTCGCGGGCCATGACCTCGAATTCCTCGATGTGGATCGAGGTGAACACGTCGTCGCGGACGATGCGCTCGGAGATGAGGATGGAATCCTCGAAGTTGTAGCCGTTCCAGGGCATGAACGCGACCAGCACGTTGCGGCCGAGCGCCAGCTCGCCCAGCTGGGTCGAGGGGCCGTCGGCGATGATGTCGCCCTTCTGGATCAGATCGCCCACCTTGACCAGCGGACGCTGGGTGATGCAGGTGTTCTGGTTGGAACGCTGGAACTTCAGCAGGTTGTAGATGTCGACGCCGGACGCCGAGGCCTGGGTCTCCTCGGTGGCGCGGATCACCACGCGGGTGGCGTCCACCTGATCGACCACGCCGGTACGCTTGGCGGTGATGGCGGCGCCGGAGTCACGGGCCACCGCCTGCTCCATGCCGGTGCCCACCAGGGGGGCCTCGGCGCGGATCAGCGGAACCGCCTGACGCTGCATGTTCGAACCCATCAGGGCGCGATTGGCGTCGTCGTTCTCCAGGAACGGGATCAGCGCGGCGGCGACCGAAACCAGCTGCTTCGGCGACACGTCGATCATGTTGATCTCGTTGGCCGGCACCATGACGAAGTCGCCGGCCCGGCGGCACGACACCAGATCCTCGGTGAAGCGGCCCTCGGCGTCCAGGCCGGAATTAGCCTGCGCCACGGTGTAGCGCCCCTCTTCCATGGCCGAGAGATAGACCACTTCGCTGGTCACCTTGCCGTCGAACACCTTGCGGTACGGCGCCTCGATGAAGCCGTACTGGTTGACGCGGGCGTAGGTGGCGAGCGAGTTGATCAGGCCGATGTTCGGGCCTTCCGGCGTCTCGATCGGGCAGATGCGGCCGTAATGGGTCGGGTGCACGTCGCGCACCTCGAAGCCGGCGCGCTCGCGGGTCAGACCGCCCGGCCCGAGGGCCGAGAGACGACGCTTGTGGGTGATTTCCGACAGCGGGTTGGTCTGATCCATGAACTGCGACAGCTGCGACGAACCGAAGAACTCGCGCACGGCCGCCGCTGCCGGCTTGGCGTTGATCAGGTCGTGCGGCATCACCGAATCGATGTCCACGCTGGACATGCGCTCGCGGATGGCGCGCTCCATGCGCAGCAGACCGACGCGGTACTGGTTCTCCATCAGCTCGCCCACCGAGCGGACGCGGCGGTTGCCCAGGTGATCGATGTCGTCGATCTCGCCCTTGCCGTCCTTGAGCTCGACCAGAACCTTGATGACGCCCAGGATGTCTTCCTTCCTGAGCACGCGCACGGTGTCGGCGACCTCGGGGGTGTTGAGGCGCGAGTTCATCTTGACGCGGCCCACGGCCGACAGGTCGTAGCGCTCGGAATCGAAGAACAGGCCGGTGAACAGGGCCTCGGCGGTCTCCAGCGTCGGCGGCTCGCCGGGGCGCATCACGCGGTAGATGTCGATCAGGGCCTCTTCGCGGGAAGAGTTCTTGTCGATGGCCAGGGTGTTGCGCATGTACGGGCCGACATTGATATGGTCGATGGCCAGCACCGGCAGTTCGCTGATGCCCGCCTTCTCCAGCTCGGCCACCAGATTGGCGGTCAGCTCGTCACCGGCCTCGGTGAAGATTTCGCCGGTGGTCTCGTTGATGATGTCCTCGGCCACGTACTGGCCGACCATGTCCTCAGTGAAGACCTGGATGTCGGTCAGGCCGGCTTCCTTGAGCTTCTTGCCCAGGCGCGGCGTCATCTTGGTGCCGGCGTCGGCCACCTTCTCGCCGGTCTTGGCGTCGATCAGGTCGCTGACCAGCTTGACGCCCTTCAGGCGCTCGGCGTCGAACGGGGTCTTCCAGCCCTTGGGGCCGCGGGTATAGGTCACCTTGCCGTAGAAGTAGGACAGGATCTCTTCCGAGGTCATGCCCTTGATCTCGCTCTGCTCCAGGCCGCGGCCCTCGGCGGCGCGGCTGGCGCGGAGCGCGGCGGTGTTCATGCCGTCCAGCGCGTAGAGCAGCGTGGTGACGGGCAGCTTGCGGCGGCGGTCGATGCGCACATAGACCAGGTCCTTGGCGTCGAACTCGAAGTCCAGCCAGGAGCCGCGATAGGGAATGACCCGGGCAGCGAACAGGTACTTGCCCGACGAATGGGTCTTGCCCTTGTCGTGGTCGAAGAACACGCCCGGCGAACGGTGCATCTGCGAGACGATGACGCGCTCGGTACCGTTGATGACGAAGGTGCCGTTGGAGGTCATCAGGGGCATGTCGCCCATGTAGACGTCCTGCTCCTTGATGTCGCGGATGGAGCGCGAGCCGGTATCCTCGTCGATGTCCCACACCACCAGGCGGAGCGTCACCTTGAGGGGGGCGGCGAAGGTCATGCCGCGCTGCTGGCATTCCTCGACGTCGTATTTGGGCTGCTCCAGCTCGTAGCGCACGAACTCAAGCGTTCCGCGCTCGGAGAAGTCCTTGATCGGGAAGACGGACTTGAAGACTTCCTGCAGGCCGACATTGCCGCGCTGCTCGGGAGCCGTGTCCATCTGGAGGAAATGATCGTAGGAGCTCTTCTGCACCTCGATCAGATTCGGCATCGGCGCAACGGTGGGAATCCGCCCGAAGCTTTTGCGCACACGCTTGCGACCCGTATAGGATTTAGCCATTGCCGCTCCTCGTCCTCTTCGTGGGTATCAGCCCAACAAACTCGTCCTGCCCGGGGACCGCCCGGGATGCCCCCTGCGGGGCCCCACCCTAAATGGGTGGGTTTTGACCACCCGCAAGGGGTGATCGGTAAAGCGCCAGAAGGCCGGGATACGGCGAACCCGCATCCCGGCCCCTGGAAAACACCAGAAGGCGTTCTTACTTGACCTGCACCTTGGCGCCGGCCTCTTCCAGAACCTTCTTGATCTTCTCGGCTTCGTCCTTGCTGACGCCGTCCTTGACGGACTTCGGAGCGGCCTCGACCAGATCCTTGGCTTCCTTCAGGCCCAGGCCGGTGATGGCGCGGACTTCCTTGATGACGTTGATCTTCTTCTCACCGGCTTCGGTGAGGATCACGTCGAACTCGGTCTGCTCTTCGGCAGCCGGGGCAGCGGCACCGGCGGCCACGGCGGCGACGGCCACCGGAGCGGCGGCGGAAACGCCCCACTTCTCTTCCAGCATCTTCGACAGCTCGGCGGCCTCGAGGACGGTCAGAGCGGACAGGTCGTCAACCAGCTTGGCAAGATCAGCCATTTTGTAAAACTCCTAGTAAAAGCTTGAAGCTTGGGATTGGGTCAAAAATCTCACGCGGCGTCCTTGTCCGCCTTGGCCTTCAGGACGCGGGCCAGCTGGCCCGCCGGAGCCTGAAGAACGCCGGCGATACGGGTGGCCGGGGTCGAGAGCATGCCGAGGAGCTTGGCCCTGAGCTCGTCCAGGGACGGCAGGGTGGCGAGCGCCTTGACGCCGTTCACGTCGAGGCGCAGCGAACCCAGCGATCCACCGAGGATCTTGAGCTTGTCGTTGGCCTTGGCGTAGTCGGCGACGACCTTGGCGGCGGCGACCGGATCGCGCGAAACGGCGATGGCGGTCGGCCCGACGAACAGGTCGGCGATGGACTCGAACTCGGTTCCCACAAGGGCGAGCTTGGTGAGACGATTCTTGGTCACTTTGAAGTTGGCACCGGCCGCACGCATCTTCCCGCGCAGATCCGTCATCTCGGCAACCGTCAAACCCGAATAATGGGTGACGACCACCAGCCCGACGTCTCCGAGCGTTCCCTGCAGCGAGCCGACCCACTCTGTCTTCTGTGTCCGGTCCACTTTCGTCTCCAAACATAGAGCCGAAACGTCCCCGCCATCATTGGCGGCTGGTTCCGGTCCATTGCCCATGGCCCTGTCGGGTGGCGAACCACCCGGCAAAGCCGGTGGCCTGTCCCAGAAGCTTCAAGCCGTGCCGATCCCCCCTGAGGGGAACCGGAAGCGTTCTTTGACCTCTGTCTGCGCAGGCGGGAAATCCCTTCAAGCCCCCGTTGCCGGGGACACCTACGGTCTCGGACAGGATGGAAGTCCCGGTCGCCCGGAACTTCCGTCTTCTCCCCTCCCCTTTGCGGGGGACGGGAAACTCCTTATCCCCCCGGCCTTAGGCCAGGGTGGCGACGTCGAGCTTGACGCCCGGGCCCATGGTCGAGCTGATGGACACCTTCTTGAGGTAGGTGCCCTTGGCGCCCTGGGGCTTCGCCTTGGTGATGGCATCGACGAACGCACGCACGTTCTCGGCCAGCTTCTCTTCCGAGAACGAGGCCTTGCCGATGCCGGCGTGAACGATACCGGCCTTCTCGACGCGGAACTGGACCTGACCGGCCTTGGCGGCGCGGACGGCCTCGGTCACGTTGGTGGTCACGGTGCCCAGCTTCGGGTTGGGCATCAGGCCGCGCGGGCCCAGCACCTTGCCGAGGCGGCCCACCAGGCCCATCATGTCGGGAGTGGCGATGCAGCGGTCGAAATCCATGGTGCCGCCGTTGACGATCTCGAACAGATCGTCGGCGCCCACGATGTCGGCGCCGGCCTTCTTGGCCTCCTCCGCCTTGTCGCCCTTGGCGAACACCGCCACGCGCACGGTCTTGCCGGTGCCGTGGGGCAGTTCGACCACGCCGCGGACCATCTGGTCGGCGTGACGGGGGTCGACGCCCAGGTTCAGCGCGATCTCGATGGTCTCGTCGAACTTGGCGACGGCGCGGGTCTTGATGGCCTTCACCGCATCGGCGAGGCTGTAGAACTTGTCGCGGTCGATATCGGCATAGGCCGACTTCAGGCGCTTTCCTTCGCGAGCCATGTGCTTACTCCACCACCTTGAGGCCCATGGAACGGGCGGAACCGACGATCATCGTGGAGGCGGCCTCGACGTCATTGGCGTTGAGGTCGGCCATCTTCTTCTCGGCGATCTCACGGATCTGAGCCATGGACACCTCACCGACGGTGCCGCCCTTGCCGGGAGTGGTCGACCCCTTGCTCACCGCGGCGGCCTTCTTCAGGAAGTAGCTGACCGGTGGGGTCTTGGTCACGAAGGTGAACGTGCGGTCGGAATAGGCGGTGATCACCACCGGAATCGGCATGCCCGGCTCGAGACCCTGGGTCTGAGCGTTGAAGGACTTGCAGAATTCCATGATGTTCAGGCCGCGCTGACCCAGCGCGGGGCCGATCGGCGGCGAGGGATTCGCCTTGCCGGCCGGGACTTGGAGCTTAACGTAGCCCACGATCTTCTTTGCCATTTCACAATCCTCTCTCTGTCACCAGAGTTGGCGGTGCGGCGTTGGCGCGCCTCCCGCCCTCCAAACCGCTCCCGGACATCCGGGATGCGGAAAACAAAAAGCACCGGTGCCGCCCGCGCCATTCCGGCGGGGCGGCTTCCGGTCACATTCCTCAGATCTTCTCGACCTGAGAGTATTCCAGTTCGACCGGGGTGGAGCGCCCGAAGATCGACACCGCCACCTTGAGGCGGGCCTTCTCCTCGTCGACTTCCTCGACCAGGCCGTTGAACGAGGTGAAGGGGCCGTCCGAGACCCGCACCTGCTCTCCCACCTCGAAGGTGATGGAGGGCTTGGGGCGCTCGACGCCTTCCTGCACCTGCTTGATGATGCGTTCGGCTTCCCGTTCGGTGATCGGCACCGGACGGCCCTTGCCGCCCAGGAAGCCGGTCACCTTCGGCGTATTCTTGACCAGGTGCCAGGTGTCGTCGGTGAGGTTCATCTTGACCAGGACATAGCCCGGGAAGAACTTGCGCTCGGCGTTCACCTTGGTGCCGCGGCGGACCTCGACGACCTCCTCGGTCGGGACCAGAACCTGCTCGAAAGCCTCGGCCACGCCCTTCTGCTCCGCCTGCTCGCGGATGGACTGGGCGACCTTCTTCTCGAAGCCGGAATAGACGTGAATCACGTACCAGCGGGCGGTGGTCATCTCGTCGTCAGCCTCCCAGACCGAACAGGAGCTTTACGCTCGCGGCGAAAATCTGGTCGATGACCAGAAAGAAGATGGCCGCGATCACCACCATGATGAACACCATGCCGGTGGAGACGGTGGTCTCGCGCCGGGTAGGCCAAGTCACCTTGGAGACTTCCTGGCGGACCTGCTTGAAGAAAAGGGCCGGTGACGTTTTTGCCATATCTCTACAGTCGAAAGTTGGCAGGAGTGGAGGGGCTCGAACCCCCAACCCCCGGTTTTGGAGACCGGTGCTCTACCAGTTGAGCTACACTCCTGCAGCCTTTACCGCCCCCTGCTGGCAGGGACCGGGATCAGACCCGGCGTGACCGGAGCCACGCCTTATACAGACACTCGACGGCCTTGGCAACACCGCCGAAACGGTGCGGCCAAGGCCGGATCGAGGGATTT
>NZ_AONQ01000076.1 GCF_000342045.1 Paramagnetospirillum caucaseum | reverse complement strand
TCCCAGCCTCCCCCCGGCAAGCCGGGGGGAGGAGTGATGCTGAAATTTACGCGAACCGCACGTAGTCGAAATCCACCGGCTGGTTGTTGATGCCGCGGGCCGGGGGGGCGATCCAGTTGGCGAACTTGCCGGGCTGGGTCACCGCGCCGCCCATCAGCGACAGGACATAAGCGAGGTCGGATTCCGAGGGCAGCCATTCGTCGCGGCGGCGCTCGAACTCCTCGGTGGAGATGACCTTGCCCGCGGGATCGACCGCGATGTCGGAGAAATGGCCGATGGCGCGGTTGAAGGCCAGATGGGGCAACGTCAGTTTGAAGTCGATGCCGTACTTGGCGATGATCTTGTTCCAGCGCTCGACGCCCTTGGCCACGTCCTCGGCCCAGTCGAGGCGCAGGCGCTCGTTGAGCGCGTTCAGCGCCGGGACCTCGATGGGCTGGAAGCCGCCGCTCACGGGGTGCAGCACCGAATAGGTGGTGTTCTCCAACTGGTGATCGTCGCCGATCTTGGTCTCCTCGAAGCGGCCCTTGAGGCCCATGTTGTACGAGGTCGCCGCGTTGGTGGAGACTTCGGCGCCGTAGAGGTCCGAGGTCACCGAGTAGTGGAAGTTAAGGTAGCGCTGGATGGTGGGCAGGTCGATGACGCCGAACTTCCTGACGTCGTCGGTGCGGTTCTCCTTCATCACCTGGCAGGCGCGCTCGATGATGCGGCCCACCCCGCTTTCCCCCACGAACATGTGGTGGGCTTCCTCGGTCAGCATGAAGCGGCAGGACCGCGACAGGGGATCGAAGCCGGATTCGGCCAGGGCGCACAGCTGGTACTTGCCGTCGCGGTCGGTGATGAAGGTGAACATGAAGAAGGCCAGCCAGTCGGCGGTCTTCTCGTTGAAGGCGCCCAGGATGCGCGGCTTGTCGGCGTCGCCCGAGCGCCGCGCCAGCATCTCCTCGGCCTCTTCGCGGCCGTCCTTGCCGAAATGGGCGTGCAGCAGGTAGACCATGGCCCACAGGTGGCGGCCTTCCTCGACATTGACCTGGAACAGGTTGCGCAAGTCGTAGAGCGAGGGGCAGCACTTGCCCAGCAGGCGCTGCTGCTCCACCGAGGCCGGCTCGGTGTCACCCTGGACGGTGATCAGGCGGCGCAGCATGGAGCGGTACTCGCCGGGCACCTCCTGCCAGGCGTCCTCGCCCTTGTGGGCGCCGAAATTGACCTTGCGGTCCTTCTCCGGCGGCGCCAGGAAGATGCCCCAGCGGTAATCCTCCATCTTGACGTGGCCGAACTGGGCCCAACCGTCGGGCTCGGCGGAAATGGCGGTGCGCAGGTAGATCTCGGAGGTGGCGGTGCCCTCGGGGCCCATCTCCTTCCACCAGTCGATATAATGGGGCTGCCAGGATTCCAGGGCGCGCTGCAGCTTCCGGTCCTCGGACAGGTTGACGTTGTTGGGGATCTTTTCGGCGTAATTGATCGAGGACATGACGGTTACACCCTTTCCTGATTGTAGGTGGCGCGCTTGCCGGTGCCGTAGAGTTTGAGGGCGCCGGCGTCGCCGACGGCGTTGGGGCGCTGGAAAATCCAGTTCTGCCAGGCGGTGAGGCGGCCGAAGATCTTGGTTTCCATGGTCTCGGGGCCGGCGAAGCGCAGATTGGCCTCCATGCCGGTGAGAGAATCGGGAGAGAAGGCGGCCCGTTCCTCGATCATCAGGCGGATTTCGTCCTCCCAGTCGATGTCGTCGGGGGTGCCGGTGACCAGACCCAATTTGGCGCAGGCGGCGGCGTCCAGGTCCCGGCCGATGGTGTCACGCGCCTTGCCGACGCTGTCGGGCTCGCCCAGGAAGCGGGTGGCGAGGCGCGAAAGGCCGTTGCCCATGGGCAGGCCCTCGAAGTTCAAGGCCGACAGGCGGATGGTGGCGGCGGGCGCCGGATTGCCCTCGAAGGTGCCGTCCAGCATGAACGAGCGGTCCACCGCGAACAGGATTTCCGCCACGAAGCCGGCGAAGCACGAACCGGGCTCCACCAGGGCGAACAGGGTGCGGCTGGTGACGTCGAGACGCTTACACGTGCGCTTCCAGTACAGCAGGATTTCCCGCACCAGCCAGTCGGACGCACCGAATTTTTGCAGGGCGGCATCGTAGCCCATCACCAGACCGGCATCGCCCTCGGTGCGGAACACCCAGGTGGCGATGGTGGTCTCGTTGGCCCGCAGGTGCAGGATGGCGTCGTCCAGCTCGCGCGCCAGGGCCAGGGGATAGAAGTCGACTCCTTCCGCCTTGATCCCGGCCAGATCGGCGGGACAGGCGGAATTGGGGCCCTTGATGGTGATGTTGGCGGCGCGGGTGGCGCGGTCGAAGGCGATGTCGATATGGGGATAGGTGACGCCGTCTTCGCCGATGACCCGCGACACCTGGGCCAGCACCACGCCCTTCTCGCCCGCCGGGCGGTCGGATTTGGCGGCCAGTTCGGCGGCCCTCTTCGCCACCGCCGCCTTGAAGGCCGAGGACGGGATCACCTCGTCGACCAGACGCCATTCCACGGCGCGCTTGCCCTTCACCCCCTCCTCGATGGAGCAGAAGATGTCGGCCAGGTCGCGGCGCACCTTGCGCTTGTCCACCACGCGGGTGAGGCCTCCGGTGCCGGGCAGCACCGCCAGCAGCGGCACCTCCGGCAGGGACACCGCCGTGTTGCCGTCGTCGACCATCATGATGTAGTCGGTGGCCAGCGCCAGCTCGTAGCCGCCGCCCGCCGCCGTGCCGGTCACCGCGCACATATAGGTCTGGCGCGAGTTCTCGCTGGCATCCTCGATGGAATTGCGGGTCTCGTTGGTGAACTTGCAGAAGTTCACCTTGTGGCCGTGGGTGGAGACGCCCAGCATCTTGATGTTGGCGCCGGCGCAGAAGATCTTGGGATTGGCCGAGGCCATCACCACGGTCCGCACCTCGGGGTGCTCGAAGCGCAGGCGCTGCACGGCGTCGTACAGCTCGATATCGACGCCCAGATCGTAGGAATTCATCTTCAGCTCGTAGCCCGGCGCCAAGGTGGAAGTCGGGTCCACATCCATGGTCAGCGTCGCCACGGCGCCGTCGAAGGCCAGCTTCCAGTGCCGGTAGCTCTCGGGGGAGGTTTGAAAGTTGATCATGGGCGTGCGCCTCGGTTGGAATGACTGGATGCACTATAGTGCAGATTTGGAATTGTTCGCAAGAGGAAACTTGCATTAAAGTACCGCAATGCCGATTTGCGGCATTATCCTGCATGTGGGGAGGCATACTCCACTTGTCATCCCGAGTGCAGCGAGGGATCTCCGCCCCGATGATCGGTGCCGATTCTGAAACGGTTTCCAGACGGAGATCCCTCGGCTTTCCCTCGGGATGACAGACTCAGAGCGCGACCACCGCCGCGCCTTGGGTCATGGCGTCCAGCATGGTGCGACTGCCCTGGACGGCCGAGCGCTGCATGTAGAAGCGCAGGCCCCTGAGGCCGCCCAGTTCCTCGCCGCCGCCGGCCCGGCCCGGGCCGCCGTGGACGCAATGGGGCATCACCACGCCGTGGCCGGAATGGCCGGCCGCCACCGATCCGTCCACCACCAGGACGCGGCCGTGGCTGGTGGCGATGGCCGGGACGAAACCGGCCAGGAAGGCCCCATCGCCCGAGAACACCGAGGCCGCCAGGGAGCCGCCGCCCTTGCGGGCCAGCGCCACCGCCTGGTCCACGCCGTCATAGGGCATCAGGGTGGCGACGGGGCCGAACACCTCGATCTCGTGCACCAGCCTGGCGGCCATGGGGTCGTTGCACAGCAGCAACGTCGGCGGCACGAAACAACCACCATCGTCGTTACCGCCCCCCGCCGCCACCCGGGTCTCGGCCTTCAGCCGGTCCAGTCCGGCCCACGCCGCCTGGGCCTGGGCGCGACTGACCAGCGGCCCCATGCGCACCCCCTCGGTCCGGGGATCGCCCATCACCGCCTTGGCCAGGGCCGCCTTCAGGGCCGTCACGACGGCATCGACCCTGTCTCGCGGCACCAGCACCCGGCGGATGGCGGTACATTTCTGCCCCGCCTTGACGGTCATCTCGCGCGACACCTCCTTGATGAAGGCGGCGAATTCGGGCGAATCGGGCGAAGCGTCCGGCCCCAGGACGCAGAGATTGAGCGAATCCGCCTCCACCGCGAAGCGGATGTTGGAGCGGATGACGTTGGGATTGGAGCGCAGATGCTCCGCCGTATCGGCCGAGCCGGTGAAGGCCACCAGATCGCCGGGCCGCAGATGATCCATCAGGTCGCGCCCGCCGCCGCACAGCAGCGAGATGGCGCCGTCGGGCAGCACGCCGGCCGCCACCACGTCCCGGACCATCTCATGGGCCAGCCACGCGGTGGCGGTGGCCGGCTTGGCCAGAAACGGCATTCCGGCCAGCAGGCTGACCGCCGCCTTCTCCCACAGCCCCCACGAGGGGAAGTTGAAGGCGTTGATGTGCACCGCCACGCCGTGCAGCGTGGTCCAGATGTGGCGGCCGCGGAAGGCCTCGTCCTTGGTCAGCTGGTCGTCGGTCGCCTCGGCCAGCAGATGGGCCTCGCCCAGCTTGCGGCCGATGGAGGCGTAGTATTTGAGGGTGCCGATGCCGCCGTCCACGTCGAGCGCCGCATCCACCGCCGTGTTGCCGGAATTGGCCAGGGCGATGGAATTGTAGCGCTCGCGGTTCTCGGCGAGCACCCCGGCCAAAGCGTTGATCAGCCCCGCCCGCTGGGCGAAGGTGAGCGCGCGGAGCGCCTGCCCGCCCCTGTCCCGGGCGAAGGCCAGGGCCCCGGCCATGTCCAGGCCGTCGCCCGAGGCGGTGGCGAGGATCTCGCCGCTCACCGGGTCCTTCAACTGCGCGCCGGAACCGGCGCCGTCCTGCCAATGGCCGGCGAGATAGCTCTGCAAGCGGATCATGGGATCATCCTATGGAGTGGACGAAGCGGACGATGGCGGCCAGGGTCGCCTCGGGCTGGTCCTTGTGGGGGGAATGGCGGCAGGATTCGAGCAGCACCACCTCGGCGCCCGCCCCGGCCTTGGCCTGGATGGATTCGTATTGGACGCGGCTGCCGTACTCGTCGTCGCGGCCCTGGATCACCATCACCGGCACCCGGATGCCGGGCAGGAATTCCTCCAGGTTCCAGGCCATGAAATCGGGATCGAGCCAGGCGCCGTTCCAGCCCCGGAAGGCGCAATCGACGTTGTCGTGGTGCAGCTTCAGCAGCCGCTGGCGCAGATCGCCGCTTTCATAGGCCTCCTTGGCCTTTTGGATCGAGGCGACGCAAACCGCCTCGTTCATCACATGGGGGGCGAGGCAGACCACGCCCTTCACATCCGGGGCGGGCGTCCCGCCGGCATGGATCAGGCTGATGGAGGCGCCGTCGGAATGGCCGGCCAGCACCACCGGCCCCAGCTTCAGGTGGGCCAGCAGGCGGGGCAGCACGTCGAGCCCCTCGTGATGCATGTAGGTCAGCGGCCGCGGCAGGGCGACGGGGCTGGAGCGGCCATAGCCGGCGCGGGAATAGAGGAACGCGCCGCATCCCGTCGCCTCGGCCACCTTGTCGGGGAAATCCCGCCAGATGCCGACCGAGCCCAGGCCCTCGTGCAGGAACACCAGGGTGGGCCGCTCCGGCGCATGGGGGTGAATCCAGCGGTATTCCAGCCGCTGGTCGGAAAGCTCGATCATGCCGTGCTGATGCTCGCGCCACATGGCCCGGCCCTCACTTGGGCCGCGAGAAGTCGATCTGCCCGCCGGGCAACAGGTAGAGCACCAAAGCGGCGCCCTCGGTAAGGGTCGGACGGTGGGCGCTGTCGGGGCCGTAGACCAGCCAGCCGCGCGGAGCGCCGTCGAATTTGGCATCGGGATCGATGGGCATGATCATGTCGATCTCGCCCAGGGGATGGCGGTGGCGCGGCCCCACCACGTCCTTCATGTGGACCACGTCGATGGAAAAGTCCGACAGTTGGCCGTCGGCCTCGGCGACCCTTCCGTAGCGGATGCCGCCGTGCTCGTTCTCGCACATCCAGCCTTCGGCGATGCCGGCGTGGCAGGCCGCCTCGATGGATTTGAACACCGCGCCGTCGGCGGGAAAGCGGGCGCCGAGCACGCCCGCCAGCGTTTCATCCACCGGCAGCCCGGCGATGGAAGAGGTTACCTGCGCCACCAGCGCCTTGAATGCGGTCTTGGACACGGATTGTCGCTCCCATAGGGGTGAACGACCGGAACTATATCACCGCACCCGCCGCCTTAGAAGCATTATAATGCATGGCGCCGTTCTGCCTGCCACCCCGGTGGCCATCGGGATGGCAGGCCTACTTGCCGGCCGGCGACAACCGCACCGCCGAGACCTTCAGCTCAGGGATCTTGGCCACCGGGTCGAGCACCGGATTGGTCAGCAGGTTGGCCGCCGCCTCGGTGAAGCAGAACGGCATGAACAGGGCGCCGGGCGACAGCCGGGAATCCGCCGCCGCCACGGCCTCGACACGGCCCCGTCGGCTTTCGATGCGTACCATGGCCCCCTCGGCCAGCCCCAGCCGGGCCATGTCCGCCGGGCTGATATTGACCGCCGGCACGCCCTGCAGGCGGTCGAGCACGTCGGAGCGCCGGGTCATGGAGCCGGTATGCCAGTGCTCCAGCACCCGGCCGGTGGACAGCAGGAAGGGATATTCGGCATCGGGGCTTTCCGCCGGGACGAGGCCCGAGGCCGGCACCAGCCGCGCCTTGCCGTCCCCGGTGGGGAAGGATTCGTCGAACAGGATGGCCTTGCCGGCGGGATAGGTGATTCCGCCCTCTTTCTCCAGCCGCTCCCAGGTGATCCCGGCCAGCGAATCCATCAGGCCGCGCATCTCGTCGAACACCGCCCGGGGGCCGTCATAGCTCCAGGCAAGGCCCAGGCGCTTACCCATCTCGGCGATGATCCACAGATCGGGCCGCGCTTTCCCCGGCGGGTCCAGCACCTGCCGGCCCATCTGCACGTGGCGGTCGGTGTTGGTGAAGGTGCCAGTCTTCTCGAAGAACGCCGAGGCGGGCAGCACCACGTCGGCCAGCATGGCCGTCTCGGTCAGGAAGATGTCCTGCACCACCAGATGGTCCAGGCCGGCCAGCGCCTCGCGGGCATGGGCGAGATCGGGGTCGGACATGGCCGGGTTCTCGCCCTCCACATACATGCCGCGGATGATCCCCGCCTGGGCGGCGTTCATCATTTCGACCACGGTGAGGCCGGGAGCGGGGTCGAGGTCCTGGCCCCAGCCGGCTTCGAAACGTCCGCGCACCGCCGGGGTCCCCACCCTGCCGTAATCGGGCAGCATCATGGGGATCAGCCCGGAATCGGAAGCGCCCTGGACGTTGTTCTGGCCGCGCAACGGATGCAGGCCGCTGCCCTTTCGGCCCACCTGGCCGCACAGCATGGCCAGGGCGATCAGGCAGCGGGAATTGTCGGTGCCGTGGCTGTGCTGCGACACCCCCATGCCCCACAGGATCATGGCCGAGCCGGCGCGGGCGTAAAGACGCGCCACCGCCCGGATGGTGCCGGCATCGATGCCGCACAGCGGCGCCATGGAATCGGGGGAATAGGCCTGGAGGTGGACGGCCAGCTCCGCGAAGCCAGTGGTGCGGGCGGCCACGAAATCCTTGTCGTACAGCTCCTCGGCGACGATGACGTGCAGCATGGCGTTCAGCAGCGCCACGTCGGTGCCGTTGTTGAACCGGAGGTGATGGCTGGCGAAGCGGGTCAGCGCCTGCCCCCGGGGGTCGAGGATCACCAGCCGGGCGCCCCGCTTCACCGCGTTCTTGATGAAGCTGGCCGCCACCGGGTGATTGGCCGAGGGATTGGCGCCGATCAGGACGATCACCTCGGCGTTGGCCACCTCGGCGATGGGGGCGGTGACCGCCCCCGAGCCGATGCCCTCCAGCAGCGCCGCCACCGACGAGGCGTGGCACAGCCGGGTGCAGTGGTCGACGTTGTTGCTGCCGAAGCCGGTGCGCACCAGCTTCTGGAACAGATAGGCCTCCTCGTTGGAGCCCTTGGCCGAGCCGAGGCCGGCCAGCGCCGTCCTGGGCAGGCGCTTCAACCCGGCGGCGGCGATGTCCAGCGCCTCGTCCCAGGTGGCGGGACGGAAATGGCTGAAGGGATCGGCCGGATCGATCGGTTCCTTGGGGGCGCCCTCCTTGCGGACCAGCGGCGTGGTCAGGCGCTGGGGATGGCGGGAATAGTCGAAGCCGAAGCGGCCCTTGACGCACAGGCGCTCGTGGTTGGCCAGCCCGTCGCGCCCCGTCGCCGCGACGATGGCATCGCCCCGCACATGATAGGTGACCTGGCAGCCGACGCCGCAATAGGGGCACAGGCTGTCCACGCTGCGCTCGGCCCGGACCGGACCGGCGGCCGGCAGCAGCGCTCCCGTTGGACAGGCCTGGACACATTCGCCGCAGCCGACGCAGGAGCTGGCCCCCATGGATTGGGCGAAATCGAAGGTGATGCGGCTTTCGCCCCCCCGCCCGCTCATGCCGATCACGTCGTTGACCTGCACCTCGCGGCAGGCGCGCAGGCAGAGCGTGCAGTGGATGCAGGCGTCGAGCCGCACCGCCATGGCCGGGTGGGAGGTGTCGGGGGCCGCTGGCGCGGTGGTGGACGCGAACCGGCTGGCCTTCACCCCCACCGCCCCGGCCCAGCCGAGGAAGGCCGAGTCCGGGTCGGGCGAGGCATGGTCGGCCAGCAGCAGCTCGAACACCATGCGCCGCGCCTTGTCGACCCGCCCGTTGGCGGTCTCCACCACCATGCCGGCCGTGGGGCGGCGCCTGCACGACGCCGCCAGGGCGCGCTCGCCCTTGATCTCCACCACGCAGGCGCGGCAATTGCCCTCGGGCTCGAAGCCGGAACGATCCGTGTGGCAGAGATGCGGCAGCGTTGTGCCCAGGCGCTTGGACACCTGCCAGATGGTCTCGCCGTCCTTGGCCTCGACCTCGGCGCCGTCCAGGATGAAGCGGGTCATTTCACCACCTCGGGAAAATGGCGCAGCAGGCTCTGCCAGACATTGGGCGCCGCCTGGCCCAGGCCGCAGATGGAGGCGTCGCGCATGACGTCCGCCAGGTCACTCAGCAAGTCCCGGTCCCAGGCGGGCCGGGCCAGCAGGTCCACCGACTTGGCGGTGCCCACCCGGCAGGGGGTGCACTGGCCGCAGCTCTCGTGGGCGAAGAAGCGGGCGAGGCCGAGCGCCGCCGCCCGCAGATCGTCGGCCTGCGAGAACACCACCACCGCCGCCGAGCCGATGAAGCCGCCATGCTCCTCGATGGCGCCGAAGGCCAGGGGCGGAGTCAGGCGGGCGGGCAGGAAACCGCCCGAGGCGCCGCCCGGCAGATAGGCGGCCAGGACGTGGCCGTCCTCCATGCCGCCGCAGAATTCCTCGATCAGCTCGGTGATGGTGATGCCGTTGGGGGCGATCTTCACCCCCGGTTCCTTGACCCGGCCCGAGACGGAATAGGTGCGCAGGCCCTTATGTCCGTTGCGGCCCTCATTGGTGAACAGCTCCGCCCCCTCGGCCAGGATGCGGCCGACCCAATAAAGGGTCTCCACGTTGTTGACCAGGGTGGGCCGGCCGAACAGCCCCACCTCGGCCACATAGGGCGGGCGCTGACGCGGGTATCCGCGCTTGCCCTCCAGGCTTTCGATCAGCGCCGATTCCTCGCCGCAGACATAGGCCCCGGCGCCGCGCCGCAGGTGGACCGGCACCGCGCCGGGCAGTTGGGCGACCATCCCGCGCAGAATCCGATGCAGGTCCGCATACTCGTCGCGGAGATAGAGGTAGACCTCGTCGGCCTCCACCGCCCAGGCGGCGATCAGGGCGCCTTCCAGCACGCGGGCGGCGGCGGTCTCCAGGAACCAGCGGTCCTTGAAGGTGCCGGGCTCGCCCTCGTCGGCGTTGACCACCACCAGGCGCGGCCCGTCCTGCGCCGCCACGCTCCGCCACTTGCGGGCGGTGGGAAAGCCGGCACCGCCCATGCCGCGCAAGCCTGCCTTGTCCAGCTCGGCCAGCACCGCATCGCGGGGCAGTTCGCCGGACAGGCAGCGGGCCAGGACGGGATAGGAATACTCCGCCGGCATCGCCGGGGCGCCGGCCGGACCCAGGGCCGCCGCCACCTTGGCCGCGTCGGCGCCACGCACCGGCACCTTGCCGGCCAGGGCGGCGGGGGCGTGGTCGCACAGCCCCATGCAGGGCGCATCCTCGACCGCCACCCCTGCCGGCAGGTTTCCCAGGTCGAGGGGACGCATGGCGCAGGCCGGGCCGGTACAGCGCCGTACCACCGCCCCGGGCACGGTCTCGCCGTCGCCTGCCAAGCCGAAATGGGCGTAGAAGCTGGCCACCTCCTGCACCTCGGCGGGGGCCAGGCGCATCTCCTCGGCCAGGGCGGCGAGATGACGGCGGAACAACCCGCCGAAGCGGTCCTGCAACGCATGCAGGTTCTCGATCAGCAGGTCGCGGCGGCGGAAATCGGCCGGCAGCAGGGCGACGATTTCGGCCACGGATTCGGGCGAGGCGGCGGCGGGGCCGAGGCGGCGGTGGGGGCGGGGAGCGGCGTTCATGCCCTGCACTATAGTGCACGCGAGAAGAGAATCACAGCCCCAGATGCGGGGCGCACAGGCGCGACAATTCCTCGATGCTGTCGCCGATGGCGCGGCCCGAGGTGTTGAGCACCGCGTCGGCCCGTCCGTAGAGATGGCGCCGGGCGTCGAGGATGGTGCGCAGATCCTCCATGGCGGCCATCTGCTGGCCGGCGATGGGGCGCAGGTCGCCCTGGCCCATGACGCGACGCATGTGCTCCTCGGGCGTCGCCTGGACCCAGACGGTGAAGCACGATTGCAGCAGCAGCTCGAAGGTGCGGGGCTCGGACACCAGCGAGCCGCCGGCCTCCAGCACCATGGAATGCTGGCTTTCCACCGTGCCTTCCAGCGCCGAGTATTCCAGCTTGCGGTAGCCCTTCTGGCCGGTGGACAGCAGAATCTCGGTCATGTCCATGCCGGCGATCTGCTCGATCACCGAGGTGATGCGCACGAAGGGGGCGCCGAACCGCTCGGCCACCGCCTTGCCCAGCGTGGTCTTGCCGGCGCCGCGCAGGCCGATCAGCGCCACCCGGCGCTTCAGCTTCAGCCCGCGCTTGAAGTTCTGGCGCAACAGGACATAGGCCTCGGATTGCTGCTCCGGATTGAGCTGGTCGAGGAACTTCTTGGCCAGCGGCAGGTCGGGATGGCTGGCCTCGGCCTCGGCCTCGATCATCTCGGTGATGGGGGTGTCCATGGCCTGGGCCAGCAGCCACAGGATGTTGACGCTGACATTGGCCTGCCCGCCCTCCAACTGGGCGAGATAGCGCTCGGAAATGCCGGCATGGCAGGACAGATCCTTGCGCGACATGCCGCGCCGGGCGCGGAAGCGTTTGACCCGATCGCCCAATCGTTTGGCGAGAACGGCGAATTCCGCCTGTTCGACCATCTGTCCCGATCCTGAATCCCTGTTGCCCGAGTCTTCAGTGAAGCACGGCCGTTCCGGATTGGCTAGCCCGGACCTGCACTATGATGCAGAAATCAAACCCGCCACAGCCCGAACGGCACCACCTTGTTGCCGACGTCGTGGCCGATATCGGCGCGCCCCAGCCAGTTGATGCCGGAACGCCGGCACCAGGCGCGGGCCACCTCCTCCTCGCTCTGGCCGAAATCGGGGCGGTTGGGCGGAATGTCGGAACAGCGGCCGAGCTTCAGCCCCGCCACCCAGCGCAGCGCCGGGGCGCTGGTCAGCTGGAACAGGTCGCGGTCGATGCGATACATGTATTCCGACACCTCCTCGACCATCAGCACATGGCCCGACAGGTCGGGCTGCCAGGGGGTACCCAGCAGGTGGCAGAGGATGGTGAGGTTGAAGGCGGCGGCCGGCACCTCGGGCGACAGCGACGGCTCCAGCGCCTGCGGGTTGCGCTCCACCAGGAAGGACAGCGCCCGGACCACCGCCGCCTCGCCGCCCGGACGGATGATGTCCACCGGCATGGGGCCGTGGGCCAGACGGGAAACGCCCCGGCCATAGAGGGCGCCAAGCAGCGAGCCGCCGTCGGAATAGCCCATGTAGACCTTGCGCCGGGCGGCCTCGCCCAGGGACGGCAGCAGGCCCTCGATCAGGCGGCAGGCACCATAACCGCCGCGCGCGAACCACACGGCGTCCAGGCTGTCGTCGTTGGCGGTCTCGGCCAGGGCCTTGAGCCGCATCTCGTCGCGGCCGGCGAAATGGCCCCAGGCCTCGAAGCATTGGGGATGGAAGACCAGTTCGGCCCGCCCGTCGGGATACAGGCGGGCGGCCAGCGCCGTGACCCGCTCGGCGATGTCGCGGTCGATGGCCGAGCCCGGCGCGACGATGCCGATCCTGGTCGTGCCTTCCGCCATCGCCGCCGATCCCCTTGCCGTCCCGAGCGGCGAATTGTAGCCTCCGGCCATGGAGCACGACACCCCCTATTTCTTTTGCGGCATCGGCGGCAGCGGCATGCTGCCCCTGGCGCTGATCGTCCGCGCCCGCGGCGGCGCCGTGGCCGGCTCCGACCGCTCGCTGGACCAGGGCCGCCTCGCCCCCAAGTTCGAATACCTGAAGGGACTGGGCATCCGCCTGTTCCCCCAGGACGGCAGCGGCCTCACCGATGCCGCCCAGGTGCTGGTCACCTCGGCGGCGGTGGAGGACAGCGTCCCCGACGTGGTGGCGGCCCGGGCGCTGGGAGCGACCATGCTGACCCGGCCGCAATTGCTGGCCCGCCTGTTCAACGGGGCCGAACTGTCCATCGGCATCGCCGGCACCAGCGGCAAATCCACCACCACCGGCATGCTGGGCTGGATTCTCGAACGCTGCGGCCAAAAACCGACGGTGATGAACGGCGCGGTGATGAGGAATTTCGTCCGCCCCGACGCGCCGTTCTCCAGCGCCCTGGTGGGCAGCGGGCCGGCCTTCGTCGCCGAGGTGGACGAAAGCGACGGCTCCATCGCCCATTACATCCCCCATGTGGCGGTGGTGAACAACATCGCGCTGGACCACAAATCCATGGACGAGCTGCGCCGCCTGTTCGGCGACTTCACCGCCAAGGCCAGGGTGGCGGTGCTCAACCTGGACAATACCGGGACGGCGGAACTGGCCGCCGGCCTGCCCGCCGGGCGGGTGAAGACCTACAGCCTGCATGATCCGCGCGCCGACCTGCGGGCCGAAGGAATCGCCCCCGCCCCCGACGGCATCGCCTTCACGGCACGGGAC
The DNA here is from genome assembly GCF_000342045.1 of Paramagnetospirillum caucaseum. Lineage (GTDB taxonomy): Bacteria > Pseudomonadota > Alphaproteobacteria > Rhodospirillales > Magnetospirillaceae > Phaeospirillum > Phaeospirillum caucaseum. The sequence continues at coordinate 6,453 of NZ_AONQ01000076.1, read as the reverse complement.
AGGGAGGGCGGAACGGTGCCGGTACGCCTGCTGGTGCCGGGACGCCACAACGTCGCCAACGCCCTGGCCGCCCTGGCCGCCGCCGCCGCCGCCGGGGTGAGCCTGGAGGACGGGGCGCGGGCGCTGGGCGAGTTCACCGGCGTGCGTCGCCGCCTGGAGACCGTGGGCGCCAGGGCGGGCGTCACGGTGATCGACGATTTCGCCCACAACCCCGACAAGATCGCCGCCACCCTGGCCACCCTGCACGACTGGCCGGGCCGCCTGCTGGTGATGTTCCAGCCCCACGGTTTCGGCCCGCTGCGCCTGATGAAGGACGAGTTCGTCGCCTGCTTCGCCGAGAATCTGGGCCCCGACGACGTGCTGGTCATGCCCGATCCGGCCTATTTCGGCGGCACGGTGGACCGCTCGGTGACCAGCGCCCACATCGCCGACGGCATCGCCGTGCGTGGCCGCCGCGCCCTCGCCCTGGGCGAGCGCGCCGCCTGCGGCGACGCCCTGGTGGAGATGGCCCGGCCCGGCGACCGCATCGTGGTGATGGGCGCCCGCGACGACACCTTGTCCCTCTTCGCCGAGGAGATCCTGGCCCGGCTGGGGCAATAGAAAAGGCGGGAAGGTCCGTCCTTCCCGCCTTTTTCCGTCACGTCGCGGAGGGCGCCTACTTGGCGCCCATGATGTCCAGATAGGCGATGCCGGCGGTGGCGCCGATGCCGATCTGGCCGCCCAGGCCGACCGGGACCAGGACGAAGTCGTTGCCGATGCCGACCAGACCGGCCTGCGCGGCCAGGCCGAGGCCGACGGTCAGCGACGCCTTGGCGCCGACATAATAGCCCTGCAGGCTGTTCTTGTCGGTCGCGGTGCCGCCGATCACCAGATAGCCCATGCCGTCCATGTGCTCGATCTCGAGATCGATGCCGAACAGGATGCCGCTCTTGCCGGTGTACTTGGACGGGCCGCCGACGCCGTTGTATTCACAGGCCACCGGATTGCGGGAATGGACCACGTAGGTGGTGCCGGTTCCGGTCTTGCTGCAGGTCAGGACACCCAGAACCACGCCGCCCTCGGCGCGGGCGTCGTTGCCGAACGCGAACAGAGCCGCCAAGGCGACAACCGTCGAAGCAATCCACTTCTTCATCGACCCCTCCTTAATTTTGCCCGTCCCGCGCCCGATACCGCAGTCACGCCAAAGTGGCCGTCCTGTCGGAGCGCGGCGACCGCAAGGATTATGGCATGGATTCCTGTGATGGGAAGGAGAATGCCTGTGCGGATTGTGACAGCTACGATTCGACAATTGCTGCGTCGCAACAATTCTATTCCTTGAGATTGAACCGCCCGCCGACGGCACAGCGTCTCATCCAGTCGCGGCAGGACCCGGCATGGGCATGGTCCTCGGGCGGCGCCCAGGCGGCGAAATCGGCCTCGCCGGTGGGCTGGTAGGGGCCGGGCTTGACCTCCACCACCAGGGTGCCCGGCGCCTGGGAGACCAGGGAATGCCAGGTGCCGGCGGGAATCTCCACCAGCCGCGCCGCGTCCTCGGCCATCTCGATGCGCCGGTCCACGCTGCCGTCGTCGGCGAAGGACAGCAGGGCGGCCCGGCCACACAGCAGGATGAAGGTCTCGAACTGCGCCGGGTGGCGGTGGACGCGGATATAGGTCTCCGGCTCGAAGGCGATCACCATGCGCTGGATGGAATCCGAGGCATCGCCGTGCAGGTTGATGTTGAGCCGCCGCCGCGGCCGCCCGGCGGCCTGGGCGGTCAGGTCGGCCAGGTCCCGGCGATCGATCTCCCTCATGGGGCATTCCTCCTGCACTCGATCATCTTGAAGATAGGAGGCGCCAGCATGATCACCATCACCACGCGGACCACGTGATGGGTGGAGACGAAGGCCACGTCCTGGCCGAGCGCCAGCGCCACCAGGCACATCTCGGCGATGCCGCCCGGCACGAAGGCCAGCAGCAACACCCCGAAGGGCAGGTCGCCGGCGGCGGCCAGCAGGCCGGCCGCCCCCGCCGACAGCACCAGCATGATGGCGGTGGCCCCCATGGCCGGGCGGGCCATCTCCGCCATGTCCGACCACGACAGGCCGCGGAAGCGGCAGCCGATGGCCGCCCCGGTGACCACCTGGGCCAGCACCACCAGTTCGGCCGGCGGACGGAAGGCGGTCATTCCGGCCAGATGCAGCCCGGCGCTGGCCACCATGGGCCCGGTCAGCATCCAGGCCGGCAGGCGCGCCAGCCGGGCCAGGGCGGCGCCGATCACCGCCGAACCCAGCATGAACAGGGCGTCGGCGCCGCCCAGATCGGCCAGACGCCCCATGCTTTCCCCCATGGGCACCGAATGGACGTGGGCGATCAGCCGGTAGCCGAACGGCACGGTGAAGACGATCAGCAGGATGCGCAGGGAATGCGACAGCGCGATGGTGCGCTCGTCGCCGCCCAGCGCCCCGCCGGTCAACACCATCTCGTTGATGCCGCCGGGCGCCGCCGCGAAGAAGGCGGTGACCCGGCTCATGCCGGCGCGGCGCATCAGGTAGACGGTGACCAGGATGGCGGTGACCGCCATGGCCAGCAGCAGGACCAGCAGGGATTCGCTCCACCAGCCGATGCGACCCAGCAGTTCGGGGGAAAAGGCGCTGCCCAGCATCAGGCCGAGCACGGCGATCATCACGCCGCGCAGCGGGGCGGGAACCTCGGGCCGCAGCCGGCCCAGCGCCCCCAGGGTGGTGGCGGTGAGCGCCCCCAGCATCCACGGCAGCGGCAGGTCGAGCGCGGCGAACAGCCCTCCCCCCGCCGCGCCCAGACCGAGGGCGATGGTCCAGGACCGCACTCTCATCATCACGGCAGGAACTGCTCGGTGATGATGCGCTCCTCCAGATTGTGCTCGGGATCGAACAGCAGGACCAGATCGCAGGAACGGTCCTCGCGCACCTCCACCTCGACCACGTCGCGGGCCTCGGTGTAGTCGGCCACGGCGCTGACCGGACGCTTGCCGGCCTCCAGGATATCGAACACCACCTTGGCGGTGTGGGGCAGCAGGGCGCCGCGCCAGCGCCGGGGCCGGAAGGCGGAAATGGGGGTCAGCGCCGCGATGCCCGCCCCCAGCGGAATGATCGGCCCATGGGCCGACAGGTTGTAGGCGGTGCTGCCCGCCGGGGTGGACAGCAAGATGCCGTCGCAGATCAGTTCATCCATGCGGATCTTGCCGTCGATGCGGATGCGCAGCTTGGCCGCCTGGCGGGTCTCGCGCAGCAGCGAGACCTCGTTGATGGCCAGGGCGTCCACCTCCTCGCCCGAAGCGGTGCGCGCCTTCATGCGCAAGGGGTGCAGGATCACCTGTTCCGCCTTGGACAGCCGCTCGATCAGCCCGTGCTCGCGGTAGACGTTCATCAGGAAGCCGACGCTGCCCCGGTTCATGCCGTAGATGGGCACCCGGCGGGCCACGAAGCGGTGCAGGGTCTCCAGCATGAAGCCGTCGCCGCCCAGGGCGATGATCAGGTCGGCCTCCTCGGGCGGCACGTGCGGATAGCGGCCTTGCAGCCGCGACAGCGCGGCCTTGGCGGCCTCGGTCTCGGCGGCGACGAAGGCGATGGAGGAAAAGATCATGACTGCCTCGGACTGAGCATCACCGTTCGCCCCGCCCGGCCCGGCCCCTGGACCGTTCCCAGTCCGGCAGCGGGTTGCGTGGATAGGGGGAATTTGTTATCCAAGCCGTGCGGTTTCCCCGCCAGTCGATTTGCCGCGATGGCGGCGCAAAGGTCAATCCCAATTCCGAGGCACCATGAGCGTGCGGATTCCGGCCTGCCGCCGAGCCTGGAAGCAGAAGGCCCCACCGGCCGTCGGCTCCTTCGCCTGAATGCTGTTCAACTCGGCCCCCTTCCTGTTCGGCTTCCTGCCCCTGGCCCTGGCCGGGTTCGCCCTGGCGCGGCAGGCGGGATGGCGCCCGGCCATGGCCTTCCTGACCCTGGCCTCGGTCGTCTTCTACGCATGGTGGAATCCGGCCTATGCCTGGCCGCTGGCCGTCTCCATTGCCGGCAACTTCCTGTTCGGGCTGGCCATCGCGCGGACCCGCGGCACGCCGTGGGGCGGCGCGGTGCTGGCCGCCGGACTGGCGGCCAATCTGGCCTTCCTCGGCATTTTCAAGTACGAGCGCTTCTTCGCCGAATCCGTCGCCCCGCTGGTCGGGCTGATGATCGAGGCCCGGGGGCTGGAACTGCCGCTCGGCGTGTCGTTCTTCACCTTCACCCAGATCGCCTATCTGGTGGACGTCAGGCGCGATCTGGCCCGGGACAACGACGCGCTGAGCTACACCCTGTTCGTCACCTTCTTTCCCCACCTGATCGCCGGGCCGATCATCCACCACAAGGAGATGATGCCCCAGTTCCGCCAGCCCCGGCGGCAGGACGGCGCCGCCGAGAATCTGGCGGCCGGCCTGTCGCTGTTCGCCATCGGCCTGTTCAAGAAGGCGGTGATCGCCGATTGGGTGGCGTCCTACGTCTCGCCGGGCTTTTCCGCCGCCGCCTCGGGGCAGGAATTGAGCCTGGGGGCCGCCTGGACCTGCGCCCTGGCCTATACGGTGCAGATCTATTTCGATTTCTCGGGCTATTCCGACATGGCGGTGGGGCTGGCGCGGCTGTTCGGCATCGACCTGCCGGTCAACTTCAACTCGCCCTACAAGGCCGCCAGCATCATCGAGTTCTGGCGGCGCTGGCACATGACCCTGTCGCGCTTCCTGCGCGACTACCTGTATTTCCCCTTAGGGGGCGGACGCTGCGGCCCGGTGCGGCGCCACCTCAACCTGATGATCGTCATGGCCCTGGGCGGCCTGTGGCACGGCGCCGCCTGGACCTTCCTGGCCTGGGGCTGCCTGCACGGGCTGATGCTGGTGGGCAACCACGCCTGGCGGGCCGTCCGTCCCGCCGAACCGGGCCGCCGCGAGCTGGTCGCCGGCTGGGTGCTGACCCAGGTGCTGGTCATCGTCGCCTGGGTGTTCTTCCGCGCCCCCGATTTCGGAGCCGCGCTGATCATCCTCAAGGGCATGGCCGGGCTGAGCGGACTGAGCGGCGGCGCGGTCAAGACGGCCTGGGACGGGCTGGCCCTCGCGCTGATCCTGATGGCGGTCTGCGCCCTGGCCCCCAACAGCCAGCAGATCATGCGCACCACCGGGCCGGGGCTGGAGCCCGTGGCGGCGCCGGAGCGCCTGGCCCGTCTCGCCTGGCGTCCATCGTCCGGCTGGGCCTGGACCCTGGCCGCCCTGCTGGCCTGTTCCGTCATGACCCTGTGGCGGACCAGCGAATTCCTCTATTACCAGTTCTGACATGACCCAGCCCGCCCCCCCGCCCCCCCGCCGCTTCCTGCTCACCCTGTTGGGCGGAATCGTGGCGCTGCTGGCGCTCGGCGCGGGGTTCAACTTCGCCGTCGATCCCTATGCCAGCTTCCGCTGGAGCGACGTCAAGGGCTTCAACGACCAGAAGACGCTGCGCCGGGGCGGCAGCCGGGTCAACAAGGCGCTGATTCTGGCCCACACCCGATTCGACGTCCTGCTCTACGGCTCGTCCCGGGGCGAAATGGGGCTGGACCCCGGCTCCTTTGCCCTGAACGGCGCGCCCGCCTTCAACGCCTCGCTGTCGGACACCAACATCGCCGAACTCGTTCCAGCGGCCGAGTATGCCGCCCGGCATCAGACGCCCCGGTTGGTGGTGATCGGCCTCGACCTCATGATGTTCGGCAAGGAAACCAATTCACACGGTGATTTCGACCAATCGGGATACGCCGGGGCCTCCCCCTGGCCGGTCTATATCCAGCGGCTGCTGTCGCTGGAGGCCTTCGCCGATTCCGGCTGGGTCCTGGCCAGTTCGATGCGCGGCCTGCGCCAGCCCTTCGCCAAGGATGGCACCTATGATATCGGCGTCCGCAAGAAGAGCATCGATCACCGCGCCGAGATAGACAGCCTGCTCCGCGCCCAGATGAGCTATTTCCGCTCCCAGGATGGTTTCCGTTATACGCCAGAACGGATGGCCGATCTCGCGCGCCTGCTGAAGGCCTTCGACAACGGCAAGACACGGGTGGCGCTGTTCATCACCCCCGTCCATGCCAAGACGCTGGAAGCCAAGGCCGCCGCCGGCCTGATGCCCGTCTGGGAACAGTGGAAACGCGAACTGGCCACCACCGTGGCGACGTCCAAGGCCGAGCTGTGGGATTTCAGCGGCGCCAACCCGGTCACCGCCGAGGACATTCCCCATACCCCCGGCCAGAGGATGCGCTGGTACTGGGACGGCTCACATTTCACCAAGGCGGCGGGCGATCTGATCTTGGAGCGGATCATCACCGGCAAGGGAGATGATTCCTTTGGAATCCGCCTCACCCCGGACAACGTGGAGCAGGTGAGCGCCCGCATCCGGGCCGAACGCGTCCGCTACGCCGAGACCCACCCCGCCGAGGTGGCCGAGGTCAGGGCGC
>NZ_AONQ01000075.1 GCF_000342045.1 Paramagnetospirillum caucaseum | reverse complement strand
GCCGACGAAACGCGACCGCTCCGCCAAGGACGACATCAGCATGTGGGAGACCTACATCCTCCCCCGATTTCGTTCGGTCAAGTTGGCAGACCTAACTTCCGCAGATGTCGATGGAATGCACCGCACCATCGGTGAAACCAAAAAAATCAGGGCGAATAGAGTGGTCGAAGTGTTGAGCAAGGCGCTGAACCTTGCCAGACGCTGGGAATGGATCACCAAGAACGTGGCTGAAGGCACCCAGATGTACCCGGAGCACCCTCGCAAACGGTACGCAAGCCCAACAGAACTCACTTATGTGCTGGAAGCTATCGGCAACCATCCTCAGCAAGATTCCTGCGATGCCATCCGCCTTATGATCCTTACCGGGGCCCGCAAAGGTGAAGTCTTCACGACCCGTTGGGAGGATATTGATCTCGATGCGGGGATTTGGTCGAAACCCAGCGCCCATACTAAGCAAAACCAGGACCATATCGCCCCACTGTCTGGCTCCGCCATTCAGTTGCTGAAACGAAGAAAGGAAACTGGCGAAGGACAATGGGTTTTTCCCGGCAGGCTCTCTCCCGATGAGCACATCACGGACGTCAAGAAGACCTGGGATGCTTGCCGAAAGGCAGCCACTTTGGCGCTGTGGATCGAGAACCCTTCCGTCGCATCCATCATCAACAGATTACACGCCGATCTCAAGCGATCGCCGACCATTGAGGAAATCCAGGCGAGAACAAAAGCCCAGAACCTAGATCTCCCCAAAGGTTCACTGGACCTGCGAATCCATGATCTGCGGCACACCTATGCCAGCATGCTGGCCAGCAAAAAGGTCCCCCTGCAGGTGGTCGGCGCCTTGCTCGGACATACCCAGGCGCAGACCACTTTGCGTTATGCCCATCTCTATGATGACCCACTGCGCGAGGCGACGGAATTTGCCGCCACCGCGATCGGCGACATCAGCCGCAACGGGAAATAGAACTCGCCCTCCCGATCTTCTTCACCCGCAGCCGGGGTCGACACCTGCAAGGTGATGCCGATGCTGCCCCCTGCCCTACCTTTCATCACTTTTAACATCCGCCATCAGGCAATTGCTCAACTTCCCTCCGCAGCAACCTCGGCTTTAGCCTTGGACTTCGGCTTTTTAGGGCCACGGGTCCGCCCTAATCCAATCTTCTTGGCCAATTCCGATCGGTGCGCCGCATAGCTTGGAGCCACCATCGGGTAGTCCTTAGCGAGCCCCCACTTGGCGCGATACTCATCAACTGACATAGAGTGCGCAGTAGCGATATGCCGCTTAAGCATCGATTGCGCTTTGCCACAGTCCAGGCAGTAGAGGGCGTCTGGCGTTACCGACTTCTTGAGAGGTACAGCCGGGATTGCACGTTCGGCCTGTGTCGGTGTTGGTGTTCCGGCGCCAATCAGTGAGGTGTAGGTGGTGCGGATCAGATCGGGCAGGTCGGCTACTGCGATCGTATTGTTTCCCACATAGGCCGCGACGATTTTGGCAGTTTGCAGGATGGGGGTATCAGCCATTGACAGCATCCTTGAGAGCCTTGCCGGCGCTGAACTTCGGCGCCTTGGACGCCGCAATCTTGATGGTCGCACCGGTGCGGGGATTGCGACCATCCTTGGCAGCGCGATTGGTAACGCTGAAAGAGCCGAATCCAACCAAGCGCACCTCGTCCCCGGCCTTAAGCGCGGAGGTGATGGCCGCAAACACTGCATCAGTCACTTTGTCGGCATCTGCCTTGGTGCAGCCAGCGAGTTCTGCAACTTTGGACACCAGATCAGCCTTGTTCATAGTTACCTCCCAAAAAATACGTCTAACCGATGTCATAGACTGGCAGGACGGTCAATATGTTAGCGCCTTGGCGTCACTAGCTGCTGGTATTCTGGATCCTTGCAATCAGCACAATGCAAACAATTCCTATTTTTGATAGGTTGCAAATCACGCCTTGTCTTTCCAACCCTCCGGCAAAGCTTCTTCAACCTCATCACGGTTCAAGACCACAATCTGGCGGTGCTCGGGCTTCTGATCAGGGCGATCTTCTTCAATGCCGTTGAGCTTTAGGAAGTAGGGCAGAGCGAGGCTCGGCACGGCTACCCTCAAGATATACGCATCCCCGACAAGATACTCGGCCGCCAAGACCTTCTGGGCGCCAGCCTCTAGTCGCGGATCAATGGCGATCTCCACCTTGATCTCGTCATGCCACTGCGGATCCTTTGAGGCAGCTTCTCCAGCATCTCGCTTTGCCCTGACGTCAAGAATGCGGGTCAGCACAAAATCACCAAACCGCTGATTTTTGAGATCCCAGGCCCGGCAGTGCCAGCGGAATCCGCTATAGACCAATCCGACCGGTCTGATCCATCGCCAGTCCTCCTTGTGGGTGGTGGCCTGATAGCGGATCTCGATCTCCAGACCGTAATGGATGGCGAGGACGACAGGCTGCAGTACCGAGGCCTCTACCGGCTTGCGGGCAATCTTGCGGGCCACTAGGACCGGAGGTGGACTGCCGATCCAGCAATCGCGCCCCCCAGCGGCATCTGCGCTCTCAGGGCAAAGCATTGTCAGATAGCGCGGCGCATCCGGCGCATAGAGGACCGGAACGAAACCCTCATTAGAGCGATATCGCTTTTCCTTGGGCGAATAGGTCATGGCATCCGGGCAGAGACCGTTATAGGCACGGAAATCCACCGAGGCCTGGATATCGGAAATTCCGAAGGCCTGGGTCAGATCACGGCGATTGACCCGCCCCTCCCAATAGAGGCGGAATTCAAGGAATTCCAGGCGCTTCCGTAGCTCCTGAGGCAGGGCATCCAGATCACTCAAAACAAGACCTCCGAATCACATTGACTCGACCACACATCGTCATTATACATAAAGCCACGATGCGTATTGCAGCTATGGGCATTGTGAAGATGAGTGTAGCGGGATCAGCCCTCCTTCTGCAAGGGGGCCATATCAAGGGAGGGCAAAATGGGCGCAGCGGCACATTGGGAATCTCGGATCCAGCAACGGGGCATTCCCGCAGAGGCGATTGACCTTGTCATGGCCTATGGCGAGAGCCAGCACGACCATCATGGCTGCGAAATCATCTACCTCTCAGCTCGCGGCAAGCAGCGGGTCCTGAAGGACGCGGCCAGCAGCAACGTTCGACGTCTCGATAAATTGCTCGATGTCTACGTGGTGGTCGGCCGCAGCGGCATCGCCACCGTCGGCCATCGTTACAAGCGCATTACCCGGCCCTAGCAGGAGGATCTGACCATGACCATCCAACGCTTCGATCAAAAGCTGGTCCATCGTGCCTGGCAGCGCATGTGCTCGGGCCGACGCCTTGACATCCTCGATCCTTCGCCGCTGGAAATCGAGATCGACGATATCGCCCTCGGCCTGTCGCGCGAGGCGCGCTGGAACGGCCAGACCCGTGGTGAGCATGCCTATTCGGTGGCGCAGCACTCCATCTTGGTGACGGAACTGATGGCTTCCGATGTGCCGGATTTGCCGACGGAAGCCCTTCTGGCTGGCTTCCTGCACGATGCACCCGAGTACGTTACCTCCGACCTGGTGACGCCGTTTAAGAAGCACATCGGGTCGGTCTATCGGACCATCGAGGACCGGGTTGCCCGAGCGGTCAGGGTGGCATTCAATCTCCCGGCTGAACTTCCCCAGGAATGGGCCGAAGCCATCGATCGGGCAGATCATGCTGCCGCCTATTTGGAGGCCGTCCATCTGGCGGGGTTCTCCGAGCAGGAGGCCAGAACCCTTTTTGACTTCCGCCGCCGCGCCCCGATTATCGACATTGAGCCGTGGGAAGCCAGGGTGGCTAAAGACCGTTTTCTGGCGGTCTTTGATGACCTTGTAGCCGGTGGCCATGGCTGCCGAACCATCTGGGCGGGTCAGCCGCTCTGGGCCGTACCCGAATTGCAACTGGCCGAGGCTCGGAGCGCATGATGATCTCAGCCAATGACGGCCATGCCGCTGAGGCCCGAAGACTGATCCGGCGATTTGGCGAGGTTGCTCGAACCATCGTGGCCGAGGCGGCAGATGAATATCTGCGTCATGGGGACATGCGCGGCCGCGATGAGCGGTTGCTTCTGCTGACCGAGATTGAGCGCCTTTTGCAGTCCCAATCCGTGGACAGCATTTAATGGTAGGATGACGGTCAATAATTGCCTGAAGGATCATTGATGACGGAAACCGATCTCGACGCTTTGGCGGCAACCTTGGAAGCCTCAGGCCGGTTCCGTGTTCAGCGCCGCATCGAACGACGCGAGCAGGTTCATGCCGATGATGGCATCGCCAAGAAGATCGGCGTCATCGTTGATGTGGAGACCACCGGGCTTGATTTGATCAAGGACGAGATCATCGAACTTGGCATGGTGCTGTTCGAATTCTCCTCTGATGGCCGGATCTTCCGGATCCTTGATGTGGTCGAGGTGTTCCAAGAGCCGACTATCCCCATTCTGCCTGAGATTACCCAGCTCACCGGCATCACCGCCGAGATGGTCGCCGGGCACTCCATCGATGTTGCCGAGATCGAGCGGCTGATCGCCCCAGTCGCTCTGGTGATCGCCCATAATGCCGGTTTTGACCGGCGGTTCCTTGAGCGGCTGATCCCTGGCATCGCTAAGAAGGCCTGGGCCTGCTCCATCGCCGAGATCGACTGGGCCGCTGAAGGCATCGGTGGAACCAAGCTGTTCTATCTGCTGGCCCAGTATGGCCTGTTCCACGATGGTCACCGTGCCGGAGCTGATTGTCTGGCGCTGCTGGAAATTCTAGCCAAGCCTTTGCCGGTTTCCGGGAAGCTTGGATTGGAGCAGCTCCTGGTCAATGCGCGCTGCCCCACGGTCAGGATTTGGGCTGAATACGCGCCCTTCGACTACAAGGATGATCTCAAGCGCCGGGGCTATAAGTGGAACGACGGCTCCGATGGCACACCGAAAGCTTGGTGGATCGACGTCCAGGAAGACGCTCTGGCAGCTGAGTTGACCTATCTGCGGGACGAAATCTATCGCCGGGACATCGCGCTGCCGATGCAGCGGATGACCGCTTTTGAGCGGTATTCGGCTCGAGGAGGAGAGGTGGTGCGAGCCTAGCCGCGCCCACCCAACTTACGGCGACGTTGGTGCTCAGCTTCCGCTTCGGCCGCACAATCGCAGCATGTCGGGGCGGCCGGATTGGCTTGCAGACGAGCGGCCTCAATGGCCTGTCCACAGGCTCGGCAGACGCCTGATGACGGGGCCTTGGGCTGGCGGCTGAGAGCAACCTGGATGGCCATATTGGTCATCAATTCCGCTCGTTCGTTGGCGGTATCAATTTCGTCCACGTTTAGCGCCTTGTCAGTTGATGGCCGGCCCAATAGATAGTGCAAGAATCTGGACGGACAAGGGTTGTGAGGGGCGCTTGGAGCCTATTGGGCGATGATGGTCATGGTGGATAGCGAACCAGATCGCGAAGCGAAACTGGCGGAGATCGTCGCTAAGATCCGCCACATTCTCGTCGGAGATGACCCACAGGACATCGCTGAGGCGGTGCCCCCTGAACCGCAGAAACCGGTGGTAACCGGGATCAGTGTCGCCCGGGCCCATCGTTTAACCCTGTTGGCAAACCATGTGTTCGGCGATGAGGATAAAGCCTGCATTTGGCTGACGGAGCCGCAGGAAAGGTTTGGGGGCAAATCCCTGATGCAATTGGCCGAGAATCCCGCCGTTGCCGATCATATCGAAGAGGCATTGCGGCGGATCCACGAGGAACAGATTTTCAAGGATTAACCCCAAATACACACCCATCGCAGCCCTATCAAATGAATAAATATTGTGAACATATGGCCCATGAATTCGAATTCTGAACAAACCAAAAGCGCACTTGATCAATGCTTTATAGATACAGTTAGGCATTTGCCTCATATAGAGGCGCCAGACAAGCTTGAGCAAGTGACGGAATTGCTTTTGATGGCAATTTTGTCGCGCGAGCCATTGAAGCCATTGCGGGATGCATTGGTTGCTTCTATCCGCCGCACAATAAATGAAGTGCACGGTCGACCTCCAGGTCACGGAAGACGGAACGCCATGAGACTGTCTGCGGTGATGTGCCGAAAGTCTCTGCAGATGGCCAGGATCGCGTCAAAAGTTATCTGAGCTTACGAGGCATGATCTGGCTGAAGGCTAAATCGGCGATGGCGGCTGTCGAAGACTCCATCGCCGATCTTCGCTGGGTGGGATTGGGGATAAGGGGCCTCCCACCCAATTGTGGCCGCTTCATCTGGGGGATGGACCACATGGAATCGATATCTTGAGCAGCCGTCCGGATCAAGATAGCCAGGTACGGCTGGCTTGAGCCATCTCCCCAATGAGGCCATACTGGACTCAATCCAATAAACGAAAGGTAGCGCCATGGCCAAGAAGCCCACTGCCACACATCAAGAACCCACAACCGGCGCTAAGACCCCCAAGCGGTCTGTTCGGGGCCGGTTGGAAGATGGTTCAGCCAATCCCATTGATGTCCATGTTGGAACTCGCACGCGGCTTCGTCGGACCCTGCTCGGTATGAGCCAGGAGAAGTTGGGAGAGGCCATTGGCCTAACCTTCCAGCAGGTTCAGAAGTACGAACGGGGCGCCAACCGCATTGGCGCCAGCCGTCTGTTCGATCTGTCCCGAGTTCTGGATGTGCCGGTATCATTTTTCTTCGATGATATGGGCGAAGACGCTCAGTCCAGTAGCCCAGCGGCGGTGATCAAGGGTGAAGCCGTGACAACTGCGGCCGGTCCGGGTGACGAACGCAATCCCATGGCCAAGCGTGAGACCCTGGAACTGGTGCGGGCCTATTACAGCATCACCGATGAGAGTGTTCGCCGGAAGGTCTATGAACTGGCCAAAACCCTGGGTGGATCTGATAAGACCTAACGGCTCACCCCTCGGGCAGGATGCGTAGATAGTGGCCACTAAGAAGTGCGTGAAGCAGGGCTGTGAGGTTGCAGATACCTGCGCTGTTGGCGCAGAAGCCAGCGTTCCCGAGCCGACTCCTAAACGCACCAGGACCAAATCCAAGGCAGCCCCGCGCAAGCGACCGAATCTGGAGATACCTGCTAAGCCAGAACTGAGCGCTGAACCGCCGGGGGAGTTGCCAGCAGCCAGCGAAGTGCCGGTGCCTTCCGTGCATGCGTCGTCAGTCTGTTTGGCCAAACCGAATTTGGGCGACGTCCAATGAGTTTGTGCGGCTGAAGGGCAGGCCAAATATTAAGCCGACATCGACAGCATCGGTGATACGGGGCGGCGGCACTTACTTCGATGATGAACCCTTGACGCATGCCCCAGACTCGCATTTCAGCCGCTCCGAGTGAATCCACCACGGGGCTCTTCCGTCATGTTTCATCCAATAGCCGAAAGTGCTTCAGACGACGCGAGGCAGATCATTTTCGCGGCCAATCCGTGCTTGGACGGTCTCACGTACCTTGGAAAACGATTCACTGAAGCCTTCGACAATATCATTCTGCTCGATCATTTTCGTTATGTGCTCGAGCGTATAGAACCCGGCTATGACTCTGACGCGGGTGAGAGGATGATATGCTTCAATGCTCGTCACTCGGGATGGCTTAATGCCCTTGAGGCGGTCGGAGCTCGGGTCGACCTTCGTCTCGTCAAGCAGCACCATGGGCCCCTGGGTCGCGTATTCCTGACCTACGACCCTCTTAGCCACTATTATGCTCCCCTAGAGGAAGAGGAAGGTCAGGCCAACGCGCCCGATCTGTACAATGTCGTTGAGAAGCTTATGTACGCAGACTGATGCTCAGGTGATCGAGGACAACCAGTCGTTCGTGCTTTCCGTGCCCGAGAAGGCTTCACCTCCATGTGTGCGATTGATCTTTTCGAACGCCTCATCGGGACGCTACGCGTGGCCCTGTCCTAGGGCGAGAACGTGGAGGGGCGTTCTCGTCTTCTTTGGCCAGCGAGGTTGAACTGGCCGGATTCCTCAACGGCGAGGTGATCCTATCGGACGACGCCGGCCAGGCTAGTTTAGGCTGTGCGTCTCAACGGTATTGCCGACAGTTCGACTTCGCCGCCAGCACTGAACTGGGTCTGCATTACGGCAAAGGCATACCGTTCCTTATCAATGGGACGACGAGCCCGGAGCTTTGCGACTTCATCAGATGTGGGGCGACGCCATTCATCAGACCCGGCGACCGGCATTGCCAGGAAGCTTGATGCCACCTTGATGGCTTGGCGGAAATCGCCAGCGCGGACGATGCAGAACGGAGCCTGATTGTAATCAACGGCGAACAGAACGGATTGGGCCATAGCGGGATCTCCTGTAGCTGATCCCACATGTTCCCCATATGTTCCCGTCACGTCAAGGGAATTTTTCTATTGGGAGCACCCTTGAAGGCTTTTGGAACCGGATGATCACCACGCCGGCGGGATATTTCTCTAGGGCAATCAGACGGAGGTCGATGGCTTTGATGAGGTTAAAATCACCGATATGTAGATCGTGGCAGCGGCAGGCGTTACGGCTCAAGATCGGCGGCAGTGCCGCGCGCTTCCCTTGACCTGGTCCATAGCTGTGGACCACTATGGGCGGAAGCGAAAATGGACCAATGGAGTGGGTCAATGCAGATCAGTGTCAGCGACGCCAAGGGACAATTGCTGGACCTGGTACGCCGGGCCGAGGCGGGTGAGGAGGTTGTTCTGACCCGGCATGGCCAGGACGTAGTGCGCTTGGTCCCCGCCCATGCCAGACCCGATGGGACGGAACGGCGTGCCTTGCTGGAGGAGATGTTTGGCAGCGCCCGGCCGGAGAATGGGGATTTTGCGGCACGAAGCCAGGATTTTCTCTATGACGAGCAGGGATTGCCCCGGTGAGCGATTCGGCGACTGTGGTGGTGGACACGTCGGCGTTGATGGCCATTCTGTTCGGCGAGGAGGCGGGCCTCCATTGCATCACGGTTCTGGCCGAGGCGCGTCAGGTGTTGCTGTCCTCCGCCACTCAGGCCGAAGCCTTGATCGTGGCCGCGCGGCGCGGCCGACGGGCCGAAATGGAAAAGCTGATCGCCCGTCTGGGGGCGGATATCATCCCACTGGCCGATGGTGCCGCGGTGGCCGACGCCTATGACCGCTGGGGCAAGGGCATTCATCCGGCGGCGCTGAACTTGGGCGATTGCTTCGCCTATGCCCTGGCGAAGAACCGGGGATGTGCCTTGCTGTTTGTCGGGGAGGATTTCTCCCGCACCGACATTGCATCCGCAGCAGTCAGGTAGCACACGACTGCCCAACCCGTCGGACTGGAGCCAAATGGCAGCCGATGTTAGGCCTCTGTTTTCGACCAGCGCGATGCCGGATATCGATGCCAAGTCTGAGGTGAAGTTGGCGGGGGTTCGACCTCGGCTCTCTCCGGTTCCGGGCTAACCGCCAGTTCCACTTCAATTGGCTCGGGACAAGTTTTCACCGGCAGCCTAAGTGTCCCAATTTGCGATTTGATGGTGGCGCTCTCCGGCGTGGTGGCGGCCTTCTTCTTGCTGCCGAGACCCGTCTTCACTGCAATCTGCGCCCGACGAAGAGAGTAGTTCGGCGCCACCAAGGGATAGTCCGCGTTCAACCCCCATTTGGCACGATATTCGTCTGGAGATTGGCCATGGGCGACCATGAGATGATGTTTCAGCGATTTGAATCCCTTGCCACAATCCAAGCAAATCAGCAGGTCCGGGCTGATTGCTCTGCTGGGCGAAATGGCAGGCTTCAATTGGACAGGGTTCGGCTGATTTGAATCCAGCGCAATAGCGCTTAGTAACGCTGCGTGGGTTGATCGGATTAGGTCTGCCAAGCCCGCCAGATCAAGGGCATTGCCTCGCAGATAGGCGCAGACGAGACGCGCAGTCGCGAACTTCATGTCGGAAACGGGCATATGTCAGGGATCCCTAGGGGCGTCAGCGGCGCTAGGCCAGATGACGGCCTCAATGCCTAAAAAAGGTGATGATGGGGATCATCTGACACGATGCAGCCTGCGGATCAAGCTTGCGTTATGGAGGGGGCCATTGGTTTGGTTCTGGCGATCACGAAACCGACTTTTGGTTCATGCGTGTTTTCAGAATCGCGGATGGCCGGAAAACCAATACGCGCCGTGGTGTGATCGGGACCTCTTCGCCAGTTTTGGGATTATACCAAGTCCCGGTGAACCTGACTCACGGAGGGCTTCCCAGATAGCGGCCGATCTGATTCAACATGGCAAACATCGGGAGGTTTGCCATGGCGGTTGCGATTGGGCTTCGCGGGGACTTCACGGCCTTGCACCTACGGGAATTGGCGAGGGGGTCACGGTGCCCAGATCAAACTCGGCGACTTCTGTCTTTGGCGGAAATTTACGACGGCCGCTCACGGAGTGAGGCGGCGCGGCTTGGCGGTGTCCGGTTGCAGACGCTGCGGGACTGGGTTTTATGGTTCAACGCCGACGGCCCTGACGGGCTGTTGAACGGCAAGGCCCCTGGCAACGCCTCGATTCTCAATGACGCCCAGCGTCAGGCGCTGGCGGACATCATCGACCAGGGGCCAAACCCAGCGATCCATGGGGTGGTGCGTTGGCGACTGGTGGATTTGATGCAGTGGGTGTTCGAGGAGTTCCGGCTTTCGATCAGCAAGCAGACCATGAGCCGCGAATTACGGCCTCGACCGCTTCAAGGTCTGGCGTTCCGGCAGCAAGGCCCCCACCGAAGCCATCCGCCGCGAACTGCGTCGCCGATCCGCCATCGAACCCGTCATCGGCCACATGAAGAACGACGGTCTGCTCGACCGCAACTTCCTCAAGGGCAAGGACGGCGACCGTATCAACGCCATCCTGTCCGGCGCCGGACACAACTTCCGCCTCCTGCTCAAGTGGCTGAGGCTTCTTTTGTCCCTGATCCTGGAAACCATGTGGGCAATCAGCCGGGAGCGTCAGGCCGTCATCGGGGCTACGTGAGCGAGGCATAACGCTTTTTCACGGACGACTATCTCAGTTGGCCGAAATCGAAATCCTCATGCCGTCTGCGGATCAATCTCCAGACCCCTTTGATCCTTTGACGATCAGGCCAATGCCGAAGATTACGAACAGCCATCCGAAAAAAGTGAACATTCACAGCCAGCCTGATTGTTGCAGAAGCCATCCGTCATTCTGCATGGTCTACCTGCCAGAATTGGTCATCTGTGTGGGGAGGTCGGTCTGCACATGATCCCCACCAATTCCAGATTTCCAATATCCCAATAGAAAATTTACGCGCCCAGTCGCCGTAGGGTCACTAAATCAAACCCAAAAGTGAGCTCTTCCGCCAATGTTCACTCCGCAGCCGAGCTAAAACGGGGTTCAATCCAACAGGATCAAATAAAGGCAGGCCATCAGCAGCACATGGAACATCTGTGTCCGGTTTTGGCACCGGTACCCAGCACAATGAAGCTGAGTGCTCGGATTGCCTGCGGTTGATCAGCCAAAAAGGTAAGCCAACACTCTTGCCGTGTAGCAAACCTGTAGGCAGACTGTATGCTTACTTTTTGCACCCTTAGCATGTATCGCGCCGGGGGAGTCGACGGAGCCCTGAAGTCATAGGGTGCAGTTTGAGGCCGACCAAGGGATAGTTTGAACAATGGACCCGAATTCTACTGAACAAATAGCACACGCCTCGTTCAATCTTGGTCGCCTCGCGATTGACTTTGTTCTCCCCTTCTTCTCTCTATTCCGTGACGAGACAGTGGCGCCAACCATTGCCACCGTCATGGTGTTTTTCGCTATCGTTCTGGCCATTGCGTTCCTGGTCAGCATTGTTCGGTTGACCCGACAGGTCCAGCATCGCGTGAATTTTGTGAGGGGCTGCAAGGACCGGCAGGAGTTCTACACCAAACTCGACGAATTCGACGAGCTAATGGCGAGGAGCAAGCTTCTCAGCCATAGCTGGGATGAATACAAGGAGACCCTGCTCCCACAGAAGCCCGGATCGACCCTCATCGAAAGCACAGTGCGGCCCGGGGATTTCATCAATCTCACGGAACTTGAGCATTCGGGGCTAAAGCTCAAGTGGTTCCACAACATCCCGGGCATCTTCGTCGGCGTCGGCCTATTGTTCACCTTCATTGGCCTAGTGGCGGCTTTGTTTTTCGCCTCCCAGGCCATCCATGCCGTGGGCGGCGACGGCGTCGATGCGGCAACGCAGACCGCAGAGATGCAGAAGGCGCTCAGCCAATTGCTGAGCACTGCCACCTTCAAATTCTGGACGTCTATCGCCGGTCTTGGCAGCTCCATCGTCCTGGGCATGCTGTACCGTTTCTTGGTGCGCTCGCTGGACCGCTCGCTGGATGCCTTGTGCCGCCAGATTGAGCGCTGCACGCTCACCGTGACGCCCGAAGTCCTCGCCAACCGGCAGCTCGACGAACTTCGGGAGCAATCCTCGCAGCTCAAGGAATTTACCGGCCAGCTTGCCTTCAATCTTGGCCGGGCGCTGGAGGAAGCTCTTCAGAAGGCCATGCCGAGCGTCATCACATCGGCAATGGAGCCCATGGGCCACAAGGTCTCCGAGATCACCTCCAGCATCAACAATCTGCACCAAGCGATGCCGAGCGTGATGAGCGACGCCATGTCGCCGGTGGCTGAGAAGTTGGGCTCCCTGACCCAGAACATGGCCCAGGAATTTGGCTCCGTGGTTTCCGAGAACGCGGGTGCCGAAATCCGCGAGACGGCAAAGGCGTTGGTTTCCGTCAAGGACGCACTGCTGGAAGCATCCAAGCATGTATCCGGAAGCGGCAGCGGCCTGTCGGACCAAATCGCGGAAGCCGCCGGAGACCTGCGCGCCGCCGCCAAGGCCATCACCGACGGCATGGCCGGGATTACCGAGACGGTACGCGCCGACGTCGACAAGACCAAAGATACACTGAACGCCCAACTGCTGGCTGCCACGGAAGGCGTGAGCAGCGTTGCGGATGTCATCCGCGCCAGCTTGGCTGATGTGGGCGGCAAGATGCGTACCACCACCGAGGAAGCGGGCTCAGCTTTCAGCAAGCAGATCGCCGACGCGGTGGCGCGCATAGAGACAGGGACCCAGGCCAATGCCACTGCCATCCAGCAGACCCTCACTCAGCTGCGGGACATGACCGCCAGCGCCACCGGCAGCATGGCCTCGGAGACTAATGCGGTTGTGGCGGCTATGCGCCAGACCGCGGAGCAGATGGCTCAGACCGTCGCAGAAATCACCACCCAGATCCGCCAGGGTTCACAGGAGGGCGTGACCGGGCTCACGGAACACTTGGTCAAGGCGGCCGAGGACATGCAGGAGGCGTCAAACCGAAACTCTGAGCGCATCAGCGATGCCGTGGACCGTATCATTGCCGCGGGCAACAAGGCCGAGGCCGGTGTCGGCGAGGCGACGGCCTTTGTGGCCAAGACCATGGAGGTTCGTGGTGCCGAAGCTGCAGCCAAGGTCGTGTCCGGTGCCGATCAGGTGCTGACCGACCTTAAGGGAAACATCCAGGATCTAAGCGGCAGCATCACCGAACTCTGGGAACGCCTGGACAAGGTCACCGGGGCCATGGGCACCGTCGAGGGCAAAATCGGCCTGCACGCCCAGGCTCTGGACGACGTCAATCGGGCCGCCAAGGGAACAGAAACGTCCCTGTCGGCGGCGGCTGCGAGCCTCATTGAAGCTGGACATCCTCTCAATCAGGCCACCCAGGCACTCAGGGAAAGCATCGACAGGTCCTCACGGTCCGTGGAAGCCACAGCTCAGACGTTGAGCGAGACGCAGCGCCAGAGTTCGGCGCTCTCCAAGGAGATGGCTCACACGTTGTCCGAGCTTCAGGCCGTCTGGAACCGCCATTCGGGCAGGTTCGACAAGGCGGACGAGAACCTGGGCGCCGCCGTTATCAAAATCATGGACATCGTGGACAAAAACACTACTAGGCTCGACGAGCAGGTCAAGGCCATCGACAGCGGCTTGGCTAGGACAGTCGGCATGTTAGCAGGCAACATCGAGGAGCTGCAGGAAGCTGCCAACGAGTTCCACGAAGTGACCAAAGGCTTGGATAGCGCCGCCAAGTCCTTGGAAAAGGCAGCGTCTAGACAGGGTGCCGGGTTCCGGTGATTTAAGGATACTGCCAGATGGCTATTCGACGCCGCCACGCCCCCGCCGATCAAGAAGATGAGGGGTTTTTTGTCAGCATGACCGACATGATGGTTGGTATGCTGTTTCTTTTCATCCTGATGCTCATGTTCTTCGCACTGAAGTTTAATGAGGCTTCAGTTCATTTCACAGAGACGACAAAGGACCTGACCACCGCCGAAGACACTCGGAAGGCCATCCTGGAGAACCTGCAGAATTCGCTCAAGAGCCAGGGCATCCAGGTTGAGATTGACATCGAGAACGGCATACTCCGCCTACCGGAAAGCATCCTGTTCCCGACCAACCGGGCGGATTTGACCAGCCAGGGCGTCCAAGCAGTGGGCATCCTTGCCCGCGCCCTCGGTGGCGTGCTGCCGTGCTACACGCACATCGAAGGACGCGAACGGCCAGCAGATTGCCCGGAGTCGAAGCACACCGTCGAGTCGGTGTTTGTCGAGGGGCACACGGACAACACCGGCAGCAACGGGTTGAACTGGAACCTGTCGTCTCAGCGAGCCCTAAACACCTACCAGACGCTCATCAACGAGAACTCCGTGTTGGAGCGGCTGCATAACACCCGGTCGCTGGCTGTTTTCGGCATCTCCGGCTATGGCCAACATCGGCCGGTCCAGCCCAACAACACGACGGCTCAGAAAGCGCAGAACCGCCGCATCGACCTTCGCTTCATCATGACCACCCCAAAGGCCCCCGGCGTGGAAAAGGTCGAGAAGCAGGTTGAGGAGCTCGCGCGATGAACTTCGAGGACGCGCTTGCGAAACTCGCCGCCTGGTCCCCGAAAAAGGTCGCCTTTCCTCCGACCCCCGTGATGGTCCATGAAGCCAACGCAGTGGCCAAGCGGCTGCGTGAGGTAAGCGCCTCCGTCAATCTTATCGACCTTGATGACCTACGCCGTCGGCTGTCACAGGCCAGGTCCGCCGGTGACTGGACTTCCATTTCGACCCGCGATTGGCGTTACGTTGCGGACTGCCTGGGTGCCGGGCAATCTCCCCTGGTGGATGACGCAGGATTCCTAGATGAGTACCTCGCCCGCCTGAAGGATCAGTTGTCCAGACGAGCGATTTCCAGACTGATTCGCTACTATGTCACCCATTTCGACCCCGCCCACCAGGGCCTCAGGAAGATAGCTGCATTCCTCCAGGTGGCCGTCGGTCAGTGGCAATGGCAATGGTCTGATAAGGAAGCCGTGGACATGTTCGACGTGTCCAATGCTCCGAGCCAATTGGCGAAGTATGTGCGGCGGTCCAAGGAGATGCCCGCCGCCGACGCCATGGAGGCAGCCGGACTTGGCGGCACGCTGTACGGCTGTAAGCTCGCGGGCCACGCCTACATCGCGGCGGCGAATGGTCTGAAGACCTTCATCAGCAACAACCCCTCCTCCCTGCCAGCGATCCGGCGCTTTGCCAGTTGGGGCGTCGTAGACAGCCGCTTCGCTTTCGACGGCACCTCCGGTGCCGCCGCTCGCATGGCAGAGGCGATGCTTCTCCCTTGGGTAGACCGCCAGCCACCGGACGACGTTCGGAGCTTTATCGAGAGCCACCTTCTGGCGCTCCTGCACGACCTCCGCATTGAGCGCTCCCGGTGGCTTGACGTCGCCGAGGATGCCAAGCGGGTAATGCGCCGCTGGCTGACCCGCGCATCGCTGGAACAGTTCCTTGACGTCGTCGACCGCACTGCCCAGACGCATATGTGGGCCGCCCGGCGGAAGTTCTGGAACGCCTATTACGAGAACAAATTTATGCTGGAAGCGTGGGTGGCCTTCGCAAAGGATGGAGCCGACTTGGCGAAGCGCTTGGCGGCAGAGAAGGAAAATCCCGCTATCGGAAATTTCGGCTTGCTGGAGTCAGGGGCGCGAGACAAAACCCAAGCCGTTCTCATCATGCAAATCGGCGAGCTTCTCGTTGCGGACTGGAGTCACAACGGCAAATGCCACGTTTGGTTATCCGGAAACCCAAGCGCGCCAAAACTCTACCGCTCATACAGCCGTGAGGACTTGGTCACCGGTTCCGATTTCGAGAAAATGCATCTTGGCGCATGGCAGAGCGATGTGCATGAGTACATTCGCCGAAACACTGGCATTCGGATGATGAGCAGGGACTACATGTAATGGCTCGGCAGCACTTCACCTGGGAAATGGCCGAAGACGGCATCCTTCTCCGCCTGCATCGGAGGAAGATTCTAGGGTCACGCATTGTGCCAGTCGACCAGTGGACGGATGCTATCGAGCCTCAACATCTGTTTGCGGTCGGCAGCCTGCTCAAAATGCTCGACTACGACGATGCTGCAGGGCCGTTGGTTCGGCACGAGAGCGACGGACTCTGGGTGCGGGACGCGGTCGTCGCGTCCATGTCCAGCGCCCATGCGCAGGCACTAGACCTGCCGAGCCCCACTTCTCTGATTTTGGGCCTACAGTCACGCGGGAACCTAGCCCAGCGCGACTTTACCGTCACGGCCCAGTGGCTTGAAAGTACCTCTGTCCCGGCCTGGCGGGCTTCCGCCAGCGGATGCATGCTCAAGCATGGCGGCCAGACCTACCGCATCCCGGAACCGCTGTTTTCCATCTGGCACGGCGTTGCGCTATTCAACAAAACCGCTGGTGACGATGACAACGTTCGTTTCGCCCATCTTGCCTGTCTTCGAGAGCTGATTCCGGACGGGGACGGCGAACAGGTCTCGACCGACGCCTACATTCGAAACACCAAGATCGTTCATGCGGCGGCTTTTTCCCTTCGTCTTCAAACCGGGAAAAACGGCTTCCAGGTCGACCCCGTGCTGTTTGCCCGCAAGGTCAAAGATGCCTGGGCGGAAACAGACGGCGAGGCGTCCATTAGCGAAGCAGAAAGCCTGCTGCCTGAGGCGTTGCAGGAGGTCTTTTCCAAAACCCGCTTCCCCCAGTGGAACGACTGCCGTGACCGCTATGGCCTGGGCAGCCACCACTACGTCTACATCGAGCCCGGTCTGCAAAAGGCGCTCAGCGTCGTGCGCAAGGTGCAGACATCAGACGTCGATACCAGGCGGAAGTTCGCTCGGAACCCTCAGGCTTATTTGAAGGAGGCCCTGGCCGATGACGCGGACACCGCAGAGACAGTCGAGCACCTGTTCGTGGCGACGGAGCAATATTCACAGCGCGTTATCGACCTAGGCATCTGGCAGCCGGCCGTTCTGCCATGGCTCAAGCGTGAGCCTAACACTTGGCTCCCAGAGCGGTTCGGCATTCAGATCGGCGACAAGCGCATTGAATTGGGCCCCAGCGACATTGAGCCAGCCCGCCACGCGGTCTCGACGGCAATCGACCAGGGGGCCGAAACCGTCGCTCTCAACGGCCAAGACGTCCCGGCGAACCGCAGTACCCTTGATGCCCTAAACGCCCTCATGGGCTTCGCCACGCCGATCGGCAAGGACGAGGACGACGAAGCCCAGGGGCCGGATGAACAAGGCCAGGATGACGCCAAGCCGGAGCCTGTGCCACCCGGGAAGATGTTCCTCATCGTCGACGAAAACTACGAAGAAGTCTCATATCACCGGAACCTGTCGTCCCGCGTGCCTGAGGGCTCAGGTGGCGTTCCTCCATCGCTGCTAACATCCTTAAAGCCCCACCAGGAAGAGGGGCTGACCTGGCTCCAAGCCGCATGGCGGCAGGGTTTTCCCGGCGTCCTCCTGGGCGACGACATGGGCCTAGGCAAGACCCTACTGGCGCTTGCATTCATGAAATGGCTGGCGGACATCCGGGCTCAGCACAGCCTGGAGCGCTTGCCTATGTTGGTCGTTGCCCCGACCGGCCTGCTGGCCAACTGGAATGCCGAACATGACCGGCACTTGAGCTTTCCGGGTCTCGGTCAACCTTTGAAAGCCTATGGCAGCGAGTTGAAGCAGCTCCGGGCCAATAGCGGTCGCGACGTGGACTTGGGTCAGCCGCTCTTGAATAGCACGAAGTTGCAGGAAGCAGACTGGGTTCTAACCACCTTCGAAACCCTTCGTGACTACCATCATTCTTTCGCCAAGGTCCGCTTTGCAGCTACGGTCTACGATGAAGTGCAGAAGATCAAGAATCCTACATCGCAGCTCGCCCGCGCGGCCAAGACCGTTAACGCAGACTTTACGCTGGCAATGACGGGAACGCCGGTCGAGAACCAGTTAGAAGACTTGTGGGCCATTCTGGATGTAGCCTATCCAGGCTATCTGCCGGAGCTTAAAACTTTTTCCAGCGAGTTCCAGCCCGATGACTTGGACGCACTGAAGCGCCTCCGGGCGATACTGTTGGACCCGGTGGGCAGCGCGCCCCCCGTCATGATCCGGCGCATGAAGGCTGACAAGCTCGAAGGGCTGCCGGAAAAGGAAGCGGTGGCTATCCGACAGGACATGCCACCGAAACAAGCCGATAGCTACGCCGAGATCATCACCCGCGGGCGCCAGGCTTCAGGCCCAGGCTCCATGCTGGAGATACTTCATGCCATGCGCGGCGTCTCGCTGCACCCCATAGACCCGCTGCAGGCCGGCGGAATTCCGCATGACGACTACATCGCTTGGTCTGCTAGGCTATCGAAGACATTCGAGATACTTAGGGCAATTGCGGAAGCGAAGGAGAAGGCGCTCATCTTCGTTGAGAGTTTGGACATGCAGGATGTCCTATCGGCGATGATCAAGCGGGAATTCAAACTTCCCCGCATGCCCATGCTCATAAATGGGACGGTCAGCGGCGATAAGCGCCAGCGTGCGGTCGATGATTTCCAGAAGCTCCGGGGCGAATTCGACGTGATGATTTTATCCCCCAAAGCGGGGGGCGTCGGCCTGACCTTGACCGCGGCCAACCACGTAATTCATCTATCTCGGTGGTGGAACCCAGCAGTTGAAGACCAGTGCACCGACCGTATTTACCGTATCGGCCAGACGGCCACGGTGGTCCGTGTCTACTACCCCATGGCAGTTCACCCGGCAATCGGAGACAGTAGCTTCGACGTTAAGCTCAATGACCTATTGGAACGAAAGCGGAGCCTCAGCCGCGACTTGCTTATGCCGCCAGTTCTTCCCGGCCAGGACGAATCGACACTGTTCCGTGACACCGTCGGGGCCGCAGCAGGACAGCATAGTGCGGACGAGGTCGACCTGGGTGAACTGGACCGCATGACATCCACCCAATTCGAGAACTGGGTCCTGCGACGCCTTCAGACGAAAGGTTACCGCTCTCTCCGCACGCCCCAGACCGGCGACGGCGGTGCCGACGGCATTGCCGTCCATTCCACCACCGGCCAACAGCTCATCGTTCAGTGCAAGCATCGCCAGAGCCGTTATTGCAATGCCGAGCCCGTCGATGACCTGTTGCGCGCCAGAGATGCCTATGGCCACCCGGAGGCGCGTCTTATCGCCGTAACAACTGCTGAGTGTTATACCTCACAGGGAAGAGAGCGAGCCGGGCGACATGGCATTGAATTGGTGGCCCGAGCAGGCCTCCTCACATTCCCACGAATGTAAAGCGGGCGACTATGATTGCAACGGAGAGAGCGATCGTGAGCGCGGTTCTATCTTGACCTCAGACAGAGCAACCGTCGGCCAAATCAGAAACATGGGGAGCAACCATTTCATCCGACTTTTCCCCGATGGACGGCCCATTCGCCCTTGATCTGGGCAAGAATAGCCAAATTTCGGTCCAAACGGTATCCGGAACGGCGCCATAGCGGTCCCAATCGCCGCAAGATCGCCCCTCGACCATCTTGACGGGCACCTTGCCCCATCCCGGCGAATTCATCGACCCTTACGATTAGCCGTGCTTCCTACGATCTAGAAATTCAGATAGTCTTCCCCTCCCAAGGGGGGAACCACGCAGAATGGGAGCCGACAGAACACGCGAGCTCGGGCTGATACGCGACGTCATCGCAGGCGTGACCGCAGCGCGCAGGCGCTTCATCGCGGTCGCTTCTGAACCGGCATGGAAAGCCTGCAAGCTGCTCACCTGCGACGAAGACGAAGCAGGGAAGGCCTTCGAAGATTTCATGGATGCCTTGCGCTCCGACAATTTCCGCAAACTGGGCTCCTACGACGGTCGCTCATCGTTGGAAAC
>NZ_AONQ01000074.1 GCF_000342045.1 Paramagnetospirillum caucaseum | reverse complement strand
GGAAGCATGTTTGTTGTGTTTGTAAATACGCCCCACCAATCTTCTTGAAAACGAAAAACTTCGCCAATGTGGTCGTCCATAAACCGCGCCCATTTGATTTTTACAGCCCGTGTTGAAAGGCCGAGGCGATTTGCCTCGGCTATTTCAGCCTCATATTGTTCATAATCATTAAGCCCTTCTGGAGGCGTAGCGCGATCAGTACGAAGATACTCACTAATATTATCTAAAAAAGCATCCATATAGATTTTATCCAACGGATGGGCATTGAAGTGAAATCCGTCTGGATCAGCACTCGCCTCTTCCTGCATAAGCTTTTCCCATTTACGGAAAAACTCTCGTATATTCTCGTCAACCACCTCAACTTGAATGCGATTTCCGTATTCAGTCCACAATCTGTACCACACGGTGACACTCCCTTACGGCAACTTCATGAGTGGCTATTCCCACAGTGGATTACGCCTGCATTTTCTCAAAGATGACCGCCGACACTCCATCCTTTCAATTCCAAATTGGCGAATGCCAGCGCAAATGAAGGCCAATAGCTGTCGTGTTACACGACAGCCGCCTTCTCCATCAAAATCCCAATCTCCATGGCCGCTGCAATCACAGCGTCGCCCATCGGCCCACGCACCTCGTCAGGCAACGTGACAGCGGTTCGCCATGAACCGTCTGGCGCCCTGTAATTGGGAAGGGTGATTTCGGTCTTGCTGGCATCGGCGCGAACCTGCACGCCGTGGATGACCAGCGACACGCCATCAAGGATCAATTCCACATCGGCCAACGCCAGCACGCGGCCAGCATGGATAGCTGTGACCTGAAGGACGCTGATGGTGGCCGTGCTGGTTTCCATCAGCCAAAAATAGCATGGTTGGCAATGCCCACAAAAGCGAAGACCCCCGACTGCAGCAGTCGGAGGCTTCGCTGGTTAGGCCGCTTGCTTTGAGCTTGTCGGCGTTGACTGGTTGAGTGTCGTGTTACAGGACACGGGGTTGGAAGTGGTTGCCGCACTGGTCGGCGTTGGCTGGTTGAGTGTCGTGTTACACGACACAGGGTTGGAAGTGATTGCCGCACTGGTCGGCGTTGGCTGGTTGAGTGTCGTGTTACACGACAGGTTCGGGGTTGAAGGAGGCTGACTGGCCTTGCGCTTGGCATTGATGGTCAAAGTTTCAAGCTTCATCAGCAAGTTACGGACACTCGTGCCATACTTTGCCGTGAACTGATTGATCTGCGGATCGCTCATCGTCAGCTTCTCGCATTTCAAAACGTGCTTAACCAAGGGAACAAGCCGCTCAACAGGAGGAGGATCAAGCAGGTAGATTTCCGCCCGACTTTGAATTCCCCCGTACAAGTCATTGATGTGGTTGGTGGTAAAAATAAACATTGCATCGTCAATGAACCTGTCCATCACGCCCTTCAGAGCAAACTGCGCTTGCTTCGTCAACTGCTCTGCTTCATCAATGATGACAAATTTGAAGCCTTTTTTGTTCCATGAAGTGAGATGCAGAAAGTCTTCAACGTCATCAATGCATTGAATTCCACGAACCTTGCTTCCGTTGATGAAATCCACTTCGTTGTCCTCATCAACATCATCAACAACGGCCTTGGGCATCAGCCTTGCGATGGTGGTCTTGCCCGTGCCGTAAGTGCCGTAAAGAATGATGTTGTTAAAGCGACCAGCATTTTCATACGACATGATGTCAAGTTCGGTCTGCGTGTCGGGATACACGACATCGGCAAGGCACTTCGGCTTGTACTTTGTGGTAAATGCAACCATTTTTCTTTCCTCCTAGCGGCGAGTGAAGTTGTGATGGAGGGATGCCGCGACCCTCCACCACATTTGGCCTGATTTAGGCCGCGACATTGATTTCATCGTTCTCTTCGTCAGCGGTGTAGACGACATCCCACTGCTTAATCTCATCAAGCTGCTCGTCGTAGGCATCGGTCTGCGCCTGCTTTGCAGCCCTCCTGGCCTGAATTTCTTCAAGCATCTTGTCAATTTCTTCGTCATCAGTAGCCGCTTCAGTCAGAGCAGCCTCTTCCTTCTGCTTCTTTTCCCGCGCCTTGTTACTTGCCTTAGCTTCCTTCTCCTGCTGCTTGATAAGCTTCTCCCTGTTCTTGATCGCCTTCCCCACGACCGACTTAAAATTCTTTTCTTCATCGGCGACCACCTTGACGACCAGCGCCTTCGTGCGGTCGTCATCAACGTCGCCGACAAACTTGACGACGCTCAGGCTGCGGTCAGGAGCGATGTGGGCAAGGACCAGCACGTACCCAGTTTTGTCGGGAAACTTGGAACTGGGATTGATCGTGGCGATGGCGTGTTCCTTGCTCAGCTGCGCGGCGGCCTTGCTGAACGCATCTGCGCTCTTAGTCTCGGCCGTCGTGCTGTTTTCGGTCGTGCCGCCAGTCCGAATGGCCTCAATGCCACCCTTCTTATTCACCCAAGCCGCGAAATCGGCCGTCGCGTCCTTCTCGTCCTCAAGCGCGGCCTTCATGACCGTGGCGTAGGCGCTGACGCGGCGGCGGTCATTGTCCCCGAAGATCAGCTTCATCAGCTTGTTCGCGGGATGCAGCGTGGAGATGACCTTGATGTCCTTTGCGGCCAGGAGGTCGTTAACTGCATCGACCAGGAACACGTTCGCGGCCAACTGCTTGTAAACGTCAAAGCAGCGGCTGAGGATCGAGTAGAGCTTGCGGTTACTGGCAGCAAGCTCGTTGGCCTCCCAGTGCTCACGAGCAGTGATAAGCTTCTTGCAAGCAGCGGTGATGGTATTTTTGTTAGTAGTCATTTTGAAAGTTCCTTTCTTTCTGTTTAGAACGTGAACTGCGTCATCGCGTCCACAAATAGATACTATCAAAAATATGCTCGTGACGCAAATTTATGTAACTTTGTCAATACAATTACCAACTAAAAACCAAAATTATCTTACATTTGCTTGTTGATTTTTTCCGCGTGAGCATTTCTTCTTCGCCGAAATTGACTTTCCACTGCCTCGTGCAGGCAGAAAAAATTCGCTGCAATGGCCTTTTGCAGCGATTTTACAAGTCAACAGCGCCTATTTTTCAAATGCGCGGCAAAGACAGCTGATAGCAAATTAAGTCGCTGTACGGCTCTCTAAAGACCAGCAATCCGCATTCTATGCGGCCGAATTCCAAGCATTGTGTCGTGTTACACGACAGCGGTCTTTCGGTTGTCCTGTTCGGCCATCAGGCCATAGCATGTTCGTCATGTGTTCCTATTGGAGGATGTGATGATGAGTGCATTGGACAAGTTGAAGCTGAGCGAAAAGACCCGACGCGCCGTTGCGGCAACGCCTGAAGGGCGTCTGCGGCACAAACTGGTGGAGGCGATCAATCAGCAGATCGCTGCTGCGGAAGCGATGCAGAAGGGCGAGGGATTTGAAATTCGGCGCAAGCGCTGGACGAAGGACGGCGAGGGCAACAAGACCCTGCAAGACCGAATGGTAAAATTTCGCCCCTGGTATTGGCAGGAGGCCAATGGGGCGTTCATGCTGGAAGTGCGCTACGGCAACAAGATCGTGGAGATTAAGCCGAAGAAGACGGCCATTGAGATCGGCGACGTGGCGGAACTGGTGCCCACTCTGACGCTGGTACGCGACGCGGTGGTCGCTGGCGAACTGGACAAGCAGTTGGTCGCGATGAAGGGACGCTTCGGTAAGAAGCTCGCTTAAACGCCAAACAGCCCCGTACAAACGGGGCTGTTTCCATGAGTGCCGTACTGCTGGGCGCTCAAATCGGCGGCGTATACGACGCGCAAAGGGCCGAAGCGACGGCGGCCTATATATAAGGTGCGCCTGTCGTGTAACACGACACTCACTCGGGGTCTTTCGGCGGATTAATCATGTCGCTCAGCCTGAACTTCTTGCGCTTGCGCGGCGCATTGGGATCGGGCACGACCTCGGGGGCATCGGGATCAAAGGTTGGTCCCTCGGGCACATTGGCTTTGCGCAGAACCTCCGCCGCAAGCGCAGGGTTATCCCTCAAAATCGCCATCCAGGCATTTGCGTCCAACTGCACCTTGTCGTGGATGAGTTCGTGTGACCGCTGCTTCGGCTCGTCCTGCCCATAGTGCTTGCGGATCATCTCCACGCTGGTGCCCATGTTCTTCGCCAGCAGCCAAACGTCCAGCCTGCCTTTGATAAGGCGGTCAGTAGCATAGGTGTGGCGCAGGCTATATGGCGAGAACTTCACGCCATTGCGGTCGTATTCCAGCCCGACCGTCTTCAGCAGCGCCGACACGCCCTTCGCAAAGCTCAATATGGGCTTGCCTGTCTTGCGGTCGGCGAAAATCGGATCACTGGGCTTGGTCCAAAGCGAAAATGCTTTTATCTGGTTCAAAATATCCCATGTTGCCTCGCTGCTGACCGCCGTGCGCTTGCCCGTCTTTGTGTCGTCGCGGATATGAACGTGGGTTTCCCTGACCACACCAACTTCAGCCTTGTTGGTGATCAGTTCGCAATCCGCCCATGTCAGTTGCTGGTGCTCTTTCCCTGGCCGCAGTCCCGTTTCAAACATGAACGCCATGTAGGCGCAGACCATCTTGCGGTCGGCCTCCACCACCAAGCCCTTCGCGCCATCAATGTAGCTGGGCATGGCCGCAAGGATGCGCTTCCACTCCCCTTCCGTGAACGCAGGCCGACGCGCTGTTTTGCGCTGCTCGTCATCAATGTCGGGGATTTGGTCGCGCTTCACCCATCCGCGTTTACGCGCCGAATTGAAGATGGCTTTGAGGATGAAGATTTCACCCGAGCGCTGGGTTTGGGTCTTTTGCGGGCGCTTGGCTTTGATGAGCTTGCCGCCGCGCATGTATTCGCGGGAGTTGTCCTTCGCTCCTGGCCCTTCCGTCCAATATGTCAGCCGCCACAGCTTGTATGCCTCAATCTGCTCCTGCCTGATAGCGTCAATGGCCTTGCTTTCAAAGTAGGGCAGCAGATAGCGGTTTATGACCGCCTTGTTGTCCTTCATCGTCCGTTCCGTGGCCCTGTTCGTCAGAACTGCCGTTTGCAGGTCTTCCAAGTAGGCGTTGACGGCCAGTTTGAAGGTGCGGCTGCGAATGGGAATGCCACGGCGGAAATCAGCAGTCAGTTCGGCGTGCTTCTCAAGTGCGACCTCCTTGGCCTCCTCCAAGTCGCGCTTGCCTGTCGCTTTGGTCACATAGCCTTTCATGTTGCGAATTTTGTAGCGCGCCGTCCATGTCTGCGTGCCCATATATTCGCGCCGATAGAGCGCCACAGCGCCGTCGAGGATATGAACCACGTTGCCCATCAAAGCCTCGCAAACGCTCAATTTCTGCGGCGCAGCGTGGGAAAATCCGCGCTGGACAGCGTTTGAGCACTGCTAATGTACTGCTAACGGTTTTTTGACACAATGAGAGCGTCGCTGCTCATTGTTAAGTCGTTGATTTTGCTTGGGAAGCGATGGCTGGGGGACTAGGATTCGAACCTAGACTGGCGGAGTCAGAGTCCGCTGTCCTACCGTTAGACGATCCCCCACCAGTCTGGCTGGTGGTCCTCTTAAGCCCCCGGAAGACCGGGGCGACCACGAGAGGCGCACCTTCTAACACAGGCTCCCGGCGGGATCAATGGCGAAAGAGCGATGGGTCGAAATGGCGGCAAAGCGGCGGAAATCCGGGTGTTTCCGGGGGTGGGGACAGGGCGCTTCCCAGCAGCGCCCGTTTGGGGGTAACATCCGCCGCCCCGAATTTGCAGAGTTCCCGCTTTTGGCTTACGCCTCGTCGTCCCCGTCCCGCAGCGCCCCCATTTACGCCGCCCTTGATCTCGGCACCAACAATTGCCGGATGCTGGTGGCGCGCCCGCAGGGCCGCGCCTTCAAGGTGATCGACGCCTTTTCCCGCGTCACCCGCCTGGGCGAGGGTTTAAGCGCCAGCGGCGTGCTGTCCGAGACGGCCATGGCCCGCACCCTTGACGCCCTGGAGGCCTGCGCCGAGAAGATCGAGCGCAACCGGGTGGGCCGCGCCCGGCTGGTGGCCACCGAAGCCTGCCGCCGCGCCCGCAACGGCGCCGAGTTCACCGCCCGCATCACCGAGCGGACCGGCATCGTTCCCGACATCATCAGCCCCAGCGAGGAAGCCGGCCTGGCACTGGGCGGCTGCGCCTCGCTGCTCGACCCCCATGTGCCATGGGCGCTGGTCTTCGACATCGGCGGCGGCTCCACCGAGCTGGTCTGGGTGCAGAACTCGCCCCTGGGGCAGCAGGTGATGGGCATCCAGTCCATTCCCACCGGCGTGGTCACCCTGGCCGAACAATGGGCGCACGAACTGGCTTCCAACACCGGCTATGCCCGGGTGGTCGAGCGCATCGGCGCCGCCTTCCGCCCCTTCGAGGCGCTGCATGCCATCGGCGGCATGCTGGCCGGCAACATGGTGCAGATGCTGGGCACCTCGGGCACCGTCACCACCCTCGGCGCCCTGCATCTGGGGCTGGAGCGCTATGACCGTTCCCAGGTGGACGGGTTGGAGCTGGGCTTCGCCGACATCGCCGCCGTCACCCGCAAGCTGGCCTCCATGACCCACGACCAGCGCGCCGCCCATCCCTGCATCGGACCGGAGCGCGCCGACCTGGTGGTGGCGGGCTGCGCCATCCTGGAGGCGGTGTGCCGGCTGTGGCCGCTGGGCAAGCTGCGCGTCGCCGACCGCGGCGTGCGCGAAGGCGTGCTGCTGTCCATGATGCGCGAAGACGGAACCCTGGGAGCACGGAACTGATGGCAGCCACGGGAAACAAGGGGGGCGGCAAGAAGAGTTCGGGACGCACCACCGGCTCGGGTCCGGGCGGCGGCGCGCGCAATCTCACCGTCAAGGTGAAGACCGCCAAGCGGCGCAAGCTGTCCTCCACCCTGTGGCTGCAGCGCCAGCTCAACGACCCCTATGTGCACGAGGCCAAACGCCTGGGCTACCGCTCGCGCGCCGCCTTCAAGATGATCCAGCTGGACGAGCGCTTCCATATCCTCAAACCCGGCCTGCGCGTCGTCGATTTGGGCGCCGCGCCGGGCGGCTGGACCCAGGTGGCGGTGGAAAAGGTCGGCGCGCTGAAGCCCCAGGGCGGCGGCAAGGTGGTGGGCATCGACATCCTGGAATGGGACCCGCTGCCCGGCGCCATCACCCTGCAGGGCGACTTCCTGGCCGACGATGCCCCCGACCGCCTGAAGGAGGCCCTGGGCGGTCCCGCCGACGTGGTGCTGTCCGACATGGCGGCGCCTACCACCGGCCACCCCTCCACCGACCACCTGCGCATCATCGGGCTGGTGGAGGTGGCGCTGCACTTCGCGCTGGAGATCCTCACCCCCGGCGGCACCTTCGTCGCCAAGGTGTTCCAGGGCGGCACCGAGAAGACCCTGCTCGACCAGTTGAAGAAGAACTTCACCACCGTCCGCCACGCCAAGCCGCCGGCCAGTCGCCAGGGCTCGGCCGAGACCTACGTGGTGGCGACGGGCTTTCGCGGCGGCCCGCCGAGCCCCGAGGAAAATGAGGAATAGCCCTGCATACGCTGGGCTTGAGGCTGGCCTGCGAATGTGTATGATGGCGCGCCACTAACCGGACCCCACCACCGGAGGCGGCATGATCATCAAGGAAGCCCTTACATTCGACGACGTTCTGCTGGTTCCGGCGGAATCCTCCGTGCTGCCCGCGCAGGCGGATACCCGCACCCGGCTGACCAGGTCCATCGAACTGGGCATCCCCCTGCTGTCGGCGGCCATGGACACGGTGACGGAAAGCCGTCTGGCCATCGCCCTGGCCCAGGACGGCGGCATCGGCGTGATCCACAAGAACCTGGACATGGACGCCCAGGCCGCCGAGGTCCGCAAGGTCAAGAAGTTCGAGTCCGGCATGGTGGTCAACCCGCTGACCATCCACCCCGACCAGACCCTGGCCGACGCGCTGCGCCTGATGGCCGATTACAAGATTTCCGGCATCCCGGTGGTCGAGCGCGGCTCGGGCAAGCTGGTGGGCATCCTGACCAACCGCGACGTGCGCTTCGCCAACGACGCCAGCCAGCCGGTCTACGAACTGATGACCAAGGACCAGCTGGTCACCGTGCGCGAAGGCGTCGACAAGGAGGAGGCCAAGCGCCTGCTCCACCAGCACCGCATCGAGAAGCTGCTGGTGGTCGACGGCGACTACCGCTGCATCGGGCTGGTCACCGTCAAGGACATGGAAAAGGCCCAGGCCCACCCCACCGCCGCCAAGGACGAGAAGGGGCGCCTTCGGGTCGCCGCCGCTACCGGCGTGGGAACCGACGGCTTCGCCCGCGCCATGAAGCTGATCGAGGCCGAGGTGGACGTGGTGGTGGTCGATACCGCCCACGGCCACTCGCGCGGCGTCATCGACACCATCGCCGAGATCCGCAAGGCCTCGCCCTACATCCAGCTGGTCGGCGGCAACATCGCCACGCCGGAAGCCGCCCTGGCCCTGATCAAGGCCGGCGCCGACGCGGTCAAGGTGGGCATCGGACCGGGCACCATCTGCACCACCCGCATGGTGGCGGGCGTCGGCGTGCCGCAGCTTTCCGCCATCATGGAAGTGGCCGAGGTGGCTCATAAGCACGGCGTCTCGGTGATCGCCGACGGCGGCATCAAGTATTCCGGCGACATCGCCAAGGCCATCGCGGCGGGCGCCGATTGCGTGATGATCGGATCATTGTTCGCCGGCACCGAGGAAAGCCCCGGCGAGGTGTTCCTGTTCCAGGGCCGCTCGTACAAATCCTATCGCGGCATGGGCTCCATCGGCGCCATGGCGCGCGGCTCGGCCGACCGCTACTTCCAGGCGGAAGTGGGCGACAAGCTGAAGCTGGTGCCCGAGGGCGTCGAGGGCCGCGTCCCCTACAAGGGTCCGGTCAGCACCGTCATCCACCAGATGATCGGCGGCCTGCGCGCCGGCATGGGCTATACCGGCAACGGCACCATCAAGGAGATGCAGACCCGCTGCACCTTCCGCCGCATCACCTCGGCGGGCTTGCGCGAAAGCCACGTTCACGACGTGGCCATCACCAAGGAAGCGCCGAACTACAAGACCGACTGAGGAGATGCGGGCGTCCCGCCCGCATCTCCTACTCCTCCGGCCGGAAGGCCTCGGCGGGATCGTCGCCGGGGAATTTGAGCAGGCTGGCCAGCACCGGGCTCATGGGGAAATCCAGGGCGGCGTTGACCGGCGGAATGGGGGACTGGAACCACCGGGCGTACAGCCGCCCCACCTCGCCCGAAGCCATCATCTCCTTGACCGTCCGGTCCACCAGCGCCTTGAAGGCGGGATCGTTCCTGCGCAGCATGATGGCGATGGGCTCGGTGTTCAGGGTCTGGGGCAGGATCTCGTAATCCTTGGGCGACGCCGCGTTGGCGATCAGTCCGGCCAGCAGGTTGTCGTCCATGACGAAGGCGGCGGCCTGATCGCTTTCCAGCATCCTGAACGATTCGGCGTGATCGTTGCCGAACAGTTCGGTCACCTTGACGTCGCGGCCCTGGAGACGCGCCTTGAGCAACTGCACGCTGGTGCTGCCGGCGGTGGTCACCACCGCCTTGCCGTCCAGTTGGACCAGCCGGGCGATATGGCTGGCCTTCTTCACCGCGATGCGCACCGAGGCCACGTAGGTGGTCGGCGCGAAGGCCACCAACGCCTGGCGCGCCGCGTTGTTGGTGGTCGAACCGCATTCCAGGTCGATGCCGCCCTCCACCATGCGGGGGATACGGGTCCTGGAGGTCACCACCTCGGTGCGCACCTCCAGGGCGGGAAGGCCGAGCTGGGTCTTCACCGCCTCGGCGACGCGGCGGCAGATGTCCACGTGATAGCCCACCGGCTGCTTCGTCCCGTCGAGATAGGACAGCGGATACGACGCCTCGCGCACCCCCAGCACCATGACGCCGGAGGCCTTGATCTTGTCCAGGGTGGGTTCCGGGCCGGCCTGGGCGGCGGCGGGCGCCAGGGCAAGAGCCAACAGCAGCAAAGCGCGGATCACGGTCACCTCGACTTATTCCAATGACATCAATCGGCGAAAACTAGACACCCGCTCCGCCATCCCTGTCAACGCAACCTCCTGTCCAGGGTGGCATGCGGGGCTTGCGGTGGCCGGGGATTTGCAGCATCTATGCGACCATGACTCCCGCCGCACGCCTTCAGGCCGCCATCGAGGTGCTTTCCGAAATCGAGAAGTCGGCCAAGCCGGCCGATTCGGTGGCATCGCTCTATTTCAAGCAGCGCCGCTATATCGGCGCCAAGGACCGCCGCGCCGTGGCCGAGACGGTCTGGCGGGTGCTGCGCCGCCGGGCCCGCCTCGACTGGTGGCTGGAGCATCTGGACCATCCCGAGCGCCCCAACGCCGAGGGCAAGGGCGGTTCGCGGGCCCGCGTGCTGGCCGACATGATCTTCGAAGGCATCGTGCCGGAACCCGATCTGTTCCGCGGGCCGCATTCTGCCTATCCGCCCGAGCCGCCCGAACGCCGGGTGCTGGACATGCTGGCCGGGCAGAAGAGCCTGTTCCACCGCGACATGCCGCCCCATGTGAAGGGCGAATATCCCGAGTGGCTGACGCCGCGCCTGACGGCGCTGTTCGGCGACCGCCTGGATGCCGAGATGGGCGCCATGCGCGACGAGGCGCCGCTGGACCTGCGGGTCAATACCCTGAAGGCGACGCGGGAGGAGGCCGTCCGCGCCCTGGCCAAGGAAGGCATCAAGGCCGAGCCCACCGCCTTGTCGCCGCTCGGCCTGCGCCTTTACGCCCGCGTGCCGCTGGTCCAGGTCCAGGCCTGGCGCAACGGCCTGATCGAGGTCCAGGACGAGGGCTCGCAACTGGTGGCCCTGCTCACCGACCCCAAGCCGGGCCAGGCGGTGGTGGATTACTGCGCCGGGGCCGGCGGCAAGACCCTGGCCCTGGCCGCCGCTATGCAGAACAAGGGCCGCCTGGTGGCCTGCGACGTGGCCGAATGGCGGGTGGACCGCGCCCAGGACCGTCTGCGCCGCGCCGGCGTGCACAACGTCACCCGCCGGGTGATCGAAGGCGAGTCCGACAAGTGGATCAAGCGCTCGGCCGGCTCGTTCGACCGGGTGCTGGTGGACGCGCCGTGCACCGGCACCGGCACCTGGCGCCGCAACCCCGACGCCAAGTGGCAGCTGGGCGAGACCGATCTGCAGGAACTGGTGGTCCGCCAGGGCGCCATCCTGGACAGCGCGGCGCGCCTGACCAAGCCGGGCGGCCGGCTGGTCTACGCCACCTGCTCCATCATGCGCGAAGAGAACGAGGAGCGCATCGAGGCCTTCCTCGCCGCCCATCCCGACTACCGTCCGGTTCCCGTCCCGGAATTGTGGGCCGGGCTGACGGACACGCCGTGCCCGGTTCCCGGCCCCTGGCTGCGGCTGTCGCCGCAGGCCCACGGCACCGACGGCTTCTTCGCCGCCGTGCTGGAGAAGGCATCCGCATAAGAAAAGGCCGGTTCCCGAGGGAACCGGCCCAAAGTCTTAAGCGGGAGGCAGTACGCGAAAACAGGAACTCAGCGGCGGAAGGCCAGATCGGCCCTTTCCCGGTGGTCCAGCATGGCCAGTTCCCGGTCGAGCCGGCGGGCGGCCAAAATGCCCTGAACCTTGGCGACGACGCGGCGAGCGGTCTCGGCCAGGCGGAAGTCGATGTCGAAGGTGGCGGTCTGGGTGAGCTGATGCAGGGTCATGGCGGGAACCTCTGTCCTGGGTGATTTCTCTCTTGCCCTCACCTTACGGCCGCCCTCCGGCGGCGAGAATCGCCCAATTCGCATGGGCCGATGCAAAAACGGCATACCGGTACCGAATTACCTAAATAGCCCCACAAAACTTGTCCTTATTCCAACCCGCAACTGTCGCCGCCCGCCATTTAATGAAGTTTTATGGAATCCCGGGCGATAAAGAGGAGTTCCAACGTAAGGCCGGCAGAACCGCCGGCTGTTTTCAGAGCCCTCCAGCATGAACCGGACAAGAATAGTCGTAACGGGTGGAGCGGGGTTCGTCGGCTCGAATATCGCCATGGCGCTGAAGCGCGATCTGGGCGATGCCGAGGTGGTGGCCTTCGACAATCTCAAGCGCCGCGGCAGCGAACTCACCCTGGGCCGCCTGCGCGACGGCGGCGTGCGCTTCGAGCACGGCGACGTGCGCTGCGCCGAGGACCTGGGCTCGCTGGGCCCCACCGACCTGGTGATCGAGTGTTCCGCCGAGCCCAGCGTCCATGCCGGCTATGACGGCAACCCCGCCTATGTGGTCAACACCAACCTGCTGGGCACGATCAACTGCCTGGAATACGCAAGGCGCCACGGCGCCGCCATGGTGTTCCTGTCCACCAGCCGGGTCTATCCCATCGCCTCCCTGCGCGCCATTCCCCTGGAGGAAAAGGACGAACGGCTGGTCATTCCGCCGGGCGCCGCCGGGCCGGGTTGGTCCGAGGCGGGCATCGGCACCGACTTTCCCCTGTCAGGCAGCCGTTCCATCTACGGCGCCACCAAGCTGGCCTCGGAACTGCTGATCGAGGAATACCGCGCCCTTTACGGCCTCAAGGTGGTGATCAACCGCTGCGGCGTGCTGACCGGCCCCTGGCAGATGGGCAAGGTGGACCAGGGCGTCATCGTCTTGTGGATGGCCCGGCACGTCTTCGGCGGTCCGCTGGGCTACATGGGATTCGGCGGCCACGGCAAGCAGGTGCGCGACCTCCTGCACGTGGACGACCTCTACGACCTGGTCCGCCTGCAGGTCGCCGACCTGGAGCGCTTCTCCCAGGGAGTGTTCAACGTGGGCGGCGGCCACGGCGTGTCCATCTCCTTGCGCGAGCTGACCAATCATTGCCGCCGCATCGCGGGACGGGAGGTGGCGCTGGGCTCCGACCCCCAGACCCGCGACGCCGACGTCCCCTATTACATTACCGACAATTCGGCCATCACCGCCGCCAGCGGCTGGGCACCCCGCCGGAGCGTGGAGATGGTCCTGGGCGACATCCACGCCTGGCTTCTGGAAAACCGGGCCATGCTGGCCCCCATGTTCGCCTGAGCGGACCGGAGAGGATACGGGAGGGATCATGAGCGTCGTCATCATCACCGGCTCGGGAGGGCTGATCGGCGCCGAGGCGGCCCGCTTCTTCGGCCGCCGGGGCATGAGCGTGGTCGGCATCGACAACGACATGCGCCGCTACTTCTTCGGCGAGAGCGCCAGCACCGCCTGGGCGCGGGCCGAGCTGGAACGGACCCTGGGCGACTACACCCACGCCGAGGCCGACATCCGCGATGCCGGCGCCATCGACGCCATCTTCGCCCGCTACGGCAAGGCCGTCACGGCGGTGATCCACACCGCCGCCCAGCCCTCCCACGACTGGGCGGCCAAGGAGCCGCAGGTGGACTTCACCGTCAACGCCAACGGCACCCTGGTGCTGCTGGAAGCCGCCCGCAAGCATTGCCCCGACGCCTGCTTCATCCATTGCAGCACCAACAAGGTCTACGGCGACACGCCCAACCACCTGCCGCTGATCGAGCAGGAGACCCGCTGGGAGCTTGACCCCACCCATCCCTGGGCCCGGCACGGCATCGACGAGACCATGTCCAT
This sequence comes from Paramagnetospirillum caucaseum, assembly GCF_000342045.1. Taxonomy (GTDB): domain Bacteria; phylum Pseudomonadota; class Alphaproteobacteria; order Rhodospirillales; family Magnetospirillaceae; genus Phaeospirillum; species Phaeospirillum caucaseum. The sequence goes on along the minus strand of NZ_AONQ01000074.1, from coordinate 6,646 downwards.
CGATGCCTGCACCCATTCGCTGTTCGGGGTGTCCAAGGTGGCCGGCGACCTGCTGGTGCAGGAATACGGCCGCTATTTCGGCATGAAGACCGCCTGCTTCCGCGGCGGCTGCCTGACCGGCCCGGGACATTCCGGCGCCCAGCTGCACGGCTTCCTGTCCTATCTGGTCAAGTGCGCCGTCACCGGCGATCCCTATACGGTGTTCGGCTACAAGGGCAAGCAGGTCCGCGACAACATCCACTCCGCCGATCTGGTCAGCGCCTTCTGGCATGTGGTCCAGGCCCCCAAGTCCGGCGCCGTCTACAACATGGGCGGGGCGCGCCACTCCAATTGCTCCATGCTCGAAGCCATCGCCATGTGCGAGGAGCTGACCGGGCGCCCCATGAACTGGTCCTATTCCGACGCCAACCGCATCGGCGACCATATCTGGTGGATCAGCAGCGTCGAGCGCTTCCGCGCCGACTACCCCGGATGGACCTTCACCTACGATATCCGCCGCATCCTGGCGGAAATCCATGACGCCATGGCGGAACGGACCCAGCGCACGCAAAGGAAGGCCTGATGTTCGCCTATATCGACACGGCGCTGTGGAACAACCTGGGGCACCACGCCAACTCGGCGCGCCACATCTCGACCGAACTGCGGGGGCGCGGCATTCCCTGCGCGGTGCTCGGCCATGTGGATATCGAGGCCGGGCTGAAGGATGAGCTGTTCGCCACCCCCTGGTTCCGCTGCCACACCTACGGCAGCTACGACCAGGACCCGGTCTGCGGCTGGCTGACCAACTTCGAGATCGTTTCCCGCACCCTGGCCGAGGATCTGGGGCGCATCCAGGGGATTTCCCGCGCCGACACCCTCTACGTCAATTCCATCCAGCCGCCCCAGTTCATGGGCGTGGTGCGCTGGGCCCAGTCCATCCCCGAGGACCAGCGCCCGACGGTGATCATGGAATTCGGCACCGATCCCGGGCTGCAGGCCGTCGACACCCCCGAGGGCCTGCGCTTCCACCCCATGGACACGCGGGTGGATTCGCGCGCCGTGCTGCTGCGCTACACCGCCCGCCACCTGACCGAGGCCGACCGCAACTGGCTGCGCCTCGCCACCTTCGACGCCCAGTCCTCATCCATCTTCCAGATGCTGCTGGACTTTCCCGTCGGCACCCTGCCGCTGCCGCAGCAGGCGGTGACCTCGTGCCGCGACCGCAGCGGGCGGCGCCCCGTCACCGTCGGCATCCTGGGCCATCAGCGCGGCGAGAAGGGCTTCGACAAGGTTCCCGCCCTGGTCGCCCGCCTGCTGGCCGAGCGCGACGACATCCGGGTGCTGGTCCACAACGGCTGGCCCGAGGGCATGGTGGCACAGCAGCAGGAGCTGCGGACCATCGCCGCCGCCGATTCCCGCCTGATCCTCGACGAGCGCACCGCCGACGCGGTGCTGTGGGCCGCCCTGCTGGAGCAGTCGGACCTGATCGTCTGCCCCTACAACCGCAACCGCTTCATCTCGTCCTATTCCGCCGTGGCCAGCGAGGCCATGGCCAACGCCATCCCCGTCGTGGTCCCCGAAGGCACGACAATGCACGCGGTGATCCGTGAATTCGGCGAACCAGGCACAATATTCAGGGAGGAGAGCGTCGAGGGCATCCTGGCCGCGACCAATGCCGCCCTCGACGATTTCGACCGGCTGGCCGGTTTGGCCCGGCAGGCTTCCATCCGGTGGGGGGAAACGCGCGGCGCCAGATGCCTCGTGGACACCTTGCTGTCCTGGCAGGCGCCATCTTGAAGAAGGACTAGGTCCATGAAGGTTCTGTTCAGCAATCCCCCGTGGTGGCAGGGCCAGGCGCTCTACCCCATGCCCGACGGCTCCCAGCGGCTGGTGCACCGCGCCGGCGTCCGCGCCGGGTCGCGTTGGCCGTTCACCTTCTTCCTCGGCCACGGGCCCGACGAATACCAGTTCGGCTCGTACCTGCCCTATCCCTACTTCCTGGGCCACGCGGCGACATGGGCCAACCGCGAGTTGGGCGGCAACGTGACGTTCCGCGATTCCATCGCCCTGCGGGAATCCTACGACAAGTACTACGAGTTCCTCGACGCCGAGCGCTTCGAATACATCGTCATCGAATCCGCCTCGCCCAGTTGGGAACACGACAAGCAGGTGATCGGCGAGATCGCGCGCCGCCTGCCCCACACCCGCTTCATCATCACCGGCCCCATCACCAGCCACGGCGAGGCCCTGCTGGACGAGGCCCCCAACATCCAGGCCACCGTGCGCGGCGAGTACGAGAAGGGGGTGATCAAGGCGGTCAACGGCGCCAACGGCGTGGTGGATTTCGACCTGCTGAGCGTGGCCGAGATGAATTCCGCCCCGTTCCCCTATTTCGACAGCGTCATCGCCCATCGCTATTGCGACACCAATCCGCGCGGCCAGCAATTCCCGCAGGCCCAGGTGCTGTCCAGCCGCGGCTGCCCCTATAAGTGCATCTTTTGCGTGTGGCCAGCCACCATGACCTCCAACGACCCGGACGGCGGCGGCAAGCGCATCGTGCGCCAGTACGGCGCCGATTACATGGAGGCCTTCCTGACCGAACTGGTGCAGAAATACGGCTTCCGCTCCATCTATTTCGACGACGACACCTTCAACCTGGGCGATCGCCACGTGGAGAAGATGTGCGCCGTGATGCGCAAGATCGGCGTGCCGTGGTCGGCCATGTGCCGCGCCGACACCTCCAGCTTCCACCTGTGGCAGGAGATGAAGGACAGCGGCTGCTTCGGGGTCAAGATCGGCTTCGAAAGCGGCAACCAGGAGGTGGTGGACAACATCGTCAACAAGCGCCTCGACCTGGAGGAGGCCCGCAAGGCCGCCTTCGAGATCAAGCGGGTGGGCATGACCCTCCACGGCACCTTCACCTTCGGCCTGCCCGGCGAAACCGCCGAGCAGATGCAGGATACCGAGAACTACATGGCCACCCTGCCGCTGGATTCGTGCCAGAAATCCGGCTGCGCCGAGATCGAGGGGGCGCCGCTCCACACCCTGGGCCGCGTCGCCAATCTCAAGTCGTATCCCGGCGCCAAGCTGGACGAAAACTACAGCCGTGAAACCGACGGCCAGATGAAAATCGAGAAAATGAGATCCCTACAGGCTTAACCCGACATACTCACTTCCGGGGCTCGGCGGCCGCAGACCTAAAGTATGCATCCCTGCGCCGCTAGCCGCGGAATCCGGGCGATTCCAATGAGATCGGACCGCGGGGCCGGCTATAAATTCATTGCTTGTGGGCCTGCATTTTGGTAGTTAATTAACCTGAGTGCCAATATGTTTTAAGCGAGCGGGCGTCCGAAGCGGCGCGTAAATCTCCAGAAAGGGGGTAGCCGTGGTTTCTTCAGTCACCTTCATAGCCGCGACTCTGATTCCGACGCTGTCCACGACCAGCATCGCGAATTGGGAAACCACGGACATAGCGGCGCTGGCCTCCACCCAGCTCCAGGCGCTCACGGTTACCCAGATCCAGGCTCTGGAAACCACCGACATCGCGGCACTGTCCACGACGCAGCTCAGCGTGCTGAGCTCGACGCAGGTCGCCGCCTTCAACAACACCCAGATCGTCTTCGACGCGGCCCAGCTCGGCGTGCTCAACGCCTCGCAGCTCGGCGCCTTCTCCACGTCGGACATTGCGGCACTGTCCACCACCGCCGTCAGCGGCCTGACCACCACCCAGGTCGCCAATCTGGCGCCCACCCTGCTGGATTCCCTCGAGACCACCGACCTCGCGGTCCTCAACACCACCCAGATTTCCGCCTTCAGGGTCACTCAGCTCGCCGCCTTCTCCACCACCAACATCAACGCGCTCTCCACCACCTCGCTGGCCGGATTGAGCGCGGCCCAGGCCACCGGCCTGACCGCCACCCAGATCGCCGCGCTCTCCACCACCAACGCCGCCTCGCTGTCCACCACCGGGCTGAACGGCCTGACCGCCACCCAGTTGGGCAACTTCACCACCACCCAGCTGGCCAATCTGACCACCAGCCAGCTGAGCGGGCTGAGCGCCACCCAGGTCTCGCGGCTGAACACCACCTCGCTCAACGCGCTGACCACCACCGGGCTGGCCGGCCTGACCAGCACCCAGACCCGGAGTCTGACCTCGACCCAGGTGGGCGGGCTGACCACCACCAACCTGAACGCGCTGGAAACCACCGACATCGCGGCGCTGGCCACCACCTCGCTCAGCGGGTTGACCACCACCCAGACCGGCGCGCTGACCACCACCTCGCTCGGCGCCCTGACCACCGCCGAGATCGGCTCCCTGACGGCGACGCTGCTGAACGCGCTGACCACCACCAACGCGGCGGCGCTGACCTCCACCCAGATCATCGGCCTGAATTCCGCCCTGCTGGCCGGGCTGTCCACCACCAACCTGACGGCGCTGGCCACCACCACCCTGGCGGCGGTGACCACCGTCCAGCTGCGCGGCCTGACCACCACCCAGGCGGCGACGCTGAGCTCGACCCAGGTGACCGCGCTGACCTCGACCCAGGTCGGCGCCCTGACCGGCACGGCGATCAACGCGCTGACCACCACCGCGCTGAACACCCTCAGCACCACCCAGCTGGGCACCATCAGCACCACCCAGGTGGCGACGCTGACCACCACCACGCTCAACGCGTTGCGGACCACCAGCGTGGCTGGCCTGACCCGGACCCAGGTGGGCGGCCTGACCGCCACCCAGCTCACCGGCCTGACCACCACCCAGGTCAACGCCTTCGAGACCACCGACATCGCCGCCCTGACCACCACCCAGGTGGCGAGTCTGACCACCACCCAGCTGGCGACGCTGACCTCGACCCTGGCGAGCGCCCTGACCGTCACCGAGGTCAAGGCCCTGAGCGCCACCCAGCTGGCGGCGCTGGCCACCACGGCCGCCGCGGAACTGAGCACCACCCAGGCGGCGGCCTTCACCACCACCCAGGTCGCCGGCCTGTCCACCTCCACCCTCAATGCCCTGTCCACCTCGGCCATCGCGGGCCTGAGCGCCGTCCAGGTCCAGAATCTGACCTCGGCCCTGGTCGCCGGCCTGACCACCACCGCCCTGGGCGCCCTGCAATCCACCGATCTGGCGGCGCTGTCCACCACCGCGCTGAACGGCCTGACCACCACCAACGCCAACGCGCTGACCACCACCCAGGCGCGGGCGCTGACCGCCGCCCAGGTGTCGTCGCTGACCACCAGCAACATCAACGCGCTGTCCACCACCAACGCGGCGGAACTGACCGTCACCCAGGTCCGGGCGCTGACCACCACCCAGGTCGCCGGCCTGACGACCACCCAGCTCAACGCGCTGGAAACCACCGACGTCGCCGTCCTGAGCAACACTCAGATCCAGTCGCTGAGCACCACCCAGGTGGCGGCGCTGACCTCCACCAACGCCTCGGCGCTGACCGCCACCGAAATCCGCGCCCTGACCTCCACCCAGCTCAACGCCCTGACCACCACCAACGCGGCGGAGCTCTCCACCACCCAGGTGGCGTCGCTGACCACCACCCAGCTGACCGGCCTCAGCACCACCAACCTCAACGCCCTGGCCACCACCAGCCTGGCCGGCCTGACCCTCACCCAGGCCAGGACGCTGACCACCACCCAGTTGGCCGCCCTGTCCACCACCCAGCTGGACGCCCTGCAGACCACCGATCTGGCGGGCCTGACGGCGACGCAGCTCAACGCGCTCTCCACCACCAATCTGGCCGCCCTGTCCACCACCCAGGTGGCGGCGTTGACCGCCACCCAGATCAGCGGCCTCAACACCACCCAGCTGAACGCGCTGGAAACCACCGACATCGCCGCGCTGGCCTCCACCCAGCTGCGCACCGTCACCGCCACCCAGGTCGGCGGGCTGTCCACCACCCAGCTCAATGCCTTCGAGACCACCGACATCGCGGCGCTCTCCGCCACCCAGGTCGGCGGACTGACCACCACCCAGGTGACGGCGCTGACCACCACCCAGGTGGGCGCGCTGACCGCCACCGAGGCCAAGGCGCTCTCCACCACCCAGGTCAACGCCCTGACCACCACCAACGTGGCCGAGCTGTCCACCACCCAGATCCGCCTCCTGACCACCACCCAGGTGGCCGGGCTCTCCACCACCGTGCTGAACGCACTGTCGACCACCACGGTGGCCGGCCTGAACCTCACCCAGGCCCGGAGTCTGACCACCACCCAGGTGGCGGCGCTGACCACCACCCAGGTGTCGTCGCTGACCACCACCGAGCTGGGTGCGCTGACCGCCACGGTGTTCAACTCCCTGACCACCACCAACGTGGCCGAGCTGTCCACCACCCAGCAGGACGTGCTGTCGGCCACCCTGATCAGGGGCCTGTCCACCACCGCCCTGAATGCCCTGCAAACCACCGATATCGCGGAACTGTCGGTCACCCAGGTCCGCAACCTGACCACCACGCAGCTCGGCGGCCTGACCACCACCACGCTGAACGCGCTGGAGACCACCGACATCGCGGCGCTCTCCGCCACCCAGGTGGGCGGACTGACCACCACCCAGGTGGCGGCGCTGACCACCACCAACCTGGGCGCGCTGACCGTCACCGAGACCAAGGCGCTGACCGCCACCCAGCTGAACGCGCTGACCACCACCAACGCGGCGGAA
>NZ_AONQ01000073.1 GCF_000342045.1 Paramagnetospirillum caucaseum | reverse complement strand
GGGGATGGGGGGGAGAGGAGTACCGGTAAAACCCTGAGAACCGGCTTCTAGCATGATGGCGATCAGGGTTGCCAGGAAATCAGCCCCCGCATACCGGAATAGCAGCTATGTCCTTCCGTGCGGCTTGGGTATTCACACTTCTCCGCTTGTAAATCTTCCGTTCAGGAGGAGGCCGCCCTCGCCCACCGCCACCTTGACGGCGTCGCCGTCCTTGACCGCGCCTTCGAGGATCAGGCCGGCCAGGGGGTTCTGCAGGGCGCGCTGGATCACCCGCTTCAGGGGCCGGGCGCCATAGACCGGGTCGTAGCCCTTTTCCGCCAGCCATTCCATGGCGCCGGCATCCAGGGACAGTTCGATCTTGCGATCGGCCAGCAGCGCCCGCAGGCGCTTCAGCTGGATGTCGACGATACCCGACATGTCACCGCGCCCCAGGCGGTGGAACAGCAGGATCTCGTCCAGGCGGTTGAGGAATTCGGGACGGAAGCTGGCGCGCACCACCTCCATGACCTCGGCGCGGACCTCCGCCGAATCGTGCCCCTCCTCCTGATTGGCGAGGATTTCCGAGCCCAGGTTGGAGGTCAGCACGATCAGGGTGTTGCGGAAGTCGACGGTGCGGCCCTGGCCGTCGGTCAGGCGGCCGTCGTCGAGCACCTGGAGCAGCACGTTGAAGACGTCCGGGTGGGCCTTTTCCACCTCGTCGAACAGGATCACCTGATAGGGCCGGCGCCGCACCGCCTCGGTCAGCGCGCCGCCTTCCTCGTAGCCCACATAGCCGGGCGGCGCGCCGATCAGGCGGGCCACCGAGTGCTTTTCCATGTATTCGCTCATGTCCATACGGACCATGGCGGTCTCGTCGTCGAACAGGAACTCGGCCAGGGCCTTGGTCAGCTCGGTCTTGCCCACGCCGGTCGGCCCCAGGAACAGGAATGAGCCGATGGGGCGGTTGGGGTCCTGCAGCCCGGCGCGCGCCCGGCGCACGGCGTTGGATACCGCCACCAGGGCCTCGCCCTGGCCCACCACCCGGGTCTTGAGCTTGGCTTCCATGCCCAGCAGCTTGTCACGCTCGCCCTGCAGCATCTTTTCCACCGGAATGCCGGTCCAGCGCGACACCACGGAGGCGATGTGCTCCTCGGTGACCGATTCGGTGAGCAGGCGCTGGCCGGAGCCGGAACCGCCCTCGATGCGCTTCTCCAAATCGGGAATGACCCCGAACTTCAGTTCGCCGGCGCGGCCCCAATTGGCGGCGCGCTCGGCGTTGGCCAGTTCCAGGCGGGCTTCCTCCAGCTGTTCCTTGACCTTGGTGGAATCGGCCAGCTGGTTCTTCTCGGCCCGCCAGCGTTCGGACATGTCGAAGGATTCGCGCTCGATCTGGTTCAGCTCCACCTCCAGCTTGCCCAGGCGATCGCGCGAGCCGGCGTCGCTTTCCTTCCTCAGCGCTTCCCGCTCGATCTTCAGTTGGACGATGCGGCGGTCAAGCTCGTCCAGGGCCTCGGGCTTGGAATCGATCTGCATGCGCAGCCGCGACGCTGCCTCGTCCACCAGATCGATGGCCTTGTCGGGCAGGAAGCGGTCGGTGATGTAGCGGTTCGAAAGAGTCGCCGCCGAGACCAGGGCGCCGTCGGCGATGCGCACCCCGTGGTGCAGTTCGTACTTCTCCTTCAGGCCGCGCAGGATGGAGACGGTGTCCTCCACCCCCGGCTCGGAGACGAAGACCGGCTGGAAGCGCCGCGCCAGGGCGGCGTCCTTCTCCACATGCTTGCGGTACTCGTTCAGCGTGGTGGCGCCGATGCAATGCAGCTCGCCGCGCGCCAGGGCCGGCTTCAACAGGTTGGAGGCATCCATGGAGCCTTCGGCGGCGCCCGCCCCGATCAGGGTATGCATCTCGTCGATGAACAGCACCACTTCGCCATTTGCGGCGGTGACCTCGGTCAGCACCGCCTTCAGACGCTCCTCGAACTCGCCCCGGAACTTGGCGCCGGCCACCAGGGCGCCGAGATCGAGGACCATCAGGCGCTTGTTCTTCAGGGTCTCGGGCACGTCGCCGTTGACGATGCGGCTGGCGAGGCCCTCGACGATGGCGGTCTTGCCCACGCCGGGCTCGCCGATCAGCACCGGATTGTTCTTGGTGCGCCGTGACAGCACCTGGATGGTGCGGCGGATTTCCTCGTCGCGGCCGATCACCGGATCGAGCTTGCCGTCCCGGGCCGCCTGGGTCAGGTCGCGGGCGTATTTCTTCAGGGCGTCGTAGCTGTCCTCGGCCGAGGCCGAATTGGCCTTGCGGCCCTTCCTCACGTCCTCGATGGCGTGGTTGAGTCCCTGGGGCGTCAGCCCGGCCTCGGCCAGCACCTTGGCGGTGGGCGTGCCGGTGGCCAGCGCGAGCGCCAGCAGCAGGCGCTCGGCGGTGACGAAGGAATCGCCCGCCTTGTCGGCCAGTTGCACCGCCTGATCCAGCAGGCGGGCCAGTTCGGGGGTCAGGTGGACGCCGCCGGCTCCGGGGCCTTCCACCTTGGGAAGCTTGCCCAGTTCGGCCTCGATACCCTTCAGCGCCTTCACCGGGTCACCCCCGGCGGCGCGGATCAGGTTGGCGGCGAGGCCTTCCTTGTCGGCCAGCAGGACCTGGGCCAGATGTTCGGGGGTCAGGCGCTGGTGGCCGCTGCGCAGCGCCAGGGTCTGGGCCGATTGAATGAAGCCCTTGCAGCGTTCGGTGAACTTCTCGAAATCCATGTTTGCCCTCATCGTTCGAGCGGCGGCTGGATCACCCCTGCAGAGGCAATGATCCAGGCGGTTGCTTTGGCTCCGATTGATATGGAGTGATTCGGCGGGGCCGCAAGCCCGGTTTTCCGCCGTTTCCCCCGAATCCATCAAAAGTCGCATGGAAAATATGGTTGAAGCCCGCCTCCCGCACTTCCAAGATATCCGCCGCCGGGATCCGCCGGCCATGGCAAACAAAAGCCGTATGCCGATCATCCGGGCCAGCCGCCAATTGTAACAACATCCGCCTGCTGCTCTAATATTTGGCACCTTTCCGGGAGCGCCCGATTCTTCCACAGGACACCCGGTTCCGGGCCGCGCCCTTTTTGACGTTTTTCGACATGGATATTTTTTCCTTGCTTTCAGCTGCCAATCACTTTGACATCTAATGAATCGTCCACCCGGAAGGGGGAGAGCCGAATGGGCGTGCTGAAGACTTGCTGTGGCTGCGATGCCTGGTCGTCGCCCCGGCGCGAACCGATGCGGGAGGCCCTGGGGCGCCGCTGCCCGTTCCCCACCCTGTCGTCGAAGATTTCGCTGGCCAAGGGCGGGCACCTCTACCACCAGGGCGACCGGGTGGGCGGCGCCTATAGCCTGGGCACCGGCATGGTGGCGCTGGAGCGGGTGGACGAGGACGGCGATCTGGTCATCCTCAAGATCCTCCATCCCGGCGCCTTCTTCCCCTGCGCCAGCCTGCTGGACGACGGCGTCCACGAAAGCTCGGCCCGGGCGCTCACCGACGTCACCGGCTGCTTCGTGCCGGCCGACCGGCTCAACACTGCCCTGCACGAGGACCCGGCGATCGGGCTGGCGCTGCTCAGGCTCAGTTCGGCGGAAATCCGCGAGAACGAGGACGCCATCTTCCGCCTGTGCAGCACCGACCTGCCCGACCGGGTGTTGTCCACCCTGACCAGTCTGGCCGCCGAGACCGGCGGCCGCGACGCCAACGGCGACCTATCGCTGACCCTGCCCATTTCCTGGCGGGACCTGGCCGCCATGGTGGGAACCGGCCCGGAGGTGATCTCGCGGCTGCTGCGGCGTCTGGCCCATTCCGGCCGCCTGTCCTTCCACGGGCGGCACGTCACCCTGCACGCCGCCCCGCCGCGGCACGGCACCCCCTTCACCTGCTCCTGAGACAGGCTGTCTTCCGCCGAACCGCGCCCCGGCCGGGGCGCGGTAATCCCATATTGCATTCTCGCCTATGCTTGGTTAGTTTATTTGACCATTCCGCCTGACTCGGTAGCATTCGTGGCCCAGGGCGGTATTCCGCATGATGGAGTTCCCATGCGCCCCACCCGCCGCCTGCGTCCATGAGCATCGAATTCGACACCCGTTTCGGCCAGGAATTGTGCGAGGTCTTCTCGGCCGAGCTGGGCCTGGTGTGCAGCTTCATGGGCGAGGAGGGCCGCATCGTCGCCTCCAGCGTCACCGAGCGCATCGGCACCCACCACGCCATCGCGGCGCGCATCATGCGGGGCGAGATGGACGAGTACGGCGTCACCAAGGACGAGGCCGCCAAATCCCAGGGCATGCGCGAAGGCGTCAACATGGGCGTCGATTTCGAGGGGAACCGGCTGATCAATTTCGGCATCGCCGGTCCGCTGGAGACGGTGCGCCCCCTGGCCCGCATCGTGCGCTTCTGCGTCACCTCGCTGCTGCGCATCCGCCAGGAGGAGACCACCATCGTCGCCGCCTTCGCCCGCGAGACCGGCGGTATCGGCAAGCAGATGATCGAGATCGCCGAGGACATCGACGAGGTCGCCGCCAAGGTGGCCGGCCAGCACGCTTTGCTGGCCGAGTTGCAGCGGGGCATCCGCGCCCTGTCCGAGGCCAACGAGCGCATCGTCGCCGCCATGGGCGAGACCCTGTCGGGCGCCACCGCCGCCCAGGCCGAGGCCGAGACCTCGCAGCAGCGGGTGCGCGGCTCGCTGGGCGACATCGACGAGGTGGTGCGCATGGTCACCGACGGGCGCGGCCTGCTGCTTGAATTGCAGGACGCCATGGGCAGCGTGGTGGGCGTCGCCCAGGGCATCGGCCATATCGCCCGGCAGACCAACCTGCTGGCCTTGAACGCCACCATCGAGGCGGCGCGGGCCGGCGAACACGGCAAGGGCTTCGCCGTGGTGGCGGGCGAGGTCAAGGAACTGTCCCGCCGGGCCGGCTCGGCCAGCGCCGAGATCCGCAAGACCCTGGAGGGCCTGACCGGCACCGCCGGCAAGCTGGTGGAGCAGGGCGACCACAGCGCCACCAAGGCCGGCGGCCTGACCGCCGAAACGGCGGCCATCGCCGACGCCATGGACCATATCCGCATCTCGCTGGCCGATATGACCGGACGGGTCGAGAACGTGGCCGGCGACGCCTCGTCCATCCACGACCGTTCCTCCGAGCTGTCGACGGAGATCGACCAGGCCGCCGCCGGGCTGGCCGAGTTCAAGACCCGCCTGGACGACGCCCGCCAGCGGCTGCAGGACCTGCTGGGCGCCGGCGAGCGCCTGGTGGTGCTGACCGCCGAGGCCGGTATCGAGACGCCGGAAACCCCCTTCGTCGCCCTGGCCCGCGAAAAGGCCCGCGACATCGGGCAGATGTTCGAGCAGGAACTGGCCCGCGGCGCCCTGTCGGCCGAGGATCTGTTCGACGAGGCCTACCGGCCGGTGGCCGGCAGCAATCCCACCCAGTACACCACCCGCTTCACCGATTTCGCCGACCGGGTGCTGGCCTCCGTTCAGGAAGGCGTCAAGCGGAGCAACGACCGCATCGTGTTCTGCGCCGCCGTGGACCGCAACGGCTACCTGCCCACCCACAATGCCGAATTCTCCCGGCCCCAGGGTAACGACCCCGCCTGGAACGCCGCCCATTGCCGCAACCGCCGCAAGTTCGACGATGCGGTGGGGCTGAAGGCGGCCCGCAACACCGCACCCTTCGCGGTGCAGAGCTACCGCCGCGACATGGGGGGCGGCAGGCAGGCCCTGATGCTCGACGTTTCCGCCCCCATCCTGGTGGGCGGCCGCCACTGGGGCGCGCTGCGGCTGGGCTACGTGTAGGGTGTGCGGGCGTCCCGCCCGCACAGGACCGCTAATCCGAATTGTGCCGGTGCTGGTGGCCGTGCTCCTCCACCTCGGCGACGCGCAGGATGTTGGTGGTCCCCGAATGGCCGAACGGCACGCCGGCGGTGATCACCACCCGGTCGCCGACCCGGGCGAAGCCCTCGCTCTGGGCGAAGTGCACCGCCTTGGCCACCATCTCGGTGAAGCTGCGCACATCCTTGGCCATGATGGAATGCGTCCCCCATACCAGGGCCATCTGGCGGGCCACCTCGATATCGGCGGTCACCGACAGGATGGGCTGCTCCGGCCGCTCGCGGGCGGCGCGCAGCGTGGTGGAACCCGACGAGGTGAAGGTGACGATGGCCGCCGCCCCCAGGGTATGGGCCACCTGGCGGGCCGCCGCGCTGATGGCGTCGCGGGTGGTGTGCTCGGGATCGAGGCGCGAGGCGTCGGTGATGATCTGGTAGTTCTTGTCGTGCTCCACCTGCTGGATGATGCGGTCCATCATGGTCACCGCCTCGATGGGATACTCGCCCGAGGCGGTTTCCGCCGACAGCATCACCGCGTCCGAGCCGTCATAGACGGCGGTGGCCACGTCCGAGGCCTCGGCGCGGGTGGGCGACGGGGAATGGACCATGGAATCCAGCATCTGGGTGGCGACCACCACCGGCTTGCCGGCCCGGCGGCACGCCTTGATGATGCGCTTTTGCAGGATGGGCACCGTCTCGGGCGGACATTCGACGCCGAGATCGCCGCGCGCCACCATCACCGCGTCCGACCATTCGATGATCGAGGCCAGGTGCTCGATGGCCGAGGGCTTTTCCAGCTTGGACAGGATGCGCACCCGCGATCCCACATAGCCGCCGATCAGGCGCCGGGCCTCCTGCACGTCGGAGGGACGCTGGACGAAACTGAGGGCGATCCAGTCGGCCCCCATCTCCACGGCGAATTCCAGGTCGCGGCGGTCCTTCTCGGTCAGCGGCGAGATGGGCAGCATGACGCCCGGGACGTTGACGCCCTTGTGGTTGGAAACCTCGCCGCCCACCACCACGCGGGTCTCGGCGAAATCGGCGCCGCAGGATTCGACGGTCAGGCGCAGCTTGCCGTCGTCGATCAGCAGTTCGCTGCCGGGTTTGAGCGCCGCGAACACCTCGGGATGATGCAGCGGCGCGCGGGCGGCGGTGCCCAGCGCATCCTCCATGTCCAGGCGGAAGGCGGCGCCGGCTTCCAGCCGGGCGCGGCCACCCTCGAAATCACCGACGCGGAGCTTCGGCCCCTGCAGGTCGGCAAGGATGGCGATGGGCCGCTTCACCTTCTTTTCCAGTTCGCGGATGGTGAAGATGCGGTTCTTGTGGTCGTCGTGGCTGCCGTGGCTGAAATTCAGGCGAAAGACGTCGGCTCCGGCCAGGAACAGGCTCTCGATGGCCTCGGGCGTCGAGGAGGCCGGACCCAAGGTGGCGATGATCTTCGCATTACGTGCGCGTCGCATGTGAATCCCCATGGTTTTCCCAGGCGCAGCATAGCAGAGGCGCCGAAGGCGGCAACCACGCCCATGATTCCACGTCGTGACGGATTTCCGGCATTACAACGCCTGGCGGGAATAACGGGTCAGCACGAAGCCCAGATGGGCCCGCATGGCCGCCTCGGCCGCCGCCGGGTCCTTGGCCTTGACCGCCTCGAAGATGGCGCGGTGCTGACCCAGGATGATCCGGTCGTCCTCGTGCGAGGGGAACAGCTGGTAGCGGTGGTAATCGACCATCTGATGCAGGATGCCGCGGATCACCGCCATGATGTGGAGATAGATGCCCGAGCCCGACGCCTTGGCGATGGCCAGATGGAAGCAGACGTCGTTCTCGCTCTTGTGGGCGCCGCCGGCCATGTCGGCCTCGGTGGCCGCCATGATGCGGGCCAAGTCGGCCAGATCGGCCTCGCTGCGGTTCAGCGCGGCGCGCCCCACCGCCCAGGCCTCGAGAATAGCCCGGATCTCCGCCAGATCGTGCAGGTTGTCGCGGTTGACCCGCACCAGTTCCAGCATGCCGGGGTCCATGGCCGCCGAGGTGGCGATCACCCGCGTGCCGCCGCCCTGGACGGCGTCGAGCAGCCCCTGGGTCTTCAGGGATTGCAGCGCGGCGCGGATGGAGACGCGGCTGACCCCCATCGTCTCGGCCAATTGCCGTTCGCCCGGCAGGCGATGGCCGAGTCCCCATTCCCCAGAGGCGATGCGGGCGAGAATCCGGTCGGTGACCTGATCCGATATGCGCGTGCCGTTTCCGGCCTTGGGCTTGGAGTTCATGATCCACGCCCCCCATTTCTTTGTTATGCTTCCGATGGTGCGCTCAGCCTGAGACGGCGTCAAGCCGCGCCGGCGCACTTTTCGGACTTCGCTTTCCTGCAATTCGGTACTACAATACCGACAAAAATAAGAAGTGATTCGCCTGGATAAATCATACGAAGTGGGAGGAAACTTCATGAATTGGAAGCGTACGGCCGGGGCTGCCCTGGCGGTGATGACGAGTGTCTGCGCGGCGACCACCGCCATGGCGGCCGAGCCCATCAAGATCGGCATGTTCCTGTCGGTCACCGGACAGATGTCGCCCATGGGTGACCCCCAGAAGCGCACGTTCGACTACATGATCGACAAGCTCAACGCCCAGGGCGGCGTGCTGGGGCGCAAGATCGAAGCCATCATCTACGACGACGGGTCCGAGCCGGAAAAGGCCGCCACCTTCGTCAAGCGCCTGATCGACAACGACAAGGTGGACATCATCATCGGCGGGTCGGGCACGCCCACCTCCATGGCGGTGCTCGGCCTGATCGAGCGTGCCGAGATTCCGTACATGTCGCTGGGCGGCGGCACCGCCATCGGCGACCCGGTGCGCAAGTGGACCTTCAAGTTCCCGCAATCGGACCGGCTGGCCGCCGAGAAGGTGCTGGCCGACCTGAAGAAGCGCGGCCTGACCAAGATCGCCCTGCTGTCCGAGAACGTCGGCTTCGGCAAGTCCGGCCATGACCAGACGGTCAAGCTGGCTCCCCAGTACGGCGTCGAAATCCTGATCGACGAGGTCTACTCGCCCAAGGACCCCGACGTCACCCCGCAGCTGACCAAGATCCGCGGCATGGCCGGCGTCCAGGCCCTGTTCATCTTCGGCACCGGCACCGGCCCCGCCGTCGCCACCAAGAACCTGAAGCAGATGGGCCTCACGCTGCCGGTCTATCAGTCGCATGGCGTGGCCTCGAAGGAGTTCCTGCGTCTGGTCGGCACCGCCGCCGACGGCACCCGCCTGCCGGCCGGCGCCCAGGCGGTGGCCGAGCAGTTGTCGCCCAGCGATCGCCAGAAGAAGATCGTGATGGACTTCAAGAAGGAATACGAGGAGCGCAACAAGCCGCTGGAAGTCAGCCCGCTGCCCGGTCACGGCCTCGACGCCCTGATGATGGCCATGGACGCCTTCAAGCGGGCCGGTTCCACCGAAAAGGCCAAGGTCCGCGACGCCATCGAGCAGACCAAGGACTTCGTCGCCACCACCGGCATCTACACCTACTCGCCGACCGACCACATGGGTCTGGGTCTCGAATCCTTCAAGATGGTCGAGATCAAGAACGGTGACTGGGTCCTGATCGAGTAGTCAGACGTCGATATGGGCGGGCCGCTCCGGCGGCTCGCCCCTTTTTTTGGAATATTCCCATGAACGCTGCCGACGAAATTCTGGGTCCCAGCCTCGGCTCGGGCCGCGGGGAGAGTCTTGCCATCATCTGCGGCGGGCAGACCCTGACCTATGACCAGCTGAACCGCTTGGCCTGCCGCTACGGCAACGCCATGCTGGCCGCCGGCGCCAAGCGCCAGCAACCGGTCCTGCTGCTGCTCGACGACGGTCCCGAACTGGTCGCCGCCTATCTGGGCGCCATGAAGGCCGGACTGGTGGCGGTGGCGCTCAACACCCGCCTGGCGGCCAAGGATTTGTCCCATGCCCTGGGCGACAGCGGCGCGCCGCTGCTGCTGGCCGAGGAGACGCTGAAGGATCTGGCCGCCGAATCCCTGGCGCTGGCCCGCGCCCCGGCCCGCTTGGTGACCAGCGATTCCTTCAATGCCTTCCTGGAGGGCGCCTCCGACCAGTTGGCCTCGGCCGACATGAATGCCGAGGATTCCGCCCTGTGGATGTACACCTCGGGCACCACCGGCCAACCCAAGGGCGCCGTGCACGTCCACGGCTCCATTCCGATGGGCGAGCGCCATGTGCGCGAGAATCTGGGCCTCCTGCCCGGCGACCGCATCTTCTCCACCTCCAAGCTGTTCTTCGCCTATCCCCTGGGCCATTGCCTGATCGGCGCGCTGCGCTGCGGCGGCACCCTGGTGCTGCACCGCGGCTGGCCCGATGCCGCCGCCGCAGCCGAGGTCATCGAGCGGACGCGGCCCAAGGTGGTGCTTTCGGTGCCGTCCCTCTACCGCATCATGCTGAAGGACGGCCTGGCGTCGTCGGAAGCCTTCCGGGGCGTGCGCACCTGGGTCTCGGCGGGCGAAAACCTGCCGGCCGAGCTGTGCCGCCGCTGGATGGAGGAGACCGGCGGCCTGATGCTGGAAGGCATCGGCGCCACCGAGGCGCTGTTCCTGTTCATCGCCAGCACTCCGGCGGCCATGAAGCCCGGCGCCTGCGGCCGGCCGCTGCCCTGGGCCGAGGCGCAGCTGCGCACCCCCGCGGGCGAGGTCATCACCGCCCCCGACACCCCCGGCGACCTGTGGGTGCGCATGGATTCCCTGTTCCGCCGCTACCACAACCGCCCCGACGTCACCCAGCGGGTGCTGAAGGACGGCTGGTGGAAGACCGGCGACGTGTTCAGCATGGATTCCGAGGGCTGGTGGAGCCCGCAGGGGCGCTCCGACGACATGATCAAGGTCTCCGGCCAGTGGGTCAGCCCCGCCGAGGTGGAGGAAGCCGCCCTGATGGTCCCCGGCGTCGCCGACGCGGTGGCGGTGGGCATTCCCAACGAGGACGGGCTGGTGCGTCTGGTGCTCTACGCCGTGGCCGAGCCGGGCGAGCACGAGCCCATCCTGGAAACCCGCATCGTCGAGAGCCTGCGCGCCAAGCTGGCCATCTTCAAATGCCCACGCAACGTCCGTTTCCTGGAAACCATTCCCCGCACCGCCACCGGCAAGGTACAGCGGTTCAAGCTGCGGGAGGCCGGAGCCTGAGGCAATACGGGGCTGGGGCTCCCGCCCCGGCAGGAAGGAGTGCCACCATGAAAGCCATCCTCTGCGACCGGTTCGGCGGCTCCGAGGTGATGCGCCTCGCCGAGATCGAAACGCCGTCGCCCGGTCCCGGCGAGGTGCTGATCCGCGTCCATGCCGCCGGGGTCAATCCGGTGGACTGGAAGATCCGCGAGGGTGGGTTGGCACGCCTGTTTCCCTGCAAGTTCCCGCTGATCCCCGGCTGGGACGCCGCCGGCACCATTGCCGCCCTGGGCGACGGCGTCGCCGGCCTGTCGCTGGGCGAGCGGGTGTGGTCATTCTGCCGCAAGCCCGACATCCAGTGGGGCACCTATGCCGAATACGTGGTGATGACCGCCGACGGGGTGGCTGGCATGCCGGCCAATCTCACCTTCGCCCAGGCCTGCACCGTGCCGCTGGCGGCGCTGACCGCCTGGCAATCCATGCTGGAGGTGGCCCAGTTGCGGCCGGGCCACAGCGTACTGATCCATGCCGGGGCGGGCGGCGTCGGCGGCTTCGCCGTGCCCATGGCCAAATGGGTGGGCGCGACGGTGATCGCCACCGCCAAGGCCGCCAACCACGATTACGTCCGCGCCCTGGGCGCCGACCACGTCATCGACTACTCGGCCGAGGACTTCGTCGCCGCCACCCGCGCCCTGTGTCCAGAGGGTGTCGACATGGTATTCGGCACGGTGGGGGGCGAGGTGTTGACCCGCTCCTACCAGACGGTGAAGCCGGGCGGCATCCTGGTCTCCATCACCGACAAGACCGACAGGGAGTTGGCCGAGCGGCTGGGAATCCGCTGCAAGTACGTGTTCGTCAAGCCCGATGCCGGCCATCTGCGCCGCCTCGCCGGGCTGGCCGAGCAGGGCGTCCTCAGGGTGCCGGAGATCGTCGAGATGCCGCTGTCCCGCGCGGCGGAGGCCCTGGACCTGTCGCGCACCGGCCATGTGCGCGGCAAGATCGTGCTGACGGTGGGGTGAGTCACTCGCCCTTGAAATAGGTGCGGTAGAGCATGTCCTCGCCCAGGATGTGCTCCAGCAACCAGGCCTTGAGAAAGGCGGTCATCTCGGTGGTCAGGGCGTCGGGCGTCTCGCCGGCCAGATGGCGGTCGCGGAAGGCCACCACCGAATCCTTCAGCCGGGCATGGTCCGCCACCTGTTTGTCCAGGCGGGGATAGTCGCGCGACCTGAGCGCCATCTCCTCGGCGGCGAAATGAGTGTCGGCATAGGCCAGCAATTCGTCGAACAGCCAGCCCAGTTCGGCGATGCTTTCGCCGCCGTGCCAGGCGTCGTACAGGCGGTTGAGCAGGGATATGAGCTTCTGGTGGTCGGCATCCATGCGGGCCGAGCCGACGCTGAACGACGGGTCCCACTCGATCAGAGACATCACCCCACCTGTTCCGAACTGGAATTGGTCCGACCACGAGTCTTAGGTCATGTCGCCGCCGGCGGCAAGCCTGCTGGGCGACATATGTTTAGCGGTTGCGAAAACGCCGATCCCCCCCCATGATCCGCGCCCGAAGCACCCCAGGCCCGAAGCAACCCAGGATGGATCAGCCATGCTCGCCGTGATCGAAGCCCTGCTCCTCGGCATCGTCGAGGGACTCACCGAGTTCCTGCCGGTGTCCAGCACGGCCCATCTCATGCTGGTGGGCGACTTGCTGGGCTTCGAGGGCTCATCGGGCAAGACCTTCGAGATCGTCATCCAGCTAGGCGCCATCCTGGCGGTGTGCTGGGTATTCCGCATCCGGCTGTGGGACGTGGCCACCACCCTGGGCCAACCCCGCTCCTTCGCCTTCGTGCGCAATGTCCTGCTGGCCTTCCTGCCGTCGGCCGTGGTCGGCGCCGTGGCCTACAAATACATCCGGCAGATGCTCGACTCCCCCCTGGTGGCCGCCGTGGCCCTGGTGGTGGGCGGCATCGCCATCCTGGTCATCGAACGTCTGGCCAAGCGGGCCCGCATCCACGACATCGAGGACATGTCCCCCGCCCTGGCCCTGGGGGTGGGCGCCTGCCAGCTGGTGTCCATGATCCCCGGCGTGTCGCGGGCCGGCGCCACCATCCTGGGCGCCATGCTGCTCGGCCTCGACCGCCGGGCCGCCGCCGAGTTCTCGTTCTTCCTGGCCATTCCCACCATGTGCGGCGCCTCGGCCTATGCCCTGTACAAGAACTGGGCGTCCATCTCCTTCGACGGCATCGGCCTGATCGCCATCGGTTTCGTGGCGGCGTTCTTCTCTGCCCTGGTGGTGGTGCGGGGCTTCATCGGCTTCGTCGGGCGCCACGGCTTCACCCCCTTCGCCTGGTACCGCATCGTCTTCGGCTCGGTGATGATGGCGGTGATCCTGCTGCGCTGAGGCCGCCGCCCCCGGCAAGGGAGCCGCTTCACCGCCAGGACAAGAGGATTTTCCCGTCTCTCGTCGCGCCCGGACTTGACCCGGCCAAGACGGAAAGAGACGCTGCCGCATCATTGCCTCCGCCCTCTTGGTGTCCTTGGGGCCTTGGTGGTTTATCCGCCTTCTCCGTGTGAAATCCCCGCCATGACGGCGGGATCGGACGTGGCGCCCGCCCCTCCCGGACAAAAGAAAAGGGCCGCCGGAAAATCCGGCGGCCCAGTCAGAAAGTATGTTGCTTGAGCCGGCCTTAGTGGCTGGCGGCGCCTTCGGCACCCAGGCCGGTCTCGGACCGGATGGACTGGGCTTCGTAGGCGGCGCGTTCGGCCTGAGCCTGCGGGCTGTTGTCCATGATCGAGAACAGCCACGAGAAGAAGAAGGCCGCCGGCACGGAGAACAGGGCCGGATAGGCGAACGGGAACAGGGCTTCCTTGAAGCCGAAGCTCTGCACCCACACCGCCTTGGACAGCACCACCATGATCACCGACATCAAGAGGCCGATGATGCCGCCGAGCACGGCGCCACGGGTGGTGAGGCCGCCCCAGAACATGGACAGCACCAGAACCGGGAAGTTGGCCGAGGCCGCGACCGAGAAGGTGAGCGCCACGATGAACGCCACGTTCTGCTTCTCGAAGATCAGGCCCAGCAGCACGGCGACGATGCCGAGACCGATGGAGGCGATCTTGGAGACGGTCACTTCCTTACCCTCGGTGGCCTGGCCGTGCATGATGACGCTGGCGTACAGGTCGTGCGAGATCGCCGACGCGCCCGCCAGGGTCAGGCCCGACACCACCGCGAGGATGGTGGCGAAGGCCACGGCCGAGATGAAGCCGAGGAACAGGTTGCCGCCGATGGCGTGGGCCAGCCACACCGCGGCCATGTTGTTGCCGCCCTTCAGGTCCAGGGAGCCGAGGCCCTTGGTCAGGTACTCGGGATTGGTGGCCACCATGGTGATGGCGCCAAAGCCGATGATGAAGGTCAGGATGTAGAAGTAGCCGATGAAGCCGGTGGCGTAGAACACCGACTTGCGGGCTTCACGCGCATCGGGAACGGTAAAGAAGCGCATGAGGATATGGGGCAGACCGGCGGTGCCGAACATCAGGGCCATGCCCAGCGAGATGGCGTCCACCGGGTTGGTGACCAGGGCGCCCGGCGCCATGATCGCAACCTTCTTGGGATGGACCTCGATGGCCTTGACGAACATCGCCTCGAACGAGAAGCCGAAATTGGCCATCACGCCGAAGGCGATGAAGGTGGCGCCGCCGAGCAGCAGGCAGGCCTTGATGATCTGCACCCAGGTGGTGGCGACCATGCCGCCGAAGGTGACGTAGACCATCATCAGCGCGCCGACGATCATCACGGCGTAGATGTAGTCCATGCCGAACAGCAGCTTGATCAGCTGGCCGGCACCGACCATCTGGCCGATCAGATAGAAGATCACCACGATCAGCGAGCCGGTGGCCGCAAAGGTGCGGATCGGCGTACGGGACAAGCGGTAGCCGCACACGTCGGCGAAGGTGTACTTGCCCAGGTTGCGCAGACGCTCGGCGATCAGGAACAGGATGATCGGCCAGCCGACCAGCCAGCCCACCGAGAAGATCAGGCCGTCATAGCCCGAGCCGTAGACCAGGGCGGAAATGCCCAGGAACGAGGCGGCCGACATGTAGTCGCCCGCGATGGCCAGACCATTCTGGAAACCGGTGATGCCACCGCCGGCGGCGTAGAAGTCGGCGGCGGTCTTGGTGCGCTTGGCCGCCCAGTAGGTGATGCCCAGCGTCGCGCCCACGAAGATCACGAACATGACGATGGCGTGCCAGTTGGTGGCCTGCTTCTGGGCGCCGCCCATGTCGGCACCGGCCGCCAGGGCGGCGGTGGCCAGGAGCGCCGTGCCGCCGAAGGCGAGCGCGGACGCGATTGCGGTCTTGGTCGTCTTCATCAGCGGGATTCCTCGATGATCTGGCGGTTCATTTCGTCGAACTCGCCATTGGCGCGGTAGACGTACACACCGGTCAGCGCGATGGCCGACAGGATGACGCCCACGCCGATCGGGAAGCCGATGGTGGTCACGCCGGCGGCCGACAGCAGGCTGCCGAGCCACGCCTTGTTGAAGGCGATGATCAGGATGAAGCCGAAATAGATGATCAGCATGATCGCCGACAGCGTCCATGCGAAGGCGTTGCGCTTGGCAACCAGTTCCTTGAACTTCGGATTGTTCCGAATGTGTTCGGCGCTCGCGAGATTCGCGGCCGAAGGTGCGTTATGTGAGCTCACTTTGACCCTCCACTTTGTCATCGCCGCCCCCCGGACGGGTCCGGCGATCGTTGTTTTCAGCTCCCGGTCTTGTTGCCGGATTCAGCACTTAGAAGCGTGCAGGCGCACCAGGGCACCTATGCGTACGCGTCATACGCCCGCAGCTTGCCTGAGGCGACGGACCTCATTAACATCCGGCTCCTTTGGCGTCAACACCAACCGAAAGCACCTGATTTATTCAATAGGTTATTATAATGAGAAATCAGGTATTCGTTTCGAACCTTCATCAGCTTTTCTCAAGACGACGCTAAATTCCCTTTTAGTTTCTGCTCAGTTTACAGAAAATGTCATTTGACATCTTGCAACCTACCCTATGGTGTGGCCCGATCCACCTAGAGTAAACACCCTAGCGTGTTCTCGGAGAGAATTGTCGGCCACATTTAGACTTTCTCCGCAGCCCCCCTTTCCGGGGCGAAATAGGTTGAATTTTCCACCTCCGCCACTATCGTACACGCGCCATGAATGACATTGCCGCCCTGGCCCGCATCGACAGTTTTCCCTATCGCCACCGCCTGCGCGAGGTGATGAGCACCCCGGTGCTGACCGCCCTGGCCTCGCTCAGCCTGAACGACGCGGTGCACCGCATGTACGAGGCCCGGGTGTCGTCCATCGTCGGCATCGATGCCGAGGGGCGCACGCTGGGCATCTTCACCGAGCGCGACCTGCTGCGCATCCTGTCCAACAGCGGCCCGGCCGGTCTGGAACAGACCCTGGACCAGACCATGACCAAGCCGGTGGCCACCGTGCCGGCCGACGCCTATGTCTATGTGGCGCTGG
This sequence comes from Paramagnetospirillum caucaseum, assembly GCF_000342045.1. GTDB lineage: Bacteria > Pseudomonadota > Alphaproteobacteria > Rhodospirillales > Magnetospirillaceae > Phaeospirillum > Phaeospirillum caucaseum. The sequence goes on along the minus strand of NZ_AONQ01000073.1, from coordinate 3,766 downwards.
CCCGCATGACCCGACTCGGCCTCCGGCACCTGGTGGTGGTGGATTCCGACAACCGGCCGCTGGGCATGGTCACCGGCCGCGCCCTGCTCAAGGTCCGCGCCACCGAGGCGCTGGTGCTGGGCGATTCGGCGGAAAGCGCCGCCAATCCCGACGAGATGAAGGCGGTGATGGCCAACCTGCCCAAGCTGGCCAGGGGCCTGCTGGGCGAAGGGGTGACTGCGCGCAACATCGCCTCGGTCATCGCCCTGGTGCTGCGCGACCTTACCGCGCGGGCCGCCGAACTGGCCGAGCAGTCGCTGCTGGACGACGGCTGGGGGCCGGCCCCGGCCCGCTACGCCGTGCTGATCCTCGGCTCGGGCGGACGGGGCGAAAGCCTGCTGGCCTTCGACCAGGACAACGCCATCGTCCATGGCGGCAAGCCCTCCGACGACCCCTGGTTCGCCGAACTGGGCAAGCGCCTCAACGAAACCCTGAACAGGGCCGGCATCCCGTTCTGCGACGGCAACGTCATGGCCCGCGAGTCCAGGTGGCGCAAGAGCCTGGAGGAGTGGCGCGACGAGGTCCACAACTGGGTCTTCTCGGTCGAGAACCAGACCGTGATGTATTGCGACATCTTCTACGACTTCCAGCCGGTGTGGGGCGACCGCGCCCTGGCCGAGGAATTGCGGCACATGGCCATGGAGAAGGCCTCGCAATCGGCGTTCTTCCTGCGCTATCTCGCCCAGAACGTGGCGGGCATGGACGGCTCCATCGGCCTGTTCGGTAATTTCGTCACCAAGCAGGGGCGCCTCAACGCCAAGAAGTTCGGTCTGTTGCCCCTGGTCAGCGCGGCGCGCATGCGGGCCATCCGCGCCCATGTCCCAGCCACCGGCACCGACGAGCGCTTCGCGGCGCTGAAGGAAGCCGGCGCGCTGCATGAGGACGACCTGCGCGACTTCATGGAAGTGCGCGAGATCGTGCTGCGCGTCATCCTGGAGCAGCAGTTGGCCGACATCGCCCAGCAGATCCCCGCCTCGACCAGGATCGACCCCAAGCGCTTCGACAAGCGCACCCGTTCGCGCCTGAAATGGGCGTTCGGCCGCCTCAAGACGCTGAAATTCGTCTGCGGCGTCGGCGGCTGAGGGAGCCCGCCCTACAGGACCCTTTGCCGCTCGTGCAGGATCATGGCGATGTCCAGCGTCTTGACCGCGTCGTCCAGGGTGTGGATGCCCCTGCCCTCCAGCGCCTCGATCTGGCGCAGCAGCACCGCCGCCGTCACCATGGCATCGCCCAGCGCCGTATGGCGGTCGGTGATCTCGATGGCGTAGCGCTCGCAGATATCGTCGAGGGAATGCCCGGCTTCCGGCCCGTCCAGGAAGTTTGACAGGATCATGGTGTCCAGCACCGGGCTGTCGAAACGGACACCCATGTCACTCTCCCGCATGCGCAGGAACTTGAGGTCGAAGGCCGCGTTATGGGCCACCAGCACCGCATCGGCCACATAGGAGCGGAACTGGGGCAGCACCACCCCGGCCGGCGGCTTGTCGACCACCATCTCGTCGGTGATGCCGTGATAGCGGATGGATTCCGCCGGAATGGGCCGGCCGGGATTGACGATGCGGTTGAAGCTCTCGCCCGACAGGATCCTGCCGTTGACGATGCGCACCCCGGCGATGGAGACGATCTGGTCGCCCTGGGAGGGATGCAGCCCGGTGGTCTCGGTGTCGAACACCACGAAGGTCAGCGAGCGCAGCGGCCGCGAGCCCATGGCGCCGGTGTCGCGCGACTGCTCCAGCAGGGTCATGTCGTAGAACTCGGGACGGCCGGGCAGCACCTGACGGCCGTGGCCGTGCCGCTCCACCCCCTTGCGCATGGGAATGCGCAGGGCGCCGCCGCCGTCGCGGCGGTCGCGGACCAGTTCCGCCCCGGCATGGTGCTCCAGCACGTCCTTGACCGTCATGCCGCCCAGCGCCACCAGCGGCTGGGCCAGCCAGCGGTCCAACTGGGCCTGCTCGACCACCTCGCCCTCCCAGGCGAACCCGATCCAGGCGCCGTGGTCGTCGCTGCCGCCCGACAGGTCGAACTGGGTGGCGCCGCTGCGGTCGGCGACACGCCAGACCAGGGATTCGATGGCCATCACCAGGGAATGGGAATCGCCGTGCAGCCACACCGGCAGCCCCACCACGGTGGCGTTCATCCCCCCGCCCAGGCGCGAGGCGACGAAGGACAGCAATTCGGTGGAGTTGATGTCGGCCATGGGCCACCAGCCGGCCAGCATGGCGTGATAGCCCTTGGTCACCCGCTTGATGGCGTCGGAGATGGCCATGCATTCGTGGCGGATGGTGTTGGGATCGCCGGCCGACAGCAGCATGCGCCGAAGCGGCATCTCCACGTCCTCGGCCACCTCGCGCAGCAGCGCCTCGCGGCCGGCCAGGGCCGACAATTGCGGCCCGGCATCCACCAGGGTGACCACATAGCCGGTCACCGCGCCCTCGTCATTGCGGATCAGGGTCATGCGGCCCTGCAGCAGCATACGGTCATCGGTGGTGCCGGCCAGGAACGGCAGACCGCGCTCGCCGCCGCCGCCGCGGTTGCCCAGGATGTCCATCATGTGCATCACCGGTTCGCGGGCGACGGTCTCGAACAGCGAGCGGCCCAGCCCCAGCTCCGCCGTCTCGCGCAGCATGTCGAAGGCCACCTGGTTGTAGAGCACCAGCTGGTGGCGCTGATTGCACACCACCACGCCCTCGTGCAGGTCGTTGAGGATGGCGGCCAGCCGGTTGGAATTCTCCTCGGACTTGCGGGTGGCGGCGGACAGCCCCTCGGCCAGCTCGATGCGGGCCTTGACCATGCGCGAGCAGACCTCGTTCACCGCCTCGGGCAGCGGCGCGATGATGAAATAGCGCTCGGGATCGATACGGTCGCGCCCGCCGGTGCCATAGGCGATGGCGCGGACCTCGGCGGCCATCTTCTTGATGGAACGCACCACCAGGAAGTCGATGGCTTTCCACGACACGGCGAACAGGAAAGCCGCTCCGGCCAGCGAGACCATCACCAGGGCGGTCAATTCCTCGCGGTCGACCACCCCCTGGGACATGAAATATCCCGCCGCGACGGTGACCGCCACATCGGCGGCAAACGCCGCCGCGAGCCACGGAAACGGGCCTCGCCACTTCACCGCCACGGACACCCCTCCTCGACCGGTCTCTATTTTAAAGCGTGATGCCTTAAATGCGCATCACGCCTTAGCTTTATTTGTCTTGCCCTCGCCGGGCGGGCGTCTCCGCGCCCTTGGCCGCTCGCTCAATGCTCGCATGAGCGCCGCCCCTCATACTTGAGGCTCAGCGCTCTAGTCTTTTGCAGTATGACGCCGTGCCCGGCGCCCCCAGTCAACCCCGGATATGGATTGGCCGGCGGCAAAATGACGAAAGGCGGCAAAGACGATGCCGGGGTCAGAGGCCGGCGGCGGGATAGCGCGAGGCGACCAGGGCCAGGGCGGCGGTCACCGTATAGCCCGAATAATAGCTGTCCAGCAGCAGGCGCGGATCGATGCCCAGGGCACGGGCCGAACTGCCCAGCTGGTCCCTCAGGCGGGTCTCCAGGTCGGCGGCCCACAGGGTATAGCCGCTGTCGAACAGGGGGTAGGCCATCCTCTTTCTCCACCAAAGCCCCCTCCGCCGGTCGGAGAGGCCATGGAGAACATCATGCCCGGGCATGATGTCGGCTTTGGGACGGCATTGCGGCTAAATCAAGGACATTTAGGCAGACGGCGCATCTGCTCCAGCGT
>NZ_AONQ01000072.1 GCF_000342045.1 Paramagnetospirillum caucaseum | reverse complement strand
GAACATTTTTCATCTCCTTGAATTGTGTTCCGGAAACTCTGATTGTCTTCATCGCTTCCGTTCGAGAGCTTTAGGCCCAGACTGCGTCTTGTTTCCCGCCCTCTATCTCGTGAGACAAAATATGCCACACCATACCGATGCCTTCTGTGAAGAGTCGCACAGAGACGAAAGTTTTATTGTTATGGATTGGTTCAAATTTTAGGGGCTTTGCGGCTCACGCCGCGCCACGCGCCGCCGCCATCAGCTGCAGACGGGGCAGGTCGCAGATGACCAGTCCCATGGAGCGGCGGCGCACCACACCCTCGCGGGCCAGTTCGCCGATGGCCTGGGCCACCTTTTCGCGGGTGGTACCGGCCCAGGCGGCGATTTCCTTGTGATTGGGCAGGTCGGCGATCTGCCACGATTCCGGCTTGGCCGGGTCGGGCTGGGCGAGGCGAAGGATCTCCCCCCAGACCCGCTGACTCTCGTTCTGGGTGGAAAGCTGGGCCACCCGGCTGTCCAGGCTGCGGACGATGCGGGTCAGGCGCTCGACCACCTGAATGGCGATGGGCGGATACTGGCGCATCAGTTCGAGGAAGGCGCCGCCTTCCAGCGAGGCGAGCAGCGTGTCCTTGGTGGCGACCACCCGGGCCGAACGCTTCATGCCGTCGATGGCCGCCAGTTCGCCGAAGTAATTGCCGGCGATGACGTCGGCCAGGGCGACCTCGCGCTCGTCGGCCCCGGAGGTCAGGATGCGCACCGCCCCCTCGACGACGAAGTAGACTTCCAGCGTGTCGCTGTCCTTGTCGAAGATCTGGCTGCCCGAGGGCACCCGCGCCCAGTTGCAGCGCGCCTCGATATCGCCGAGCGCCGCCTCGCCCAGACCGGAGAACAGGGAAACGCGGGCCAAGCCGCCGTCGATCACGTCCATCATTCACGAACCCGTCGCCAACGCCCGTCCCCAGGCAAGAGTATCGGCCGCGCGCCGCCGCTTTTCAATACGGGCTTGGCCCCAGGACAATCCGGACCCGCGGCATCGTTACATATGGTCGGCGATAGCCACATTTCGGGCGCGTCTCCACCTATACCACCACTAATACCATGGAATGAGGCCTGGACCGAGAACGGAGCCCGTCATGGACCAAGGACCCGCGCCACCGCCTGCCGGCCGGATTCGCGCCATCGTCGGATTATCGAGCGCCCCCGCGGGTTACGATTCCATCGCTCCGCCGACAGGGAACGGCTACCGCCGCGCCGGCCTTCTTTGGGATGCATGCCAAAGCATATGGCGGGCCATCCAGCCCCATGTCCGGAACCGCGCCCGACCGATCCGAAAGCATCACGATCTGTATAAAGTCGTCGCTTTCCTCAGCCCGGCGCTGGGGTTAGTCTGCAAACATGAATGCAAACGCCTCCTTTACCGCCCATCCGTCTCCGGCCCTTTCCGGCCTTCCGGGGAACGGTCCTTCCATGGACCGGATGGTGGCGTGGCTGCACGAGCCGGCCCGGCGTCTGCACGCCATGATCCGCGACCTGCCCGGCTTCGCCCCCCTGCGCCACGTCTCGCTGTCGGTCTACGATCCCCAGTACGACATGCTGTGGGCCTTCCCCTGCAACAGCGACGCCGTCGGAGCGCCGGAGGTGACCGAGGTCGAGATGACCGACGCGCCGTCTCTGGTATTGCTGGCCGACAGCCACGAACCCCGGATCATCGCCGACATGGCGGCTTTCGGGGACGAGGGACGCTGCCACACCGACGAGGCCCGCGCCTCGGACAGCCGTTCCAGCATGACCGCCCCCATCAGCATGGACGGGCATCTCCAGGGCTTCGTCATCTTCGGGGCCGCCATCCCCAATTTCTTCACCCCGCCGGTTCAGGACACCCTGCTGACCTTCACCGAGGCTTTCGGCATACTCATCGAGCGGGCCAGGAACCTTCCCGACTGAGCCCGGCGGCGCTATCCTGCGGCGTTTTTCCGCCCGGAGGTCGCCGTTGCCGCCCGTTCCCCCCCGCAGCATGCCCATGTTCTTCTTCGGCACCCTGATGGACGGGGATGTGCTGGCCGCCGTGCTGGGCCGGCGGCTGGCGCCGGATTCCATGGAGCCGGCCCGGCTGGCGGGCTGGCGGCGGGTGGCCATCGCCGGACGCACCTATCCCATGCTGACGCCCCACCCCACCGGCGGAGTGGACGGCCTGCTGGCCCACGGGCTGGACGGGAACGACCGTCGCCGCCTCGATCACTACGAGGGAGCGGAATACCGGGCGGGGATGCTGACGGTGCGCCGGGCGGACGGAAGCGAAACGGCGGCCGAGACCTATCTCTGCCGCCCGGAGGTCGCCGCCGGCCGCGAGGAATGGCGGCTGGAGACCTGGCGCCGGCGCCACAAGCGGGCCGCCCTGGCCCGCATCCGCGCCCTGATGGCCGGCTGGCGGAATTGATCAGGCGTTGGGGTTGACCGGCTTGCAGGCCTTTCCGGCCTTGCCCAGGCGTTTGCAGGCGGCGCGGGCCTGGTCCTCGGTGAAACCGGAGATGCGGGCGCGATAGACGGTCTTGGCGCCCTTGCCCGTCTTGTCGATGTCGATGGAAGCCTTGGAGACCAGGCCGCCCAGCTTCTTGGCGGCGTCGCTGGCCGCCTTGTGGGCCGGCCGGTACTCGCCGAACGCTCCCACCTGGATGGCCCAGCTGGCCGGATCGGCATCGCCCACCGCATCCTCATCGTCGTCGTCATCGGCGGCGGCGGCACGGGCCGGGGCCCGCATGGCCACCTTCTTGGCGGGGGCGGGCTTGGCCGCCTTGGCCGAAGGCTTGGCCGGGGCCTTGGCCGCCTGGGCGGCGGCCACCAATTCGTCCAGGTCGGGCAGGTCGTCGTGGCCGGCCTCGGCCATCTCGACGCCCCCGCCCTTGCGCAGCCTGGCGAAGCCCTTGTCGAGCAGCTGGCCCATGTGCTTGTCGCGCGACGCGGCGGTGCTGCCGCCGAACACCACGCCGATGACGCGCTGGCCGTCGCGCTTGGCCGACGAGATGAGGTTGAAGCCCGAGGCGTGGATATAGCCGGTCTTGATGCCGTCGGCGCCGTTGTAGCGCAGCATCAGCCGGTTGTGGGTGTTGATGGGCTGGCCGTCATAGACGAACTGGCGGGTGGAGAAATACTTGTAGTAGCCGGGATGCTGGCGGATCAGGGCGCGGCCCAGCAGCGCCTGGTCGCGCACCGTGGAGACCTGCGACAGGTCCGGCAGCCCCGAGGCGTTGCGGTAGACCGTGCTGCGCATGCCCAGCGCCTGGGCCTTGCGGGTCATCATCTGGGCGAAATGCGCCTCGGTGCCGCCGATGCCCTCGGCCGCCACCACGGCGGCGTCATTGGCCGACTTGGTGACCAGGGCGAGGACCAGACTCTCCACCGAGATTTTCTCGCCCGGCTCGAGGCCCAGCTTGGACGGCGACTGGGCGGCGGCATGGGCCGAGGTGGTGAATTTGGTGTCCAGGCGGATGCGCCCCGAATCCAGCTCGTCGAACAGCAGGAACAGGGTCATCACCTTGGTCAGCGATGCCGGATAGGACTTGGCGTCGGGATTGGCGGCGTGCAGGACGGAACCGGATTCCGCGTCGATGACGATGGAGGCGTAGCGCCCGGCCTCGGCCGGCTGGGCCGACAGCGCCAGGACGGCGGCCAGGGCGACGGCGAACAGGCGAATGCGGTTCAGGAATCCGGTGCGGCTCAGGTGCAACGTCTCGACCTTCCGTTCAGCGACTGAGTTGGTTTAGGGTATCGCTGAAACCTTAAAGATTTTGCGAATCCGTGTAAAGCATCGCGGACGCCCGATTTCCGCCATTTTTGCGGCGCATTCCTTTCCGCTCCCCCTTCTCCTGCCCGTGGATACGCCATGCCCCCTCGTTCCGGACCCGCCGTGATCGCCGCCGCCCTCGCCCTGCTGGCCGGATGCGCCTATACCGGCGGCGACATCGGCAACCCGTTCTACCGCAAGGTCCAGTGGTTCTCCTTCGTCGAGGCAGGCGACATCGCCGCCGCCTGCGTCCCGGGATCGCCGGAACGTTTCCGCCTGGTCTACAACGCCCTGTGGGACCAGCAGGTGCGGATCTACGAGTGGGATTCCGCCGCCCGCACCCTGAAGGCCAGCGTGCGCCGCTCGGGCAACGTGGCCCGGATCACCCTGGATGATCCGCTGTCGCCCTGGCGCACCGACGAGGCCGACATCCCCCTGGATCAGGCCGCCTATGACGGGCTGGCCGCCGCCCTGGGCGAGGCCGGCGCCTTCGGCCCGCCGGCCGTGGGACTGGAACTGCCCTCCCACTCCTATTACTGGACCGCCGCCAGCTGCCGCCAGGGCAAGTACGTCTTCACCGCCTGGGCCTATCCCTCGGACGCCTACCAGGCCGCCCGCTTTCCCGCCGCCCTGGCCGCGCTGGACCCGGCCCGCGACGGCATCATCCAGCCCGGCCCCGTTCCCGTCGATCCTTTCCGCAACTATGACCGCCAGCGGGGGGCCACCGGGGAATTCACCCTGAAGGTGGGGCCGAACGGCCTGTACTGACCCGCCGGCGGATATATCCGGTTACGAATATGTTGCAGCGCAATATACCCTATTGACTCGCTGCTACCCAGATCGCATGATACGCCCCATGTTGCAATGCAGCATGGGGCGGGTTGTTTGCCCCCTGCCGCGCGAATCCGCAGGCCTCGCGCCTCGCCCAATCAGGGAGTCCCCACCATGACCACCACCAAGGCCAAGCCGGCCGCCGCCAAGACCGCCACCCCCGCCGCCGCTCCGGTGAAGGCCACCAAGGCCCCCGCTCCCGTTGCCGCCGTCACGGCTCCGGCCCCCGTTGCCGCCGCCTCCGTTGCCGCCACCGTGGCTCCGGCCCCGATCGCCAAGGCCCATGCCGAGGCCGTCAAGACCATCGAAGAGGCGGTCACCGTCGGGAAGGAAACCATCGAGAGCGTGGTGAAGGCCTCGGCCGACGCCGCCGCCAAGGGTTACGACAGCGCCGCCAAGGGCTACGACAAGGCCGTCGCCTCGGCCAAGGAGCACGTCGAGGCCGCCGTCGCCGTTTCCAAGGAAACCATCGAGACCGTGGTGAAAGCCTCCGCCGACGTGGCCGCCAAGGGCTACGACAAGGCCGTCGCCCTGGGCAAGGAGCAGGTGGACGTCGCCGTCGCCACCTCCAAGGAAGCCGTCGACAGCGTGGTGAAGGCGTCGTCCGAAGCCGCCGCCAAGGGCTACGACAAGGCCGTCGCCATCGGCAAGGAGCAGGTCGAGGCCGCCGTCAAGGCGCAGACCGCCGCCTACAAGGGCTACGAGGACGTGCTGTCCCAGGCCAGGGAGAACGTCGAGGCCTTCGTCAAGGCCGGCAACATCCTGGCCAAGGGCCTGCAGGACATCTCCAAGGCCGTGGTCGGCCTGACCCAGGCCGGCATCGAGGAGCAGGTCGCCGCCTCCAAGGCCCTGCTGTCGGTCAAGACCGTCAAGGAGTTCATCGACCTGCAGACCGGCCTGACCAAGGCCGGCGTCGACAAGCTGGTGGCCGAATCCACCCATCTCGCCGAGCAGTCGGTCAAGCTGGTCGAAGACGCCCTGGCCCCCATCAACCACCGGGTCGCCGCCGCCGTCGAGAAGCTGACCAAGACCGCCGCCTAAGGTCGCCGCCATCCATCGTCAAGAGGTCCGGCGGGCAACCGCCGGGCCTTTTTTCATGGCCGCATTCCCCCCATGCGGCAAATGGGGCCTTTTCGCCGGGCCTCAGCACCCAATATGATAGGGGTGTAAAGAGCAACCAGGGCCCAAGCACACAGGCGATGGATGAGCGAGAACGGTAACGACAAGCGGAACGGCGACGACGGTCAGACGGGGGTGGTCATCAAGACCCGCCCCAAGACCAAGAAGCCGTCCATGTACAAGGTTCTGATGCTGAACGACGACTACACTCCCATGGAGTTCGTCGTGCATGTCCTCGAACGCTTTTTCAACAAGTCGCGCGAGGACGCGACCCGCGTCATGCTGAATGTCCATACCCGGGGTGTCGGGATTTGCGGTGTTTACACATATGAGGTGGCGGAGACCAAGGTGACCCAGGTCATGGACCTGGCGCGCCAGAACCAGCATCCGCTGCAGTGTACGATAGAAAAGGAATAGCCGCCTCCCGCTGGCATTCCCCTTGGAAAAAGGATCGGCCCCTATGCTGTCGCGCAACCTGGAGCAGAGCCTGCACCGCGCCTTGTCCCACGCCTCGGAGCGCCGCCACGAATACGCGACGCTCGAGCACCTGCTGCTGGCGCTTACCGACGATCAGGACGCCGTCGCCGTGCTGCGCGCCTGCAACGTCGATCTCGACAAGCTGAAGCGCGACCTGGGCGAGTTCATCGACACCAACCTGTCGGAACTGGTATCCCCGCGCGGCACCGACCCCAAGCCCACCGCCGGCTTCCAGCGGGTGGTGCAGCGCGCCGCCATCCACGTCCAGTCGTCGGGCCGCGAAGAGGTCACCGGGGCCAACGTCATCGTGGCGCTGTTCTCGGAACGGGAAAGCCACGCCGTCTACTTCCTGCAGAGCCAGGACATGACCCGGCTCGACGCCGTCAACTACATCAGCCACGGCGTCGCCAAGGCGCCGGGCCGCGGCCAGAACCGCACCGTCCACGGCGCCGACGAGGAGGCCGCCCCCGACAAGGTGGTCAAGAAGGGCCAGGAGGCGCTCAACGCCTATTGCATCAACCTCAACAAGAAGGCCGCCCAGGGCAAGATCGACCCGCTGATCGGCCGCGACGAGGAAATCGACCGCACCATCCAGATCCTCTGCCGCCGGTCGAAGAACAATCCCCTCTACGTGGGCGATCCCGGCGTCGGCAAGACCGCCATCGCCGAAGGCTTGGCCCGGCGCATCGTCAACGGCGAGGTGCCCGACGTCCTGAAGAACGCCACCATCTTCGCGCTGGACATGGGCTCGCTGCTGGCCGGCACCCGCTACCGCGGCGATTTCGAGGAACGCCTGAAGGCGGTGGTCACCGAGTTGGAGAATTACGACGGCGCGGTGATGTTCATCGACGAGATTCACACGGTGATCGGCGCCGGCGCCACCTCGGGCGGCTCCATGGACGCGTCGAACCTCTTGAAGCCGGCCCTGGCCTCGGGCTCGCTCCGCTGCATCGGCTCGACCACCTACAAGGAGTTCCGCAATCACTTCGAGAAGGACCGCGCCCTGGTGCGGCGCTTCCAGAAGATCGACGTCAACGAGCCGTCCATCGCCGATACCATCAAGATCCTGAACGGCATCAAGACCTATTACGAAAGCCACCACAAGGTCCGCTATACCGCCGAGGCCATCAAGGCGGCGGTGGAGCTGTCGGCCAAGTACATCACCGACCGCAAGCTGCCCGACAAGGCCATCGACGTCATCGACGAGGTTGGCGCGTCGCGCATGCTGCTGCCTGAATCCAAGCGGCGCAAGACGGTCACCGTACGGGACGTGGAGGAGATCGTCGCCAAGATCGCCCGCATCCCTCCCAAGAGCGTATCCACCAACGACATGGAGGCGCTCAGGAACCTGGAACGCGACCTGAAAACCCTGGTGTTCGGCCAGGACAAGGCCATCGAGGCCCTGGCCAGCGCCATCAAGCTGGCCCGCGCCGGCCTGCGCGAACCGGAAAAGCCCATCGGCTGCTACCTGTTCTCCGGCCCCACCGGCGTCGGCAAGACCGAGGTGGCCCGCCAGTTGGCCAAGATCATGGGCATCGAGCTGACCCGCTTCGACATGAGCGAATACATGGAACGCCACTCGGTGTCGCGGCTGATCGGCGCGCCACCCGGCTATGTGGGCTTCGACCAGGGCGGCCTGCTCACCGACGCCATCGACCAGCACCCCCATTCGGTGCTGCTGCTCGACGAGATCGAGAAGGCCCATCCCGACCTGTTCAACATCCTGCTGCAGGTCATGGATCACGGCCGCCTCACCGACCACAACGGCAAGACCGTGGACTTCCGCAACGTGATCCTGATCATGACCACCAATGCCGGCGCCGCCGACCTGGCCAAGTCGGCCATCGGCTTCGGGCGCGAGAGCCGGGAAGGCGACGATTCCGAGGCCATCAACCGCATGTTCAGCCCGGAATTCCGCAACCGCCTGGACTCGACCATCGCCTTCGCCAACCTGACTCCGGACATCGTCGCCCAGGTGGTGGACAAGTTCGTCATGCAGCTGGAGACCCAGCTGGGCGACCGCGACGTCACCATCGAACTGACCGACGAGGCCCGCGCCTGGCTGGCCAGGAAGGGCTATGACCGCGCCTTCGGCGCGCGGCCCCTGGCCCGCGTCATCCAGGAACACATCAAGAAGCCCCTGGCCGAGGAATTGCTGTTCGGCCGCCTCGCCAAGGGCGGTATCGTCCGCATCCGGGTGGGTGAGGACGGCAAGCTGGAATTCGAGTTCATCGCCTCCGCCCCCAAGGCGGAAAAGATCCCGGAACTGGTGGGATAAACCCAGGCCGCCACCGCACCCCAACCAGGGCGCTCCCAAGGGAGCGCCCTTTTGCTTGTCTGGGATGAGGGGCAATTTCTTGACAATTGGCCCCGGCTTGGCGATAATTAACCTGTAACAAAGAAGGAGGCGTACCGGGATTGGAAGGTTGTCACGACAATATCCGATGCATTCGACGCCTCTCCCGAGGCAGCGACAACACCGGACAGGAGGATGTTGACAGCATGACGCCACCGGGTCGAGTTTGAGGTGCCGATATAGTGGCACCGGGTGCTTATACAATTCAGCGTTACAACTTATCGGCCCTTGCGCCGAACATATAGGACCTGTGGGTCCCCAAACCATAAGCCCCGCGCGGAACGCAATGTCTCCGGCGGGGCTTCGGTTTGTCTATGCAAATTCTTCGGCGGGGTTCTCATCGGGAAAAGGGAGATAGCCCCCTCCGTCACAGCCGCCCCCAGCCCATCGCTGTCCGGTTCAAATCCGGGCGAAAGGCGCGCCTTTCAGGCTTTCATGAGCGCTGAGCGTCAAATATGAGGCGCGGCGCTCATGCGAGCATTGAGCGAGCGGCCAAGGGCGCGGAGGCGCCCGCCCGGCGAGGGCAAAACAAATAAAGCTAAAGCGCGATGCACATTCAAGGCATCACGCTTTATGAGCGCGGATGATGGCACGGCGGCCAACCGCCCGTCCGGGACGGGCCTTCGCGGCGGCGCCAGGCACCGCCGGAAGATCCGTCCCGATGCCCGGCGCGGCCCGGGTCAGCCCAGGCCCATCTTCTTCTTCAGGTTCTCGTCCAGCTTGTCCAGGAACTGCTGGGTGGTCAGCCACGACTGCCCGGGGCCGATCAGGATGGCCAGGTCCTTGGTCATGAAGCCGGCTTCCACCGTCTCGACGCACACCTGCTCCAGGGCTTCGGCGAACCTGGCCACCTCGGGGGTGTTGTCGAACTGGGCGCGGTAGAACAGGCCCCGCGTCCAGGCGAAGATCGACGCGATGGGGTTGGTCGAGGTTTCCTTGCCCTTCTGGTGCTCGCGGTAGTGCCGCGTCACCGTGCCGTGGGCGGCCTCGGCCTCGATCACCTTGCCGTCGGGGCTCATCAGCACCGAGGTCATCAGGCCCAGCGAGCCGAAGCCCTGGGCCACGGTGTCGGACTGCACGTCGCCATCGTAGTTCTTGCAGGCCCAGACGAATTCGCCCGACCACTTCAGCGCCGAGGCGACCATGTCGTCGATCAGCCGGTGCTCGTAGGTGATGCCCAGCCTGTCGTACTCGGCCTTGAATTCAGCATCGAACACCTCCTGGAAGATGTCCTTGAAACGGCCGTCATAGGCCTTGAGGATGGTGTTCTTGGTCGAGAGATAGACCGGCCACTTCTTCTGCAGGCCGTAATTCAGGCAGGCCCGGGCGAAACCGTAGATGGACTCGTCCAGGTTGTACATGCCCATGGCCACACCGGCGCCGGGGAAGTCGAACACTTCGTGCTCGATGGTCTCGCCGTTGGCGCCGACGAACTTGATGGTCAGCTTGCCGGGGCCGGGGACGGTGAAGTCGGTGGCCTTGTACTGGTCGCCGAAGGCATGGCGGCCGATGACGATGGGCTTGGTCCAGCCGGGCACCAGGCGCGGCACGTTCTTGCAGATGATCGGCTCACGGAACACGGTGCCGTCGAGGATGTTGCGGATGGTGCCGTTGGGCGACTTCCACATCTTCTTGAGGTTGAATTCCTTCACCCGCGCCTCGTCGGGGGTGATGGTGGCGCACTTGACGCCGACACCATACGTCTTGATGGCCTCCGAGGCCTCGACCGTCACCTTGTCGTCGGTCTTGTCGCGGTATTCGATACCCAGATCGTAGTATTTCAGATCCACATCCAGGTAGGGCAGGATCAGCTTATCCTTGATGAACTTCCAGATGATCCGGGTCATCTCGTCGCCGTCCAGCTCGACGATCGGGTTTGCGACTTTGATCTTCTTCATTGACGGGGTTCCTCGGGGTGCGAAAGGCCCAATATCTGCTTGTCTCTAGCGGCCCGCCCCACGAGCTTGTTTTTCAAGCTTTTCGATGAGGCGGCCCACCAACTCAGTGACGGTGGCGGACCGGAACGGGGCGGCGGGAGTTCGCATCTCCCGCCGCCCCCAACCGGGATCAGATGGCGGCCAGGGCCGCGTTCAGGGTGGCGCTGGGACGCATGGCGGCCGAGGTCTTGGCGTCATTGGGGCTGTAATAGCCGCCCATGTCCACCGGCTTGCCTTGCGCCGCGATCAGCTCGGCGTTGATCTTGGCCTCGTTGTCGGTCAGCGCCTTGGCCAGCGGAGCGAAGCGAGCGGCCAGTTCCTTGTCCTTGGTCTGCTCGGCCAGGGCCTGGGCCCAGTACAGCGCCAGATAGAAGTGGCTGCCGCGGTTGTCCAACTCGCCCACCTTGCGGGCCGGCGAACGGTTGTTGTCGAGGATCCTGGCGTTGGCCTGGTCCAGGGTGTCGGCCAGCACCTGGGCCTTGGGGTTCTTGAAGGTCTGGGCCAGATGCTCCAGCGACACGCCGAGCGCCAGGAACTCGCCCAGCGAATCCCAACGCAGGTAGCCTTCCTCCTGGAACTGCTGTACGTGCTTCGGCGCCGAGCCGCCGGCGCCGGTCTCGAACAGGCCGCCGCCCGCCATCAGCGGAACGATGGACAGCATCTTGGCCGAGGTGCCCAGTTCCAGGATGGGGAACAGGTCGGTCAGGTAGTCGCGCAGCACGTTGCCGGTCACCGAGATGGTGTCCTGGCCCTTGCGGATACGCTCCAGCGAGATGGCGATGGCCTCTTCCGGCGCCTTGATGGTGATGTCCAGGCCGGTGGTGTCGTGATCGCCCAGGTACTTTTCCACCTTGGCGATGATCTGGGCGTCGTGGGCGCGGTTCCTGTCCAGCCAGAAGATGGCGGGCGTGTTGGACAGCCGGGCGCGGCTGACCGCCAGCTTGACCCAATCCTGGATGGGGGCGTCCTTGGTCTGGCAGGCGCGGAAGATGTCGCCGGCCTCGACCTTCTGCTCCAGCAGCACCGTGCCGGATTCGTCCACCACATGGACCAAGCCGTCGGCGGCGATTTCGAAGGTCTTGTCGTGGGAGCCGTATTCCTCGGCCTTCTGGGCCATCAGGCCGACATTGGGCACGCTGCCCATGGTCTTGGGGTCGAAGGCGCCGTGCTTCTTGCAGTCGTCGATGACCACCTGATAGATGCGGGCATAGCAGCGATCGGGGATCATGGCCTTGGTATCGTGCAGCTTGCCGTCGGTGCCCCACATGCGACCCGAATCACGGATCATGGCGGGCATGGAGGCGTCGACGATGACGTCGGACGGCACATGCAGGTTGGTGATGCCCTTGTCGGAATTGACCATGGCCAGGGCCGGGCCGGCATCATAGGCGGCCTTGATGTCGGCCTCGATCTCGGCCTTCTTGGCGGCGGGCAGCTTGTCCAGCTTGGCGATCAGATCACCGAAGCCGTTGTTGACGTTGACGCCCAGGTCCTTGATGACGGCGGCGTGCTTCTCGAACACGTCCTTGAAGAACACGGTGACGGCATGGCCGAACATGATGGGGTCCGAAACCTTCATCATGGTGGCCTTGAGATGCAGCGACAGCAGCAGGCCCGGCTGGGACTTGGCGTCATTGATCTGCTCGGCGTAGAAGGCGCGCAGCGCCTTGGTGCTCATCACCGCGGCATCGATGACCTCGCCGGCCTTGAGCTTGGTCTTGGCCTTCAGCACATGGATCGAGCCATCCTTGCCGTGGAACTCGATCTTGACGTCGGTGGCCTCGGCCACGGTGACCGACTTCTCGCTGCCGTAGAAGTCACCCGCATTCATGTGGGCCACATGGGACTGGGACGACGGCGCCCAGGCACCCATCTTGTGGGGGTTCTTCTGGGCGAACTTCTTGACCGAGACGGCGGCGCGGCGGTCGGAATTGCCCTCGCGCAGCACCGGGTTCACCGCCGAGCCCAGCACACGGCCGAAGCGGGCCTTGAGCTCCTTCTCGGCATCGGTCTTGGGGTCCTCGGGGAAGTCGGGAATCTTGTAGCCCTGGGACTGCAGTTCCTTGATGGCCGCCTTGAGCTGCGGCACCGAGGCGCTGACGTTGGGCAGCTTGATGATGTTGGCCTCGGGCTTGAGCGTCAGTTCGCCCAGTTCGGCCAACTCGTCGTTGATGCGCTGCGCCGGGGTCAGGTTCTCGGGGAAGGTGGCGATGATGCGGCCGGCCAGCGAGATGTCGCGGGTTTCGACGGCCACACCGGCCGCGCCGGTGAACGCCTGGACGATGGGAAGCAGGGAATAGGTCGCCAGAGCCGGCGCCTCGTCAACCTTGGTCCAGATGATTTTCGCGGTCGTCATCGTTCATACCCCTCGCTGGAAGCCATGCCGTCGTTCACCCGTGATTACCCGCCACGCGGCAAACGCGGGACGATAGCATTCGGGACGACGAACGCAAGACTCAATCCTACTCGTTGGGAGGGGAAACGGGCGGGTAGGAGCGGCCGAAAACCCATGAAGAGAGGCAAAGCGGAGGATTCCCGCCCGTGACAGTGGGGGAAATAAGGGATAGGGTAGCGGCCGCTTATTCCTCCGCCACCACCTCGCGAGGCGCCTTGAACCGGCCTACGCTCGTCGCCCTCATCGGGCTTGCCGTCGCCGTGATCGCCATCGTGCTCGCCATGCTCAACCAGCGTGACGAGACGAAGGAACTGGAGGCGCAGATTCCCCCGCCGGCCGCCGCCGCGTCCACGGCCGTCACCGCCGCCGAGTCCGGCGAGCCCTCGTTCGACGTGGTGCGCATCGATTCCGGCGGCGACGCCGTCATCGCCGGCCGCGCCAGGCCCGGCGCCCGCGTCACCATCATCGACGGCGACAAGGAACTGGGCCAGGCCACCGCCGACCAGCGCGGCGAATGGGTGTTCCTCCCCGCCGCCCCCCTGCCCCCCGGCTCGCGCGAGTTGCGGCTGAAGGCCGCCAACCCCGACGGCAGCCAGACCGATTCCGGCGAGACCGTGGTGCTGGTGGTGCCGCCGCGCGGCCAGGGCACCGCCCTGGCCATCAAGTCGGGACGCGACGGCAGCAGCCGCATCCTGCAGGGCCCGGCCAACGCCGCCGCCCCGGGCGGGCTGTCGCTGGACCTCATCGACCACGACGACAAGGGCCGCATGGCGGTCAGCGGCCGCGCGCCGTCCGGCGCCAAGGTCAACCTCTACATGGACAACCGGCTGCTGGGCCGCGCCACCGCCGATTCCGAGGGCAACTGGCGGGTGACCGCCTCCCTGCCGCCGGGCAAGGGCACCCATCTGCTGCGCGCCGATCAGGTGGATGCCAAGGGCAAGGTCCTGGCCCGGGTCGAGGCCTCGTGGACCAGGGGCGACGATCCCGGACTGAAGGGCGGAACGACGGTGACGGTGCTGCAGGGCAATTCCCTGTGGCGCATCGCCCGGCGGCTCTACGGCCAGGGCATCGCCTACACGGTGATCTTCGAGGCCAACCGCGAGCGCATCAAGGACCCCGACCGCATCTATCCCGGCCAGGTGTTCAGCGTTCCGGAAAAGTAGGCTGCCCGGCGGTCAGACCGCCGAGGGAATACCGGCCTGCTCGTCCTTGGCCAGCTCGCGTTCGACACGGGCGGCATGGCGCCAGGCGCTGATGGAAATGCCAAGACCGGCGATGGTCAGGACGCCGATGGCGGCCATCACGATGTCCATGGTGGAAACGATCATCGTCCTCTCCTTGGGCCGCGCATGTTTCGCGGCCTGCCCTGCCATGTACACCCCTTCTCGCACATGCGAAAGGCGTTCGAAGGCAGCCATGCGCGGCGCTCATGCATAGGTGCGGCGGGAAAGAATCAATGAATGGGGATGCGCACCGTCACCGTGGTGCCGTGGCCGGGGCGGCTGGCCAGGATCAGACGGCCGCCGTGCAGTTCGACGAAGGACTTGGCCAGGGGCAGGCCCAGCCCGGTGCCGGCATAGCGGCGCGACAGGCTGGATTCCACCTGGACGAAGGGCTGCATGGCCTTTTCCAGGCTGTCCTCGTCCATGCCGATGCCGGTGTCAGAGACGTCGATGACCAGGTCCGCCGCCTCCCGCCGGGCGCACAGCCGCACCACGCCGCCGGCCGGAGTGAACTTCACGGCGTTGGACAACAGGTTGAGCAGCACCTGCTTCATGCGTAGCGGATCGAGGCTGACCGCCCCCAGGTCCGGAGCGGCCTCCCACTCCAGCCGCACCTCGGCCCGGGCGGCGCGCTCGGAGACCAGACGGGCGGCGGCTTCCAGCAACTGGGCCACATCGGCGGGCTCGAGGCCCAGGTCGAACTTCCCCACCTCGACCTTGGCGAGGTCGAGGATATCGTTGATGATGCTGAGCAGGTGGTTGCCCGATTCCCACACCGAGGCGATGTACTCGCCATAGCGGGGATTGCCCACCGGGCCGAACACCTCGGTGCGCATCACGTCGGAAAAGCCGATGATGGCGTTGAGCGGGGTGCGCAGTTCATGGCTCATATTGGCCAGAAACTCGCTCTTGCAGCGGTTGGCCTCCTCGGCCTGCTGCCGGGCCATCTCCAGTTCCTCCGTCCGCTCCGCCACCCTCTGCTCCAGCCGCTCGTTGGCCTCCTTCAGGGCGCGCTGATAGGCGTGCCGCTCGGTGACGTCGCCGATGGAGCCCACCATGCGGGTGGCCACCCCGTCGGGGCCACGCACCGCCAGCCCGCGCGCCAGCATCCACCGCCATTGCCCCTGGCGGTCGCTGACCCGGTATTCGCATTCGAAATGGGCGTCTATACCCTTCAGGTGGCGGACCAGGGTCGACTGGTAGCGCCCGCGGTCACCGGGATGGACCAGCTTCAGCCATTCATGCGAAGTGGTGCGCAGCGTCTCGCTCTCGAAGCCGAGGATGGAGAGCAGGCGGGCCGACAGATACAACTCCTTGGTGATGGGGTTCCAGTCCCACAGCCCCTCGTTGGGGCCGCGCATGGCCAGGGCATAGCGCTCCTCGCTCTCGCGCAGGGCCTTGGCGGTGGACAGCAGCACGCCCTGGGTGCGCTGCGCCTCGCGCTGGGCGGCCTCCAGCGCCTTGACCCGCGCCTTGAGCCGCGCCACCGAATCGTTGCGCAGGATTTGCCGTACCGGCTTCTCTCCGTGCGGCTGTTTGCTCGCCACCCCGACCTCCCGCCGCCCGATATCTTGAAAAGTGTACGCCCGGCAAGCCCGCCGGAACAAGTTGCCCCTTGAGGGAACCGCCTTCCGCGCAAGCCTTCTCCGGCGTATCGGCATTTGCCGGCGGCGGGGCGCCGCCCTACCATGGGCGGAGCGGGACAGGAGGGACGAGCCATGATCAAGCTGCGCCTTCGCGACATGGTGCTGGCCGGGGCCGGTCTGGTCTTTCTCGGCTGGGCGGTGCTGCCGCCCTCCTCCCTGGCCCTGGACGAATCCTGCGTCCCCCATGGCGGACCGCCATCGCTCAGCGCCGCCCTCTTCCCCGAAACCTTCTGGGAAAGGCAGCTGGCGGCGGTGCTGGAGGAACGCGACGACCTGCTGGCCCGCCCGGCGCGGCGCGCCCGCATCGATGCGCAGATCAGGAGCGAGGCCTCGGCCATCGAGGGCCGCATGGATCGGCTGAACCGGGAACAGGGCCGCATCGACGACCGCGCCGAGAAGGAACGCCACGACATGGCCGAGCAGAGCGCCCGCCTGAAGCGGGTCGCCTGGCTGATGGGCTGCGAGGGGGAAATCCGTCAGAGGCTGGCGCGGTAGGATCAACAGCCGAAGATTTCGACCGCTGGCTTTACTCGTGCTCGGGCTCTGGCCCCGATTCCACGTCGATGGGCACGCCGGGCTGCAGCTTGGAGGTGCGGATGGCCAGGGCGCTCTTCACATGGCTGATGTTGGGCGCGGCGGTCAGGCGGGTGGTGAGGAAGCGCTGGTAGTCGTCCCAGTCGTGGGCCACCACCTTGAGCAGGAAATCGGTCTCGCCGGCCAGCATGTGGCACTCGCGCACCTCGGGCCAGCCCTTGACCAGTTCCTCGAAGGCCTTGAGGTCGGCCTCGGCCTGACTGTTCAGGCCCACATGGGCGAACACCGTGACGTTGAAGCCCAGCGCGCCGGGGTCGATCTCGGCATGGTAGCCCTTGACATAGCCCGCCTCCTCCAGGGCGCGGACCCGCCGCAGGCAGGGCGGCGCCGAGATTCCCGCCCGTCGCGCCAGCTCGACATTGGTCATCCGGCCGTCGGCCTGCAGGTCGGCCAGGATGCGCCGATCGATGCGGTCAAGTTTGACCCGCTGCATAAGGGAACTCCAAAACCACTCAGGTTTGCGAAATTATATTACTCAGACGCCGCCAGCAAGCCCCACGTTCTGTCGCGGCGACGATTTTCCCCGACCGTCCCCCGCCCCGGGCGGCCTCGGCCATGCCCATAAGGAAAATAAGATTTAATATCCTTCGCAAGCCAGGGCATGGCGTCAGTTTTATAATCATTCCATCTTGCGCACCCCGGGAAACCAGACTAGATTTCTCGGCATCATTCTTCCCCGAGCCCTCATGACGGAGCTTCCATAATGTCCGACGCGATTGTGAACCCGACCTCCCTGGTTACCAAGGCCGCCCCCGACTTCACCGCCCCGGCCGTGATGCCCGACAACGAGATCAATCCGTCGTTCAACCTGAAGTCCTATCTCGCCGGCTCGTACGGCGTAGTGTTCTTCTATCCGCTGGACTTCACCTTCGTCTGCCCGTCCGAGATCCTGGCCCACGACCACCGCGTCAAGGCCTTCGCCGAGCGCAACACCAAGGTCATCGCCGTCAGCGTCGATTCCCACTTCACCCACCTGGCGTGGAAGAACACTCCTGTCGAGAAGGGCGGCCTGGGCAACGTCCAGTTCCCCATGGTGGCCGACCTGACCAAGAACATCGCCAAGTCCTTCGGCGTCCTGATCAACGAGTCGGTGGCGCTGCGCGGCACCTTCATCATCGACAAGAACGGCGTGGTGCAGTCGGCCCATGTCAACAACCTGCCGCTGGGCCGCAACGTGGACGAGGCGCTGCGCCTGATCGACGCCCTGCAGTTCACCGAGGAGCACGGCGAGGTCTGCCCCGCCGGCTGGAACAAGGGCAAGGCCGGCATGAAGGCCAATCCGAACGGCGTCGCCGAGTACCTGGCCAAGCACGCTTCCGAGTTGTAAGACTTTCGTCGGGCCTGGAGGGGCGCACCGCTTGCCAGCGATGCGCCCCATCCATATGCTGGCCTGCAACAACGTCCAATCCATCCGGGAAGCGATCCATGGCACACCACCACTCCAAGGTTCTGATTCTGGGCTCCGGGCCCGCCGGCTGCACCGCCGCCATCTACGCGGCGCGCGCCAATCTCGAACCCATGCTGGTGGCCGGATTGCAGCCCGGCGGCCAGTTGACCATCACCACCGACGTGGAGAACTTCCCCGGCTTCGCCGAGGCCGTGCAGGGCCCCTGGCTGATGGAGCAGATGCAGGCCCAGGCCGAGCATGTGGGCACCCGCTTCATGGACGACACCATCGTCTCGGTCGACCTCTCCAAGCGCCCCTTCACCGCCATCGGCGATTCCGGCGACACCTATACCGGCGACACCCTGGTCATCTGCACCGGCGCCACCGCCCGCTGGCTAGGCATCGAGTCCGAGAAGACCTTCTCGGGCTTCGGCGTATCGGCCTGCGCCACCTGCGACGGCTTCTTCTTCCGCGGCAAGGAAGTGGCGGTGGTCGGCGGCGGCAATTCGGCGGTGGAAGAGGCCATCTATCTGGCCGGCATCGCGTCGAAGGTCACCCTGATCCATCGCCGTGATTCCTTGCGCGCCGAAAATATCGCCCAGGACCGCCTGTTCGCCAATCCCAAGGTCTCGGTGGTGTGGGACAGCGCCGTCGACGAGGTCATCGGCGACAGCAATCCCCCCGGCGTCACCGGCGTGCGCCTCAAGAACGTCAAGACCGGCGCGCTGTCCGTGCTGCCGGTGGACGGCGTGTTCATCGCCATCGGCCACACCCCCAACACCGAGATGTTCAAAGGCGCCCTGGAAATGGATGCCGAGGGCTACCTGATCACCGCCCCCGGCTCGGTCGCCACCAACATTCCCGGCGTGTTCGCCGCCGGCGACGTGCAGGACAAGATCTACCGCCAGGCGGTCACCGCCGCCGGCACCGGCTGCATGGCGGCGCTGGAGGCCGAGCGCTTCCTCGCGGCGCATGGACATGGCGGTTAAGTTACGGCACAGTAGCCGGTAATAGCTGGGGAGGCGGAAGGCATAATCCGCCAGGGGAGGAGACCGGTCGTACCATGGACTGGGACAAACTGAGGGTTTTCCACGCCGTCGCCGAGGCCGGCAGCTTCACCCATGCGGGTGAGGTGCTCAATCTCAGCCAGTCGGCCGTCAGCCGCCAGATCAGCGCGCTGGAGGAAAGCCTCAACCTGCCTCTGTTCCATCGCCACGCCCGCGGCCTGATCCTCACCGAACAGGGCGAACTGCTCTACAAGACGGCGCGGGACGTGTTCTCCAAGCTGGCCATGACCGAGGCGCTGCTCACCGAAAGCCGCGAGCGCGCCCAGGGGCCGCTGAAGATCACCACCACCGTGGCTTTCGGCTCGCTGTGGCTGACGCCGCGCATCAAGGACTTCCTCGACGCCTATCCCGACATCTCGGTGACCATGGTGCTGTTCGACGGCGAACTGGACCTGGCCATGCGCGAGGCCGACGTGGCCATCCGCATGATGCCGCCGCGCCAGCCTGACCTGATCCAGCGCCACCTGCTGTCCATGAACTACGCGGTGTTCGCCGCTCCGTCGTACATCGAGCGGTACGGGATGCCGAAATCCGCCGACGACCTGGACAACCACCGCATCATCGTCTACGGCGACGACACCAGGGTCTCGGCCCCGGTGTCCAACGTCAACTGGCTGCTGGAAGCCGGCGCCTCCCCCGACCGGCCGCGCAAGCCGGTGCTGGAGGTCAACAACATCTATGGCATCTACCGCGCCGTCAAAAGCGGCCTGGGGATCGCCGCCATGCCGGAATACCTGCGCGGCGAGGCCGAAGCCCTGGTGCAGATCCTGCCCGAGCTGAAGGGCCCCAAGGTCGAGGCCTACTTCGTCTATCCCGAGGAATTGCGCCATTCCAAGCGCATCACGGTCTTCCGCGACTTCCTGCTGGGCAAGATCGCCGAATCCGCCTGATCGGGCAAACACCCTACCCGAAAGCATAAGGCATGCGCTGGCCGCATGCCTCTGTCCTGCTTTTTGGTGTGGTTCGAATCCGCCCCATGCCTTACATGAGTACTTACGACTTGCTGCACCGCAGCAGGTCCCGAGATCGGCGGCTCCCGCCACCTCGTTCCCAGGTGCAATGCCTGGGTCTCGGGTCTTCGGACCCTACGTCTCCTAGACGTGAAGCCTCCCTGTTTGACTTAGGCCGGAATCCTCGGGTTCCGGCCTTTCTTTTTGGGTTGCGGGACATCTGGGGACTACCGGGGGACTACAGATAGCCAATTTCGTGCTCTCGTCAACGAAAAGCCCCACCGTCACCGGCAGGGCTTCGCTCGTCAGCGGGTGGTGCCCGTGCCTAATGTGGCTCCATCCACGCACCCTCGATGATAACAATCTCGCGCTTGCCTTCCATATCACCAGCACGGGTGCGGGCGCGAGCAATCCGGGCGGCTGCGTCGGCGTGGTCACAGACACAAGGCACGCCAACATAGATCGTCCCATCGTCGCGCGTCCCCTCCAGGCGGGCGAGGCGGCTTTCCAGCATGCGGCTCATAGCGTGTTCTCCCTCTTATACGGTTCATTCCAACCCGGTACGGCCAGCGGCTCCAGGCCAGCCGCGCGCCGGAAATCGTTTATGCTCTCGCCAACATGGGGCACCACGACACGGGCGATAGTGTTCCCACCGGATGCGCTCAGATCGGCAAGCCGCAACTCGACTTCGGCGCGGGTGCCGTCCAAGATTATTCCGGAGAAGGGGGCTGCGTTCTCGGCCTTCGCGCCCTCCAGCCGGTTCAAGCGGGCATTAAGATTTCGCATGGATTCGTCCTCCCTTTTCAGCCAAGCCCGGCTGCGGCCAGATTGGCATCGTCTCGGCGCAGAGTTTCGATATCCGCCGTTCGCTGAATATCGGTATAGCCAAAGGGCGGGCTTTCAACCCGCAGCAGCGCAGCAAGGGCTTCCTCATGCGTCGGCCCGCTCGCCTGTGCCGTCTCCAGCTTCATTATGCGGCTGTTCAATTTCGCCATAGGTTCATGCTCCTTTCGTTTCCAGCGCGGCAAGGCGCCGTTCAATGTCGCAAGTCTCGACGGTACGGCGGTAGGTTTCGACCACCCCGGCAACCGCCGCCGCTTCGCTGGGGGTGATTTTGCCAGACGCCATTGCATCGACCACCGCCGCCATGGCCTTTGATGCATCCTCGGCACCCGCCAGCGGGGGCAGCGAAACCGCAATGGGCTTATCCTTCGCTGGTGGTGCCAGCCGTTCCAGGCACAGGCGTAGGGCCGTGGTATCGCCATCAAGGGCCATCTCCACCGCCTTCCGGGTCAGGGCGTCGGCTTCCCCATCCAGCAATTCCAAGACGGCCCTAGTAGCCCGGTGCCGGGTGCCGGGTGGCTTTCCGGGGTTGCCCGGCTGAAAGGGTTTGCCCCGCGTTTTGGCGGCGCATTTGCGCGTGTCATTGGACATGCTCGGTCTCCATGTGGCTGTTAAGCGCCGCCGACAACTTGGCAATCGCCGGGCCGCGCAATTCGCCACGCTCGATCTTGGCGACGGCCTCGTGGCTAATGCCCGCAAGGCTCGCCAGCGCCCGCAGCGACAGTTTGCGCCGAAGCCGTTCGGCCTTGATAGATGCGCCGTCAAGCACGCGCCCGCTCACCAATGCTTCTTCACCACTACATGGTATAATATAAGTGTCGCACTGGTGAGACCGTGAAATGGTGTCAACTATCTCTGACGGTCGCACTGGTGAGACTGTAATGGGTAATTTAGTTTCGTTTGTCGATTGACTGTCGCACTGGTGAGACTGTGTGTCGCACTGGTGAGACCGTGAAATGTTTTTCTCGACTTCGGTTGTCTGCTGCCAGCGCATGAATTCCTTGGTCGCTGGGGCGGCCCCGATGGGTTCCCCGGTCAGTATCCAGGTGCGGGCCGCCTTGCTTTTCAGGGTGAATGAAGACTCGCGGCCAACACGGAGAAATCCCCGCTCTACAAGCTCTTTAAGGGCACGGGCGGCTTGGTCCTTGCTCAAGCCGATGGCGACAGCATCGCGGACGCTGTAACCAATCTCGCCGTTGTTCGTGCCGTTGTGACGCGCCCACAGTTGGATCAGTAGCGCCTTGGCATTCGGCGTCATGGTCATCCATGCGGGCGACTTCAGAAGGTAATGGGGCAGGGCCACGAAGCGGTCGCAACCATTCCGTCCGTTGGCCAGCATCTTTCTGCGCTTGGGTTTGGGCATAGCGTTTCCTCATCAGCAATGAGGGGCGCCAAAGCGCCCCCCATTACCCTCAGCTAGATTAGACCTGCGGTTCGGGCTTCGGCTTCTGCCGTTGCCAATGCCGCCAGGATTGCCGGGAGCATGGCCACCGCGACCGTGACGCCCTTTTGCGTCGGGCGGTCTGTGTCCTTGGTCCAAACACGAATGCCTACCAGATCGTGACCGTTGAACTCGGTTAGCTCGACCTTCACCACCTCGGAAGCGTTCTTGGGTATGGTTGCTATGACCTGTTTCATCACAGCACCTTCTCGACGGTGCCGGTCACGCTGGTGATAGTCACGTGGTCCAACAGGACGTGGCGACCGTGCCAGCCTCCAGAGTGTTCCTCGCGCATGGTGATGATGTTCAGGTCGTGGTCGTGAATCAGAACGTGGCAGTACGCGGCGAAGCGCAGCGCCCAGGTCGATACCTCCAGGGCAGTGCACCCCTTCATGCGGGCTTCGTTCAGGGCCAGCAGAGTGCGGGCGGTCTGTCCGACAACGGTAAAGTCGCGCTCACCAATGGCGGTGATGACGCGGGCGGATACTTTCAGCTTGCCGCCACCGCGTTGATAATTGGGGATGCTTGAGGTATGCTTGGAACCATCAAGCCGCTCAGCCTGATAGTGTTCCGGGGCCATGTCGTCATCAGCGGCATGGCCTCTTGGCTTTCTGGTATCTTCCATAATGGATATTCCTTC
>NZ_AONQ01000071.1 GCF_000342045.1 Paramagnetospirillum caucaseum | reverse complement strand
TGCCCCTCATACGGCCTCAGACCGAGGCCCCTTCGTCAAGTTCATTGGCCTTCTTGAAATGCGGCAAGGCTTCCTCGTGCCGGCCCATCTGCTCATAGCTGAAGGCGATGGCGCGATGCACCTTGCCTTCATTGGGACGCAGGCCCAGCGCGATCTTGAAGCTGTCGATGGCTTCGTCGAAACGGCCGAGGTTGTCCAGCGCCACGCCCAGACGGAACCGGACGTTGAAATTGATGGGATTGGCCTCGGCCACCTTGATCAGCAGCGGAACGGCCAGATCGTACTTTTGCACCTGCACATAGGTCAGGCCGAGAACGGTCGCCACCTTCACGTTGTCGGGCGCATCGGCCAAGGAACGTTCGAGTAGTTCGGTGCCGCGATCGACGGCGCCGGTCTTCACATAGGCGATTCCCAGGTGCAGAGCCACATCCACATCGAAGGCATCGGCGTCGTAGACCTGCTCCAGCAGCATGACGGCCTGGGAATAGCGCCCGGCCTTGGCGTGGGAGATGCCCTTGTCGCGGTAATACACCTGGCGGATGTCGTCGTTGACGGAAAAGGCCGCACGGAACGCATCGACCATGTTCATTCCGAGCTTCTTCGCCACCGAAAGGCCGTAGTGAGCGTAAAGAGTGACCTCGTCAAGAATATCCGACGGCTTGCTAGACATAGTGTTCTCCAAAATCCTAATCAGGTGGCTCTGATCACTTTATGACGTGGCAGGCTTCGCACGGCCCGCGCACTTCGTGAGGATTGACGCTCCGGGCGACCATATCACGCGTGATCGTCGGCGGGGGCAGGCTTATCAAATCTGGGTCGGGGGTCAACTCGAACCCCTGGCCGATGGGGTGGCAATCGGTGCAGGCGCCGCGATAGCCGTGGGGGCGCGGATCGCCCGCCAGGATCATGGGCGCGCCTTCCAACTGGGCGAAGCCCAGGCCGCCCTCGGCCTCGCGCAGGACCACCGTCAGCTTGCGCACCACCGGAGCCCCCGGCCGGTTGTCCTTACGCAGCACGCTGATCCGCGCTTCGGAGCGGTTGGCCACGGTCCGGCTGGCGGCCTTGAAACTCTCCATGTCGGTGACCGGGGTATCGTCGATCCTGACGATGACATCGCCGGCCAAAAGCCCGGAAAACGCCGCGTTCAGCGTGACTTCGCCCAGCAAAACCCCCTGCAGGCCGCGCGGATAGTTCAGCTTGCGGGCCAACTCCTCGGTCATCAGGCGACCGTCCATGCCCTGCCAATGCCCTTCGAACACCTTCAGCTTGCGCGGAACGAAGTTGGGCAGCGGCGATTCCGTCGCCGGCGCGGTCCCGCCGCCCGCCGCAGGATCGGGCTCCACCGGCATGGCAACATTGGCCGCCTGGGGATACAGGGGCTGGGGAAAGGCCACAGGCGCCGCGACCGGTCCTGCTGCCACCGCCTGGGACTGCGTATTCGTGGCCTGGGGCGCGACCGGCCCCTGCCGCCCGATGACGAGCGCCAGAACAACGGCCAGTCCCACGACCAGAAGCGCCACCTTGCTATTCATGTCCGGCCAATCCCAGCATCATGATCATCACACCGAGGTCAGCATCTTGAGAGCGATAGCGGCCATGGTCGCCGCATACACGCCCTTGAGCACCCGCACCGGCAAGACCCGCATCAGGCGCGCTCCGATGATGCCGCCCACATAGGCGCCGGGAATCATCACCAGGGCCAGGGTCACCGGCGCTTCCCAATGAATCAGACCCGTGCTGGATCCGTGGAGGAAGGCCACCACCGAACCGGCCACCGAGGCCCAGAACACCAGGACCGAACTGTTGGCGATGGCGTTTTGCAGGCTGATGCGTCCCACATAGCGCTGCAGCGGAACCTCGATGACGCCGCCGCTGATGCCGAGAATACCGCTGAACAGACCCATGGGCAGCCCCAACACCGCCGAACGGGCATGGCCTTCCGGCAAGGCAAGGCCGCTGGCCTTGGGCCTGGAGGTGCCGTCTGCCAAAGCCATCAATTCGTCCATCTCGTCTTCAGCCTCTGCGGCGGAAATGGACTCGGCCGTGTCCTCGCCGGCATTGGGCTGAAGAATTTCCATGACCGCCTTGCCCGCCATGATCAGAGCGAACAGGCCCAGTAGAATACCCACCACAGAATCGCCGATGGCGTTGCCGATGAAATAGCCCAGGATCACGCCGGCGATGCCCCAGGGAATCAGCGGCTTGACCTTGTCCCACTGGACCAGTTGAGCCTTGTCGTTGCGCAATGAGGCGGCACCGTACACCACCACATTGGTCAGAAAGACCACCGGGCGGATCAGATACATGCCATAGCCGAAGAAGACCATCATACCGGCGACCTGGAGCACGCCGCCGCCCATGGTCATCATGCCGCCGGTGACACCCGCCGCCAAGGCGAGCATGACCAGGCCGACGATATCGGCGACGGAGTATCCGCCGATCTTTGCACCCCCGACATGGTCTGTGTCGATGAAGGGCATGCCCGAGGGAATGGACGGCGCGACATTGCCCTTGACCACATTGCCTTGCACGACGTTCATGCCCATCCCCGGAATGGCTGTCGCCCCCCCCACCACCGCCCGGGCCTTGGACCACCAATTGGTGGAACCGGCAGCGACGGTCTGGGTCTGAGGTTGGCCGGGTGCCGTGGCGGAGCCCTTCTTGAAGCGAACCACGTCCTGAAGATGGGACACGATCACCTGGGCCGGCACCGTGAAGCCTTCCACCTTGCCGGTGGGGCCGGTAGCGGCGATGTTGATGCCCACCAGATCACCCTGGGCATTGACCAGCGGGCCGCCGGTCTGTTCCCAGCTGTAGACCGCGTCCGAACGCAGCAGATGGGTGATCTGGGTCGCCCCCACCGCCAGCGGCGCATCCGCCGATTGCACCAGGCCCTGGCGCACCAGCGGCGCCCCCGCCATGTTGCGGCCGAAGGCGAAGACCTGCTGACCCGGCACCACCGTCTGGACGTCGGCCATGCGGAAATGCAGGAACTTCTCGGTGGTCTGCATCTTCAGCAGCGCCAGATCATGCCCCGGAATGGTCTTCACCACCTGGGCCGGAAAGCGCCGGATCCCACCCGTCGTCGCCACCTGGACCGAAATCTCCGGCAGCTTGGACACCGAATGCAAGGTGGTGATCACATAGCCGTTGGTCCCCACGATGGCCCCCGAGGCCACCGGACCGGCATTGACCCCGCCGCCGCCGACCCCGACCACAGCAGGGGGAACCGTGTGATACAGCCGCTGCACATGCGGCATGGCGATGTTGCGCACCAGGAACTGACCCACCGACAGATCGTCGGCCCCGTGGAAATTGTCGTCCTCGTCGTAATGGTCCAGGAGATAGATCCCCCAGGCGAAGGTCACGAAGATCAAGAAGGCCAGGATCGAGACAGGCGTCTTCCACGACCGTTCGCAAAACACGATCTTGTTGGTGGGCAATTCGCCCATGGTCTCGCCGACTTCAATCATGGCTGAGTTCCAAGCTCATTCGGATTCCTGTCGTCATCTCTCATCCCACGAGAACCGCGATATAGACGGTCCCCAGAACCAAGAAGATCCCCATCAGTGGCATGCCCCAGCGGACATATTCCCGATGGGTGAATTGCAGACCGGCGGCGGCGGCGGATGCCAGTTCCGGATGCCGCTTCACGAAGCCGGAATATTGAGTCATGGCCAGGGATCCCGCCGTGGCGCCCGGCAGCGCAGCCACCGACCCCGCCATGATGCCCAGCGCCAGCGCCCACCAAGCCGCCTGACCGTCCCCGTCCAGGCGAAGCGTCGCCGCCACCGGGGCGAAGACCGCCGCCGAGGTGCCGCCGCCCACGAAAATAGTGACGGCGGCTGCCATCCACATCAAAAGGATGGCGCGGACGCGGTCATGGGCGGCGGTAATGCCTTCGAGCCAGTTCACCGCCCAGTCGAGAATCCCCACCGAGGTCAAGGCCCCCACCATCACGAACAGGCCGCCGTAGAACAAGATGTCGGTGCCGCCGCAGGCCGAGAAGAACTCGTCATCCTTGAAGCGGCCCAGACCCAGCGCCGTCACCCCGGCGACAAAGGCGATCCAGCCCGGCCGCACCTTCAGCGGCCCCGCCAGAATCAAACCGGCGACGGTGACGCCGAAAATGATCAGTCCATAACTCAAAAGCCGACGGTCGATGGCACTGTGACGCAGCGCCTCGCCCCGGGCCCAGACCGGATCCACCGGAATTTCCGAGCCTTTCCAGTCGCCCAAACGCCGCTCGAAGAATACCAGCATCACCGCCAGCAAGATCAGGCAGACAGGCATCATCCCGGCGATGAAATCGTTGAAGTGAAGCTTGCCCGCCGAGGCCAGAATCATGTTGGGGAAGTCGCCGATCATGGTCGAGGCCCCGCCCAGATTGGCGGCGATAATCTCGGCGATGATGACCGGCACGGGGTCGATGCCGGTGCGAAAGCACACCGTCAAGGTCACCGGAACCACCACAGCCACCGTCACCAAGGAGTTGCTAGCCAGCGAAATCCCGTAGGTCACCAGCGCCATCATCACCAAGATCCAGCGCCCTTGGCCCTGGGACAGTTCCGCCGTTCCGGCCGCCAGATAGGCATAGACGCCGGAGCGGGCCAGGAGGGCGGAAATGGCCGCCATGCCGAAGATCAGGGCCAGAGTCTCGAAATAGACGGAGCGCAGCGCCATGACCGGCGTGTAGCTGCCGCTGATGGTTCCGATCACCACCAATGCCGCCGCCCCGGCCAGAACGGCCAGATGGCTGCCCTCCGCCCACCGATAGATAACGGCGAACGTCGCGACGAACACGGCAAGGGTGAGAAGTCCGATCATCTAGTTATCCACCTTCGACAACATGACTTCATCGTAAGTCAGCGGTTCTTCCGAGAATGTCGGCTTGCTTGTATCTCCGGCTTCTCGCGCCTCGGCGCTGACATGCAGCGATTCGATACGGCGCATCTTGCCGCAGACCGCGGCCTGAACCGCCTCGCAAATGTCGTGGGCCTGCTCCACCGTATGCTCGGGATCGACGCCGATGATCATGTCGGCCCAGATGTCTTGGCCCACATAGCGGGCGCGCAGATGGATCACGCCGCGCACGCCGGGGACCCGCTCCGCCGTATCGACGATGCGGTTCTGCACCGCCTCGCCCGCGGTATGGTCCATCAGGCCGCGATAGGCATCCATGAAGACGACCTTGCCCAGCAGCAGCAGGTCGATGGTTTCCCACAGGGCGACCGCCGGATCGATCCACGGCATGTTGAGGTAATGGGCGCCGATGATGCCCAGCGCCACGGCCCCCGAAGCGGTGGCGTCGCCATGGTGATGCTTGGCCATGGTCTTGATGATGGGACTGTTGGTCTCGATGGCGACGCAGCGGGAGTAGAAATACATGGCCACATTGACGCCGACGGAAACCAGCGCCGCCCACAGCACGATCAGATGCGGGGTGCGGTGCATGCTTTCATCCAACAAGATCTGGACGGCGTGGACCAGCAGATAGCCGGTCAGTCCGATGAAAACGACGCTGACCACCATGGACAGAATGAATTCGACCTTGCCGTGGCCGTAGGGATGCTCCGCGTCAAGGGGCTTGCTGGAGATGGTGGTCCCGATGACCACCATCAGCGCATTCAGCATGTCCTTCAGCGAATACATGGCATCGGCGAGCATGGCCTGCGATCCGCCGATCAGACCGACGAACGCCTTCATGACCATCAGTACGGTGTTTACAGCCAGGCCGACCCAACCGATGCTCCTGCTGCAGACCGTGCAACCGCTCTTCCTCATCCTTACTCACTCCAAAGCCCCGACCCCGCCTTCAACCCAAGCGAAGGGATTCAGCGCTTGATGACGATGCTCTTCCCCGGCGACTTCTGCTTGCGCCGCGTCATGACGTTCGCCAGCACCGAGACGATGCCGATGGCGAAACCGAGAAAAAACGTTATGCCCAGAACAACGAAATGCGGCGCAATCATCGCCAGTGGTCCCAGGCGGGTTTCGACCATATGCGCGTTGGACGACGCCAACAGCACGATCAACCCGCCGAACACCAACGATCCGATCAATCTTACCATGCCACTGTCCTAGACTGCCGCGTATCCCCGTCCCGCATATCGAACTCTCCCCCCGTCACGAGCCGGAGACGTCTCCAAGCTGACGCCAATACTGCGGCGGAAGCTCTTCCGCCAGACGCAAGGCGCCCCGGCAACCGTCGAAAGTGGGGTCCTTGACGCAGGTCACGTTCGCATCGCCGAAGGGACGCAGCTTTTCCTTGACGTAGGCCGCCAATCCGCGAATGCGCGAGCCGCCGCCGGCAAACACGATGTTTTGAAGCACGGTGGCCTGATATTCGGGCTGGAACGAACGCAGCAGCGTCTCGATGCTTTCGATAATGTCGGGCATCAGCGCCTCGCAGGCGATCTTCACCGGCTCGGTCACGTCAGCGCGCACGGGCTTGCCGGCGGCGCGGAACTCGAACGAGGCAACCTCGGTGGGGGTGCCGACGAAGGAGAACTGCTCTTTCACCGCGCAGGCGACATTCACGTTCATCTGCAGTTCGGGATGACGTTCCAAGATGGCGTTCTGGAGCCGCTCATCCACATAGTTGCCAGCCTTGGTCAGGGTAACCTGATCTTCGGGGCCGGGAACAGTGCCCTTCAGGGCGCAGATATCCGTGGTTCCGGCGCCGATATCGACGATGATGGTGTTGATCAGCTTGTCCAGGCCGTAGCCGACCATGAACGGTTCGGACACCACTAGGGCGGTATGAACCACCTCCTGAGCCATCTTGAGCAGCAGCGCCTTGTTGGCCGCCGACGCCCGCGCCGGCACGCCGATGACGGCGCAGATCTCGTCGTTGGGGCCGGGCTCGGCCGACTTCACCACATGGGTCAGCAGATGCCGCGCCACTTCGATGTCGCGGTCGCTGATCTCGCTCAGCACGCCGTCCTGGAGCGGATAGCGGATGTCCAGGTAGGAGCGCATCTCGAAAGCCTCGTCGCCGACCACATAGGGGCGGCCGAGCAGCTTCAAACCGATGACGTCCTTCGGGTATCCAACCACCGACTTCAGCAGGAACTTTTTGCCCCGGCTCGACATCACCGCAGTATGGGAAGTCCCAAGGTCGATGCCAAGGAACAATCTGTTCTTGGCCTGGCCTTCACCTTCACTCATTTTTGTCACTCCGTTCGCGTGCTAAATGACCAATTGACGGCTGCCAGCTATTTTTTCTTGCCCACCGTATCGCATTGAGACGTGGAGCAGGTCCCGCAACTTCCCTCGGCGGACCCCGTCAGCCGACGCGCACCGGCGACGACGTTGTCCCCAATGACACGCCCCCCCTTGACCACGCCGCCGACGACCCCGGCACCAAGACTGAGGACACTACGCACCGCCGAACCGGCGATCCCGAAAATTCCACCGAGAAGGTCTTCGACGGGAACGTCCTGAACCGTGGCGACCTTCTTTCTGACCGGCGGAGCCTTCCTCTTCTTCGCGGGCTCTCGGACGGGCTTGGCCGCTGGGGCAACGGAAGGGGGAGAGGCCAAAACCGGGGCCATGGCCGCAGCCGCCTGCATCAGTTCGGCAAGACCGAAATTAGTCGCCGGGGCGGGAACCGCCACCGCGTCCTCGATGCTTTCGGCCACCGGCTCGGAAACAGCCGCCTCATGAACCAATTCGGGCTCGGCCACCGGAAGCTCGGGCTCGGGCTCGGCCACCGGAAGCTCGGGCTCCGGCTCGGCTTCGGCCACAACCTCCACCGGCAAGACTTCGGGCTCGGGCTCGGCCACCGGAAGCTCCGGCTCCGGCTCGGCTTCGGCCACAACGTCCACCGGCACGACTTCGGGCTCGGGCTCGGCCACCAGAAGCTCCGGCTCCGGCTCGGCTTCGGCCACAACGTCCACCGGCACGACTTCGGGCTCGGGCTCGGCCACCGGAAGCTCCGGCTCCGGCTCGGCTTCGGCCACAACGTCCACCGGCACGACTTCGGGCTCGGGCTCGGCCACCGGAAGCTCGGGCTCCGGCTCGGCTTCGGTGGTCTGGATCGGCTGAACCTCGATCACCAGATCGGAGACGGACACCGTGATATCCGAAGTGATCGGCTGGGACGCCTCCAACTCGATGACGAAATTGCTCTCCGGGATCTCGACCTCTTCCACGCGGCTGGGGGTCCGCCAGATCGGCTGCGACCAGCGGCTGACCAGATCGCCGACGGACGGGGATTCCGTGGGGCGGGTAGGGGCGGGGCTCGGCTGAACCGGCTCGATCCGGCCGCCGTGATTGGCCGACCAGGGCGAGCTTTCCAGCAAACTGGCCCAAATATCGCCTTGCTGCGCCGGCTTCAGCGACACGGCCAAAGTTGGCGTGGGATGGACCGTCACCGAGACGATCTCGGGCTCCGACGGCATTCCGCCGCCCGCCGACAAGCCTTCACCCTGGCTCCCGTCGCCTTTGTCGCGATCTCGCCGGTTATTCGCCATTATCCAGCTCCACCATCAAAGGACAATCCAGAACTCTTGGCCATTGCGGTTGACCTTCAGCAAAATCTGCTGCCCGGCATTCGTCGCCCCCTTAATGGCGGCGTCGAGACGAGCCGGACCGGCCACCGGCCGATTATTGACCTCGAGGATGAGGTCATTGGCCTGGAGCCCCGCCACGGCGGCCCGGGACCCGACCAGAACCTCGGCCACCTGGGCACC
This sequence comes from Paramagnetospirillum caucaseum, assembly GCF_000342045.1. Lineage (GTDB taxonomy): Bacteria > Pseudomonadota > Alphaproteobacteria > Rhodospirillales > Magnetospirillaceae > Phaeospirillum > Phaeospirillum caucaseum. The sequence goes on along the minus strand of NZ_AONQ01000071.1, from coordinate 14,259 downwards.
CTTGGCTCCGGGAACCGGAACGGCGCCCGGCACACCGGTGATCGGACGCGGCGCCTGGAAGGTTTCGATCTCCATGCCCAGCCAGTTGAACTCGGTCGGAGGCTTCGGCATGACGGCCGGACCACCGGGAACCGCGACCATGCCGGGTGCAGTGGGGGCCATGCCGCCCATGGGCGGCTGCGCCATGTCGGCCATGGCCGGAGCCTGGACCGCTGCGGCGGCCAGACCGGCGGGTCCCGCGACCAGGGTCATGTTGCGCACATCGCCATCGCGCAGGACGCCGAGCCGCACCGACCGTCCGGCATGCATCTCGGCCATGATGGCGGAGACTTCTTCCGGCAGGCGGACAGGACGGCCGTCCACCTTGAGCAAGACGTCGCCGGGCCGCAGCCCCGCCGTCGCCGCCGGAGTATTGGGCGTGACGCCGGAGATGAACACTCCGCGTCCGACCGGTACGCCGGTCTGGGCGCCAAGGCGCTGCGACATGGGAGTCAAGGCGGCGCCCAAAAGCGTGACCCGGCCGGTTCCGGCGGCGGTCGACTGCCCGCCGCGCGGCCCCTGAATATTGATGGCCAGGCTTCCCGGCGGCTGCGCGAAGCGGTAAGCCCCCCCGCCGAGTCCCGGTGCGGCGATGGGCGCGGCACCGCCCAGCATCTGATGGCAATTGGCGCAGTTCATGTTCTGACGGCCGTCGGTATGGGGCGAGACGGCGCCCATGGGAATCGGCGGCGGCGGAATCGGGGCGGCGATGGGCATCATCGGCGCGGGCCGCCCGTTTCCGGCCGGAATCAGATCGTGGCAGGTGGTGCAATCCATGTTCTGGCGGCCATCGGTGTGGGGCGCCCTAGTCCCGGCGAAAATGGCCGGACCCGCCGCGCCCACGCCGCCGCCCATGGGGCGCTGCATGGCCACCAGGCCCATGGAGGCCCCCTCGGCGGTGGAGGTCGGCAGCCAGCCCACTTCATCCAAGATGAACAGGCGGGCCTGATTGCTGGGCACGGCGAAGCCTATTCCGGCAAAGGCGCCGTTGGGGGTGTAGATGGCGGTATTGATGCCGACCACCGTCCCGTTGGAAATCACCAGCGGACCGCCGGAATTGCCCTGGTTGATGGCGGCGTCGGTCTGCAGCAGGTTGGAATGGGTCACGCCCTCGATCACCATGGACTTGCGCTTGGCGGAAATGATGCCGCGGCTGACGGTCATGTCCAGACCGAAGGGAGTCCCGATGGCGATCACTTCGTCGGCGACCTGCACCCCGTCGCTGTCGCCCAGAACGGCGGCTGTCAACGGCGTCTTGGGGGCGACCTTCAGCAAGGCGAGATCCAGAGCCTCGTCCATCTTGATGATTTCGGCGGAATAGCGGGTCGAGCCCACGTCGTCCTGCACGGTAACGAACACCGAATTGGCGCCGCGCACCACATGATAGTTGGTGACGATGAAGCCGTCGTTACGGACGATCACGCCGGTGCCGATGTTTTCCACCGACCGGGTGGCGGGATTGGCGAAATGGGGCAGTCCGTCAGGGTTGGCCAAGCCCAGGGGATCGGGCATGGCCTGCCCGTTGGCCGATGACGCGGTCACGGCGACGACGCTGTTGCGCAGCAAGGTGACGACGCTGGAGAACGGCCCCCCGGCCCCAATGGGAGCCGGTCCGAAATCCACCATGGGAGGCATGGTCGCTATAGCACCGGCGGCCGAGGGCGGCGCCACGCGGGCACCAGCCGGAACCGACATGGCCGGATTGACGGCTGCCGACGGCCCGCCCTGCTGTACCGGAACATTGACGGCAGGGCCGGTGCCCCGCCCCATCTGCTCCAACATGGCGCCGAGACGAAGACCGCCCGAGGACTGCCGGTAAATGAAGGCGCCAAATAGGACGACCAGGGCAACCACGCCCATGAGCATCAGATAGCGCTTCAGATCCTTGCCGCAGGAAGCATCGCCGCGCCCGCCGTCTTCTACGTCACCATTGAACATGGCCATCAACCATCGATGTCAGGGTCTGAAGCGGTCCCCTTGTTGGAACGAGGCAACCGCACGGATTGCACCCCGGAGGCCAACGCGACCAAGCCAAGGATGAGCAGGGCCACCGGCACCGCTCCGCGCAGGAACTCGGTCACCGACCACCACCATGCCGTCACCCCCAGCAATCCGAGGGCAAGCGCCAGCAGTCCGAAAATCACGCTTGGCATAAACGTTACTCCAGTCTTGATGCAGAGCGAATGGCGCTACGCCACCCCGTCGTCCCCTGGGGCGTCGTCGCCACCGCCGTCACGCGCCTCGCGTTTTAGCAGGCGCAATGCATACGCCGATATAATCAAGTTTCCAACACCAGTAAAGACAAAAGGTGCCGGCGGGCCAACATAATCAAATAAAAACCCGCCGACCTGAACAAAGAAAATAATACCAATGCACCCAATAACATTAAATGCGCCAAGCACAGACCCAAGCAAATCCCTAGGCGCGTAGTCAACTGTTAATATTTGAGGCGCCACAAAACAACCAGCCTGCCCGGACGCAATCAACAAGATGGGCAGTACGATGAACCAGTCGAACGGATTGATGATGAAACCCAACATTATGAATCCCAGGGCGGACAGCACCATCCCGAGCAGAACCGCCTGAATGCGGCCGAAATGCTCGATAAACGACCGCCAAACCGGGATCGAGAGCATGACCACCGCCCCCATCAGCCCGATCAAGATTCCGGCCCGCGCCGCCGCCTCGGCCTGCCCGACCTTGATCAGATCGGCAAAGTAGATGAACCACAGCATGAGGAAGAGCCCTACGAACACCATGTCGCTGCGGGCGAACAGCGAACTGGCGAAAGCCAGGCGCAGGCGGGGCTCCGCCTTCACCAAGCTCCAGACCGCCCGCCAGGGAACCGAGGTTTCCTGGGTGCGCGGAGCGACATCCACCAGGAATTTCCCCGCCAGCCAAGCACCGGCCAGGGAGACCGCCGCCGTCAGCAGCATGGTCACGGCGATGCCCGCATGGGCCGGGATCTGCATCAAAACAGCGTAGACCAGCGTCACCCCGAAGGCCATCATGAACGCGGTATTGGACATCAGGCGCGCCCGGGTGTCGTCTTCGCTGAAATCCCCGGCCAGGGCCGACAATTGAGGCCATACCGCGCCGCTGCCCGCCGACATGATGACCCGCGAAACGTAATAGACGACCAGCGCCCCGATGGAGGCACCGCCGATCCAGGGGCTGAGCGGCGCGATCACCGCACCGATGGCGGCGACCAGAAAACCGGCCACGATGATCCTGACCCGTCCGATCCGATCCGACAGGTAGCCGAGATAGGCGAAGATGAAGAGATCCAGAACCTCGGTCACCACCTGCACATTGGCATTGACGGCGCCGGCGGTTTCGAATGAGATATTAAGAACGTTTCGCAAGAATAGCGGCTGAATAGCAACCACCAGGGTCATGAAAACCATGCACAACGCCGACAGCAAATAAAGGGCGTTGTGCTGGCGCACTTTAACTTCTGCCGCAGCCGCTTCCACTCGAGACACCCGTCACCTCCGATTCGGTCAGACTATAACAGCGAGTCGGGGGCGGTTGACAACACATAAACACAGGGTTCATACGAAGGGACCCCGTAATCCGCCGCTGCAGCGGATTGCGTATATATGCTCGAAACAAAAAGTCTCGATTTCCTGCCGCCGCCCTCGGATTCGGATCAGATGCTCTCTTCACCAGAAGATAACGATAATCGAACGCAACATGCCGGACTTTCCCGCATGCGGACTTATGCTACGGCTTTGCTTGCCTTGATCTCCGCTGTGTTCGCATTCTCCGTTTGGGGCGAGAAAGCCTGGCCCTGGCTGGCGCCGGTTCGGGCCTTCGCCGAAGCCGCCCTGGTCGGCGGCATCGCCGATTGGTTCGCGGTTACCGCCCTGTTTCGCCATCCTTTCGGACTTCCCATCCCCCACACCGCCGTCATTCCCCGCAATCACGGCCGGATCGCCGCCGCCATCGGCCGGTTCGTCGCCGACAACCTGCTGGCGTCGCAGGCGCTGGCCCAACGGCTGGAGGAACTCGATACCGCCGGACGGCTGGGGCGCTGGCTGGCCCGGCCTGAGACGGCGGCCATGATCGCCGCCCGGATCGCCGGATCGCTCCCCCCCATCGTCGATACAATCGGCGAGCAACGGTGGCGCAGCACCATCGGCGGCGGTCTGCGCAAGGTGGTCGATACCGCCATCACCGCCCCGCGCATGGCCAACATCTTGTCCTACATGGTGGGGCGCGGCTATCACCACGCCATCTTGGATCATCTGGTGACCGAGGCCCGCTCCTTCGTCGCCCAGAACCGTTCATTCATCCGCGCCAAGGTCGCCAAGGAATGTCCGGAATGGCTGCCGCTGTGGGTGGAGACCCAGATCGCACAGGGCGTCGCCCAAGGCATCGACGGCTCACTGGGGGAGCTGACCGCCCCCGACCATCCCTGGCGGCTGAAATTCGAGCTCTTCGTCCACGAAACCATCGACGGCATGACCAATTCGCCGCATTTTGCCCAGCGGATCGAGGAGGTCAAGATGCAGGTTCTCGACGATCCCGCCCTGGATGCCTATCTCCGCCAGTTGGGAAGCAGCGCCTACGACCACCTGATGGAGGAGGCCGAGACCATGGAGATGCTCCTTGAAAACGGCCTGCGCGAGATCGGTCAACGGCTGGAGCACGACACCGCCATGCGGGCGACCCTGAACCGCTGGCTGCGCGACGCCACCGAAGCCTTGCTGGTGCCCCGGCGCGAGCTGATAGGCTCGCTGATCACCGATCTGGTCATGCGCTGGCGCACCCCGTTCCTGATCGAGAAGCTGGAAAGCCATGTGGGCAAGGATCTTCAGTATATCCGCATTAACGGCACCGTGGTCGGCGGCCTGGTAGGATTGGCCATCTACACGGTCACGACGCTGGCTCAGCGCTAGAGTGCATCATCTCGTTTTTCTAGAGTTTCTCGATTTCTGATTCGGCTTGAATGCGAGAAACTCTAGGCTCGGCGGGAGCGGGCGGAGCCTCCGCCGACGGCGGGACACTCGCGGGGGCGGGTGGATTTTCCGGCTTGTGGGCCGGGCGCGTCCATTGGATGGCGGCTCCGGCGGCGCAGGCCGAACAATAAGGCGCCCATGACCCCGAGGTAGCGCCGCAAGCCTCGCACACCCAGGTGGGCGCTGCCGGAGCTTCGCGTTCACGGCGGCGCCAGATTTCCGCCCGCTCCGCTCCGCCAGGCTCCTTGTCCTCGATCTCGGCCATCAGCCGACATCCCAACGCATCGGGCGCGATCTTCAGCGCCGCCATGAGGTGACGGCGGGCGACGCCCCATTTGGCGGCGGCGACGGCCGCTTCCCCGGCGGCAAGGTGGCCTTCGGGATCATGCGGAGCCCATTCCGCCAGGGCCTCAAGCCGCTTCAAACGGCTTTCGGCATCGTCTTCGCGCCACAGCGGCGCGCAGGTTTCCAGCAAAATCCGGGCGGGAGCGCTCCGCCAGACCGCGGCCAGGACCGCTTCGGCTTCGGACCGGCGACCTTCGGACACCTCCTGCCGAAGCACGTGCAGAGCCGCCGGGAGAAAGCCCGGATCGGCGGCCAATGCCTCACGCGCCAGCCGTAAGGACCGAGCGGGATCGTCCTGGGAGTCCAGGCATGCCTGCCCTTCCAGCACCACGGCCCGCCATCGCGCGGCCAAGGCCGGCGACAACCGCCCGGCGGAAAGAGTGGCGTCGATGCATGCCTGGGCCGCCGCCCACTCGCCATCCCGGAGTTTGGCGGCAAAGGCGGCCGCATCCTCGGCGCTGGGATCGGCGGGGGCGGCAGGCGTCTCGACGACGGCGACGGGAGCAGGCGGCGGCGCGGCCTTGACCGGCGGCGGCGGCTCTCTTTCGACCACCGGCGGTGCGGGCGGCTTCTTCGCGAACAGACGTCCCTTGGCCGGCTCGGGCCGGAGCGTCGCCGCCGGAGGCGCAGCGGGGCGCGGTATCAGCCGGTCCAGGCGGGCAGCAAGCTCGGGACTGTCCAGCAACCGGGCCGCCTCTGCTCCGAGGCGGCGGCCGTCGCCGACATCGCCGCTTTCGGCCGCGTCCAGCGCCGCCAAAAGGGCGAGCATTCCCTTTTCCCGTCCCCGGGCCTGTCGCGACTTGCCCAGCTTGGCAGGCAGATCGGCCACCAGCGCCGACAGCCGCGTCAGGCCGGAAAACAGCATGAACACCGCCAGAAGAATGCCGAGAAGCACGGGGACATTGGTGTCCACATGCCAACCCAGCCATTCCACCTGCACCGTCCCGGCATTGTCCGAGAACCACAAAGTGGCCAGCACCACCGGCGACATGAAGATCAAAAGGACGATAAGGCGCAACAGCATGGTCACTCGTCCCGGGACGCGGCGACGGTCATAACCGTCGCCGACAGTTCAGACAACACCGCGTCCACGGTCAGACGCAATTCCGCCGCTTCCAGCCAGGGCTGGATGGCAGCCATGCCGGGACCTTCGGCATGGCGCAGCACCGTGACCGCCCCGGCCAGATCGCCGCCCGCCAGCAGCCGGGAGGCGCTGTTTAAGGCCCCGTCGATGCCTTCATTGCTGTTTTCCGCCCGCCGGACCACCACCGCAGATCCCAGCCAATGCCGGATATTGGCAGGAATCCAGCTGCTTTCGGCGACGTCGTCGAGCTTGCGCGCCGCCGCCGCCGTCATGCGGAAGCTCTCGGCCAGGGCCACGCGGGAGACCACCCCGGTCCCCGCCCCCATGGTCAATGGCGCCAGCTTGTCGGCGCCGCCCTTCTCGGCCAGAGCCAGGGCCGCCTTCAATTGGGCGGGATAAGGCGTGCCCCGGTCCACCGCTTCCCGCAGTTGCCCCAGCACCGCCAGGAATAAGGGTGCGCGGTCGCGGCGTTCGGCGATGCGGCGAAAAGCCGCTTCCGCCTTTTCCACCGCGCTGGACAGCTTGGCGGCGCCCCCTTCGTCGGTCGCCAGCTTGCGGACCACGTCCAGATCGCCCTTGATGGCGGCCACCTCGGCGGACAGACGCGCCATCTGCGCCTGATCGGCGGCGGCGGCTGCCTCCTTGCGCGGTTCGTGCTCCTGCTTGCGGATCACGGCTTCAATCACGGTCAGCCGCCGGTCGGTCTCCGCCAGCCGCATGGCCAAAGGCCCCAGGGAGGCTTCCAGCATATCCACCCGTTCGTCCAGGCCGGCCGGTCGGGGCGCGGCGGCCGTGGAGCCCATCTCGTCCCCCAGCCATTTGGCCCAGGGGCCGGGAATGCCGCCGAGACGCGGCGCCAGCAAGGGCCAGGCCAGCACGCCGCCCACCAGGATCACGGCCAGATACAGAACCACCACCTGGCCGCCGCCGTCCCGGCGTCGCGCGGGGCGGCGTCCGCCCAGGGGTTGTTCTTTTTCGTTGCTATCCATCAGGCTCCGCTCCCACTGGCTTCGCTGCCGCCGATCAGGCAGGCAGACCCGCCGGGGCGATCTTCATGATCGCCGACCTTTTTGGCAAGCCATTAACTAAGTGCCGCGAGCGGCCTGCGGACGCGGCCCGCGCACGGCCCCGCGGGGCTCCCGAAACGAAACATCCCAACGCCCGCCAAAGCGAGACGTCGAGATGCGCATCATCGGGTCCGAAGATCAGATCAGATCCGGTGGGCGACCCAGCTGATCAGGGGCAGCTTCCACGCCCGCTGGAACACTACGGAAACCAGGCCGAGCAGGGAGAACACCAGAACCCCCATGGACGAGAAACCGAAAATCCACTTCCCCAGAACGGGAACATGCAGCGCGAACAGCGCCAAAACGCCCCACATCCAGATCACCAGCCCCTGCTTGGCGTGGAAGTAGACGAATTCGTCGTCCCGATCCACCAGAAGCGGAACGAAGCACAAGACGCTGAGATAGGACAGCGCCGCCATGACCGTCGTGCGCGCACCGAGCGTGCTGCGAAGGATAGCTTCAGTCATTCCCCCCTCCTCCTCGTTCAGGCCAGCGCGTCGCGCAGTTCGACTTCCTCGTCGCTCTGCGCCGATTCGATATCACGGCTCTTCATATACGCGTAAACCGCCCCGGCGCCAACAACGCCGAGAATGATCGGCCCCCACGCGCCCAGACCGAGACCCAGACCGAGGCCCAGCCCCTTACCGGTCCAGATGGTTCCACCGACGACCTTGGCACCGGCGGCGGCCTTGCCCGCGCCAAGGGCGACCTTGGTCCCGGCGCCCTGGGCGGCGGCAACATTGGCAGGAGCCGCCGGAGCGGCAACGGCGGTGGCAACACCCGTCTTGGCGGCGATGCCGGTCTTGGCGACGGTTCCGGTCTTGGCGGCGCCCGTCTTGGCAGCCCCGGCCTTGGCGGCGGCGCCCTCGCGCTCCATCTCGCCCATGGCGGCGGCGGCCTTGGTTCCGGCCGGGACCCCTGGGGGGCAAATAACTCCGTTGGCGATCTGAGCTGGCACCTCGGTTCTCCTCACAATCAAGTAGCGCGGGACTGAAAACGCCAGCCCCCCTTCAGACTAGCGGCATCAATAACATGAGATCATTGCTGAGGACAACACGTTACGAGGACAACGTCACGACAGCGGAGAAGTTGCGACCAACTATTATTTTCTCTCTCAGAAGAGCAAAAGAGAATTAGTCGCACTTTCCCGCCTTTGGCGTCTTGCAGCCGCCGCAGCCGAGACCGCAACCTTTGCCCCGATAGAAACGCCGCGCCGCCCAGGCCCCCACTAAAACGACCACGGCGAGCGCGGCGGTCACATCCCAAAGATCAAGCATGACGAGCACCTCATGGCCGGGGACTTTCGAGTGCCACAGGAAACAAGCCACCGTCAACATCCAAAGGGATCGTTCCCAAGCCGACCAGGATTGAATACGTCAACCCCGTCCGGCTTGGCGCGCATGCAAATCACTCTCAACAAAATATCTGGAGATGAAGCGCATAGTCATCCCCAGCCGAAGATCACATGACCCGAAGAGAAGTTGAGAGGAGCTATCAACGCATTTTCTGTTTGCCTGGGCTCTTGTTTCAATTATTCTTGCCAGGCTGTACGTGAGGATTCGGAGTGTAGAGTCATGGCCGCTCAGGTTGGAGGGCAGATTTTGGCAAACGCCGCCGCCCCGGCAAAGGCTTCGGCTGCCGCGGGGGTCGGGACCGGCGGAGCCGCCCTCGGCGTCGGGAGCGGCATCATCGCCTCTCCGGTCGGGACAGCCGCCATCGGCAACGCCATGCTGACCGGCAAGGGTGTCTGTCTCGGGCTCGGACTGGGACTCGGTGCCTGGGGACCCGTGCTTGTCGGCATCGCCGGGCTGGCGGGCGCCGCCTATCTGGTCGGCAAATTGAAAAACTGCAAGGCGGAGGTTGATGCCGCCGCCGATGCGACTTAAGCGAGGATACGACAATGGCTGAGGCAATCTTGCTCGAAACCGAAAATACCCCCTGCGGCTGCCGCTCCTATCTGATGGCGGGCCTGAGCTATCTGGGCATTCTCTGCTTCGTCCCGCTGCTGATGAGCCGGGACGACGAATATGTGTACTTCCACGCCAAGCAGGGCTTGGTCTTGTGGATGTGGAGCGTCCTGGCCATGTTCGCCCTGCATCTTCCCCTGATCGGCAAGTGGCTGTTTGGTTTCTCGTCCATGGGCGTGCTGGTTCTGTCGGTGGCTGGTCTGGCCTCGGTGGCGCTGCGCCGCACCTGGCGCCTGCCGCTGGTCGGCTATTTCGTCGCGTTGATCTGATCCAAAGCCGCTCGACAAGCCCGCCGGTTTCAGGCGCATAGCGGCATTCTCGCCGCCGTAAGGAAAGACAGACACGATGCAGGACCTTCTCCTGGCCAAGGTCGAAAGCGCCATGCAGGCGTCCCAGGTTTCCGCCCTCGCCGGTCAGACCGCGACGGTCACCAAGGTGTCGGCGGCCACCAATCTCGCCACCATCACCCCCACCGCCGCCGGACAAGCGCCAATCATCGTCAAGCTGGACGCGACCCGGCAGGTGGTTGAACTGCAGGCTCTGGTCGGCAAGACCGTGATGGTCGGCAAGACCCCCGCCGCCATCGGCGGTATCGGCAACTGGATCGCCTTGACCCCGGTCACCGGCGCCAAGGCCGCCGCCGCCGCCACGGGCGCGGGACAATTGGTGATGATGAAGGTGGAAGGCACCGCCGCCGCCGTCAACCTGCCCGCCCTGGCCGGCAAGAGCTTCACCATCGCCCAGCCCCCCGTCGCCGCCGGAACCAAGGCGGCCGGCATGCTGTATCTGAACCCGGTCGGCGGCGGCGATCTGATCGCCATCAACGTCCAGAACGCCGCGACCCAGACCGGCGGCCTGGTGGGCAAGACCTTCGTGGTCGCCCCCACGCCCCGTCATCGGCGGCACCACCGGCAAATTCCTGGTCCTGAAGCCCCTGACCGCCGGAGCGAGCAAGGCCGTCGGCGGCGGCGCCATCGCCGCCAAATTCATTCCGGCCGCCGTCACCGGCACCGGCGGAGCCGCCGCCGTGGGCGCTGGATCAGCCTCGTCGCTGCTGACCGCCGGAGCCGGCACCGTCACTCCCATCACCGCCGCCGGAACCGGCAGCGCCATGCTGTCCGCCAAGGGGCTTGGCCTCGGCCTCGGTCTGGGACTCGGCGCCTGGGGGCCGTTCCTTCTGGGGGCCGCCGGACTGGCCGGGGCCGCCGCGCTCTATGTCTGGGCGCGACGCCGCCACGGCACCCCCGACCTGTCCGATGATGCGCTCCTGGCTGCGGCCGGGGAAGAATAAGACCGACATCCGAAACACAAGGACCATCGTAATGCCCTTTCACCTTGCCCCCTATCTGGCGAAATCCGTTCCCGGCGTCGGCGTTCTCGGCGCCCTGGTCGGCGGCGCCGCCGCCTTGGCCAAGAACGTCCGCCTCCTGAAGGAAAAGCGCATCACCAATACCGAAGCGGCCATCGATACCGGCAAGGAAACCGTCGGCGCCGGCCTGGCCACCGCGCTTTCCGCCGTGGCCGCGACCGCCGTCGGCGGCGGCTTGGTTGTATCGCTGGGCACCGCCTTGGTGGCTGGCGTTGCCGCCAAATATGCCTGGGATCGCGGCGTCGATCTGGTCGAGAAGGAACTGAACCGCGGCAAAGCTGCCAACGGCGCTTCCGACGAGGACATCTTGCGGGACGAACTGGCCTGACGCCCCCCCGTTCCAGCCGGCCGCCCGCTTCGGGGCGGCATTGCAGGAACCAAGCGGGGCCGAAAACACCCCACGACGGATGGGTCATACCAAATCCCGATGAGGCTGACTCATCTGGATTTGGTTAGGCCCTCCCCTCCGGGGGATCGAAATATATTTCGATGGCCGCGCACCTTATGGCGCGGAAGCCAAGCCGCCGCGGGCGGCGCCCGGCGACTGTGGGCGATCCCGGTGATCGGCTGCGATCACTGGGATCTGGTATCAGTCTGTCGAAAGGTTGATCTTGCGCATTCCCTTGACGCAGAACCGCCGATGCCGAGCCAGGGCGGCATGGTTTCGCATGATGGAATCGCAGTCGGGGCAGCAGATCAGCTTGACCGAGGTGTCATGCCCGGTCCGCCGGTCGGCGGCCTTGGACGGTCCATGCCCGCCCGATTGCGCATGGCCGTGCTCGCAGATTTCGCGCAGTGTTATGAAAACCGACGCCACGACGTCCTGTTTCGGCTTGATCGCCCGACCGCAGCCGCCCGCCCACGCCAGCACGATTTTTTCCGCAAGTCTGGTCAGATCATCGTCACGCATGGCGTGGCAAACGAGATGATCGCGGCCTATGCCTCAAGATCGCTGACGGGTTCGCCCAATTCCCCTGCGAATTTGCGGCATAGATAGACACTACCCAATGCCGCCACAGCGAGAACCGAAAGAACGCCCCACCCAATACCGGCACTGACACAGATCGCCAAGGTCTTGCCGACCATCGGCGACATTGTCAATGCCTTTGCCCCTCCAATATTCGTAGCGACCATTATCATCTCCCACGACGCCCACCATCCCGGTTGGCGATCGTCACATTTTATTACATGTCTGGGGGGGGGGTAGCAAGTAAAAATTGTAGATAATTAGACGCATTTTATATTTTATTCTATTTATATCCTATGCATTATCCATTCGTATCTCATTTATACTAAGAAATATTGGTTGGAATCGATCAACAGCGCCCTCAGCCGCGGGCGACGCCTTCTGTCCAACCTGCGCCGCGACAAGATTGGCGCCGATTTGGCTCCAGCCGATCCAAGATTTTGGAATGAGCGGCGCGCCTTCAAATGTGAGGCGCGACGCTCAGGCAAGCATTGAGCGAGCGGCCAAGCGGCCGGAGGGCCGCGCTCGGGCAGAGGGACCAACATAAAGCGAGATCATCGTGCGTCATGTGTGGACGGCCCCTACGTTGCAAGGAGACTTTTGCGTGATCACGCCCCGGTCGGGTGCAGTCATGTGTCCGGCCTGTTTGCGCGGCACTCAGACCGCTGGCCATGATGTGATCCGTGAAACGGCTCCCGATCACATTTATGACCTTATCGGCCATGACGTACGCTGGGTTTTGCCGTTCCTTGGATTGACCGGTCGCCATCACGCTTTCATCGCCCTCGCAACGGGTTCCTTGTCGTGTCGTCCTCAGGCGGCCTGTGCCGCCGGTTCGTGATAGAGGCCACCCTTGGCGAGAATGGCCCAGGCGGTGCGTGCCATCTTGTTGGCCAGGGCGACGGAGATCTGCCGTGCCGTCTTGCCCCGCGCCATCATCCCCGCCAGCCATGTGCCTGGTTCTTTGCGCCGCCGCCACAGAGTGCCAGTGGCGCCGACCACCAGGAGCGACCGCAGATAGCGATCCCCGGCCTTGGTGATCGGCCCCAGCACGGTCTTACCGCCGGTGGAATTCTGCGATGGCACCAGCCCCAGCCAAGCGGCGAAGTCTCGACCGGTCTTGAAGCGCTTGGGATCACCCATGGCGGCAACGATGGCGCTGGCGATCAGCGGGCCGATGCCGGGAATGGAGGCGACCCTCTGGCTGTCGGCGTCGTTACGGTGCCATCTCAGGATTTCGTGATCCAGAGCGTCGATCTTGGCGTCGGTCTCGCGTACATGCGCGGCCAGCATCGCCATGGCCTCACGGGCCGCCTGAGGCAATGCCGCATCCGGTGCGTCAAGCGCACAGACGACCAGCCTTGCCAGCCCGCCTTGCCCCTCCGGTTCGATGATGCCGTATTCGGCAAAATGCGACCGCAGCGCATTGCCGAGCATGGTGCGCTGGGTCACCAACAGGCGGCGGGTGCGATGGAGCATCAGCACCGCCTGCGCCTCCTCGCTCTTGACCGGCACGAACTCCATGTGCGGCCGTGTTACCGCCTCGGCGATCGCGGCAGCATCGGCGGCATCGTTCTTCCGCCCGCGTTTGACATAGGGTTTGACCCGCGCGGGCGGGATCAGGCGCACCTCATGTCCCAGCTTGGCCAGCGTCCGCGCCCAGTAATGGGCCGAGGCGCACGCCTCCATCCCCACTACGCAGGGTGACAGCTTGGCAAAGAACGTCACGACCTCGGAGCGGCGCAGCTGCCGCCGGATCGTCACGGCCCCGTCGACATCGACCCCGTGGACCTGGAAAACCCGCTTCGCCAGATCAAAACCTATCGTGCTAACCTCGCTCATGGACGGCCCCCTTCAAATGGTATGTCTCGACAACCACCATCTTGGCGCGTTGCGACGCCGGTGAGCAGGGGCCGTCCACCCCATCATATTTGACGCACGATGATCTGAACGCAAATCCCCGCATGGCTTGCGCCCAAGTTGCAATATTGCGAATCAGTTGCGGCAGCGACGTGAGTATTGGAGTGTGCCGCACAAGTCACGGGGAAGAAATGGCCCCCACGGCTTAATTCAGACCGGTCCCCATGGCTGCTTTTCCAGACCGGCCCCCCCTGTCCCGGGCTTATTGCGCCCACGAAACAAGGCCGATGGGATGCCGACGGCGGGAATCGGGGCACAGCAAGCCATCCGTCCGACCCTGTGCAGAATCGACGATCACATCAGTTCATCGGGGCGGCACTCTCGCCCAGAGCCATGACGAAGGCCGCATGCAGCCTCTTGATGGAGAATGGCTTTTTTAGGAAGCAATTGGCTCCGGCCGCTAGGGCCATTACTTCGGCGCTGTCGCCTTGCACCCCGGTGGCCACGATTATGGGAATGCTCGGGACAATCCCGTCCTGCCCGGCTCGGATGCGCCGAATACATTCGATGCCATCCATGCCCGGCATCATCCAATCC
>NZ_AONQ01000070.1 GCF_000342045.1 Paramagnetospirillum caucaseum | reverse complement strand
GGGTCAATCAGCGGAATCCTGTATATCAACTATTGTTACAAGTCGTCGCAAATCGAAGAATCAATTAGGATTCAGCCTGCCGCATTGAATCTGCCTGAATTAGTCCAAAGAACTTTCGATCTTCGGACAACATGTGCTTGGCAATGAAGTCATATGCAAGGTAGTTAAAAAGTTCTCCGACCGACAATTCTCCCTGCTTGAAATTTTCCACCAGATTATTTGCTCGAATAATCAGTGATCTGTGGATTTCAGCGTGATCATCAGCGGATGAATAGCCCACTGACCTAAAAATCACCTCTTCATCATGAAAGTGCTTGGTGAGGTCGGCCACAAGTGATTCGACCTGGGGAACAACTTCGTCATCCGGTCGATCTCCGATTACTGATGTCAGAAGATTGTTGGCGAGATCGAACAGGTCGCGGTGCTGGCTATCGATCAGAGAATGGCCGGACTCATAAGCCTTTCGCCATCCCAGACGCATGTACGCCAGATCGAGAAGTTCTGCCTCTCCGGCCTCGCCCGCATGGGTCGCATCCTTGATAACTTGGTTCCGACCACCTGCCTTTGCGGCGTATAGGGCCGCATCAGACCGGGCGAGCCAGGAATCCCAAGATTCGTCATCCCGGCATTCCGCGATACCCAGGCTGGCGGTGACGCGTCCCGCAATAGGAAACTCGAAGGCCATGGTTGCCTTGCGGATTCGTTCGGCGAGGAGGCTGGCGATCATCACGCCGCTGTTGGGCATAAGGATCACAAACTCCTCACCACCCCAGCGGCCAAGGAGGTCGGTAGACCGCATGCACTTTCGGGCGATATTGCAGAAGGCTTTCAAAACATCATCACCTACCGCATGGCCGTGGGTATCGTTGATCCGCTTAAAATGGTCGAGATCGATGAAGAGTAGCGATACGGGATGGCCGTACCTCGCCTTTCGCAACATTTCCTGCTGGGCGGTTTCTTCAATTCTTCGACGGGTCCAAGCCCCAGTCAGGCCATCTCGCTGTGCCAGATGTTCAAGCTCTTCCCGTGCAGCGTGGAGTTCGGCATTTGATGCTGCGAGAGCCGCAACGGTGTTTGTCAGTTCCAGATTGAGGGCTTCAAGATCACGGCTGCGTTCTGCCAAAGCCCTTCGTTCGGTGATGTCCGTGTAAAGGGTTACGAATCCGCCATTGGGCAACGGACGTTCATCGATTTCCAAGATAGTTTCATCGGGCCGGACACGCTCAAACTGGTTCGGTTCCATTGCCATGGCCCGCTGTACGACCTGTTCGGCAAGTTCCTCTGGATTGCCAGGGCCATATTCGCCGCGTTCAGCGGCGAACGTGGCGAGCTTTTTCAATGATGGTAGTCCTGCCGTGAACAGTTCATCAGGGAGGTCCAGCAGACGCCGAAACACCCCATTGCAGACAACCATGTTCAAGGACGGATCAAACACCGCCACCCCACATGGGAGGTGGTCAATGATCGGCTGGATCATGCTCAGGTATTCTGGGATTTCGACGAGCTTCAGCAGGTGCCCAATATCCTGGTCACCTCCATGCTGGTCACCTCCATGCTGATTTCGCCCGTCGTCCATCATTGCAGGTTCCTGCGTATCAAATCACAGATGCCAACTCCGCGTGTTTCCTGAGAGGCTTGGACATCTGGCCTCCAGAAACTCCACCATGAGCGTTACATCCGCACGAACGGGAAGGTCAATCCGTAGCGACCCCAGATAGCCCGCTCGTTACAAATCGTTGGCCCACGCAACGAATATGTAAACGGCCCCCAGCCCACGTCACCGGACGACCACCGGGGCACGTCTACGCTGCGGATTGAAATTCCTGTCTCGGTCATCCGCTGTTCTTGCTGGCGGCGACCATTTCCTGAATGATCAATCTGAACATCGATGGGGGGGGGGGCGAGTATGCGTTGTCCTTTTTGCGGACATGACGACACCCAGGTGAAAGATTCCCGCCCTACTGATGACAATGCATCCATCCGCCGCCGCCGAGCGTGTCCAGCCTGTGCATCCCGATTCACCACCTTCGAGCGGGTTCAAATCCGCGATCTGGTGGTGATCAAGAAGGACGGCAGCCGGTCCACCTTTGACCGCGACAAGGTGATCAAATCGCTTCAGATCGCTTTGCGGAAGCGTCCAGTGGATGAGGAGCAGATCGAACGCATCGTCAATGGCATCCATCGCCGCCTGGAGAGCTTGGGAGAGAACGAGGTTCCGTCCAAGCTCATCGGCGAACTGGTCATGGATGTGCTGATAGGGATGGATCAGGTGGCCTATTTGCGATACGCCTCCGTCTATCGGAACTTCCGCGAAGCCAAGGATTTTGGCGATTTTCTGGGGAAGATGGGACGGCAAGGCGATGACTAAAGCCGCATGACGATAAGCCTACAAGGTATTGGCCAATATCCCCGTTACTTTCCCCTGGAAGCCCCCCCCTTTACGGCAGAAATAGCTATCCCAAAAATTCAGTCACCTTGTTCAGGAATTTTTCAATTGAGATGGGCTTGGCGAGGTAGGCGTCACAACCGCTTTCAAGGATTCGCTCCTCGTCACCCTTCATAGCAAACGCGGTTACCGCGATGATAGGGATCGCTTGAAGTTCAGCGTCTTCCTTCAGTACGCGGGCGAAATCTAGGCCGGAAACCCCCGGCAACTGGATATCCAAAAGGATAAGATTTGGGCGGCTCTGCTCGACAATCTCTTTGGCTTCGCGACCATCCATTGCTTGCAGGGTGGAGTAGCCTCTGGCCTGAAGAATGTCATTAAAAAGCTTTAAACTGAGGGCGTTGTCCTCAATGATCAGTATAATCTTCCTGGGCAATTGGTCCCGCATTGAGAGGCTCCAAAAATTCAAGAACCATCCGCACCATAAGTATGTAAGCTAAAGTTTGGTCACCTGCAAATGAGATTGAGAATCTGACGCATTCCCCCGTGGCGAGCCAATCAGATCAATGGTAACCGCCTACATCCGGGGGCAGCCGCTCAGCCATCAAGTTGTAAATCGCAGTCGTTGCGATTAACTTGCATCATCATTCTTTTGTGGTATGTGTTTTGTTCAGGTGAATGAAATGCGACAGGAAGTGAGCCGTGGATGAATCGCCCCCGTCTCGTATCGAGCAGCGTTGCATTGAAAAATCTATGAAGATGACGGACCCGCGGCGAGTTATCGCTCGCGTCCTTTCAGATGCAACCGACCACCCTGATGTCGATGAGGTTTATCGCCGTGCCGTCGAGATCAATCGGCATATCAGCATTCCCACTGTCTACCGCACCGTGCGACTTTTTGAGGAAGCAGGCATCCTTGAACGGCACGATTTTGGCGATGGGAAAAAGAGCCGATACGAAGAGGCCGAAAGTGACCATCATGATCACTTGATTGACGTAACTTCAGGGGAAGTTATCGAATTCTCCTGCGTTGAGATTGAAGCTTTGCAAAAGAAGATCGCCGCAGATTACGGCTATCAGGTCATCGGCCATCGCCTTGAGCTTCTTGGGGTTCCACTGACACCAGAAGATCGGCAGGAGGACCAATAGCGATCCCGTCCATCAAGCCAGGGAGCATTCAGCCAAGGTGGCGAGGAAACCTTGGGCGGTGAAATCGTTGCCCGGTTTGCGTAATTTGATAAATGAACCCAAGATCGCATCCATCTTGGTGACGGAGCCAACGCAGGAACAGCAGTGGACTCATCGACCAGGAAGAAGCTCAACACGAAGGCGGCTTCCTGTGGCGGCGGCGTAGCGTGCCAGTGAAGTCGATGAAGGAAGGGAACGACCACTTTCCAGCCGTGCAACCACGGACTGGGTGGTGCCCATCCTTTTTGCGACTTCGGCCTGAGATAGACCCGCCCGTTGCCGGGCACGGATAAGGGTTTCCGCAATCTCGAACTCGGGAGCGAGACGGTCATATTCGGCCTTAACCTCGGGATCAGCCAGCATTTTAGCCTTGAGATCATTCAGGCTGGTCATTTCAAAATCTCCTTGGCCCGAGCCAATGCGAGTTCAATCTCCTGGCGAGGCGTCTTCTGAGTCTTTTTTACAAAGGCCCGCACTACCACGACCCGCCGACCAGTGACGGTCACATAGAGGGCACGGGCGATGCCGTCGCGGCCCATTAGCCGCATCTCCCATAACTTGCCCTCAAGCGGCTTCACATGAGGATGCCCCATACCTTCCAACCCAGTGGACTCAATCATCCCGGCTATCCGCAGAAAACGGGCCTGCATATCCTTGGGCAAGACAGCGATTTCCGCGTCCACGATTTCGTTGAGGGTTTCGACCTTCCATTCCATGGACATACCATATCGCAAAATAGCGATTATTGGAAGATAACTAAATGGGAAGGTTTAGCGGCCTCGAAACGGCGAGCACTCGACCGAGGAACCGTTCGACGGCCGGATAAAGGCGGGGGGCATCCACATCGGTGGTGGCTGTTCGTCTTGGGAAGAAGCCACGAGGGGATTGAACCACGATGATCGAGATCCATCTATCAGGAAATAACCGCAATACTGTATATGGCTGGCTGGGCTGAAGTATGACATTTGGTTTTGATTGGCACATGATGGCGGAACTTCGCATGTTAGCATTTTAATAAACATTCGCCCGTCTTGGTGGTGGCATGAGGTGCGAGGATGCAAACAACTGCATATTTTCGCGGCCCTATTGAAGAAACCATGGCTCTACTGGTTGAAGCTCGGACCTTCATGATGGAAACCGAATGGTGGGACCGGCAAAAAGTCGCCCTGGTCCGCAATATCGACCATGATCAACGACGCCGTACAATTGCCCTGGGAATGATAAAGGTATGTCAGGAGCTTGGCGTTGATGTTGTCGCCGAGGGAGTGGAGCGGACTCAAGAATTAAAAGTTCTTCGTGATGCCGGTGTGCGTTATGTACAAGGATTTTTATTTTCGCGACCCGCTGTTAACTCCATGGCTTTAGACTCGAGCATTAACTTTAATGCTTATCCCGTTAAGTACGGTTAACACAAACTGTTGACGTGACACCTACTTGTCGTCGTATGGCGCATAAAAGGCCGCACCGCTGTCGTTTGAGCCGGTTACAATGTGCTCTGTGAAGCAGTTATAGGGTTGTCCAGACCTCTGCCTGCTGCGCGACGAGGCCACGAACGCCACACTGGCGTATGTTTGAAAAATCAGGCATAATATAAAGCATGACTTTAGATAATGCGTCACATCTCAAATTCGTTCTGACCCAAGCTGAGCCTGGGCGGCCGCTGACCGCCCGCTGGCTGGCCGAGCACGGGGTGTCTGCACAGCTCGCGCGCCACTATGTCGTGCATGGGTGGCTTGAGAGGTTGGGGCATGGTTTCTTCATGCGCAAAGGTGACACGCCGGTGCTGGAGAAGTCGTTGTCGGTCGCCATGGCCCACGGCCATGTTGGGGGCAAGACTGCGCTGGCCTGGGCCGGTTTCCGCCACAACCTGCATATCGAGGACCGCACGGTCCTGTACTCGCACGGCAAGGTCAAGGTGGCACCGTGGCTGGTCGAGAGATTCCCGTTGGCTTCCCGAAACAGGAAGCTGTTCGGCGGCGGCGACGCCCTGGCTGTGGAGACCAATGCCGATGGCGCGCCAGTGTCTGAGCCCGAGCGGGCCGTTCTGGAGCTATTGAGCGACGTTCCGTCCCGGCAGGGAATGGAAGAGGCTGAGAATCTGGTCGAGATGCTCTACGGGCTACGGCCTGACCTGATGCAGTCCTTGCTGGAGGACTGCACGAGCGTCAAGACGGTGCGTCTGTTCTTGATGCTAGCGCGTAAGGCCACGCTGCCTGTGTTGGAGGAGTTGAATCTCGAACGCGTCCACACGGGATCGTCTAGCGGCTATGTGGTCACTACGCCTGGGGGGACGTTGAAGCTATGAAACAGGGATACACGGAGACCGTTCAGCTCCTCATCGACATCGCCCCGTTTATCTTCGCCTCAGGTGCCTTCGTGCTGAAGGGCGGCACGGCCATCAATCTGTTCGTTCAGGACATGCCCAGGCTGTCGGTGGATATTGACCTCGTCTACCGGGACGGCTCCAAATCGCGAGATGAAGCGCTGAAGGACATCCAGCAGCAACTCGAACTGGTTCGGCAAACACTGAACAAGCGCGGCTTCACCGTGCCGCCGCCACGGTCGCAGGCGGAAGATTTCAAGCTGATGGTGTCGCGAGGACGCCAGACGGTGAAGGTCGAGGCGAATACCGTGTTCCGTGGGACGGTACTGCCGCCGGTCACCGCAGAGCTTCGGGAAGCGGCCAGGGCCATGTTCAAGCGTACGCTGAAGCTGCCCATGCTGGCGGTAGATGAGATCTACGCCAGCAAGCTGGTGGCAGCCATGGACCGGCAGCACCCGCGCGATCTGTTCGACGTGATGAAGCTACGCGAGAGCCATGGGGGCATCAGCAACACCATGCGACAGGTGTTCCTGGCCTACGTCTCTGGCCACAATCGGCCCATCAACGAGATCCTGACGCCCAACGCGCAGGACATTTCGCACGCCTACGCCAACGAGTTCGTGGGCATGACCGTTGAGACAGTCTCCCAGGATGCCTTGGAGGCTACGCGCACATGGCTGTTCGAGACCTTGCCATCCAGCCTGACCATGAGCGAGCGGCAATACCTGCGCAGCGTGAAGATGGCCAAGCCAGACTGGTCGCTGTTGCCGTTCCCAGGGTTGGCCGACCTGCCGTCGGTGAAGTGGAAGCTTCAGAACATCGAGAAGCTGCAGAAAACTAACCGGGCCAAGTACGGAGCCATGCTCGCCACCCTTGAGGAAAAGCTGTATCGCATCCCGTTCTCGCCACCGCATGTGGTGGTGTCACGCTGCTCCGACAGTCCGGCAGAGAATCGCCAGTGGTTTGCCGTCAGAGAGGATGCCGCAGCCGTTGGCACGGTGGTTTCAGAGATCCTCGGCCGCGGCTGGGACACTGTCGAGGTCTCGGCCAGTGACGTGACGCGTTTGGAGATTGCCCGTCAGTTGGCCCTGGCTCCTCAGCCGATCCTGGTCCACGAAAGTCCGCTGACCGATGCAGATATGGAGCTTGTGACGGCTCAGCGTGCTACTGCAGTCACCGACAGTGAGTCTCCGGAAATTCAGCATGACGACGGTGATCCCGTTTGCCCTGTCTGCCGTGTGCCCCCCTGCACCTGTGGCGGAGCCAGTGGTCCCGGATTCTAGCCCTCCACCAGCTCCCGATACCCCATCGGCGGGATTCTGACCGACAGGCCAAGCAGTTTGTCGAACGCGACTTGGCGCCAGCGCCGACGGTTCCAGCGGAACACGAACTCATCCAGATAGCTGGCGATGTGTTTCTTCCGCAGGCCATGATACGTGCCCATGGCCCAGCGCTTGAGGTTGCTAAACACCCGGTGGATCCACGGCATGAGGATGTGAGCGGCCATGTTGCCGATCACCCGCGGATGATGGCTGTAACCGGTCATGCCGGCATAGCTCTCATTGCCGTCGGTCCAGATCTCCGACCTGGGCTCGACGACGTCGCGGATGAACCCCTTGAGCGTTGACCCGGAATAGTCCGGAACCGTCTCCAGGCGGATTCGGCCGGGTGCATTACCCTCGAGCAGTTCCACTGCGCCAACCACCACCATCTTGCCGATGGTGCTGCGGCCCTGGCCGCCGCCCACGGGATCGCGCTTGGTCCGATATGGCAGTGTCGTCTCGTCGACTTCGACGTCACCGACCAGGAGATCACGCTCCGGGTTGACCATGGCTCGGCGCAGCTTATGAAGCAGCAGCCAGGCGGTCTTATAGCTGCCGAGACCCAGATGAGCCTGCATCTGCAGCGCCGACATTCCGTTGGAATGCGTCGCCATGATGTGGGCGGCAAGGAACCATGTCCGCAGCGATACTTTGGACCGATGCATGACCGTGCCGGCGGTCACCGAGGTCTGGCGACCGCATTCGCCACATTCCCAGGTCCAGCGCTTGGAGGATAATTCCCAACCCTTACAGGCACCACAGGCCGGACAGACAAATCCGTCCGGCCACCGCTTCTCATGGAGATAGCTGGCGCAGGCGGCATCGTCCGGAAAACGCCGGAGGAAAGCCGTCAGGGACTGCGGTCGATCGTTGATGTGCCAGCGGCTCGGCATGATCGCTTCCTTTGCGCTGAGGAAGCCTCATATAAGGCGGAATTGAGCCCGCGCAAGGGCTGATGTCAGCTATGGCTGGTGGTCACCTGACTGACAGGGATAAGCCTTTTAACTTTTAACCTTAAATAGTAATTATATATAATAACAATATTATTACCTGGACTCATCCTGAGCATGCCTATAATGGCTTATCTGGGCTGATACGCAAATTCAGGGGTATCCTCATTATCAGCTTTGGAAATTCATCCGGCTATTTCCAAAGCCCGATAGACGGATTGCCCCTCCCCCCGTGAATGGCTCCATGTTGAATGTAATAATTCAACTGACCATGAAGGGGACATTCCATGCCGAAGAAGAGACATACCGCCGAAGAGATCATCGGCAAGCTGCGTGAAGCGGACGTGCTTCTGGCGCAAGGCCGGAAGGTGGCCGACGTCGCCAAGGCGCTGTCGGTGACGGAAGTGACGTACTACCGCTGGCGCCAGGAATACGGAGGGATGAAGGTCTCTCAGGCCAAGCGGCTCAAGGAGCTTGAGCGCGAGAACGATCGGCTGCGCAAGGCGGTGGCTGACCTGACCATCGACAAGCTGATTTTGAAGGAGGCCGCCCGGGGAAACTTCTGAGCCCCGCCCGTCGCCGGTGTTGCATCATGGCGGTGTGCGAGCGGTTGGCGGTGTCGGAGCGCGGGCTTGCCTGGTGTTGGGACAGCCCCGCTCGCCGATAATGCCCAAGACTGGCCAGCACTGATTGAACTGGCCGACGCCCGCATGTATCAGGCCAAGATGTCGGGCAAGGCTCGAGGAATCATGAGCGCAGATGAGGTGATCGTTCCTAACATAACGCCACACACTGCCCCGCAGTCTTCGGCAGACCGTTGAAACGTCTGAGATAGGTCAGCCTGAGCTGGGCGGCCGGTACGCTGCAGCCGACCGCTCTACCCAGACACCCGTCGTTCACGGCGAAGAGCCCCCATGTGCTACAACCGGTCGTCCTTGGGAAGCGATCAGGATTGGTCCGCACCATCCTTGAGCGTGAAGAAGAACGTCGTGCCTTCGCCCAGCTCAGACTCTAGCCAAATCTCGCCGCCGAAACGGTGGACAATTCGCCGACAAAGTGTCAGGCCGATGCCAGTGCCATCCTTGTAGGACATAGGGTCAAGACGCTGAAATATCTCGAAGATCTTGCCGTGATATTGCGACTCAATACCAATGCCGTTATCGGATACAGCAAAGCGCCAGTCGTTGCTGGGCATACGTTCCGCACTCACCGAAAGCACCGGCCTGCGGTCTGGCGCACTATATTTGATGGCGTTACTGAGTAGGTTCTGAAACAAACTGACGAGATGGGTCTGATCGGCGATAACCGTCGGCAGATCACCGACTGTAACCTCTGCTCCGGATGCATGCAGGTCCAGTTCAAGATTTTTCAAAGCCCGTGCTATGGCATCCCCAGCAGGTATCGGCCTTAAAAGCTCCAATTGTTGCGATGTTCGGGAAAATGCCAAAAGATCGTGAATCAAATTGGTCATGTGCTTCCCGCCTTCAGCAATAAAGCGAAGGAAATCGTCAGCATCTGAGTCAATTTTCCCACTATATCGATGCTCAAGCAGCTGGGCGTATCGAACCATATTACTTAGTGGAGTCTGTAGATCGTGTGATGCAACATAGGCAAATTGCTCAAGGTCAGCGTTTGACTGCTCCAATATCATGTTTTTATCATTTAGTGCATTTTGAACCTGATTTTTTTCGTCGATCAATCGTTCGTTAACCATCAAGATAAACGAAATGATCCAGCCGATGACAAAGATGATCTGCTCGAACACTACCGATGCGTTGATCGCCGTCAGCGAATAGATGTCCTTAACCCTGTCGCTGGGATTAGACAGAGCCGCGCTGACAAGGAATGAAATCGACAGGAAGAGCAAGAATGCTGACGCAGCCAGATACGAAGTCATCCGGGTCTTACGAAATTCTGAGATGGTCACAGTGAAGGCCCATAGGGATGTCACAGAGTAGACCAGTAGATAGCATAAGAGTCGCATCTTAAAATTGTCATCAATAAAAAAATAATAAGCGTATTCAGAGCCGTAAATGGCCATGCCACCCAGTAGCAAGCGCCAGCCAGCCCTTCTTCCTGTGAACTGTAGAAGACCAAAAAGAACCAGCGCATATCCACAAAATATGGCCACATTCCCTGCGACAAATGAAAGCCATCCGGGCAGTACCGCTCGCAATGCTATAGCCCCGAAGCCGAAGGCGAAAAATGAATTAGACAGGGCAACAGCCAGGACGCCGTTGATGGCCCTGTTGTTGATGAATAGGAACCACGCAAAGGCGCTCGCCAAAACTGACGCTCCACCAAGGACGAAGAACAAGGTGGATATGTCGAGTTTCACCCGTCACCCCCCCGCATACAGAAACGAGAGATAGAAAATTGATTTCGTCATGAGACGACCTATTGGGGGACACGCGATAAATCACGCAGCCCCTACCGGACCCAGACCGCCACCACACCAGCGATAGCGGCAGCCACTGCCAGCCATGCAAACCAAGGCTTGGGGCGGCGACGAACTGGCGGCGGCGCAGATAGTCCAACGTACCCCATAACGCCCCCACATCCAAAGCAGATGACCGACCGGGTGGCTGTCGAAGGCTACACGGTCGGCCTCGCGAGGGACCGAATTGGCGAAACCGCCCCCTATGGAGATTGTGGTGTTTCTTTTGGCCTCGTCAATAGATCAATTCGGGCTAACAACCTGTAGATGTGGACGGCGGTCCTGCCAAATGGCCGAGTTGGGTCATGGACGGCCGACTGGCCCCGGCGCGATGGATGACTGCTGCACCTCCGATAGCCGCCGCTCAAGGCAAAGGTCCGATCCGGCCCCGTTGTGCCATTTCTCGTCTGTGGACCAGTTGATCAGGTTGGGACTGAACCTTCCGGCAGCGTAAAGTAGAAGGTCGTTCCGTCGTCAGGCATCGACGCCAGCCAAATGCTTCCGGAATGTCGCTCAATGATCTTCTTGCTGATCGCAAGGCCGATCCCGGTACCGTCGTATTCTTCACGTGCGTGCAGACGCTGGAAAATGCCAAAGATGCGCTCAAAATACTCCGGCGCAATGCCAATGCCGTTGTCGCCCACACTGAACTCCCAATGACGGTCCAGGTGTCGACCGTCAATCCGGATAATCGGTGTTACGTCAGGCTTTCGGTATTTGAGCGCGTTGCCGATCAGGTTCTGGAACAGCCTCATGACCTGAGTGGGATCTCCCATCACCCAGGATGATCGGATCGCGTCATCGACAGTGATCGTCGCCCCGCTGTCTTTGATCGCCATCCCCAGATTAGTTAGTGCCAATTGCACCGCAGGCATGATTGGCATGGCGGTAATAGCTTCGCCACATCTATTAACACGCGATAATTCCAGCAGATCAAGCACCAGACGGTCTAACCGCTTGGCCCCATCGCGAGCGAACCCAATAAATTCCCGCGCAGCCTCATCGAGCTGATCCGAATAGCGCCGCTCCAGCAGACTGAGATAGCTGCTGACCATCCGCAGCGGTTCTCGGAGGTCATGGCTGGCGACATAAGGATCGTGTCCCAGGAGTTGGTGTAACAGCGCCTTGGCCGTCATGATCTCCGGCGGGCATGGCCGGGATCGTCATTCCGCCGCGATGGGCAGGCAGACGAGAGGATCATCGCTCAGTTGGGTGACGGATTCCAGGGTCATGTAGCGGGAGCGTTGGACGGCCCATTCGTCGTTCTGCTCCAGCAGGATGGCGCCGATCAGGCGGGTGATGGCGGCTTCGTTGGGGAAGATTCCGACGACCTCGGTGCAGCGGATCGCTCCGTCGTCGGGGCGGCAGGACCGATAACGGACCACCCGCCGGGAAATCCCCACGATGCAACACGCCCGACGCTCACTCAGCCCGAATAACTCCCGGACATGAGCGACGACGCTACGCCTGACGGCGGGCGTCACCATTTTTTTGAGGAAATCTCTTTCAAAACGGCGTTGTCGAGCATCGCTTCGGCCTGCAGCTTCTTCAGCCGGGCGTTTTCATCCTCCAGCGCCTTCAGCCGCTTGGCCTCCGACACCTCCATGCCGCCGTACTTCGCCTTCCATTTGTAGAAAGTGGCGTCCGAGATCCCGTGCTTGCGGCACACATCAACCATCTTCGCACCGGCCTCCTGCTCCTTGAGGATGCCGATGATCTGCTCTTCCGTGAAACGACTGCGCTTCATAAGTCCGTCTCCTGTCGTCGACGAACTCTACCTCAGACCGGATACATTTTCTGGGAACAGGTCAGGGTCCATGACCCAATTGGGTCATTAGGCGAGACAGCACTTCACACGGGCCGCGCCGTCAACTCCGGGCAATCCGCAGTCATCTGCGAACAGATTACGGCAATTTTTAAGCAAGCAAAGCGGCTTGTGTCCTAGATCGAACGGACAAAGCTTTTAGTATGCTCGTTACATGAAGCTTCACAGTGCCCTCAGCCAGACCAAGATCTGTAGCTATTTCCCGGTTCGACTTTCCAGTCTTTAATTGGCTGAGAATCTCACGCTGCCTCGAAGTGAGGTGAGTAATATTCGGCACCTCGACTGTGGCAGTAACCAGCTGATTACCGGGATCGGCAAACTCCGCAGGAAGGTAAATGCCGCCAGCCACAACCAAGTTTAGCGCCGCCAGAAAAACTTGGCTGGATGATGCTTTAGTGATGAAACCCGACGCTCCGAGGTCGATAGCAAGATTGACGGCGGACCGGTCAGCGACGTCAGAAACGATTACGATGTGCGCTGGCGACGGAAGCAAATGACGCAATTTCCTTAGACATTCAGGCCAAGGCCCACCGGACATTGTCAGATCGAGCAGAGCCAAGTCGATGCCCGATTCACGCTCTCCCGCCTCAATGACTTCTGCGAAACTGCTCGCTTCCACAATTTGCGAAGCTTCCACGTACAGGGTGAGGATGTGACGCAGACCCTCGCGAAACAACTGGTGATCATCGGCAATAAGGATCTTCATCGGAAATGCCAAGCCCACTTTTCACGCCGTTGGCTATATGAGATCCACGCCCAAAGTGTGCTTCGATTCTGTCTGGAATGCACCCGATAATGCAGATCCACTTGAAATTCGGGCACACACTATAAACACACAGTTCCATCATTTGGCGTGTCAACGGGTCTGGATGAGAACCTCATCGATCTTGGTGAAGCCGCTGCCGACTCCCAGTTGAGACAGATGGACGGTTACCGAGCCATAACCATCGATCTTCGCCAGCCGCACCATGGTTCCCGACTTCGGGACGTCGATGATGCTGTCCACCGACCAAACCGTCCGGCTCCGACCGTTACTCTGATAAAGATCGCCGAGGGAAACAGCTTTCATGATCCACTCCCCTTGGGAGCGTTTCATTGCATACTGACGACGGTCTGATCAAGTGACAGATTGAAACCAAGATTATGGGATCAGCCCAACCTGGGGGCATAGCGGTCACTTGCTGCGCGGCTGCCAACGGGCTCACCGCGCGTCTTGTCTGCCGGTATCAATTGCTTGACTGCGCTTGGAGATAGAGCAAAATTCGTTCAGGGGAGCAGTTTCGCCAATTCGGCCCCCCGCGAGGCCGACCGGGCCGCCTTCGACAGCCACCCGGTCGGCCATCTGCATTTTGGAACACTCATGCGTCACTTTGGTCTATCTGCGCCTCCGCCAATTCGCCGCCGCTCCAAGCCATGGTTTGCGTGGCTGGCTGTGATGGCTGCTATTGCGGGGGTGGTAGCAGTCTGGGTCCGATAGCGACACTGACCCGGCATAGCGGGCGTTCCCGCTGACTGGCGGTTGCCGGGGCACAGCGGTCGCCTGCCGCGCCGGGGCCGACCAGCTCAGGTTTACACTCAAGGGCCGCCGCAAGCGTTCTCACCGAACGACGGGTGTCTGGGGTAGAGCGGTCGGCCGCAGCGTACCGGCTGACCGGCTCAGGCTGACCCAAATCGGTCGGACAATCGAAAGACACTCTGCATCTGAATTGAGCCCATGGCGGAGGTTATGTTGCTCAGTGCAGGTCCCAATCGCTGACATTTTGCCGAGCAGCCGTCCCGGCTGTGCCATGTTCAGCCCTTCGAACCCATCCGGACGGTGGGCAGCCGTGAGCCTCACCTCTTCCCGCCCCCATTTACATCAGCTACATTAGTGATAGGAATTATTCTAGATGAAAATCGCCCTACACTTTCAATGTGGCTTCCCTGGGGGACGTGATGGCTTTCCACTGGAACATTGCTCGGCGGCTGACCGCCCTGACCGCCATTATGCTGACGATCTTGATCGCCACCAGTGGGTTCGGCATTCACGGGTTGAGCCGAATGCACGACAGCTTCAAAGGGGTCGCCCAGGACACCACCAAGGCGCTTAGCGATCTTTCCGGGGTCGTGGATGCCCTCCATCGCATCCGCATCCGGACGGTCAGTGCCACGGTGGAGCGCGACTCTGCCAAGGTGGCGGCGCTGAGGGACGAGTTCAGAAAGCAGATGAGTGATTTGGACAAGGCGTGGGCGAGCTATGCATCTTCCCAGATGACTGCTCAAGAGGCGGCCCTGGCTCGTGACGCTGAGGCTGGGTTCAAGTTATATCGCGCCTACCTGACTTCTAATTGGGACCGCATCACTGCCGGTGACCAGGAAGGTGCGCGTATCGATTTGCTAGGACCGGGTACTGAACAGTTTCGCAAGGCCGCCACCCCCCTCCGCAAACTGATGGACTATCAGCGAGAAGAAGCCAACGCTTCCTTCTTGGAGGGAGAGGCTAACTATGCATCTGATCGGACAGTCAGCTTTAGCCTCGTGGGCCTTGGCATCATTCTCGGCGTGGTGCTGTCGACCCTGATTGCTCGCTCGGTTTCCGTGCCCATTCACCAGATTACCTCGGTCATGCAGAGCCTTGCCGAAGGCGATGTTTCAATCAACGTGTTCGGCACTGAGCGAAAAGATGAGGCTGGGCAGATTGCCCGTGCAGTCGAGGTTTTCAAACGCAATGCCATCGACAAATCTCGCGTCGAGACGGAGGCTGCCGATGCCAAGCTGCGGGCTGATCAGCAGCTTCGTTCGGAAATGCAGCGCTTGGCCGGAGAGTTCGAATCCAGCGTTGCCACGGTGGTGGACAATGTTGCCGGTGCATCTTCGGATATGGAACTGACAGCCCAAACCATGTCCTCTCTATCCGGGCAGGTTTCTGCTCAGGCCAATGCTGTGGCCGCCGCTTCCGAACAAGCAAGTGCCAATGTTCAGACCGTTGCCGCCGCCGCCGAAGAACTATCAGCCTCGGTTTCGGAGATTGGACGGCAGGTGAGCGATGCTGCACGCGTCGCACGCAATGCCGTTGATGAGGCGTCTCATGCTGATACGATCGTCCATGGGCTGTCTGAAGCGGTCGGACGAATTGGCGAAGTTGTCAAACTCATCAACGACATTGCCAGTCAGACCAACCTACTTGCCTTGAACGCGACTATTGAGGCTGCTCGCGCGGGCGAGGCTGGCAAGGGCTTCGCCGTGGTTGCCAACGAGGTCAAGAGCCTTGCCAATCAGACGGCACGGGCGACCGATGAGATCGCACAGCAGATCAATACCGTTCAGACCGAGACGGGGCGTGCCGTTGGGGCAATTCAAAGTGTTAATTCAACCATCGGCCGGATCGATGAAATTTCATCGGCGATTGCATCTGCCGTGGAGCAGCAATCAGCTGCAACGCAGGAGATCGCCCGTAACGTGGAAGAGGCGGCTAGGGGCACCCAAGAGGTTTCCAGCAACATCGGTGGCGTCACCTCAGCTGCCAGTGAAACCGGACAGTCCTCGGCTATGGTTCTTTGTGCTGCGCAGAAGCTGTCTTCGGAGTCCGCGTCGCTCCGTCGATTGGTCGGAGATTTCGTCGCCAAGGTTCGCAATGGCTAATCAGCCTGGGGAGACTGCCGATGCAGGACGCGGCTTTTTTTCGAGGAACGTTCGATGAGACCATGGGCCTTCTGGTCGAGGCTCGAAACTATATGCGGTACTGCGAACGTCGAGAACGGAAGCGCCTTGGAGACAATGTCGGCCTACGGCTGAACTGCGAGGCAATGCGCGTCACTTCCCGCCTGACGCAGGTTATGGCGTGGCTGATGTTTCAAAAGGCGGTTCACGCTGGTGAGCTGACCCCAGAGGAGGCTTTGGCCGAAGAGAGGCGCCTCACCTACACCGATGTATGCTTGGATCGAAGTGGTGAAGAGGATACCAGCCTCCCTTTGGGATTTCGTAGACTGATGGATCGCTCTTGGCGCCTATTCGCACGGGTGGAACGACTAGAACAACACATTATAAGGCGAATGCTGCATTGATTACTATACCGCCTCGGACGGCATTACCTTCAAGCCGGTCCCGCCCCAGGATGGCAGCAATGGGTCTACCGCCTGCCGGCCCTGGCGCAGCATCTGGCCGCTGCACCTCCGACAACCGCCCTTCGGTCGGGATGGCCGCGGCAGATGAGGTATCTGAGCGCCACTTCGGTCTGCCTGCCCCAACATTACCAAATTAGAGTAAACTGAGTGGCCCACCCTGGAACCGACCGATCCCTTTCCCATCTTGATGTTGATGCCGTCCAACGCTGCCATGAGTGCCTTAGGTCGCGTTCCCGATTCCGGTAGCCGTGAGAACTGTGCTGCGCCCATAGAACATGGCAGTCTGCTGATGAATGTTGACCATGGTCGTTGTTCATGGCATCGCTCTAGAAAAAAATAGAGGGAAGAAATGAACAAGTCTGATCTGGTCAGCAAGGTTGCGGAAGTCGTCGGCATCACCAAGGGCGATGCGGGAAAGGCCACCGATGCGGTGTTTGATGCCATCTCCGCCGCCCTGAAGTCTGGAGATGATGTGCGTCTGGTGGGATTTGGCTCCTTCTCCGTTACCGCACGCCCCGCTCGTCAAGGCCGCAACCCGACAACTGGTGCCGCCATCACCATCGCCGCGGGCAAGGCTCCCAAGTTTACGGCGGGCAAAGGTCTGAAGGACGCGGTGAATGGCTGACAATACCAGGGCGCTTACCGCCAAGATCGTGACGGCATATCTGCGGAATAACGAGGTGGCGGTCACCGACGTCCCCAATCTGATCCAGGTCACTTATTCGGCCCTGTTCGGCACCGGCACTCCGGCCCCTGTACTGGCCGAAAGCCAGAGCCCCGCCGTTTCAATTCGGAAATCCGTAACACCTGACGCCATCACCTGTTTGGAATGCGGCAAGCACCAGAAGATGCTGAGACGCCACCTCGCTACCGGGCACGGACTTTCGGTGGAGCAATACCGCACCAAGTGGAATCTGCCCGCCGATTACCCAATGACGGCACCCAAATACGCCCAGAAGCGGTCGGATATGGCGATTGCGATTGGCCTCGGCCGGAAGCCTAAGCCCCCTGCTGAAGGCGGCGAGACCACCAATCCTCCCCGGCATAGCTATCCACCCTCACGGTGGTCCAAGCCGAAGACCTGACGTTACAGGCGAACCCATTGAGGACGCTCATCATGCCGCCACGGAAAAGCACCAAGCCTGTTCCAGCCAGCAAGCCATCAGGAAGGGCGCGGTCATCTCGTGGCCGATTGGCTGATGGTAGTGCCAACCCCGTTGATATCCATGTTGGTGCCCGTGTGAAGCTTCGCCGGACCCTTCTGGGTATGAGCCAGGAAACATTGGGCGGTGAACCGCCCCAGGATTGCCGGAGGCTGGTTTGATCAAATCTATGCGGCGACGGGGATGTCGTCGAGCATGGCGTAGTATCGTTCCTCGGCCTCGGCGGGCGGGATGTTTCCGATGGGCTCGAGCAGGCGCCGGTGGTTGAACCAGTCGACCCATTGGAGAGTGGCGAACTCGACGGCCTCGAATGACCGCCACGGCCCCCTGCGGTGGATGACCTCGGCCTTGTAGAGGCCGTTTATGGTTTCGGCCAAGGCGTTATCGTAGCTGTCACCGACGCTTCCGACCGATGGTTCAATCCCTGCCTCGGCGAGACGCTCAGTGTATTTGATCGAGACGTACTGGCTGCCCCGATCGCTGTGGTGGATCAGCCCGCTCTTGTGAACCGGTTGGCGCTGGTGCAGGGCTTGTTCCAACGCATCCAGGACGAAGCCGGCATGGGCGGTGCGGCTCGCCCGCCAGCCGACGATCCGCCGGGCGAAGGCGTCGATGATGAAGGCGACGTAGACAAAGCCCGACCAGGTCGAGACATAGGTGAAGTCGGACAGCCACAGCCGGTTTGGCGCCGGGGCATGGAACTGCCGATTGACGTGGTCCCGTGGGCAAGGTGCCGCCCTGTCGCTGATGGTGGTTCGCACGGCCTTGCCGCGAATCACCCCTTGCAGAGCCATCTGGCGCATCAGCCGCTCTACCGTGCAACGGGCTACCGAAATCTCCTCGCGTCCAAGCTGGCGCCAGACTTTGCGGGCCCCGTAGACCTCGAAGTTCTCGGCGAATACCCGGGCGATCTCCGGCTTCAGCGTCAGGTCCCTCCGGGCTCGCGCCGACAGCTTGGCCGGATCGAGGCGTTGAGCCACATGGGCGTGATAGGTGGATGGGGCGACCGGCAACACCTTGCAGATCGGCTCGACCCCGTAGGCCCCACGATGATCGTCAATGAAGGTGATCATGGCTTGAACCGGCGGTCGAGCTCCGCCTGGGCAAAATATGCGGACGCCTTGCGAAGGATCTCGTTGGCCTGCCGCAGTTCCCGGTTCTCGCGCTCCAGAGCCTTCATCTTCGCGGCCATGTCCGAGGGAATCCCCGCCCGCTGGCCGCGATCGACCTCCGCCTTCTTGATCCATTCGTTCAGCGTGTGCGGGGCGCAACCGATCTTGGCCGCGATGGAAACATCCCGCCCGCCGAGGCCGAGGAACGATACTACGCCATGCTCGACGACATCCCCGTCGCCGCATAGATTTGATCAAACCAGCCTCCGGCAATCCTGGGGCGGTTCATCGACGGAACGCTACGATGATGGCGTCCTCCTCGACGGTCAGGATCGTCAATTTGGCCCCCCTCGGCCCGGTCAGCAGATCGGAGACCGAGCCACTTTTCTTCCACGTAGTAACGGCCTCCAAATTGATCCCGTAGTGCGTGGCAAGGGATCTCTCAGGCACTCTTGACTATCTTGTATTGCTCGACAGACAGCCTCTGTCGTGGTGGCGTAGCCGTGTAGTGCTTGGCCCATAGCGCCTCCTTCCATTACGGCGAGTAGATTGCACCATCAAATCTATGAACAAATCCAGCCACACCACCAAAATCTTTATTTCGACAATAGTTGTCGATCAAGTTGCGGCAACTTAAAACGCACGCCCTCTCCACTGCTTCCATCAGGGATAAATTCAATTCCAACTTGTTCGAATGAGCGGACGATATCATTGAGCGTCCTGAATTGAGGTATGCGCGCCCCTCGTTCGAAATCTGCAATCGTCTTCTGCCCCACATGAGAGTGATCACTTAAGTCGCTTTGTGACCACCCCAGCAAACCACGGGCGGCGCGAGATTGCTGCGGCGATATTGGAATTTTTGTGTCGTATGACATTTTTTATGTTGTCTTGTTCTGTGCGTTATGACATAAATCATGACATCCGATCCATCCAGGAACAACCATCAAATTGTCAGGAACCGCATCATGAGCGAATGCACCTACCTCCCCAGATCCGCCACCATCAGGATGGCACCCCACGAACTGCTTGCCAACCTGCTCCATGCCCAAGGCAACGGACTGCCTCGGGCTCATAAGGACGCGACCTTGCTCGCCGAAGCGATCTGCGACGGCTGGATTGCCATCGACGATGTCGAGCTGCCTTGGCGGCCGATGGTCGCCGAAGGCTTGGTTGACGAGCTCCTGGCTGACGAGCCCAACTGCCACGAGTCTGAAGCTCATCGTCGTCTCAAGGTCGATGCCCGCCTCATCGCGTTGGCCACCGATGCCAGCGCCATGCTTGAGCCCGAAGCCGCCGCCAGCCAGGGACGCCATCCCCTCCGTGCAGATTTGCTGGTCTGGCACGCAAGCGGCCTGTCTGAAACCTACGAATGCGGCGCGACCGATGGGCGATCCATCCTCACTCAGCTGATGGACGGCCAAGTGCGTGTGACGGTGCTGCCGTTCAGCGGCCTGGGCCTGCCCACCATCCGGGGCTACGCCTTCAGGCTGACAGAAAATCCTGCCATGCCAGCCCTGACTGTTGAGCAGGGCCTGCGGGCCTGGGGCCAGATGCTGGCGAGCCTGCCCAATATCAATGCTCCGACAATGCGAATCTAAGGAGAGCCCAATATGAAGACCTACGACTCAACCCCCATTCGCATTGGCCATATCGCGGCCATTCAGGAAATTCTGCGCCTGAATTCCTCCGATATGGCTTGGCTTTTGGGAGCCACCTCCAGTCGCTGGAGTTCCATTGTCCGCGATATCCGCCTGACACCGGAACAGCTTGCCGAACCATGTCATGCCTTGGTGCTGCGTTGGATGATGCTCCGCCCGACTGCCTCGCCGACCCTGCATGCCCCTGAGGCCGGAGCATTTCTTGCGCGGCTCCGCGATATCGGGAAACGGGTCACCGCCAAAGGCTTTGCCCTCTCCCTGGGTTGGGACGCGACCGCCGGGAGTCGCTGGCTGCGACATGGTGCCCCGATTGGACCGGCAGGCCGCCGGGCCCTGTCCTTGCTCGACCACACATCGCCACAGCGCCTCGGCGAGAACTGGCAGAAATGGTCAGACAACGCCGCCCAGGAAGCCCGCCTGAGGGGAATTGATCTGGGCAAGTGCCTGGGATGGACCACGAGCCGCAATGGGGTGGAGGCCGTCTTGTGACCTCTGTCATCGAACCGCCCGTCAAAAACTGACGCCATGTCTTCGTCGTGGCGTCGCAAGATCACAATGCGCACGCCAGTGAGGACGCCATGAAATCTCCGCGCCCATCCAAAAAGCACGGCTTTGCCACCCAGATGGACCAAGCCGACCATCCCAATCAAATTGATCCCGGCGAGCCCCTGCCGCAACCGCGAGATCCAGCTGCGCTGCTCGCTGACCGTATGCTCGATATTGCCTTGACTGCCAATCCCACTGCCCTTGAAGTCGCCAAACAGCAGGGTACCGCTGTCGTGGTAACGGCCCCCGCACCCTGGATAAAGGCCATTGCCAAATCGTGGTCGGCGAAGCTGCTGGGTGGGCGACAGATGACAAATGGCGACAGCCCCTCGGCATCCGATTTCCGTTGGTATGATCCGAAAGACCCGCCCTATGTTGCCTATGTCCGATCCGAGGAGTATGCGCCAAGAAAGAGCGCTGAAGGGTCGTCCACCGCCGTCGCGACCACCCTCATGCACAATGGGCGCATCGCCGGGTTTGCTGCCGACCCAGCCTCCCAGCTGCCATCCGCCCTGCTTGACGCAGCGGACGCCACGTTGACGGTCCAGCCGCCAGACAAGACCTTGATCATCGAGGTGATCGCGGAACTGACCGGCACGACGGCAATCGAAGAGATTTCGGACGCCATCGCCACCAAGGTCGGACCAGATGATCTGCGGCTTACGCTCCGCCCTGGTCAGGATGCAAGCAACGCAATCCACCGACTGAAGGCCTTAATCGAAGGACGGCGGAAGCCCCCTACCCTGACGCTGGACATGCTGGGTGGAATGGATGAGGCCGTCACCTGGGGTCAAGCCCTGGCTCGCGATCTCTCTGACTATATTGACGGCGCTTTGACATGGTCTGACATTGACCGCGGTGTACTGCTGTCCGGCCCCCCAGGAACCGGAAAGACGACATTTGCACGCGCTTTGGCTGGCTCCTGTGGTGTGCCGCTGATCGCAGCGTCGCTTGGCGAGTGGCAATCGTCCGGACATCTGGGCGATCTCCTCAAATCAATGCGTAAGACCTTTGAAGAGGCACGGGCTGCAGCCCCTTGCATCATCTTGGTGGATGAGATCGATGGGTTTGGCGACCGAGCAAATCTCAACTCTGGCCATAAGGATTACTCGGTGCAGGTAATCAACGGATTCCTCGAGCTTTTGGATGGAGTTACATCACGGGAAGGCGTTGTCGTTATCGGTGCCACTAATCTTCCCGGCCGGATTGATCCTGCCATCACCCGTTCGGGGCGCCTGGACCGCCACATTGTAATCTCATTGCCAGATGAAGATGGACTGAGGCAGATCATGCGCCATCATCTTGCCGGTGATCTACCCGGTGCGGACCTGTCCATTGCGGCCAAACTGGCCCTTGGCGGATCAGGAGCTGACGTCGCTCGCTGGGTCAGGGGCGCCAAGCGTCGTGGGCGTCAAGCGGCGCGATCCCTGAGTCTGGACGATCTTGTTTTAGAGATCCGTGGTAATGCCCCGACAATGAGCAATACAGCTCTGCGCAGGTGTGCCGTACATGAAGCCGGCCATGCCATTGCTATTTCGCATTTTCACTCAAACACACTTCAGTATGTCAGTATCAGGCAGACAACAACCACGGGGGGCGGGGTTATGAGCCTTCGCCCCGAGCTCGATTTGGCCACGTCCGAGGATATTGATTGCCTCCTCACCATTCTGCTGGCTGGCCGCGCGGCGGAGGAGGTCATCCTCGGCACGGTATCCTCTGGCGCTGGCGGAGGCACTGAGAGTGACATTGCCAAAGCCACCCTGGCGGCGACCTCAGCCATCACGGCTCTGGGGCTGAGCGGAGCGGCCACGCCAGTCTGGTCTGGGATGCCGACACCGGAGAGCATCGACCTCCTCCTCATTCGCCGGCCGGATATTGCGCGGCAACTCGAGGACCGCCTTGACCGAGCCTATGCTGTGGCAAAGGAACTGATCCTTGCCAACGCAGACGCGGTGCTCCGAATTGTTGACCGGTTGATTGAGGTCGAGATCATGACTGGAGAGGAGGTAGCGGCCTTACTGCCGACGCCAGCGCCACAAATCCAGGAGGTTGGGTGACAGCAATTGGTGGAGATGGGAGCCGCGATGTTCGGAAAAATCTCCGCCCCACGGCCTCACCCTGAATCGGTTATAACAGATGGTAGGTCCAAACGCTTGGCAATCCGGAATTTACCGGGTTGCCGTTGGTGATCATTGCGAAAATGCCAGGATAAGAGGCGAGAAATAAATATGAGCGAGTTCTTTGAACGGACAGAAAATCAGTACTATTTTGGTAATTTGTCACAAGATCTTGCAGCCGCGAATCCTGACATTGATATCAAGCAAATTAACGACAGTCTTGTCCAGGAAATTTGGAAAGATAGTATCCACACGCCGGGTCCTGACCCAAGAAACCGTCAATCATTGATTTGGACACTCCACAGTTCTTTTGATGACGACATCCTGCGCGACCTGCATCCGATGCCTTGTTTAGCGCCCCTAGACCAGAGAAAGGTGGCACTCGCCATTTCTCGAAAGATAAAGGCCGGGTGCAAAACCCACCTTAAACAACTTGTTGACCAGCTCTTAGCCGCATGGTCCAGGTCAGAAATTTATCGCAAAGAAACTCTAGCACTACTTTCCGAAGTCCCCTGGAAATCATACCCATCAGAATGTCAGAAAATGATTGAGTATTTTATTTTTCCGGCCAAAAAATTTCCTGATTTTTGTAAATTTCATAATTTTAGGAACCCAATTGAATCTTACGTTCCCAGCCCACCTCAACCTCCCCTCCCTATAACAGACAGTTTTTCTCTCCCGCCGACCAACTCTGCTGTGTCGGAAAATAGCCCGGTCGAGGATCAAGGCATCACCACCCCAGCCCCCGTCATAGAGGTCACGCCGATCGTCTCGGATAGTGCAATCTGCGTGCTCCGAAAGACCAAGGGGCGACGTCCATTCCACATCAAAACTTACATTGAAAAATTTCTTGATCGAGTTGCGGCAGGCCAGGTCGAGGAAAGGCCGATCGAGGAAGCCCGCTGGCTGAGAGAATGGCTGCGACTGCAGTTGCTGGCCGAAGGCAGAATCGTGCGAGAAAAGGATTTGCCTGCGGAAGAGACGATTCGAAACAACC
>NZ_AONQ01000069.1 GCF_000342045.1 Paramagnetospirillum caucaseum | reverse complement strand
CCTGTTCCCGGAAATTATAGATATGAATCCCGATCATTACGCCAGGACATGCCCTGGATGCGGTGGCATCCATTATCTTATAACGCTCACAAACAAAATCATCTGCGAAAACTGCTTTGTTCCTGCTGAGTTTCATGATGATGAGGTCTGAAACTGAAAAATCCCTGGTTGCCGCCATCAAACATCGATTGGCGGAACTGTCCCTTCGATATCCATCGTCAATCAAGCTGGCGGTCGATGACGAAGGCCGTGCCTACCTGGACGCTGCCCTGGAGAATCGCCTGGGGGAGGTGTTGCTCACCGATAACGGCGGCGGGGAATTGTCCGACATCCATTGGCAAACGGTCCTGCACCACCTTGGGTTCGTCGCCGTGATCGTATGGTTGAGCGATCCCCGAGACTTGGCATTAGTCAGGAAGGCGTGTCGTGAGGTGGAGGGGAATTGCCAATAGGAATATACGGGTACAAATGCCAATCAAAGTTCAAATGGAGGCAAGCCGAATAGATCATTTATGTTGTCCATTAACTTATCTGAAGCTGAATTCCGATGCACACGCTTCAATTCGTCTTTGCGGTGAAGCGGTTCCAGGTGGCCATAATATTTTTCGATCATCTGCACGCTGGTTCCCATGTTCTGGGCCAGCAAATAGACATCATTAACGCCGCCATAAACAATTCTAAAATGGGCATATGTGTGCCTAAGGGAATAAATTGTTATTTTTCCATTTTGGTGCTCGTCATTAACAATTCCGCAATATGCAAGTAGCTCATTGAAACTTCTTTTGAAATCGTGGATGGGTTCATCTTTATGATAATCCCTCCACAGATAATCCGTTGGCCTTGGAAATGGGTTTTCTTCTTCATCATGGACATCTCTCCCGTATAGGGCTTGATGGACATCGTGAAGAAAGGAAATAATCCCGCTGAAACCGGCTACGCCGACAACCTTTCTTACTTTTGTTTTGCTTTCTTGAAGGACAACGTATCCGTCCTTTATGTCCATAAACCGTAATCGCCGAGCCTCGCCAGGGCGAAGACCGGTCATCACCATGAACTGAATATAGACAGCTAAAAGTTGGCGGTAGTATAGGGTCTGGCCATTTGGGACAAGCATGCTTCGCTCCCATGATGCTGCGACCAGTTTCTGATACTGCTCGCGGGATAAAGCACCACGGGATTTCCCATCAGGGCGGACTGATTTGAACTGAAGAATTTCGTGGTTGTTGGCGTAACCCATTGAGAGGGCTGACTGAAGCACACCACGAAGGACTACATCCTCACGTGCCAATGTGGCTGCACTGGGAATGCACCGCTTAACGGGCCTTTTAAATGTCCGATCACCACGCTGATAAACGATGTGGGTAATATCTTTGCCAGGACCATCAGTCCAATATGAAACTCTCCATTTTCTATATTCTGCTATATCTTTGAGCTTAATAAGGGCGACTGATTTCTGTCCAAAGAACGGGACTAAATAACGGTCGAGGATGGACCTAAAATCGCTTTTATTTTTGTCGCATATCGATTTACCAAGAACCTCCGCATACCAGTGATCTGAGACCTGCTTGAAGTTCTTTTGATCGAGTGGGATGCCGAACTCCTCCGCAAATCGGAGGCGATCAAAATGGCGTTCTGCCATACGACCGGCTTCCACCGGGTCGGGGGTTTTGGTTGAGAATCTGTCTACCTTGCGATCCGGGCGGGTGACAGAGGCGTGCCAAATATCAGATTTGCTATCGCCACGCCTATAAAGACGTATAGCCCCGCCCTTGATCGAAAACCCGTCACGCTCAAACTTGCCCATGATGCCGTTCCAAGTGCGGATTTAGGCGGTCCATCGTGTGAGTCTGTGAGTGAGATGTGAGTCACGCCACGCCGTCTACAGACGATATTCATGGATTGTACTCAGATTCGCCCCCTTTGGGAAGGCGTGTGAGTGGCTGTGAGTCGCCCAAAACGCAGCCACCCAGCTATTGCTGGTTGGCTTAGTGCGTTGATTTTCCTGGGGAAAAATGGTGCCGGCGAGAGGAGTCGAACCCCCGACCTTCGCATTACGAATGCGCTGCTCTACCAACTGAGCTACGCCGGCCCATGGCGGCGGCCGGTCCCGATGGGGCGGCCGAGGGGCGGAAAGTAGCGCCGCCCCGGGGGATTTGCAAGAGCCTGTCGCCGAACCCGGAAGGACGACGGTGCTCAGGCGTGAACCGGCAGGATGGCGAAGCGGGCCATGGCGCCGCGCTCGATGGCGGCGGCGGCCAGGCGGTCGATGTCCAGGCGGTGGCGGAACAGTTCCAGCAGGCGCATCACCTCGCGGTGGGGGTCGCGGTCGGCGGCCGCCACGTCGCAGGCCAGGGCGTAGGCGGTTTCGCGCAGTTTCGGCGGCAGCGACGCCTTGATCACGTCGAGGATGCGGTTGAGCCCGTCGTCGGAATCGAGGATCTCGGCGCAGGCCGCCGTGGTCCGGGTCAACAGGTCCGGGTCGTAGTCGCGGAAGATGGGGAGGAAATTGACGATCTCGCCGATCATGCGCAATTCGGGATCGGTCATGTTGCCGTCGGCGGCCGAGACCATGACCATCACGTAAATGAGGGCTGCGTGGTGACTGATCATCATGGTGTTCTCCCGCCGAAGCCTTGATCTGGACTTTACCCTTGCGGCGCGGCAAGGCGTCAAGCATAGATTTGTCAGGGACCAGGGTCTTCACCGGAGCAAATTCATGACGAGCCGCACCGTGCTATTGGTCGATGACAGCCGGGTCGCCCGCATGATGACCCGTTCGGTGGTGGAGCGGTCCTGTCCCGGCTGGACCATCCTCGAGGCGGCCACCGGCGAGGAGGCGCTGGACCTGGCCGCCGCCTCGGCTCCCGATTTCGTCCTGATGGACGTCAACATGCCCGGCATGGGCGGGCTGGAGACCGCCCGGCTGTTCCGCCAGAGATTCCCGGCGGCCGCCCTGTCGCTGCTGACCGCCAACATCCAGGACTTCGTCCGCGACGAGGCGGCGCATCTCGGCATCGGCTATATCTCCAAGCCGCTCAGGGACGATCTGCTTGTCGGGTTCCTCACCGGGGGGGCCGGCTCGTCATGACCGGCATCATCGGCGCGCTGGAGCGCGACGCCGTCGAGGAAATCCTGAACATCGCCATCGGACAGGCGGCGGCGTCGCTGTCGCGCATGGTCGGCGACCGGGTCGCCCTGTCGGTGCCGTTCGTGGAGTTCCTGTCCCCGGCGGTGGCGGCCGAGCGGCTGGACGGCACCACCGGCGGCGCCGATTCGGTGGCGGTGCGCCAGCACTTCTCCAGCAGCTTTTCCGGCGACATCCTGCTGATCTTTCCCGAGCGGCGCAGCCTGGACCTGGTGCGCTCCATGCTGGGCGATTCGGTGCCCATGGATTCGCTGACCGAGCTGGAGCAGGAGGCGCTGCTGGAGGTGGGCAACGTCATCCTCAACGCCTGCCTGGGCAGCCTGGCCAACCAGCTGGGCCTCGTCATCCAGAGCTCGCTGCCCATCTATCTGCGCGGCCGCGGCGCCCGCATCCTGGACACCAAGCATCCCGACACCGAACTGGTGATGTTCCTGCAGGTGGATTTCTCGCTGGCCGCCAAGGGGGTGCAGGGCTATCTCGCCTTCGTCATGGACATCGTCTCGGCGCGGCATTTCGCCGCGGCGGTCTCCGCCTATGTCTCCCGGGTGATCGGGGGCTAGATGGGCAAGCCGGTCTCAGACGCTTTCCTGCGGTCCCTGACCGACGCCACCGAGATGGGTTTCATCCTGCTGGACGGCGACGGCCGCGCCGTCCTGTGGAACGCCTGGCTGGTCGAGGCGTCGGGCATCGCCGCCGCCGCCGCGCTGGGCCGCGCCATTCCCGATATCTTTCCCCAATTGGCCGACAGCCGGGTGGCCGAGGCCATCGGGCAGGCGCTGGGCAACGGCCTGTCGGCCATGCTGTCGTCGTCGCTCAACCGGACGCTGTTCCCCCTGGAGCGCAACGGCGCGCGGCCCGACCGGCGCGAGGCCATGCACCAGATCGTGGTGATCAAGCCCCTGGACACCGG
This sequence comes from Paramagnetospirillum caucaseum, assembly GCF_000342045.1. Lineage (GTDB taxonomy): Bacteria > Pseudomonadota > Alphaproteobacteria > Rhodospirillales > Magnetospirillaceae > Phaeospirillum > Phaeospirillum caucaseum. Next base: position 20,433 of record NZ_AONQ01000069.1, on the reverse strand, counting down.
CGGGGGGCGCACCTGCCTGATCCAGATCTTCGACGTCACCAGCATGGCGTCCCGCGAGGCGCTGTTGCGCCAGCAGGCCCGCACCATGGAGGCGCTGGCCGAGAACTACCGGTTGTCGGAACTGCACAACCGCGCCATCGTCGACAACACCGCCGACGCCATCGTCACCTTCGGCGACGACGGGGCCATCGGCACCTACAACCCTTCCGCCGAGCGCATCTTCGGCTATGCCCCGCACGAGATCGTCGGCAAGCCGGTCAGCATGCTGATTCCCGAGCTGACCACGCCCGATTCCTTCCTCGACCACCGGACCGAGGTGACGGGGGTGCGCAAGATCCGCGCCCGCTTCCCGCTGGAACTGTCGCTGGCCGCCATGGAACTGGGCGGCCAGCGCCTGTTCGTCGCCATCGGCCACGACATCACGCTGCGCAAGGCCAACGAGGCCGAACTGCGCAACCAGAAGGAATGGCTGACCACCCTGATCAACGCCATGCCCGACCTGATCTGCTTCAAGGATGGCAAGGGGCGCTGGCTGGTGGCCAACCAGTTCTATCTCGATCTGGTGGGGCTGGCGGGGGTGGATTACGTCGGGCGCACCGGCCAGGAGCTGGCGCGGCTTTCGCACAATTTCCAGGAATTCCTGACCACGGCGAAGGAAACCGACGAGCGCGCCTGGAAGGAAGGCAAGCCGCTCAGCTACGAGAAGGCCATGGAGACCCCGACCCGGGGCACCAAGGTCTTCGACATGCTGAAGATCCCGCTGTTCAACCTCGACAACAGCCGGCGCGGCCTGGTTCTGGTGGGGCGCGACGTCACCGAGCGCAAGCTGGCCGCCGCCCGCATCCAGCATCTGGCCCACCACGATTCGCTGACCGACCTGCCCAACCGGGTGTTGTTCCAGGAGCGCCTGCGCCAATCCCTGGCCCAGGCCAAGCGCTCGGGCTGGAAGCTGGCGCTGATGTTCCTCGACCTCGACAAGTTCAAGGACATCAACGACACCCTGGGCCATCATGTGGGCGACCTGCTGCTGCGCGCCGTGGCCAAGCGCCTGACCCGCTGCGTGCGCGAGACCGACACGGTGGCCCGCCTGGGTGGCGACGAGTTCGCGGTGATCCTCACCAATCTCGACGATCTGGAAGGCGCCTCGCGGGTGGCGGAAAGCATCATCGCCGGCATCGCCGACCCCTTCGGTCTGGACGAGCACGAGGTGCGGACCAGCACCTCCATCGGCATCACCCTTTACCCCGACGACGCCTCCGACGCCGACCAGCTGCTGAAGAACGCCGATCTGGCCATGTTCCGCTCCAAGGCCGAGGGGCGGAACAACTATCATTTCTACGTGGCCCAGATGGACGCCGAGGTCCGGGCCCGCAAGATCATCGAGCACGACCTGCGCCAGGCCCTGGGCACCGACCAGCTGGAACTGCATTACCAGCCGCTGATCGAGATGAGCACCCGGCATATCGTCGGTTGCGAGGCGCTGCTGCGCTGGAACCACCCGACGCGGGGCTGGATCCCGCCCGGCGAGTTCATCCCGATCATCGAGCGCTCCGACCTGATCGGCCCGCTGGGCCGCTGGATTCTGCACCGCGCCTGTCTGCAGGGCCGCGAGTGGCTGAAGGCCGGGCTGGAGCCCATGAAGATCGCCGTCAACCTGTCGCCGGCCCAGTTCAAGCAGACCCAGAGCGTCATGACCATGGTGGCCGACATCCTGGACCAGACCGGCCTGCCGCCCGACCAGCTGCAGCTGGAGATCACCGAGGGCATCGCCATGCAGAACGTGGACGCCACCATCGAGGTGCTGCAGGGGCTGCGCGCCATGGGGGTGGTGATCTCCATCGACGATTTCGGCACCGGCTATTCGTCGCTCAACTACCTGAAGCGCTTTCCGGTGGACAAGCTGAAGATCGACCGTTCCTTCGTGGTGGATATCGGCCTGCATCCCGACAACGCGGCGGTCGTGGAGGCCATCGTCAATCTCGGCCACTCGCTGGGCACCCGGGTCAACGTCGAAGGCATCGAAACCCGGGAGCAGCTGGACTTCCTCCAGGCCCACAAGGTGGACGAGGCCCAGGGCTTCTACTTCAGCAAGGCGGTGCCCGCCGACCAATTCGCCGAACTGGTCCGCACCAGGAGCCCCTGGCCGCTGTGAGGCCGCGTCCCGCCCGCATCGACGGTCACTCCGCCTTGTGGTTCAGCGCCTTCCGCAGCCGGTGCACCCCCAGCCACACGGCGCCGGCCACCACCGGCAGGCCGATCAGCCCGGTCAGGTCGTAATCCACCGGCAGGCCCACGGATTTCAGCCCCTTGGCCAGATAGCCGATCAGGCCCAGCAGGTAGTAGCTGATGGCCACCACCGACAGGCCCTCCACCGTCTCCTGCAGCCGCAGCTGCAATTCGGCGCGGCGGTTCATGGAATTCAGCAGGTCGCGGTTCTTTTCCTCCAGCGCGATGTCCACCCGGGTGCGCAGCAGGTCGCCGGCCCGCGACACCCGTGTGGCCAGCAATTGCTGGCGCTCGGATACCGAGTCGCAGGTCTTCATGGCAGGCCCCAGGCGCCGGTCGATGAACTCGGCGAAGGTCTGCAGGCCGGGGATGCGCTCTTCCCGCAATTCCTCGATGCGGCGGCAGACGATGGCGTAATAGGCCTTGGCCGCCGACAGGCGGAAGCTGGTGGCGGCGTCGAGGCGCTCGGCCTCGGCGGCCAGCCGGGTCAGGTGCTCCAGCAGGTCGCGGTCGTTCTGCTCGACCTTCGGGTCGGCCAGCTGGCTGACGATGCCGGCCAGCTCACGGTCGATGCGGGCGATCTCGGGGGCCGACTGACGGGCCAGGGGAAAGGCCAGCAGCGCCATCATGCGGTAGGTCTCGATCTCCAGCAGGCGCTGGACCAGCCGCCCGGTCTGGCCCCGGGTCAGGCCGCAATCCTTGAGCACCACGCGGGAAAAGCCGTCGGCGTGCAGGCGGAAATCGGTCCAGGCCTCGCCCGCCCCCCACAGCACCTTGGAGCCCACCAGGGAATTGCCGTCGAACAGCGGTCCCAGATCGTCGGGCAGTTCCCTGGCCACCAGCACGTGCACGGCGGTCATGGCCTCGCCCGGCATGCTCTCCAGCCAGTCGGCGGGAATGAGGTCCAGCGCGGTGGTGGCGAAGCCGCCGTCGGACGGGTCGAAGCGCATCACCGTATAGGTGGAGAATTCCGAGTGCCGCTCCCAGCGCAGGCGGAAGCCGCCCAGGTCGCGGATGAAATACCCGGCGCCGTCGCCGGGCGGCTCGGCCCCGTGGCTGGCCAGCAGGCGGGCGAGATGGGCGCGTTCGTCGGCGGGGTCGGCGTGGACCATGGCCAGTTGCGAGGCGCGCACCGGGGCGGACAGCAGCTCGTAGGGCCGGGCGTGGACCTCGCCGGCCAGGTCGCGCCGCTGGGCGTGCTCGTTGAGCCTGATTGGCAAGCCGTCGGCCATTGCCCATATGTCTCCGATAAGAGATGCTTGAGTTTCCAGGTTTACACCACCGATCCCCCTTCCGTCAGGAGCCTTTATGTCCAACCTCGCCATGGCCCAGGACCTGTTCTTCACCCAGACCGGCCTCGACGCGGATGGTCTGCGGCGCATCGTCGCCGAGGCGCTGGAGGGCGCCGACGACGGCGAATTGTTCCTGGAATACCGGCAATCGGAATCCCTGGTGCTGGACGACGGCCAGATCAAGAGCGCCAGCTTCGACACCACCCAGGGCTTCGGCCTGCGCGCCGTGGCGGGCGAGGCGCACGGCTACGCCCACGGTTCCGACCTGTCCGAGGCGGCCATCCGCCGCGCCGCCGCCACGGTGCGCGCCGTGCGCTCCGGCCATTCCGGCTCCATGGCGGCCCCGCCGGTCGCCGGCGCCCGGGCGCTGTACACCGAGGTCAACCCCCTGGCCCAGGTGCCCTTCGAGGACAAGGTGCGGCTGCTGGAAGAGATCGATTCCTATACCCGCTCGCGGGACAACCGGGTGCGGCAGGTCACCGCCTCCCTGGCCGGGTCGTGGCAGGCGGTGACCATCCTGCGCGCCGACGGCACGCTCGCCGCCGACATCCGCCCCATGGTGCGCCTGGGCGTCAACGTGGTGCTGGGGGACGGCAAGCGCATGGAGACCGGTGGCCACGGCATGGGCGGGCGCATCGGCTATGGCGGGGTGATGGGGCTGGCCGACTGGCGCCATTGCGCCGACGAGGCGCTGCGCCAGGCCTCGGTCAATCTCGGCTCGGTGCCCGCCCCGGCCGGCGAGATGCCGGTGGTGCTGGGCAACGGCTGGCCCGGCGTCATGCTGCACGAGGCGGTGGGCCACGGGCTGGAGGGCGACTTCAACCGCAAGGCCACCTCGGCCTTCACCGGCAAGACCGGCGCCCGCGTCGCCTCGCCCGGCGTCACCGTGGTGGACGACGGCACCATTCCCGACCGGCGCGGCTCGCTGTCCATCGACGACGAGGGCACGCCGACGTCGCGCACCGTGCTGATCGAGGACGGCATCCTGGTGGGGTATCTCCAGGACCGCATGAACGCCCGCCTGATGGGGGTGGCGGCCACCGGCAACGGCCGGCGGCAATCCTATGCCCACGCCCCCATCCCGCGCATGACCAACACCTTCATGATGGCCGGGAGCTTGGACCCGGCCGAGATCATCGCCTCGGTTCCCAGGGGCATCTACGCCGTCAATTTCGGCGGTGGCCAGGTGGACATCACCAACGGCAAGTTCGTGTTCTCGGCCTCGGAGGCCTATCTCATCGAGAACGGCAAGGTGGGGGCGGCGGTCAAGGGCGCCACCCTGATCGGCAACGGCCCCGACGCCCTGACCCGCATCACCATGATCGGCAACGACCTGGCGCTCGACCCCGGCATCGGCACCTGCGGCAAGGACGGCCAGGGCGTACCGGTGGGCGTCGGCCAGCCGACACTGCGCATGGACGGGCTGACGGTGGGCGGAACGGCTGTATAGCTTTGGTCTTGTAAGGTGCGGACACTAACCCTTCCGTCGAAGAACCAATTGTAAATGGCGGTTTTTCAGAGGGTTTTCATATACGCATGCCCCAGTGCCCATAAGTTTTTCATGGGATAACCTCAAGGAATGGGAAGGGGGATACGCCATCGGCGTTTCCCCCTTTATTGTCCAGAGAGGTTATTTTAATGGCGAAGGTCGGCCCCAATGAAGGTCCGTGTAGTTGGGAGCTGCGTCCGGTCGCTCTGGATGTCGACGAACTGCATCATGTGCTCAACTGCGCTTCGGGGCGCGGCTGCAGTCAATGCGTGAAGTGTAGCGAGCTGGCCCTGGAACAGATGCTGAGGCAGGCCCGCCAGATGGGGCGTACCGTGGTCGCCGGTCTCGAGCGGCTGGAGGCCGACATGGAGTTCGCCAGCGCCTTCGGTCTATAGCCCCCCGGCCATCAGTTCCCGCAGCTTGCCCAGGCACTGGGCGCGGTCGGGACGGTAGTCAAGCTCCTCCCACCAGCTTTCCACCGCGACCAGCAGGCCGCCGATCCGCGGGCCGTGCGGCACCCCCATGTCCAGCAGGTCGCGGCCCTTGACCGGCAGGTCCACCGGAACCCAGTCGCGGGCGGCGTCCAGCAGGGCGGCCCAGCATTCCGATTCGGCGGCGTCGGGCCGCGCCTCCAGCGAGCGGCGCGCCGCCCAGGCCACCATGACCAGGTCGCGGAATTCGTCGCCGCCCACCTTGCGCAGCGCCCGGCGGACGGCGGGGCCGTCCATGGAGAACTCCACCTGCACGCGGGGCGCCGCCGTCGCCGCCACCCGTTTGGCCTGGGTCCCCGACAGTTTGAGGCGATCGCCCAGGGCCAGGGCGCCGGCCCGGTCGGTGACGATCAGGGCGGCCAGGCGCCGGATGGCGTCGGGGCGGATCTCGGGCCGGGCCAGCCCCCGGCGCTCCAGCCAGGCCAGGGTGCGCAGCCGCCCGAATTCCCGCGCCTCGGGCAGGATGTGGGCCAGGATGCCGTGGCTGTGCATGACCAGCAGCGAGGGGGTGGGGTCATCGGCCAGCAGCAGACGCACCAGTTCGCCCGCCACCCGTTCGCCCGACAGCCCCTCCAGCCGGCCGGCCATGCGGCGGCAGGCGTTGAGCGCCCGCGTCTCCATGGCGATGCCCCGGCCGTAATGGGCGTGGAAGCGGAAGAAGCGCAGCAGGCGCAGCGCGTCCTCCTCGATGCGCTTCTCCGGCTCGCCGACGAAGCGCACCCGTCCGGCCGCCATGTCGGCGATGCCGTCGAAGGGATCGTAGACGTTGCCCTCGGGGTCGGCCGACAGAGCGTTCATGGTGAAGTCGCGCCGCGAGGCGTCGGCCCGCCAGTCGTCGGTGTATTCGATGCGGGCGTGGCGGCCGAAACTCTCCACATCGACCCTCAGCGTGGTGATCTCGTAATGGGCCTTGCCGATCACTGCCGTCACCGTGCCGTGGTCGATGCCGGTGGGGATGGCGTGGATGCCGGCATCGTCGAGCAGGGCCAGCACCCGTTCGGGCGGGTCGGGGGTGGCGATGTCGATGTCCCGGATGGGGCGCTTCAGCAGGGCGTCGCGCACGCAGCCGCCGACGAAGCGCACCCGGGCGCCGTCGGCCTGCAGCGCTGCCACCACGGCGCGGGTCTCGGCGGCGTCCATCCAGTCCTGCGGCCCCAGCAGGCCGATGGGGTCGCCGGGATTGAGGTGCAGGCGGGTGTTACTCATGTCGGGTCACGGCGGCGGCCAAGCTCGCGGATGCGAGCGCCCGGCGAGGGACAATGATACGAGTCATTCCGGCGGCTCGCCGGAGGGACGGGGGGCCAGCACCTCGAACAGGTTGACCAGGATGCCGGCGGTGGCGCCCCAGATCAGCCGGTCCTGCCAGTTCAGCGCCCAGAACGGCCGCTGAAATCCCCGCACCTCGCGGCTTTGCAACTGGTGGTTGGCCTGGTCGAGGACGAAGGTCAGCGGCACCTCGAACACCTCGGCCACCTCGAAGGAATCGGGGGAAAGGGTGAAGGGCGGGTCGATGATCCCCACCAGCGGGGTGATGATGAAACCGGTGCCGGTGGCGTAGTCGTCCAGGCGGCCGAGCAGCCGCACCTTGCGGCGGTCCAGGCCGGTCTCCTCCTCGGTTTCCCGCAGGGCGCAGACGGTGAGGTCGCCCTTGTCCTCGGGCTCGAGACGCCCGCCGGGAAAGCTGATCTGGCCGGGATGGTGGGCCAGATGATTGGTGCGCTTGGTCAGCATCACCGTCAGGCCGTCTTCGCGCTCGACCAGGGGCACCAGCACCGCCGCCGGGGTGAGGGTGTCGTCGCCGGTGGGCACGCCAGGACGGATGGCGCCGCCCTGGACCAGGGCCTCCAGGGCCGAGTCGCCCCGTCCGCGCGGGTCGAACCCGTCGGTGAGGCGCCGCGCGATCGCCTCGCGCGTCAGTCGGGAAGGTCCAGCCTCCCCAGTGGAAAAAAGCTCCCGCTGCTCCATAGGCCGTAAACCGTTTCTCCCTCCCGGTCTTCCTCCCAGCCCAGGGCGACCAGTTCGTAGTATACGGAACGGGTGAGGCGCGCCTCGATCCCGTTCCGTACGGTAACGTAGGGCGACGGCTCCCCCGAGCCCTCGACCTCCGCGATTCTCAATGGATGGCCGGTGTCCACCGTGACCATCTCGTCCATGTTGGTGCGGAAGCTGACCACCATCTCGCGGCCAGATCCGCAGGTGAACATCTCCACCGCCAGGAAGGGGACGTCCTCGACCTCGATGCGGCCCATCTCGCCCGGCGTGATCAGCAGGTAGCCGCCGTCCCTGGCCCGGTACAGCACCGAGGCGAACAGGCAGACCATCTCTTTGCGGTTGATCGGCGTGCCATGGTAGAACCAACGTCCCTGCCGGTCGATGCGGATGCCGAGGTCGCCGCAATATTCGGGCAATCGGCCCGGGTAGTCCACATCCGGAGGGGCTTCGGTCAATGGCTGGTTCACTCGGCCGCTCCTCAGTCTTCTTCCCGTGCGAGGCGCCTCCCCATGACACCCCATACCAGTTCCGCCGCCCCACTCGACGAAATCGCCGCCCTCGAATCAAGCCTGGCCGAGGCCCGCGCCGCCATCGGCCGCGTCATCTTCGGTCAGGACGACGTCATCGATCAGAGTCTTATCACGCTGCTGGCGGGGGGTCACGCCCTGTTGATCGGCCTGCCCGGACTGGCCAAGACCCGGCTGGTGCACACCCTGGGCGTGGTGCTGGGTCTGGACGACAAGCGGGTGCAGTTCACCCCCGATCTGATGCCCGCCGACATCCTGGGCTCCGAGGTGCTGGAGGAAGGGGCCGGCGGCGCGCGGGCCTTCCGCTTCATCCGGGGGCCGGTGTTCTGCCAGCTGCTGATGGCCGACGAGATCAACCGCGCCGGCCCGCGCACCCAGTCGGCCCTGCTGCAGGCCATGCAGGAGCATCAGGTCAGCGTGGCGGGCAGCCGCCAGGACCTGCCCCGGCCCTTCCACGTCCTGGCCACCCAGAACCCGCTGGAGCAGGAGGGCACCTATCCCCTGCCCGAGGCGCAGTTGGACCGCTTCCTGATGCAGATCGACGTGGGCTACCCCGACCGCGAGTCCGAGCGCCGCATGCTGATCGAGACCACCGGCGCCCTGTCCGCCGAGCCGGTGCGGGCCATGGGCGCCGCCGACCTGCTGGCCGCCCAGGCGCTGGTGCGCCGCATCCCGGTGGGGGATTCGGTGGTCGACGCCATCCTGACCCTGGTGCGTCAGGGCCGCCCCGAGAGCACCTCGCTCGACCTGGTGCGCCGCGCCGTGGCCTGGGGCCCCGGCCCGCGCGCCGCCCAGGCGCTGATGCTGGCCACCCGGGCGCGGGCCCTGCTGCAGGGGCGCCTCGCCCCCTCCATCGACGATATCCGCGCCCTGGCCGCCCCGGTGCTGCGTCACCGCATGGCGCTCGGCTTCGCGGCGCGGGCCGACGGCGTCACCCTGGCCCAGGTGATCGGGGCCCTGGAAGCCACCCTGTGACGGAAGCCCCGACCCTTTCCCCCTCTCTCCTTTCCCAGGACGCCGACCGGCGGCAGCGCCGCGCCGCCGACGCGGGCGCCAGCGTCTGGGTGGCGGCCAGCGCCGGCACCGGCAAGACCAAGGTGCTGACCGACCGGGTGCTGACCCTGCTGCTGGCCGGAACGCCGCCGCACAAGATTCTCTGCCTGACCTTCACCAAGGCCGCCGCCGCCGAGATGTCCAACCGCATCGCCGGGCGGCTGGGCAAATGGGCCACGGCGCGGGACGAGGATCTGGCCGGCGACCTGGAACGCCTGCTGGGCCGTCCCCCTACCGAGGGCGAGATGACCGGGGCGCGCCGCCTGTTCGCCGGCCTGCTCGACGCGCCGGGCGGCATGCACATGGAGACCATCCACGCCTTCTGCCAGTCGCTGCTGCGGCGCTTCCCCCTGGAGGCCGGCGTCGCGCCGCATTTCCAGGTGATGGACGACCGCGATTCCGGCGAATTGCTCGATTCCGCCAAGCTGGAGGTCCTGGCCCAGGCCCGCGAGGGAAAGGGCGCGCTGGGCCGCGCCCTTTCCCTGGTGACCGCCCGCGTGCACGAGACCGCCTTCCCCGAGCTGATGGGCGAGCTGACCGCCGAGCGCGGCCGGCTGGAACGGCTGTTCGACCGCCATGGCGGGGTGGACGGTGCCCTGGCGGCATTGCGGGTCCGGCTGGGGCTGGACGACGGCGACACTCCGGATTCCCTGCTGGCCTGGGCGGCGATTGAGGCCCATTTCGACGGCGAGGCCCTGCGGGCCGCCGTGACGGCGCTGCTGTCCGGCTCGGAGTCCGACCGCAAACGGGGCGAGGCCATGGCCCGCTGGCTGGCCGGTCCGGCGGAACGGCAGGAGGGCTTCGCCGTCTGGTGCGCCCAGTTCCTCACGGCGGAAGGAGGCATCCGCAAGACCCTGGCCACCAAGGCGGTGCGCGACGGCTTCCCCGGCGTGGAGGCGGCGTTGCTGGCCGAGGCCGAGCGGCTGTTCCGCCTGACCGGCAGGCTCAAGGCCGCCCGCATTGCCGAGGCCACCGGGGCGCTGCTGACCCTGGGCGGGGCGCTGCTGGACGGCTACCGCCGGGCCAAGGCGCGGCGCGCCCTGATGGATTACGACGATCTGATCCTGGGCGCCCGCGACCTGCTGGCTCGGCCCGGTGTGGCGCCCTGGGTGCTTTTCAAGCTGGACGGCGGCATCGACCATGTGCTGATCGACGAGGCCCAGGACACCAATCCCGACCAGTGGGCGGTGGTCGAGAAGCTGACCGAGGAATTCTTCGCCGGGCGCGGCGCGCGCGAAAGCCTGCGCACCGTTTTCGCGGTGGGCGACGCCAAGCAGTCCATCTACTCGTTCCAGCGCGCCGACCCGCGCGAGTTTGAGCGTATGCGGGCCACCTTCGCCGCCCATGTGCCCGCCGCCGGGGGAGTCTGGGACGAGGTGGCGCTGAACCTGTCGTTCCGCTCGGCGGCCGCGGTGCTCGACGCGGTCAACGCCGTCTTCGCGCCCGGAAGGCCGGGCCGCGACGGGGTGGCCGGCGACGAGGACATCACCCATCTGCCCCACCGTACCGGACAGGCCGGGCGGGTCGAGGTGTGGCCCGCCGTCGAGCCGCGCCCCGCCGACGAGGCTCCGGCCTGGAAGCCGCCGGTGGAGCGCATAAGGGGCGATTCGCCGCGCACCCGGCTGGCCCGGCTGGTGGCCGGCCGTATCCGCGCCATGATCGACGGGGAAAGGCTGGAGTCCAGGGGCCGCCCGGTGCGGGCCGGCGACGTGCTGGTGCTGGTGCGTCGCCGGGGTGGCTTCGTCGAGGATCTGGTGCGCGAGTTGAAGGCCGGCAAGGTCGAGGTGGCCGGCGCCGACCGCATGGTGCTGACCGAGCAGATGGCGGTGATGGACCTGATGGCGCTGGGCAACTTCCTGCTGCTGCCCGAGGACGACCTGACGCTGGCCACGGTGCTGAAGGGGCCGCTGGTGGGGCTTTCCGAGGACCAGCTGTTCACTCTGGCCCATCATCGCGCCAAGGACATGGGGCTGTGGGAGGCGCTGCGCCAGGGGGTGGCGGACGGCGGCGGTGTGTTCGAGGCGGCGTTCCGCCAGCTTTCCGACCTGCTGGCCCAGGCCGACCGCATTTCGCCCCATGCCCTTTACGCCCGCGTGCTGGGGCCGCTGGGCGGCCGCCGGCGTCTGCTGGCCCGCCTCGGGTTGGAGGCCGAGGACGCCATCGACGAGTTCATGGCCCTGACCCTGGCCTTCGAGCGTGCCCACCCGCCGTCGCTGCAGGGTTTCCTCCACTGGCTGGAGGCCGGTGCCCTGGAGATCAAGCGCGACCTGGAACAGGCGGGCCGCGACGCGGTGCGCATCATGACGGTGCACGGCTCCAAGGGGCTGCAGGCTCCGGTGGTGTTCCTGCCCGACACCATGCAGGTGCCGGTCCGCTCGCCCCGCCTGCTGTGGCTGGGGGACGGCGCCGACGAACTGCCCGCCTGGCCGCCGCGCGCCGAGGACATGGACGATGTCTGCCGCCGGGGGGCCGAGGCGCGCAAGCTGGCGCGCGAGCGGGAATACCGCCGCCTGCTCTACGTGGCCATGACAAGGGCCGAGGACCGGCTGATCGTCTGCGGCTGGCGCGGCTTGAAGGCGGCGCCGGAGACCTGCTGGCACGCCCTGGTCCACGGCGCCCTGGCCGCCACCGCCGCCGAATACGCCGATCCCTTCCTGGCCAGGGCCGGCGAGACCGCCGAGGGGCCGGTGCTGGTCCTGGCCAATCCCCAGACCGCCGCCGTCCAGGGGGAAGGGGGGGGCGGGCCGGGCGGGCGTCCGTCGTCGCCGCTGCCCGACTGGGCCCTGGCCGCCGCCGAGCCCGAGCCGGTGCCGCCCCGGCCGTTGGCCCCCTCGCGGCCCGAGGGCGAGGAGCCCCCGGTGCGCTCGCCCCTGGCCGAGGCGGACGGCAAGCCACGCTGGCAGCGGGGCAAGCTGGTCCACCGCCTGCTGCAGACCGTGCCCGATCTGCCCCAGGCCGAGCGCTCGCGGGCCATGCTGCGCTTCCTCGCCCGCCCCGCCTGGGGGCTGGAGACCAGGGAGCAGCTGGCCATCGCCAACGAGGTCTCGGACATTCTCGACCATCCCGGGCTGGCGGGGCTGTTCGGCCCGGATTCGCGCGCCGAGGTGCCGCTGGTCGGGCGCATCGGCAACCGGGTGGTGTCGGGCCGGGTCGATCGCCTGGCGGTCGGCGAATCCGAAGTGGTGGTGGCCGATTACAAGACCAACCGCCGTCCGCCCGCCACCCCCGACGAGGTACCCGATCTCTATGTGCGGCAGATGGCCGCCTATCGTCTGGCGCTGGCCTGCATCTATCCCGGCCGGCGGGTGCGTTGCGTGCTGGTGTGGACCGACGGCCCCCGTCTCACCGAGATCGAGCCCGCCCGCCTGGACGACGCCCTGGCCGGGCTGGTGGAATGACCCCACATTTCCCCTTCCCAAAACTGAACCGCATGGTTTAGTTTTTGCCGGAAGCGGAGGAAGCATGAGCCAAACCCGGACCCGGTCCAAACCCTCGGCCAAGCGGGAAGCCATCCTGGACGCCGCCCAGCGTCTGTTCCTGGACGAGGGCTATGCCGCCACCAGCATGGATGCGGTGGCCGCCCGGGCCGGCGTGTCCAAGGCGACCATCTACGCCCATTTCGAGGGCAAGGATCAGCTGTTCGCCGCCATCATGCACCGGCGCTGCGAGGCCTCCTTCGTCTTCGCCCCGCCGGACGAGAGCTTCGACGCGGCGCGCACCTTCACCACCTATGGCGAGCGTCTGCTTACCCTGCTGATGACTCCGGACGCCCTGGCGCTGTACCGGGTGGTGGTGGCGGAATCGGCCCGCACTCCGGAACTGGCCCAGGCCTTCTACGATACCGGCCCGGTGAGGGGCAAGGCGGTCATCGCCGCCTCGGTCGTCCGGTTGCAGGAGCGGGGGGAACTGGTGGCCGAGGTGGATTCCACGGTCATCGCCGACCAGTTCGTCGGCATGCTGCGGGCCGAGACCTATCACCTTGCCCTGCTGGGCCTGCCGCCGGGCCGTTCCCTGGACGACACCGTCGCCGCCGCGGTGCAGACCCTGATCCGCGCCTACGGCAGGCGGTAGAATTCCCTATTCCCTTCGATGCGATACATCCCTCCGAGGGATAGTGCGCCATATTATTGTTGTTATGGAAAACAGTTTTATGTAACAACATATGCAACGATGCCGCCCGGATCAACCAGGGCAGGCCCAAGAGAACAAACGGGAATCAGGCTTCATGGCCCCGCCGGTCCGCCGGCGCGGCGAGGGAGGAGTCATGCGTCTGGCAGATGTGAGAATCGGCGTGCGTCTGTTCGCCGGGTTCGGGCTGATGATCGCCGTCACCGGCGCGCTCGGCCTGTTTTCAAGCCTGCAGCTGCGGTCCATTTCGGCCCATACCGAGCTGCTCTACCGCCATCCCTTCACCGTCTCGACGGCGCTGTCCGAGGCCGACGGCGGCATCATCGCCATGCACCGGGCCATGAAGGACCTGGCGCTGGCCTTCGAGGACAGCGACGTCGCCAAGGCGGAAGCCGCCATCGACGCCGCCGAGGCGCGGGTGGTGAGGAAGCTGGACGCGGCGCGCGAGCGTTTCCTGGCCGACCGCGCCGTCTTCGAGCAACTGGGCAAGGCCCTGGCGGCGTGGAAGCCCATCCGCGCCGAGATCGTCGAGATGATGAAGCAGGGCCGCAGCGTCGAGGCCGCCGACCTGACCAAGGGGGCCGCCGCCCGACAGGCCGAAGTGATCCAGACCCTGATGGCCTCGGCCATCACCCTGGCCGCCGAGGACGCCGCCCGTTTCCGCGAGCAGGCGGAAAGCGAGCAGAAGAGCGCCGCCTTCTCCCTGCTGGTGTCGTTCGTCGCCTTCGCGGTGTTCGGCCTGGCGCTGGCGCTGGCGGTGACGCGGTCGCTGACCCGCCCGCTGGAATCCCTGCGCTCGTGCATGGGCACCATGGCCACCGGCGATTACGGCGTAATGGTGCCCGGCCGCGACCGCAAGGACGAGATCGGCGGCATGGCCCGCACGCTGGACGTCTTCGCCGAGAACGGGCGGCAGATGGGTCAACTGGCCGAGGAACGTCGCCAGGCCGAGAGCCGCGCCTCGGTGGAGCGCCGGGATTCCCGTCTGGCGCTGGCCGCCGAGTTCGAGGAGAAGGTCACCGCCGTCATGGGCCGCCTGTCCGAGGCGGCCGCCGAGATGAGTCGCGCCGCCGCATCCATGTCCGGGGTGGCCGCCGATGCCTCGCGGCAGGCCGGATCGGCGGAAAGCGCCGCCGGCGCCGCCTCGGCCAACGTGCGCAATGTGGCCGACGCCGCCCGGGACCTCTCCCACTCCATCGCCGCCATCGAGCGGCAGGTGGCGGCCTCGTCCACCACCACCGCCGACGCGGTGGGCAAGGCCGAGCGCGCCTCGGCCAACGTCGCCGGGCTGGCCAGCGCCGCCGAGCGCATCGGCCAGGTGGTGGATCTGATCACCACCATCGCCAAGCAGACCAACCTGCTGGCCTTGAACGCCACCATCGAGGCGGCCAGGGCCGGCGAGGCGGGCAAGGGCTTCGCGGTGGTGGCCAGCGAGGTCAAGAACCTCGCCAACCAGACCGCCGGCGCCACCGAGGAGATCTCCAACCAGATCGCCCAGGTCCAGTCCGCCACCGGCGAGGCGGTGGCCGCCATCGGCGACATCGTGCGGACCATCGGCGAGATTAGCCGGGCGGTGGAGTCCATCACCCAGGCGGTGGCCGAGCAGCAGAGCGCCACCCATCGCATCGCCGACAGCGTCAGCGCGGCGGTGGGCGGCACCGGCGACGTGGTGGGCAGCGTCGGCCGGGTGGCCGCCGCCGCCGCCCAGGCCGGCGACGCCGCCTCCCTGGTCCTGGGCCAGGCCGGCGGCGTGGCGCGCCGCACCGACGACCTGATGGGCGAGGTCAGCGCCTTCATCGAAGGCATCCGGGCACGGTAACCGGCGGCGCCACCCGTTTCCCGCCGGGGAGGCGGGTGGCGCCGATTCTTGACCGATATCAACTGATAAATATCAAGAAAAATCGCATATCGAGTCGCCTGGGCCGGATGCCGCCTAGGGTGTCTCGATTCCATATGGCTTCATTATGATGAACATCAATATGGAATGAATAAAATTCACAATCTATACTTCAGCTTCTCTTTTGTGAAAATTGATATTGGTCATTGATGAATGTCAAATACTTATCGTTTGCTTGATTCATTCCCACATGGCGAATAAGGTCTCCCGCGCCGGGATTGCCGGTGACTTTAGATTTGCCCAGGGGAAACCGATGAAGGCAGCGACTTGGATGATGGCGGCACTGGCGGCCGCCTGGGCCGGGACGGCCGTGGCGGCGGAAAAGCCCGCCCATGGCGCCGGTGAGCATTACGAGACCAGCGGCGACGTGCTCCGCACCGCCCCCATGACCCAGCCGGGGGCCCAGCCCGGCCCGCAGCTGACCACGGCCGAGTTCGACAAGGCCAAGCAGATTTATTTCGAGCGCTGCGCCGGCTGCCACGGCGTGCTGCGCAAGGGCGCCACCGGCAAGCCCCTGACCACCGACATCACCCGCGAACGCGGCTTCGATGCGCTGAAGGCCTTCATCACCTACGGTTCGGCCGCCGGCATGCCCAACTGGGGCTCCTCGGGCCAGCTGAGCGAGGCCGAGGTCGACCTGATGGCCAAGTACCTGCTGAACGAGCCGCCGCAGCCGCCCGAATTCGGCATGGACGAGATCAAGGGCACCTGGAAGGTGGTGATTCCCGCCGATAAGCGGCCCACCAAGAAGCTGAACAACCTGGACCTGTCCAACCTGTTCTCGGTGACGCTGCGCGACTCGGGCGAGATCGCCCTGATCGACGGCGCCTCCAAGAAGATCGTCAGCATCATCAAGACCGGCTACGCCGTCCACATCTCGCGCATTTCCGCCTCGGGCCGCTATCTCTACGTCATCGGCCGCGACGCCAAGATCAACCTGATCGATCTGTGGATGGAAAAGCCCGAGACGGTGGCCGAGATCAAGATCGGCATGGAGGCCCGCTCGGTGGAGACCTCCAAGTTCAAGGGCTTCGAGGACAAGTACGCCATCGCCGGCGCCTACTGGCCGCCCCAGTTCGTCATCATGGACGGCAACACGCTCGAGCCGAAGAAGATCGTCTCGACCCGCGGCATGACCTCCGACAAGCAGGAATACCACCCCGAGCCGCGCGTCGCCTCTATCGTCGCCTCGCACTACAAGCCGGAATTCGTGGTCAACGTCAAGGAAACCGGCCTGATCATGCTGGTGGACTATTCCGACATCAAGAACCTCAAGATCACCTCCATCGAGGCCGAGCGGTTCCTGCATGACGGCGGCTTCGACTCGACCAAGCGCTACTTCATGGTGGCCGCCAACGCCCGCAACAAGATCGCGGTCGTCGACACCAAGGAAGACAAGCTGGTCGGCATGGTCGAGGTGGGCGCCACCCCCCATCCGGGCCGCGGCACCAATTTCGTCCATCCCAAGTTCGGTCCCGTCTGGGCCACCGGCCATCTGGGCGACGACACCGTGGCGCTGATCGGCACCGACCCCAAGGGCCATCCCAAGCAGGCCTGGACCAAGGTGGCCTCGCTGACCGGCCAGGGCGGCGGTTCGCTGTTCCTCAAGACCCACCCCAAGTCCAAGAACCTGTGGGTCGACACCACCTTGAACCCCGACGCCGACGTGGCCTCCTCCATCGCGGTGTTCGACATCAACAACCTGGACAAGCCCGCCGAGGTTCTGCCTCTCGGCAAGTGGGCCGGCATCACCGACGGTGCGCCGCGCGTCGTCCAGCCCGAATACAACAAGGCGGGCGACGAGGTGTGGTTCTCGGTGTGGAACGCCAAGGACAAGGTCTCGGCCATCGTGGTGGTCGATGACAAGACCCGCAAGCTGAAGTCGGTGATCAAGGATCCTCGCCTGATCACGCCGACCGGCAAGTTCAACGTGACCAATACCCTGCACGACGTCTACTGAGGTCGCCGGGGACAAAAAGAAGGGCGCCGGCCACAGCCGGCGCCCTTTCCTTTTTTGCGCTTTCCTATTCCGCGCCGGCCTGCTGCTTCATGCGGAAGGGATGGCGGGGATAGACGCCCAGGATACGGACCTCGTGGCTGAAGAAGTCCAGTTCCTCCAGCGCCAGCCGCAGGGGCCGCTGGGCGGGGTGGCCCTCCACGTCGGCGTAGAACTGGGTGGCGGCGAACTCGCCGCCCACCATGTAGCTTTCCAGCCGGGTCATGTTGATGCCGTTGGTGGCGAAGCCGCCCAGCGCCTTGTACAGGGCGGCGGCCACGTTGCGCACCCGGAACACAAAGGTGGTGACGCAGGGCAGGTTGGGGTTGGGCTCCAGCGCCTCGCGCGCCAGGACCACGAAGCGGGTGGTGTTGTGCTCGGCGTCCTCGATGCCCGCCCGCAGCGACACCAGGCCATAGGCCTCGGCGGCCAGTTCCGAGGCGATGGCCGCCATGGTGGGGTCGCCCTTCTGGGCGATCTCGGCGGCCGAGCCGGCGGTATCGGTGCCGACGATCACCTTGAGCCCCAGGTCGCGGATCATGTTGCGGCACTGGCCCAGGGCGTGGACGTGGCTCTTCACCGTCTTGATGGTGTCGAGCGTCGCGCCGGGCACCGCCAGCAGGTGGTGGCTGATGCGCTCGAAATGCTCGGCGATGATGTGCAGGCCGGCATAGGGCATCAGGTGGTGCACGTCGGCGACGCGGCCGGCCACCGAATTGTCGATGGGGATCATGGCGTAGCGGGCGCGGCCCTCGCGCACGGCGGCGAAGGTGTCCTCGAAGGTGGCCGAGGGCAGCGGCTGCATGCCGGGATAGGCGTTGCGGCAGGCCAGATGCGAATAGGCGCCGGGCTCGCCCTGGAAGGCGATGGCGGTCTCGGGGTGGGGAGCGTCGGTCATGGCGGAAGTCAGGCTTTCAGCAGGGCGCGCGCCCGTTCGAGGTCGGCGGGAGTATCGACACCCAGCGGAACGGTGTCAACCAAGGCGCAATCGATGCGCATGCCGTTTTCCAGGGCGCGCAGCTGCTCCAGCTTCTCGCGTTGCTCCAGCACCCCCTGGGGCAGGGCGACGAAACGGGCCAGGGCGTCGCGCCGGTAGGCGTACAGGCCGATGTGGTGGTAGTGCGGCCCGGCATTGGCCGGCACGGTGGCGCGGCTGAAATACAGCGCGCGGCCGACCCGCTGGCCGGGGCGCAGGCCGATCACCGCCTTGACCACGTTGGGGTTGGCGCGCTCCTCCTCCTCGGTGATCTCGGTCACCAGGGTGGAGACGTCGACACCCGGCTCGGCCAGCGGCGCGAAGACGGCGCGGATCACCTGGGGGTCCAGGGTGGGGAGGTCGCCCTGGACGTTGACGATGGCGTCGAACCCGCCCTCGGGGTCGATGGCCTGCACCGCCTCCCACACCCGGTCGGAGCCCGAGGGATGGTCGGGATCGGTCATCACCGCGTGGCCGCCATGGGCGTGGACGGCGTCGAACACGTCGCGCTCGGAACAGGCCACCACCACCGGGCCGAGACCGGCCTGCATGGCGCGGCGCCAGACGTGGATGATCATCGGCTCGCCATGGATGTCGGCCAGCGGCTTGCCCGGCAGGCGGGTGGCATGCATGCGGGCGGGAATGACGATGATGGGGTTGAGTTCGGCCATGATCCGCGTCCAAAAGGGAATTGCGCCTACACCCTATCCATAACCGCCGTTTCGCGCCACACTCGGCCGCACCGCAACCCGACGGAATGCCCATCATGACCGCCTGTCCCGCCGAATTCATCGCCCTGGCCGAGAAACTGGCCGATGCCGCCCGCCCGGTGGTCCGCAAGTACTTCCGCACTCCGGTGGCGGTGGACGACAAGGCCGATTCCAGCCCGGTGACCATCGCCGACCGTGAGGTGGAGGCCGTCCTGCGCGCCATCCTGGCCGCCGAGGTTCCCGGTCACGGCGTCCTGGGCGAGGAGCACGGGCGCGAGAATTGCGATGCCGAATACGTCTGGGTGCTGGACCCCATCGACGGCACGGCGGCCTTCATCACCGGCAAGCCCAGTTTCGGCACCCTGATCAGCCTAGCCCGCCACGGCAAGCCCATCCTGGGGCTGATCGACCAGGCCTTCACCGACGAGCGCTGGCTGGGCGCCCTGGGCCGCCCCACCACGCTGAACGGCCAGCCGGCGCGGGTGCGGGCCTGTCCCGATCTGGCCCACGCCTATGCCTTCACCACCGGGCCGGAGCTGTTCTGCGACAACACCCGCCCGGCCTGGGACCGCATCGCGGCGGGATGCAAGCGGCCCCGCTACGGCTGCGACTGCTACGCCTATGCCCTGCTGTCCTCGGGCTTCTGCGACCTGGTGGTGGAGGCGGGGCTGAAGCCCTACGACTTCGCCGCCCTGGTGCCGGTGATCGAGGGGGCGGGGGGAATCATGACCGACTGGTCGGGCCAGCCGCTCTCCATCCATTCCGACGGCAAGGTCTGCGCCGCCGGCGACGCCCGCCTCCACCGGGAGGCGCTGGGAGTGCTCAACCAGTGACCCCCGGGCAGGCCGACCTGTTCTACGCCCGCCTCGCCGCGCGCAATCCCGAGCCTAAAAGCGACCTGGAATATGCCGATCCCTACACCCTGCTGGTGGCGGTGGTGCTTTCGGCCCAGGCCACCGATTCCGGGGTCAACAAGGCCACCCGGCCGCTGTTCACGCGGGTGAACACGCCCGAGGCCATGGTGGCGCTGGGCGAGGAGGGGCTGGCCGAATGCATCCGCACCATCGGCCTCTACAAGACCAAGGCCCGGAACGTGGTCGAGCTGTCGCGCCGCCTGCTGGCCCGGCACGGCGGCAAGGTCCCCCACGACCGCGCCGCCCTGGAAGCCCTGCCCGGCGTCGGGCGCAAGACCGCCAACGTGGTGCTCAACATCGCCTTCGGCGAGCCGACCATCGCGGTGGACACCCATTGCTTCCGCGTCGCCAACCGCACCGGTCTGGCCCCGGGCCGGACGGTGGAAGCGGTGGAGGAGGGGCTGATGCGGGCGACGCCGGCCAGGTGGCTGCAGCACGCCCATCACTGGCTGATCCTGCACGGCCGCTATGTGTGCAAGGCCCGCAAGCCCGATTGCGGGGCCTGCGTGGTGCGTGATCTCTGCGCCTTCGAGGGCAAGGAGACGGCTTAGGCTGTATCGACATTCAGGGAATTCGGCTGATTTCGGGCCAGAGCGTCTTCCAGACAGAAATTTCAGCCCCAGATGAACACAGGTAAACACAGATGAATTGAGAATATTCCTTATCTGTATCCCGCGTAGCGGGAATCTGTGTTCATCTGTGGCCCGTTTTTCGTCCCATCCGCTTGAATGCCGATTGGCCC
>NZ_AONQ01000068.1 GCF_000342045.1 Paramagnetospirillum caucaseum | reverse complement strand
CCGCCTCCGCGCCCTTGGCCGCTCGCTCAATCGCTCGCATGAGCGCCGCCCCTCATATTTGAGGCGCAGCGCTTTAGTTTTATTTGTTTTGCCCTCGCCGGGCGGCCGCCTCCGCGCCCTTGGCCGCTCGCTCAATGCTCGCATGAGCGCCGCCCCTCATATTTGAGGCGCAGCGCTCCAACCCGGTCGGCACCTGGAATTCGGATCGGGGAATCCCCAGATGGAAAGCAGCGCCGAACAGGGGATAGGTCCATATGCCCACCTGGGATCACGAGGATTGCGACCCGGCCATGGAAGCCGAGCATACCCGTCTCTACCGCATGATGAACCGGCTGGAACCGGTGATCGTCCACGGCCACAGCGAAACCAAGGTGGCGCGCGCCATCCACATGCTGCAGGAGCGCATGGCCGACCACTTTCATGTGGAAGAGGAATTGTTCATCACCGCCGACTGGACGTCGCGCCAGGTGATGATCCGCGATCACCGCGATCTTCTGGACATGCTGGCCGCCCTGGCGGAAATCCCGCCCCATGACGGCGAGGCGCGGCGAAGCCTGTTCACCGCCTTCCTGCAAGCGCTGGCGCGCCACGACAATGACGTGGACGCGCCGCTCTTCTCACGGAAACACTGAACGGGGCAGACCGGATCAGGCCTCGGACGAGGCCTCGACCGGCATGATCACGTCGGGCTGCTCGCCCTCGCCCGGCACCGCTGCCTGGGCCTGACGGTTCTCGGTCTCGACGCCGTTCTCCTCCTCGCCGTCCACCCCCATGGACTGGTCCTCGGCGGGAGTGGGCATCTGCTGGCGCGGCCGGCCGTTGTTCTGGTTCTGGGCGTTGATCACCCGGAAATAGTGCTCGGCATGCTGATAGTAATTCTCGGCGGCGACCCGGTCGCCCTGGGACGACGCATCGCGGGCCAGCGACAGGTACTTTTCCAGCACCTGATGAGCGTTGCCGCGAATACGGCCCTCGGGGCCGTTGCTGTCGAACACCTGGTTGCGGTTGGGAATTCCACCACCGCCGCCGCCGCCCCCGCCACCACCGCCGCCGCCGCCGCCGCCGTGCTTCTTGCCGCCGCCGCCGCTGTTGGGTCCCCGTCCACGGGACCGCTGCTTGGGATTCAAAGAGGACCTGCCTTCATGGTTCACGAGTGCTCTCCGTTAGAGGCCTCCCCGCCGACATCGCTGCACGGCCAGTCCGCATCCGATTTCGGGGCGGCGATAGGGGAGTTCACGGCGCTGAACCAAGGGCGGAGCGAAAGGGCTCGACGCGATCCCCCGGTTCGAAATGGCGCGCGTGGCGCCACATTAGTCGCGAGCGGCCCTTATTCCAACAATTATTTTTGGCGCCGCACAATAACGCAGCGCTCGACGCCGCCCAGGTCGCGCCGGGCCGAGGCGCCGCTCAATCCGGCCGCCGCCAGCAGGCCGGCGACCTCGGCGGCCTGCCCCATCCCCACCTCCAGGGCGGCGACGCCGCCGGGAGCCAGCAGGCGGGCCATGTCGGGGATCAGGCGGCGATAGCATTCCAGCCCGTCCGGGCCGCCGGCCAGGGCCGAGCGCGGCTCGTAGCGGACTACTTCCGGTTCCAGCCCGTCGATATCGCCGTCGGGAATGTAGGGGGGATTGGAGACGATGACATCGAACACCCCCTCCATCCCCGCCCCCCAGTCGCCCAGGCGGAATTCGGCGCGCGAGGCCAGCCCCAGGGCTTCGGCGTTGCGGCCCGCCACCGCCAGGGCGGCCGGGCTGGCGTCTACGCCTAAGCCGGTGGCATGGCCCAGTTCCGACAGCAGGGTCAGCAGGATGCACCCGGTTCCGGTGCCGAAATCCAGCAGGCGGCGGGGCAGCCCCCGGTCGTCCAGGGCGTCCAGCACCGCCTCGATCAGGGTCTCGGTGTCCGGGCGCGGGTCCAGGGTGTCCTTGGTGACCAGGAAGTCATGGGTCCAGAAGCCCCGCCGTCCCAGGATGTGGGACATGGGCTCGCGGGCCAGCCGGCGCTCCAGCATGACGGCAAGGCACGCCGTCTCACCGCCGTTCAGCTCGACATGGTGGGAGGCCGGCAGGCGGCGCATCTCGACGCCCAGCACCTCGGCCACCATCAGGCGGGCGTCGTAATGGGCGGTGTCGATGCCCACCGCCGCCAGCCGCGACGCGGCGGCGTTGATGGTCTGGCCGGCGGTGGCCATTATTCCATCTCGGCCAGACGCTCGGCCTGGTCGGCGGCGACCAGCGCCTCGACCATCTCGTCCAGGGCGTCGCCGCTCATCACCGCGTCGATCTTGTAGAGCGTCATGTTGATGCGGTGGTCGGTGACCCGTCCTTGCGGGAAGTTGTAGGTGCGGATGCGCTCGGAACGGTCGCCCGAGCCCACCTGGCTCTTGCGGGCGGCGGCGCGCTCGGCGTCCTTGGCCGAGCGCTCGCGCTCGTACAGCCGCGCGCGCAGCAGCTTCAAGGCGGTGGCCTTGTTCTTGTGCTGGCTCTTTTCCTGCTGGCAGGCCACGGCGAGGCCGGTGGGAAGGTGGGTGACGCGCACCGCCGAATCGGTGGTGTTGACCGACTGGCCGCCCGAACCCTGCGAGCGGTAGACGTCGAAGCGCAACTCGGAATCGTTGAGCTGGATGTCCACCTCCTCGGCCTCGGGCATGATCGCCACGGTGGCCGCCGAGGTATGGATGCGACCCTGGGATTCGGTGGCGGGCACCCGCTGCACCCGGTGGACGCCGGATTCGAACTTGAGGCGGGCGAAGACGTTGCGCCCGGTGATGGTGGCGCTGGCCTCCTTGACGCCGCCGATGCCGGTGTCGTTGACGTCCATCACCTCGAAGCGCCAGCCGTGCAAGGATGCGTAGCGCTCGTACATGCGGAACAGCTCGGCGGCGAACAGTGCCGCCTCCTCGCCGCCGGTGCCGGCGCGCACCTCGATGATGGCATTCTTCTCGTCGGCCTCGTCCTTGGGCAGCAACATGATCTGCACCTCGCGCTCCAGGGCGGGCAGCCGCTCCTTCAGCGCGTAGAACTCCTCCTCGGCCAGATCCTTCATGTCGGGATCGTTCATCATCTCGGCGGCCTGGACCATGTCTTCGCGCGCCTTGCGGAAGGCGACGATTGCGGTGACCACCGGGTCCAGCTCGGACAGTTCCTTGGACAGGCGCTGGATGGTCTGGGAATCCATCCCCTCGCCCGAGGACAATTGCGCCCGGACCTCGTCGTGGCGATACAGCACCTTGTCGAATTGCGGTTCGAGATTCATCAGACGATACCCAACTTCTTTTCAGCGATGTCGCGACTGATGCCAGACGCGAAGGATGGTGACGATGCCCGCCCGGGTCTCCACGTCATAGATGAGGAGATAGTGACGGAAGCGTGGGATAACCCATTCGCGGGTGCCGTCCAAGCCCTTGTGCCCCTTCAGGGGAAAAGCCGCCAGCCCCCGTGCCGCCTCGTCAATGACCGTCACCAGCGACTCCGCGGCGTCCGGATTGTCGCGACGCAGGAACTCGTGGATGGATTGGAGGTCGCGCCGCGCTTCGGGCGCCCAGTCTACTTGCAAGGTTCGGGCGGCGGCGTTTCGTGGTCGGTTCCCAGGGAGCCCAGCCAGGCCATCATGTCCTGGTGGGCGATGACGCCGTCACGCGCGACCGATTCGCGGGCCTCGTGAATGGCGCGCGCCTTGGCTTCATCGTCGGCAACCGACTGCGTGGGCTTGGGCATGGCGATCATGGCAGAATGATAGCAATACTGAGGGGACGACGCATCAAATTAGCGCCCTACTCATCCAGGCGGAACAGCATCCGCAGCGTCTTTTCCATGGCGCGCCATTCGGCGCCCTCGGAGGCTTTGTCCTTCATGGCCTCGGACGGCGCGTGCAGCAGGCGGTTGACCAGCAGCCTCGTGGCCTCGGCGGCATCGGTCCCGGCCTCGGCCAGCACCTGATCGCGCGCTTCGTCAAAGCGGGCGCGAAGGGCGACGATGGCCGGCACGGCGGCCCGCGCCGCGCGGCCCTTGAGGAAAGCCTGGGCCTCGGCCTCGACGATATCCCGGGCGGCCCGGGCGGCGGCCTCGCGAGTGGCGCGGCCTTCGAGCGCCACCTTCTCCAGGTCGGCCAGATCGTAGAGGAAGGCGCCATCCACCCGATTGACCGCCGGCTCGATGTCGCCGGGAATGCCGGCATCCACCAGGAAGACCGGCTTCCGCCGGCGTTTCCTCAGGGCGTTGGTCACCATCTCGGCGGTGAGCGAGACGGTGCGCGCGCCGACGCAGGTCAGCACCACGTCGAACGAGGCCAACGCATCCCGCAGATCCTCGAACGCCAGCACGTGGCCTTCCAGCGACTTGGCCACCGCCTCGGCACGGGCGGCGCGCGGCGCGGTGACCGAGATATCCCTCAGCCCGGCGGCCAGCAGGCTTTCCGCCGCCAGTTCGCCCATCTCGCCGGTGCCCACCAGCAGGGCGCGCAGGGAACCCAAGTCGCCGTGCAGGTCGCGGGCGGTCTGTACCGCCGCCGCCGCGATGCTGACCGGGCCTTCGCCGATGGAGGTCTCGCTGCGCACCCGTTTCGCCACGGCGAAGGCGGCCTGGAGGAAATGATCCAGCTCGCCGCCGCAGCACCCGGCATCGCGGGCCAGCCGATGGGCGGCCTTGACCTGGCCGGCCACATGCGGCTCGCCGATCACCAGGGAATCCAGCGCGGCGGTGACGGTAAAGCCATGGCGCACCGCGTCGCCGCCCGACAGGGTGTAGAGGTGGGGGGCGAGGACGGCGGGATCGAGCCCGGCCTTGACGGCCAGGGCCTCACCCACCAGCCGGGCGGCACGCTCCGGGTCCGTCTCCTCGGCCCACACCTCGACGCGGTCGCAGGTGGCCAGCACCAGGGACTCGGCCAGACCGGCCCGCTTCAGCCCCTCGAGAAAGGCGGGAGCGACGGAATCGTCCACGAACAGCGCGTCGCGGAGCGACAGGGACGCCGACCGGTGGTTGGCGCCGACGACGACCAGACGATGCGAGGACCCGCTCACCCCCCCAGCCCCCCGCTACAGCAGGCGGCCGAGGTATTCCTCCAGCTGCGCCAGCGGCACCTCGTCCTGGGTGGACGTGTCCAGGTCGCGGATGGTGACGGCGTTCCTGGCCGCCTCCTCCTCGCCCAAGATCACCGCGAAGCGGGCGTTGACCTTGTTGGCGCGGGCCATGCGCTTCTTCATGTTGCCGGAAAAGCCCATCTCGACACTGCGCCCGATGCGGCGCAGCCGCTCGGCCACCACCATGGCGGCCATGGCATCGCCCATGGGGATGACACTGACGGGACGCGCCTCGTCGGCGACCTCGCCCACCAGCATGGACAGGCGCTCGACCCCGGCGGCCCAGCCGATGCCCGGCGTGCGCGGTCCGCCCATGGTGGCGATCAGTTCGTCATAGCGCCCGCCGGCCAGCACGGTGCCCTGGGCTCCCAGCTCGGTGGTGGTGAACTCGAAGGCGGTGTGGCAGTAGTAGTCGAGGCCGCGCACCAGCTTGGGATTGAGGATGAAGGGAATGCCCAGCGCGTGCAGCCCGTCGGTGACCTGGGTGAAGAACTCGCGGGCGGCCGGCGACAGCGAGTCGCTCATCAGCGGCGCGTTCTCGACGATGCGGCGGTCGCCTTCATCCTTGGAATCGAGGATTCGCAGGGGATTGCGATCCAGGCGGTTGCGGCTGTCCTCGGACAGCGCGTCGCGGAACTGGGAAAGATAGGCCACCAGGGTGTTGCGATAGGCCTCGCGGCTTTCCGCGTCGCCCAGGGTGTTGATCTCCAGGCGCACCTTGGAGGCCAGCCCCAATTCGGACAGCACCCGCCAGGCCAATGCGATGACCTCCACGTCGGCCAGGGGAGATTCCACACCCAGCAATTCGACGCCCACCTGATGGAACTGGCGCAGCCGGCCCTTCTGGGGGCGTTCGTGGCGGAACATGGGGCCGCGGTAGAACAGCTTCAGCGGCAGCGACTGGGCCAGCCCGCCCGAGATGAAGGCGCGCGCCACGCCGGCGGTGCCCTCGGGGCGCAGCGTGAGGGATTCGCCCGAGCGGTCGGCGAAGGTGTACATCTCCTTGGTCACCACGTCCGAGGTCTCGCCCAGGGTGCGGGCGAACACGTCGGTGAACTCGAAGATCGGGGTCACGATCTCGCCGAAGCCGTAGCGACGGGCGCACGCGAAGGCGGTTTCCTCCACCTTGCGGTGGCGGCGGGCATCATCGGGCAGCAAATCGTGGGTGCCGCGAACCGGTTGCAGGCTGGACAAAATCAGCTTCCCTTCTGCTTGGCGGCCTCGATCTCGGCGGCGCGCGCCTCGACCAGATCGACGATGTGGTCGACCATGGACTTGCCGTCGACATTATGGTCGGGCGAGCCGCCGATATAGACCTTGTGGCTGTCGGCGCCGCCGCCGGTGATGCCCACCATGGTCTCGCGGGCCTCGCCGGGGCCGTTGACCACGCAGCCCAGGATGGAGAGCGTCACCGGGGCGCGCACATGGGACAGGCGGTTTTCCAGGGCCTCCACCGTCTTGATGACATCGAAGCCCTGCCGCGCGCAGGACGGGCACGAGACGATGCGCACGCCGCGATGGCGAAGGTCCAGCGCCTTCAGCATCTCGAAGCCGACCTTGACCTCCTCGGCCACATCCGCCGACAGCGAGACGCGGAGCGTGTCGCCGATGCCGGCCCACAGCAGCGAGCCGATGCCGATGGACGACTTCACCGTGCCGCCGATCAGGCCGCCGGCCTCGGTGATGCCCAGATGCAGGGGATAGTCGCAGGCCTTGGCCAGGCCCTGATAGGCGGCGACGGCCAGGAAGACGTCGGAGGCCTTGACGGCGATCTTGAACTCGAAGAAGTCGTTGTCCTCGAGCAGCTTGGCGTGTTCCAGCGCGCTTTCCACCAGGGCTTCCGGGCAAGGCTCGCCATACTTGTCGAGCAGGTGCTTGTCCAGCGAGCCGGCATTGACGCCGATACGCATGGAACAGCCGTGATCCTTGGCGGCCTTCACCACGTCCCGCACCCGGTCGTGCGAACCGATATTGCCGGGATTGATGCGCAGGCAGGCGGCGCCGGCTTCGGCGGCCTCGATGCCGCGCTTGTAGTGGAAATGAATGTCGGCGATCAGCGGCACCGGCGATTCCTTGGCGATCTGCTTGAAAGCCTTGGTGGAATCCTCGTCGGGGCAGGAGACGCGCACCAGATCGGCGCCGGCATCGGCGGCGCGGCGTATCTGTTCCAGCGTCCCCTTGACGTCGGTAGTCAGCGTGTTGGTCATGGTCTGCACCGAAATGGGGGCGTCGCCACCGACCAGCACCGAACCGACACGGATTTGCCGCGACTTGCGTCTGGCGATTTCACGGTAGGGCCGCAGACTCATGGAACACTCTCGCTGACCAAGGGGAACCACCCCGACCGGCGGCAAGCCGATCGGGGCGAGGCGTTATAGCGCATTCGGGCCGAGCTCCGAAAGCGACAACCTGTTTAGGGTTATCAGCCGCCGGCCGCCAGCTTGTCGGGATCGAGGCGGATATCGCGCCGCACCTGCCCCGCCGCGCCCAGGGCCGGAACCTTGCGGCCGTCGACGCTGACCTCCAGCGACCCGGCGTTGCCGACCATCAGGTTGAGGCCGGAGCGGTTGGGAACCCGGAAACTGTCACCCCGGCGCAGCAGGCGGCTCATCAGCAGCGAGCCGTCCACCTCGCGCACCTGAATCCAGCAATCGTCGCCGGTGGCCTTCAGCACCACGCGGGAATCAGCGTATTCGGTGCCGTAGACCTTGCCGTCGGAAACGGACGTGGCGGCGGCAGCCTCGGGCTTGGGCGGTTCCACCTTGGGGGGCTCGGCCTTGGGCGGTTCCACCTTGGGGGCTTCGGCCTTGACCGCTTCGGCCTTGACCGGTTCGACCTTGGGAGGTTCTGCCTTGGGAGGCTCGACCTGGGGCGCCTCGGCCTTGACCGGCTCGGAGGCGGCGGGCGCCTGGGCGGCGGGCTTCTCTTCCTCCGTCTCGGTGGGAGGAACCACGTCCTCCTTGGCCTTCATGGCTTCCTCGCCCGGCTTGGCCGCCTCGCCCGCCGGCCTGGTCTCGCCGGTCAGACTGGCCTGGCGGTTGAGCACGCCGGCCAGACGGTCGGGCAAGGGCGGCACCATCTCGGTGACCTTGGTCTCGGCCGAGGACAGCAGGTACCATCCGCCATAAGCCACCGCCGCCAGGATCAGCCCCAGGAAGATCACCGCGCCGCCGGGAATGCGGCCCTCGGACACCGGCGAGGGGAAGGTCAGTTCGGTGCGGTTCTTGAAGCCGCCCGCCCCTTCCTCGCGGAAGCGGCGCACCATCTCCTCACTGTCCAGGCCGAGGAATTCGGCGTAGGTGCGCAGGAAGCCGGCGGCATAGGTGCCGCCCGGCAGGTCGCGGTGGCGCCCCTCTTCCAGGGCTTCCAGGAAAGGCTGGCGGATGCGCAGCAGCTTGGCACATTCGGGCAGGGTCTTGCCCATGCCCTCGCGCGCCGAGCGCAGGGTGGCGCCCACCCCGGCATTGACCGCCAGGGCGGCGGGCGGCGCCACGGCCCCGATCACAGGTTCGCTCATGGGCTCGGAAACCGGTTCCGGCTCGGGGACGGGCTCGGATGCGGCGGCGGCCTCGGCGGCGGCTGCCGGCTCGGGGGCCTCGGCGGGAGTCTCGGTCTGCTGGGGATCGGAAGCTGTGCTGTCCACGTCGGGCGAGCCTTTGCGCTATGCGTGTGGCGACCTTGTTTAACAAATCCCCGAGCGGGGTGGCAACCTTACAGGACCACGCCGTGATCCAGCGCGAAGGTCTTCAGCTTGTTGCGCAAGGAATGATCGGGCGACTTGAGAAGCGTGTTGAGATAAGCCTCCAGCGCGCCGATCTCCAGGCTGCGGATCATGGTCTTCACCGGACCGATGCTGGGGGCCGACAGCGACAGGTTGCGGATACCGGCGCCGATCAGCGCCATGGCCTCCAGCGGACGGCCGGCCATTTCGCCGCACACCGACAGCGAGACGCGGTACTGATTGCACTTCACCGCCACGTAGCGCATGAAGCGGATCATGGCCGGGGCCAGCGGATCGTAGCGTTCGGCGATGCGCGGATTGCCGCGGTCGACGGCGAACAGGAACTGGGTCAGGTCGTTGGAGCCGATGGAGACGAAGTCCACCATGGGCAGCAGCGCGTCCAGCTGCAGGGCCAGGGCCGGCACTTCCAGCATGGTGCCGACCAGCACCTTGGTGGGCAGCGGCGACCCGGCCAGACGTTCGTGCTCCAGTTCCTTGTCGAGGATGCGCTTGGCCTGGACGAATTCCGACACCTCGGCGATCATCGGGAACATCACCGACAGCTCGCGGCCCTGGGCGGCGCGCAGCAGGGCGCGCAGCTGCGAGCGCATCACCGCCGGGCGGTCGAGCGTGATGCGGATCGACCGCCAGCCCAGCGCCGGGTTGTCCTCCTCGTAGGGGTTCCAGTAGGGCAGCACCTTGTCGCCGCCCACGTCCAGGGTGCGGAACACCACCGGCTTGCCCTCGGCCTGATCGAGGATCTTCTTGTAGAGCAGGGTCTGGGCCGCCACGTCGGGCAGCGAGGAGCGCGCCATGAACGGCAGCTCGGTCCGGTACAGCCCGATGCCGTCGGCCCCGGAATCATGCAGGTGCTGCAGGTCGAGCAGCAGGCCGGCATTCATGTGGATGCCGATGCGCACCCCCTGGCGGGTGATCGCGGGCAGCTCGCGCAGGCGGGCGTAGACGGCCTGGCGCAGCTGGCGCTGGCCGATGGCGTCGATATAGGTCTCGCGGATGTCGTCCGGCGGGCGGATGAACACCTGACCGTTGTCGCCGTCGCAGATCACCTGATCGAGCGGCTCGATCTTGTCGAGCACGTCCTTGACCCGGCCAACCACCGGAATGTCGAGCGCGCGGGCCACGATGGCCACGTGCGAGGTGGCGGAGCCTTCCTCCAGCACCAGGCCGCGCAGCCGCTTGGGGTCGTAGTCGAACAGCTCCATCGGCCCCAGGTTGCGGCCGATCAGGATGGCGCCCTCGGGCAGGTCGGCGGCGCCGGGCCGCTGGTCGCCGTCGCCGCCGGCCAGGTGCTGCAGCAGGCGGTTGGCCAGATCCTCGAAATCGTGCATGCGCTCGCGCAGGTACGGATCGGTGATCTGGCTCATGCGGGCGCGGGTGTCGTCGTGGACCTTCTGTACCGCCGCCTCGGCGGTCAGGCCGGTTCGGATGGCCTCGCTGATGCGGTTGAGCCAACCCTTGTCCTCGGCGAACATGCGGTAGGTCTCGAGCACGTCGCGGTGCTCGCCGTCGCGCATCTCGGGACGCGAGAACAGCTCCTCCAGCGCCAGCTTGATACCGGTCAGCGCCTTCTTCAGGCGCTCCAGCTCGGCGTCCGGGTCCTCGGCCACCAGCCGCTGGATGGTGATGCGCGGCCGGTGCAGCACCGCCACGCCGACGCCGACGCCGCCGTTGAGCTTGACGCCCTCCATGCGCAGCGGCAACAGGGCGTTACCGTCCACCGGCACCAGCTCGGCGCGGTTGACCAGTTCGCCCGAGACCACCAGTTCGGCCAGCACCATGGCCACGGTCTCGAGGGTCTCGATCTCCTCGTCGGTGTAGTGGCGCATGGTGCGGTTCTGCACCACCACCACGCCGACCACCCGCGAGCCGCGGATGATGGGCACGCCCATCAGCGAGTGGAAGATCTCCTCGCCGGTTTCCGGGCGGAAAACGAAATTAGGATGGGCCTGGGCGTCGGCCAGGGCCAGCGGCCGGGCATGGGCGGCGATGTCGCCGACCAGGCCTTCGCCGACCCGCAGGCGGGTCTGGTGCACCGATTCCTTCTTCAGGCCCTCGGTGGAGAACAGTTCCAGCACCTCGCCGGCGCGCATGATGTAGCACGAGCACACCTCGGCCACCATGTCGGCGGCGATCAGCTTGACCACCTTGTCCAGGCGATCCTGGGCCGAGCCGCTGCCCGCCATAACGTCGCGCAGCCTTCCCAGCAGACGGCGCGACACCGAGGTCATTCCCGCGCCCTGCATCACATGCCCTCCACGCCGGAGGGAACACCCTGCATCAAGCGATGGCCCGGGCGCGGATAGGCCCAACGGGCCGCGCGGCTTATACCGCGAGAGCCAAGCCCCGCCCCGGCGGGGCGCCCGGCGATTGAGGGGCTGACAAAGGGGCCCTGCATCAGACCTGCACCGGAACGGGGCCGTGGCGGTCGGCCAGGGCGGCCAGGGCCTGGCTCAGCAATTCCTGCAGGATATCGGCGGTGGGCTGCTGGCGCGTCACCATGCCGACGCTCTGGCCGGCCATCAGAGAGCCGTTCTCCACGTCGCCGTCGATGACGGCGCGCTTCAGGGCCCCGGCCCAGAAATGCTCGATCTCCAGCTGGGCGTCCTTTTGGTCGATCTCGCCCGACTTGAAACGGGAGATCACCTCCATCTGGAACAGGATGAAGCGCCGCGTGGCGTTGTTGGCGAGCGCGCGCACCGGAATCACCGGGAATTGCGGGTCCACCTGCACCGAAGGCAGCGCGTCGCGGGCGGCGGCGCGGATGAAGGCCTGCTTGAAATTGGGGTGCGCGATGCATTCGTCGGCGCAGACGAAGCGGGTACCCAGCTGGCAGCCCGACGCCCCCATCTCCAGATAGGAGACGATGGCCTCGCCCCTGCCGATGCCGCCGGCCACGAAGACCGGGACCTGCTCGACCACGGGGAGGATTTCCTGGGCCAGCACGCTGGTGGCCACCGGGCCCACATGGCCGCCAGCCTCGGCGCCTTCGATCACCAGGGCGTCGACGCCCGAACGCAGCAGCTTCCTGGCCAGCACCACGGCCGGCGCGAAGCAGACCACCTTGGCGCCGGTATCCTTGGCCCGCTTGATGGAGGCGGCGGACGGCAGGCCGCCGGCCAGCACGATGTGGCCCACCTGCATCTCGCCGCAGACATCGATCAGGGCGTCCAGGTCGGGATGCAGCGTGATCAGGTTGACGCCGAACGGCTTGACGGTCAGTTCCTGGGTAGCGCGGATTTCCTCGCGCAGCAGGCCGGGGCTCATGGAGCCGCAGGCGAGCACGCCAAAGCCCCCGCCATTGGAGATGGCGGCGACCAGCCGGCGCTCGGAAATCCACGACATCGCCCCACCCATGATGGCGTACTCGGTGCCGAGAAATTCCCGTCCGCGCCGCCACAGGTGTTCGAGCCGCTGCCTCGCCTTATCCATCAGGCCCTCTGGCAAGTGCCCCGCTTACGCGGCATCCAGACCATAGGCGGTATGAAGCGCGCGCAGGGCCAGTTCGGTATACTTTTCCTCGATCAGCACGCTGATCTTGATTTCCGAGGTCGAGATCACCTGGATGTTGATCCCCTCGGACGCCAGGGTCTGGAACATCTTCTGGGCGATGCCGGCGTGCGAGCGCATGCCGACGCCGATCACCGAGACCTTGACCACGTTGGGGTCGGCCAGCAGCTTCTCGAAGCCAAGGGTTCCCTTGGCGTCCTCCAGCACCTTCTTGGCCCGCTCCAGATCGGCGTTGCCGACGGTGAAGGTCAGGTCGGTGGACTTGCCGTCCTCGGACACGTTCTGCACGATCATGTCCACGTTGACCGCCGCATCGGCCAGCGGGCCGAAGATGGAGGCCGCCACGCCCGGCCGGTCGGCCACGCGCACCAGGGTGATCTTCGCCTCGTCGCGGCTGTAGGCGATGCCGCTCACCAATTCCTTTTCCACGATCTCATCCTCATCGCAAACGAGAGTACCGGGCTTGTCTTCGAAGCTGGAAAGCACCTGCACGCGCACGCGGTGCTTCATGGCCATTTCCACCGAGCGGGTCTGCAGCACCTTGGCGCCCACCGAGGCCAGCTCCAGCATCTCCTCGTAGGTGATCTTGTCGAGCTTCTTGGCCACGGAAACGATGCGTGGGTCGGTGGTGTAGACGCCGTCCACGTCGGTATAGATGTCGCAGCGGTCGGCATGCAAGGCCGCCGCCAACGCCACCGCCGAGGTGTCCGAGCCGCCACGGCCCAGGGTGGCAATCCGGTTGTCCGGCCCCAGTCCCTGGAAGCCGGCGACCACCGCCACCTCGCCCTTGCCCATGCGGGCGATCATCTCGTCCGTCTCGATGGACATGATGCGCGCCTTGCCGTGCACGCCGTCGGTACGGATCGGCAGTTGCCAGCCGCACCACGAGCGGGCCTCGACGCCCAGCTCCTGCAGCGCGATGGCCAGCAGGCCGGTGGTCACCTGCTCGCCGGTGGCGACCACCGCGTCGTATTCACGGGCGTCGTGCAGCGGCGCGACCTGATTGCACCAGGCGACCAGCTGGTTGGTGGCGCCCGACATGGCCGAGACCACCACCGCAACCTCGTTGCCGGACTCGAATTCCCGCTTGACGCGGTTGGCGACATTCTTGATGCGCTCGATGTCGGCGACCGAGGTGCCACCGAATTTCATTACGATGCGAGCCATGAGAAAACCCTTGTTGTCCCAGCCCCGGGCTGATCCTTAATTCTCCCTCGCCGTCATCCGCAAAAAACTCTCGTTTGCGCGGTTGCCGCCGGAAGGGCGCGTATTCATACTCTGTCGCCCATCGGGACGCAAGCACGGCCCCCTGACGAAATGTTGACGGCGGAGTGGAAATTCATGGATCAGTTGGGCACCGCATCGCCCGAGGAAATTGCCCGGTTCACCGCCATGGCCGAGGCCTGGTGGGACCCGACGGGCAAGTTCAAGCCGCTGCACCGCTTCAACCCCGTGCGCCTGGCCTTCATGCGCCGCCATTTCGCCGCCCATTTCGGCCGTGACGACAGCCTGCTACGCCCGTTCGAGGGCCTGACCCTGCTGGACGTGGGCAGCGGCGGCGGCCTGCTGTCCGAGCCCCTGGCCCGCATGGGCTTTGCCGTCACCGGCATCGACGCCGGCGACAGGAACGTGGCGGTCGCCCGTCTGCACGCCGAGCAATCGGGGCTCGACGTGGACTACCGCGTGGCGACGCCCGAGCAGATGGACCCGGCCGAGAGCTTCGACGTGGTGCTGTCCATGGAGGTGGTCGAGCACGTCCCCGACGTCGCCGCCTTCCTGGGCCACGCCACCGCCCGCCTGAAGCCCGGCGGCGTGTTCATGGGCGCCACCTTGAACCGGACGGCCAAGGCCTGGGCCCTGGCGGTGGTGGGGGCGGAATACGTGCTGGGCTGGCTGCCCAAGGGCACCCACGACTGGAACAAGTTCGTCCGCCCCTCGGAATTCGCCGCCATGCTGCGTGACCACGGCATCACCGTGCGCAAAATGGCCGGCATGGCCTACAACCCGCTGGCCGATTCCTGGCGCGAAACAGAAAATCTCGACGTCAACTACATGCTGTTCGGGACGAAGGCCTAATTCCCCTCGGCCACCCAGGGGATACGGGCCAGGGCGACGCCTTCGTCCTCCAGCTCCCGGGCCTGGTCGGGGGTGGCCTCGCCGTAGATGGGGCGGGCCTCGACGTCGCCGTAGTGGATCTTGCGGGCCTCGTCGGGGAATTTCTCGCCCACATAGTCGCAGCTGGACTGCACCTTGTGCTTCAGGTCCACCAGCATCCTGCGCAGTTCCCCCGCCGCCGCCTGGGCGTCCAGGGCGGCGCCGCGCGCCTTGGCCAGGCGCGGCGCCATGGGGGCCTTTTCGATATGGCAATCGCCGCAGATGGGGCAGGGAATTTCGCCCGCCGCCGCCTGCCCGTCATAGGTGGCGCCGTCCTTGAACCAGGCTTCGAAATGATGCTTGGCCTTGCAGCGCAATTCGAACAGGATCATGGCCGCTGATATCCGCTTATCCGCGATCTTCGTAACAGATACGGTCCGCAAAAGCCATGGGCACCGACCCTTTCCGCGTCGCTCCCTCCCCCTGGATCGCCCGCTTCGCCGCCCTGGTGCCGGCGGGGGGCTCCGTGCTTGATCTGGCCTGCGGCGGCGGGCGGCATGCCCGGCTGTTCCTCGACCGCGGCCACACGGTGACGGCGGTGGACCGCGACGTGACCCAGGCCCGCCTGGCCGAGGGCGCCGAGCTGATCGCCGCCGACCTGGAGGACGGTTCACCCTGGCCGCTGGCCGGGTGCGGCTTCGACGCGGTGGTGGTGACCAATTACCTGTGGCGGCCGCTGTTCCCGACGATCCTGGCCGCCCTGAAACCGGGCGGCGTGCTGCTCTACGAGACCTTCGCCGCCGGCAACGAGGTCTTCGGCCGTCCGGCCAATCCCGACCACCTGCTGCGGCGGGGCGAGTTGCTGGACCTCGCCCGGGGGCTGACCGTGGCTGCCTACGAGGACGGCATCGCGGAGCATGCCAAGGTGGTGCAGCGCATCGCCGCCATCAGCGGCCCGGGGCCGGCCGAACTGCCGTGATAGCTACCGCTTGGGCACCCCGAACGGCCGGTCGTGGTCGAGGCAGGGGACCTTGCGCCTTGCGTCCTTGACCTTGTCCGGGTCGATGTCGGCCATCACCCAGCCGGGCCGCTCCAACGCGTCGGCCAGCACCTCGCCCCACGGGCTGACGATCAGGGCGTGGCCGTAGGTCTGACGGTCATTGACGTGCTCGCCGCACTGGGCGGGGGCGAAGACGTAGCAGCCGGTCTCGATGGCCCGGGCGCGCAGCAGAACGTGCCAGTGGGCCTTGCCGGTGGTCCGGGTAAAGGCCGCCGGCACCGCCAGGAAGGATGAGCCGGAATGGGCCAGCGCCCGGTAGAGATGCGGGAAGCGCACATCGTAGCAGATGGACAGCCCCAGCCGCCCCCAGGGCAGGTCGACACAGACCGCCTCATCGCCGGGGGCGAAGGTGGCGGATTCCTTGTAGACCTCGCCCAGGCCCAGATCCACGTCGAACATGTGGATCTTGGAATAGCGCGCGGCGATCCCGCCATCGGGGCCGAGCACATAGGTACGGTTGGCCACCATGCCGCCGTCGAGCAGCACATGCAGGCTGCCGATATGCAGCCAGGCGCCGATCTCGCGGGCCAGCTCGCGGAAGAACTTGAGAGCCAGATGGTCCTCTTCCGGCTGGGCCTTCAAGACGATGTTGGAGCGTCCCCACTCCATCATCGCCACGTTCTCGGGCATCAGGATCAGGTCGGCGCCGGCGGCGCGGGCCTCGACCGCCAGGGCGGCGGCGGCATCGCAATTGGCCGCGAGGTCGTTGGAGGAATTGACCTGCAGGCAGGCCGCCTTGAAGTTCCTCACTGGGCACCCGCCAACATGGGGTCGAGCTTGCCGTCCTTGTCGAGCGCATAGAGATCGTCGCAGCCGCCCACATGCACCCCGTCGATGAAAATCTGCGGCACCGAGCGGCGCCCGCCGGCCCGGTTCATCATGTACTGACGCAGGCCGTCGTCAGTCGAGACGTTGATCTCGGCATAGGTCACGCCCTTCTTGTCGAACAGCTTCTTGGCCTTGACGCAATAGGGGCAGACGTCGGTGGTGTAGATCTCGATCTCGGCCATGGGAAGGCTCCAGGTTCAATACTGCCTCCTATATAACGCAGCTAACTTTCCCGCACCACCCGTCCCAGGGTCAGAACATCCACCGCGGCGGCGCCGGCCTTGAGCAGCACGCGGGCGCATTCGTCCACGGTGGCGCCGCTGGTCATCACGTCGTCCACCAGTACGACGCGGCGGCCGTCGAGGCGGGGGCGCAGGCGTTCCGCCACCTTGAACGCGCCAGCCACGTTGCGGGCGCGGGCGTCGTGGCCGAGATGGCCCTGGGGTGGCGTGCGGCGGGCGCGGACCAGCATCCCCGGCTCCGCCGTCACCTGGGCCAGCGTCCCGATGGCATTGGCCAGCAGCGCCGCCTGATTGTAGCGCCGGGCCAGCAGCCGCCAGCGATGCAGCGGCACAGGCACCAGCAGGTCGGCCTCGGCCAGCATCGCGCCGCCGGCCCGCGCCATCCAGCGGGCGAAGGCCCCCACTCCCTCCAGCCGGTCGGCGTGCTTGAAGCGCAGGATCAGCACCCTGGAGGCGTCGTCGTAGCGGAGCACCGCCCGCGCCCGGCCGTAGCGGGGCGTCTGGCGGGCGCATCCGCCGCACACCGCCCCGTCGCCCGGGTCCACCTCGAAAGGCAGGCCGCAGCAGGCGCAGGCAGGATCGCCCAGGAAGACCATGGCCGACCAGCATGACGGGCACAGGCTGCCCGGCTCGGCCACCTCCACCCCGCAGGACAGGCAGAGCGGCGGCAGCAGCGCGTCAAGCAGCAGGCGGGCAAGTCTGACCGGCATCTTCTCCCCTTCCCTCCGGCGGCACCGGCATGCCATACAGCCTGACATGAGAATCTTCGACCGTCTCCTGGTGCGCAAGCACCGCGACCGCGCCGCCGGCAATTTCGTCGCCCACGACTTCCTGGTGCGCGAGGTGGCCGAACGCCTCGCCGACCGCCTGGACGACGTCAAGCGGCGCTTTCCCATGGCGCTGGACCTGGGCTGCCACACCGGCGAGATGGCCGACACCCTGAAGGGGCGCGGCGGCATCGAGACCCTGGTGCAATGCGACCTGTCGCCCGCCATGGCCGCCCAGACCGCGGCCAACGGCCACCCGGCCCTGGCCGCCGACGAGGAATGGCTGCCCTTCCGCGCCAACAGCTTCGATCTGGTGGTGTCGTGCCTGTCGCTGCACTGGGTCAACGACCTGCCCGGCACCCTGCTGCAGATCCGCCGGGTCCTGAAGCCCGACGGATTGTTCATCGCCGCCCTGCTTGGGGCCGGCACCCTGGCCGAACTGCGCCAATGCCTGGCCGACGCCGAACTGGCCGAGGAAGGCGGAATGAGCCCCCGCGTCGCCCCCTTCGCCGACGTCAAGGATCTGGGCGCCCTGCTGCAGCGGGCCGGCTTCGCCCTGCCGGTGGCCGATGCCGATTCGGTGGCGGTCAGCTATGGCGACCCCATGCGGCTGATGGCCGATCTGCGCGGCATGGGCGAGACCAACGCCGTGGCCGGACAGCGTAAGGGTCTGACCCGGCGCGCCACCCTGCTGCACGCCGTGGCGCTGTATCAGCAGCGCTTCGCCGGGCCGGACGGGCGGCTGCCCGCCACCTTCCAGGTGCTGACCATGACCGGCTGGGCGCCCCATCCCTGCCAGCCCGCCCCGGCCCCCCAGGGCTGCGCCGTCCCCGGTCTGGCCGGGTTCAACGGCTCCACCGGGCGCATGAGCCCCGAGACCGAGTGATGCGCTTCGTCTCGCCCCTGGTCCGCGCCACCCTGATCAAGCGCTACAAGCGCTTCCTGGCCGACGTGCGGTTCGACGACGGCACCGAGGTCACCGCCCATGTGGCCAATTCCGGGGCCATGCTGGGCACTGCCGAACCGGGCATGGAAGTCTGGCTGTCGCCGGCCTCCAACCCCGAGCGCAAGCTGAAATGGAACTGGGAGCTGGTGACGGTGGACGGCCATCTGGTGGGCGTCAACACCGCACACCCTAACGGCATCGTCGCGGAAAGCGTGGCCGCCGGGCTTATCCCCGAGCTTTCCGGCTACGCCTCCATCCGCCGCGAGGTGAAATACGGCGTCAATTCCCGCATCGACCTGTTGCTGGAAAGCCCCCAACGCCCCAAATGCTGGGTGGAGGTCAAGAACGTCCACCTGAAGCGCGGCGGCTGGGCCGAATTCCCCGACGCGGTCACCGTGCGGGGCGCCAAGCACTTGGCCGAGCTGACCGGCCGGGTCGGCGCCGGCGAGCGGGCGGTGATGGTCTATCTGGTGCAGCGGGAGGATTGCCAGGGCTTCCGCCCCGCCGCCGATATCGACCCCACCTATGCCAAGGCCCTGGCCCAGGCGACACGGGACGGCGTCGAAGCGATCTGCTATACCTGCCGCTTATCGACCGGCGGTATCGAACTGGGCGACGCCTTGGGCATGGATTTAAGCGAACGGATCTGAAGGACCGATGGAACACGAAGACAGGGAAAATTCCCGCATCCGCCGCCACGGCCCCGCCGATTTCGAAGGCATGCGCAAGGCCGGCCGCCTTGCCGCCGAGGCCCTGGACTTCATCGCCCCCCATGTGGTGCCGGGCGTGACCACCGCCGAGTTGGACCGCCTGTGCGCCGAGTTCATCATCGCGCGGGGCGCGGTCAACGCGCCCATGAACTACCGTGGTTTTCCCAAATCCATCTGCACCTCGGTCAACCACGTGGTCTGCCACGGCATCCCCGGCGAGAAGCGCCTGGAGGACGGCGACATCGTCAACATCGACGTGACGCCCATCGCCGACGGCTGGCACGGCGATTCGTCGCGCATGTACTACGTCGGCAAGGTGGGGGTGAAGGCCCGCAAGCTGGTGGAGGTCACCTACGAATCCCTGATGCGCGGCATCGAGGTGGTCAAGCCCGGCGCCACCCTGGGCGACATCGGCCATGCCATCCAGTCCTATGCCGAGAAGCACCGCTTCTCGGTGGTCCGCGATTTCTGCGGCCATGGTCTGGGCCGCATCTTCCACGAGCCGCCCAACGTCATGCATTACGGCAATCCCGGCGAAGGCGCCGTGCTGGCCGAGGGGATGTTCTTCACCATCGAGCCGATGATCAACGCCGGCCGCTTTGAGACCAAGATCCTGGCCGACGGCTGGACCGCCGTCACCAAGGACAAGTCCCTGTCGGCCCAGTTCGAGCATTCCATCGGCGTCACCGCCAGCGGTTGCGAGATCTTCACCCTGTCGCCCGCCGGCCTGCACTGCCCTCCATACCAGTAGCCTAGGCATTTCCCCTACCCGCCAGACCTCAACCGCTCCGCGCAACGGCGGAAATACGCGGGGTTGAGCCATGCCGACCCGGGTGGGAACCCTATGCTTTTTCTCCGTCGCTATGTGAGGTACTTCACATTAGCCTATGCCGAATGGGGGTATTGTGGCGGTGATGCGATCAGGTCCGCATCAATTTTGGTGATGGGCAAATCATCGCATGCTAACGTCCTCCTTCGGGGATTAGAGGCGCGATGGAGTTAAGGTTGACGCCATGACGGATACCGCGACAGCGGTCTTCAGAATCAACGGGACCCTCCAGGGGCCGGTTGTCGATATCCTCGGACAGTTCCTGCCGGAACTGAAGGCCTTGCCGCGTGAGCAGGCCTATGACCGGACCCTCGACGATCTCGGCCTTCTGACCCGCTGCTTCCAGATCTTCCGCAAGGAGCGCTCCCGCTTCCGCTACGTCCTGGTGGACGAGCGCCGCCGCCCGGTGAGCGAGGACAACGTCCCCCTATCCTGCGGCCGCACCCTGGCCGAGGTCATCGCCATGGTGGTGCGTACCGCCGCCAAACGCTATTTCCGCCGCAAGCTGTCGCCCGCCGCCGCCCGCGCCGAACTGGAGGCCGAGGAGGCCCGCGCCGCCCAGCGCAGCCCGGCCGACGAGCTTTACGACGCCATCAAGGCCTATCTCCTGCACGAATGGCAGGTGCCGCTGGTCCCCGCCTATTCCGAGATGGACCCCGCTTTGGTCCGCCGGGTGGGCGCCAAGATTCTCGATTGCCGCGAGGCCGACACCCTGGCCCGCCTGATCGCCGACCCCGACGCCCCCGTCCAGCCCATGGCGGACGAGGAAACCCAGGCGGCGACCACGCCGATCACCTTCGCCGTTCCCTTCGTCTCGCCCTTCGCCCCCGCCGCCAAGGCGCCGGTGATGCCGGTGGCGCCGGTGGTCCATCCCCGCACCGCCAGCCTGGACGACGTGCTGACCCCCGACCATCAGCGCCTGCGGGCCGAGGCCTTCACCCAGACCCTGCTGGACCCCGAGGTCCGCGCCATCCTGCCCAACGCCGACCAGATCGTGCGCATCGGCGACGTGCTGCGCGGCGTCGGCGGCCTGCCGGCCACCGCCCTGGTGGAAGGCCTGGGTCTGCGCAAGGACCAGTTGGCGGTGATGCTGATGGTGGCCCAGGACTGTATCGGCAGTACGGTGTTCGGCCGGCTGTTCGGACCGCGCGCCGACCCCGAACTGGTGGCCCGCATCGTCGAGCGGGCTCGGTTGCGCGGCATCGGTCCGACCACCGAGGTGATCGAATGCGCCATTTTCATGCGCGGCGTGTTCGCCCGGTTCGGCCACCGCTCCAGGCGCGACTGACCCCAGACAGATAGTCTCTTGGGAAATCTGACCGTTCGGCTTACCTTTCGGGGAGGTAGAGATTCGATCGGAATTCACCATGCCGCGCCTGCCGTCCGAGGCCCATGCCCGGATCGTCCGCCAGATCAACCTGACCCTCGAGGGTCCGGTGGCGGAAGTCATGGCCCAACTGGTTCCCGAGTTGAAGAAGCTGCCGCGTCGCGGCGTGTTGCAATGCGTGCTCGACGACCCCGACCTGCTCGACCGCTGCTTCAAGGCGTTCCACGCCAATCCCGAACGCTTCCACCAGTTGCTGGTGGACGAGCATGACGTGGCGGTGGAACAGGCCGACGCGCTGCTGGCCTGCGGCCGCTCCCTGGACGACGTGGTCGCCATGGTGGTCCGCACCTGCGCCAAGCGCCATTTCCGCAAGCGCCTGGACGGCGACGCCAGCCCCCAAAAAAGCAGGCGCTCCCCGCCCCCCAAGGGATTGATGGGCAAGCTGATGCGCCTGCTGTCCCTGGCCCCGGCGGAAGCCGCGGCCAAGCGCAGCCGGGGCGAGGTGCTCTACGACGCCATGCAGGAACATCTGGTCCATGACTGGCAGGTGGCCCTCGTACCTGAATATTCAACCTTGTCGCCGGCCCTGGTGAAGCGCCTCGGCAAGCGGATTCTCGACTACAAGGTGCCCGAGGACATCCGCCGCCTGAAGGACAATCCGGCGGAACTGCCGGTGCCCTCCACCCTGCCCAGCGAAATCCCCGACTTCCTGGTGCCGCCCGCCGCCCGCGCCGACAAGGCCAAGGCCGCGGAAAAGCCCAAGCCCGCCGCCCTCTCGGGCGGCGACGTCCCGGCCCAGGTGCACGAGGTCAAGGCCGGCGGCGCCCCGGCGGCGGCAGGCAACGCCGACCGCCGCGCCCGCATCGCCGAGATTCTCACCCCCGACGGCAAACGGCTGCGCTCCGCCGCCTTCACCATGGTGCTGCTCGACCCGGTGGTCCGCGCCGAACTGCCCAACGCCGACCAGACGGTGCGCATCACCGGCCTGCTGGCCGAGATGGGCGGGCTGTCGGCCAAGATGCTGGTGGGCGAGCTGGGGCTGCGCATGGACCAGCTGGCGGTGATGGCCCTGGTCATCTACGACGTGATGGGCGAAGAGATGTTCAAGCGCTCGTTCGGCATTCCCGGCAACCTGGAATACTGCGCCAAGTTCGTGGAACGCGCCAAGGCCGCCGGCATCAGCCAGGACACCGCCCTGGGCGAGGTCAGCACCTTTATCCGCAAGACCTTCGCCAACGCGCCGCGCGCCGCGCAATAGCGGTATTACCAGTTTCCGTTTACATGCGCCGTGAATACCGTTTATGGATTTCGGCTATACCCTCGACACCAGCGATTGCCGGGAAAGCCAGTCATGACGCAGTTCAAGGAACGGCGGCAGCATGTCCGCAAGATGGGGGACGGTCTTGCCGTCCTGATTGACGGCCGGGTCTTCCCGGTCCTGGACATTTCGCTTTCCGGCGTCAGCTTCCAGGGGAACGGCTTTCGTCCCGGCGACCGCGTCCGGCTGACCGTGGCGGCCCTGCACAGTTTCGACGACAGCGTCGAGGCCGTGGTCATCATCAAGTCGCTCGATGCCGGAATCCTGCGCGGCGAATTCGCCCCCACCGCCCGGCTGATGCGCTACATCGTCGCCCATCTCGGCGACGTCACCGGAGCCGAACCGGCCTATTTCCGGTAGTCAGTACAGGTGCTGGCCGCCGGTGACGAACACCTCGGTGCCGGTGACATAGGCGAAGTCCGGCCCGCACAGGCGGAACACCGTGCCGGCCACGTCGTCGGTGGTTCCCATGCGCTCCAGCGGGATGCGCGGCACCAGGGCCTCGTACTCGGCCGAGATCATCTCGGTGCGGATTTCCCCCGGCGCCACCGCGTTGACCCTCACCCCCAGCTGCGCCATCTCGGCCGCCATCTCGCGGGTCAGGCCCGACAGCGCCGCCTTCGAGGTGGAATAGGCCGATCCCGCGAAGGGATGGACGTAATGCCCGGCGATGGAGGTGATGTTGACGATGGCGCCCTTGCCCCGGTGCAGCGCGCTGGCGAAGCCGCGCGCCAGCCGCAGCGGGGCGAAGAAGTTCAGCTCGAACACATCCTTCCAGCCGTCGATCGAACCGTTGAGCACCCCCAGGCGCTCCTTGTAGGGGGTCTTGGGGCTGACGCCGGCGTTGTTGACCAGGGCGTGCAGCGGCTCGGCCCCCAGCCAGGCATTGGCCTGGGCCACGAAGTCCTGGGCCGAGGCGGGGTCGGCCAGATCGGCGACGATGTGGCAGGCCCAGTTGCGGTCGATCATGCATTCCTTGGGCACGTCGGCCCGGGCGCAGGTGATCACCCGCCAGCCCTCGGCCAGGAAGCGCCGGGCGATGGCGTGGCCAATGCCCCGCGAGGCCCCGGTGACGACGACGGTGCGCATGTCGCTCATCGTGCCCCCCTCACATCGGGGGCGCGCAGCTGGACGCCGGGCGGCGGAGCCAGGGTATCGAGCAGCGGCTGCAACCGGGCCAGGATGCGCCGTTCCGCCACCGCGCCGCCGCCCAGGCTGTCGGCCAGCACCTCCCAGGGCTTGCGCGGGCGGGGAAACTCCACCAGGGTCAGCGGCTCCCCGGCCTTGAGCCCGGCCACCTGCCGCAGCTGGACCAGGGCCTCGGCCCAGCCGCCCAGCCCGTCCACCAGCCCGGATTCCTTGGCGTCGGCCCCGGTCCAGATGCGGCCGCGCGCCAGACTGTCCATGCGGGCGGCGTCGA
This sequence comes from Paramagnetospirillum caucaseum, assembly GCF_000342045.1. Classification (GTDB taxonomy): domain Bacteria; phylum Pseudomonadota; class Alphaproteobacteria; order Rhodospirillales; family Magnetospirillaceae; genus Phaeospirillum; species Phaeospirillum caucaseum. The sequence continues at coordinate 690 of NZ_AONQ01000068.1, read as the reverse complement.
TGCCCCGCCCCTCCGAGGCCTTGCCGGTGAAATCGGCGTAGATATGGTCAAGCAGGGCGTCGATGCGGGCCTTGGCCTGGGGGCTGAACGGCTGGTTGGCGCTCCAGATGCCGGCATTGTCGCCCCGGTGCATCTCGTCCCAGCTGATGCCCAGCTTCTTCCAGAATTCGTCCAGCACCACCTTGCCGGTGAACACCCCGATGGACCCGGTGATGGTCCCCGGCGCGGCGATGATGCGGTCGGCCCCCATGGCGACGAAATAACCGCCCGAGGCGGCGAAATCGCCCATGGACACCACCACCGGCTTGCCCGCCGCCCGGGCGCGCGCCACCTCGTGATGCACGGTGTCCGACGCGGTGTACGAGCCGCCGGGGCTGTCGACCCGGAACAGGATGGCCTTGACCTTGTCGTCCTCGACGGCCTCGCGGAAGGCCTCGGCCACCGTCCGCGCGCCGAAATCGCCGTCGCCGTCCAGGCCACGATGGGATTCGCCGCGATGGATGGCGCCGAGCCCCGAGATCAGCGCCACCTTGGCGCCGCGCGGATGGTCGAGAAGCCCGGCGTATTCGCCCAGGTCCAGTTCCTCGGCGGCGGCGTCGCCGCTTCCGGCCGCCGCCTCCCAGGCCTGGTCGTGATAGCCGAGCCGGTCCACCAGCCCGGCGGCCAGCGCCTCGGAAGCCAGGAACGGCC
>NZ_AONQ01000067.1 GCF_000342045.1 Paramagnetospirillum caucaseum | reverse complement strand
CACCAACGCCGACGCCATGTACGCGCCGGTGGTCACCCGCCTCCGCACCTACAGCCTCCCGGTGGGGCCGGTGGCAAGCGCCTATTGCGACGCCATCATGGCCCATCCGGCCATGGTGAAATGGATCGCAGACGCCAGGGCGGCGGGGTAGGCTCTCCGCCGGTCTGCGGCCGGGACGGCCGCGCTCCGCGGCATGTTGGAGTGCGGGCATCTTGCCCGCATGGGGGCTCAGAACACCCGCCGCGCCCGGAGCGCCGCGGTGATGGTGCCGTCGTCCAGGTGGTCGAGTTCGCCGCCCACCGGCACGCCGTGGGCGAGGCCCGAGACGGTGACGCCGCATCCGGCGAGGCGCTCGGCGACGTAATGGGCGGTGGTCTGGCCCTCCACCGTGGCCGGGGTGGCGAGGATCACCTCGGTGATGGCGGGGGCGTGGGCGCGGGCCACCAGGGATTCGATGCCCAGGTCCTCCGGCCCGATGCCGTCCAGCGCCGACAGCAATCCGCCCAGCACGGCATAGCGGCCCCTGAAGCTGCCGGTGCGTTCCATGGCCCACAGGCCGGCCACGTCCTCGACCACGCAGAGCAGCGCGGGGTCGCGGCGGGGGTCGGCGCAGACGGCGCAGGGGTCGATGGTGTCGAAATTACCGCAAGTAGAGCAGGTCCGCACCTTGGCGGCGGCCTCGGCCATGGCCTGGCCGAGGGGGATCAGCAGGGCTTCGCGCTTTTCCACTAGCCGCAGGGCGGCACGCCGCGCCGAGCGCGGCCCCAGTCCCGGCAACCGCGAAAGGAGTTGGATCAGGCGTTCGATCTCGGGACCGACCATTGCGGGGGCGGAACTATGCCGGGATCAGAACGGCAGCTTGAAGCCGGGCGGCAGGTTCAGCCCGCCGGTCATCTTGGCCATCTCGTCGGCCATGGCGGTCTCGGCCTTGGTCTTGGCGTCGTTGAAGGCGGCCAGCAGCAAATCCTCCAGCACCTCGACGTCGCTGGGATCGACCAGGGACGGGTCGATCTTCACCTTTTTCAGTTCGTACTTGCCGTTGAGCGTCACCTGCAGCATGCCGGCCCCGGATGAGCCGGTGACCTCCATCTCGGCCATCTTGGCCTGCATCTCGCCCATCTTGGCCTGCATCTGCTGGGCCTGTTTCATCAGGTTGCCGAGGTTCTTCATAGATCTTCCTCTCCAGGGATCAATTCATCGTCGGGGACGGCCTCCGGGTCCTCGGGCGGCGGGGGCTCGGGCAGGTCCTCGGCGCCGAGGTCGCGCACCGCCTCGATGGTGGCGCCGGGAAAGGCGGCCAGGACCGCCTTGACCAGCGGGTGCTCGGCGGCGTCGGCGCGGCGGCGCAATTCGGCCGATGCCTCCTGCTCGGCCAGGGTGGGCTGGGCCGGGTCGGTGGAATTGACCGACACCGTCCAGCGCCGCCCGGTCCATTCCGACAGCATCCGCGCCACCTTGGGGGCGAGGTCGGAGCCGGCGGCGCCGCCCTGGCGCCATTCGATGCGGCCGGGGGCGAAGGATACCGGATTGACCTGGGTCCGCAACTGCACGGCGATCAGGCCTTCGCGCCGTTCGGAGAACAGCGCCACCACGGCGGCGAAATCGGCGGGCATGGCGGGCAGCGCCACCGTCCGGGCGACCGGGGCGGGTTCGAGCTTCAGCGCGGTGGCGGGGCCGTGCACCGGGCCGCCGCCCACATGATGGCCGGACACGGCATCGGCGCCGCCGCCACCGGAAAACCCGCCGCCGCCGCCGCCGGGACCGCGCGGGGCGGGCGGCGGCGGGGGATTGACGCGCAATTGCTCGACCAATTCGGCCGGGGTGGGCAGTTCGGCGGCATAGGCCAGGCGCACCACCGCCATCTCGGCGGCCTGCAGCGGATTGGGGGCGTTCCTGGTCTCGCCCAGGCCCTTCAGCAGCATCTGCCAGGCGCGGGTGAGCGCGGCGAGCGACAGGGTTCCGGCCATCTCGGCGCCCTTGACCCGCTCGGTCTCCGAGGCGCCCAGCTGGTCGGCGGCGTCGGGGGTCACTTTCAGGCGGGTCAGCCAGTGGGTCAGTTCCAGCATGTCCTGCAGCACCACCGCCGGGTCGGCACCGGCGGCGTACTGGGCGGTGATCTGGTCCAGGGCGGCGGCGACCTCGCCCTTCATCACGGCGTCCAGCAGGTCGAAGACGCGGGCGCGGTCGGCCAGGCCCAGCATGTCGCGCACCTGGGCCTCGGACACCGCGCCGGCCCCGTGGCTGATGGCCTGGTCCAGCAGCGACAGCCCGTCGCGCACCGAGCCGTCGGCGGCCCGCGCGATCAGCTTCAGCGCCGCCGGATCGATCTCGGCCTGTTCCTTGGCGGCGATGCCCTCGAAGTGTCTGGCCAGCACCTCCATCTCCACCCGGCGCAGGTCGAAGCGCTGGCAGCGCGACAGCACGGTGACCGGGATCTTGCGGATCTCTGTGGTGGCGAACACGAATTTCACGTGCTCCGGCGGCTCCTCCAGCGTCTTCAGCAGCGCGTTGAACGCCGCCGTGGACAGCATGTGGACCTCGTCGATGATGTAGACCTTGAAGCGCGCCGAGGTGGGGCGGTAGCGCACGCCTTCGATGATCTCGCGGATATCGTTGACGCCGGTGCGGCTGGCGGCGTCCATCTCCAGGATGTCGACGTGGCGGTCCTCGGCGATGGCGCGGCAATGCTCGCAGGTGCCGCAAGGGTCGATGGTCGGGCCGCCCTTGCCGTCCGGGCCGACGCAGTTGAGCGCGCGGGCGATGATGCGGGCGGTGGTGGTCTTGCCCACGCCGCGCACGCCGGTCAGCACGAAGGCGTGGGCGAGACGCCCGGTGCGGATGGCGTTGGACAGGGTGCGGACCATGGCTTCCTGCCCGATCAGGCCGGCGAAGTCGGTTGGCCGGTACTTGCGGGCCAGGACGCGATAGGGCGTGGGGGCGGGGGTCTCGCTCATGGGGGCCAAGATAGTACGTGTGCCCGGTGAGGGCAAATCAGTGAGTCACGCCGGCGTCGAAATAATAGGCCGAGGCGCCGCCGTGCAGCTGGATGCCCAGCTTGTCCAGGCCGGCGGCCGACAGGTTGACCAGCTTGCCGCGCGGATGGCTTTCGGTCAGCAGCTTCTGGGTGCTGGGGTGCCACAGGGCGCGGGTGACGCCGTAGATCAGTTCGTTGGGCCGCTCGGCGCCGGTGACCAGCACCACGCCCACGTCCAGGGTCTTCGCGTCGGCGCTGATGCCGGCATAGGTGTCGGCGGGGATGGCGGAGGCGGAGAAGAAGGGATAGGTGGCCCGCATCCTGTCCACTTCCGGTCCGGCCAGCGGCACCAGCACGATATCGGTCCGCTGGGCCAGTTCGGCGATGATCGGCACCGGCAGGCCGTCCACCACCAGCATGGCGTCCAACTGGCCGGCGGCGATGGCATCGGCGGCGGGGCCGGGTTTGAGGAAGCTCTGCTTGATCTGGCTTTCGTTCATGCCGAAGGCGGCCAGCAGCAGGCGGCCGTGGACCAGTTCGCCCGAATCCTTGTCGCCCAGCGACACCCGCTTGCCCTTCAAGTCCTTGACCGTGGCGATCCTGGCCTCCTTGCGCGCCACCAGATGCAGGCTTTCCGGGTAGAGCATGGCAATGGCCCGCAGGTTCTGCACCGCGCCCTTGCCCTTGTAGATACCGGTGCCGTGATAGGCCCAATAGGCGATGTCGGCCTGGACCAGGGCGGCGTCGAGCCGTTTCGCCGCGATGGCGTCGATATTGGCGATGGCGCCGCCGGTGGACTTGGCCACCGCCACCATGCCCGGCACCCCGCACGAGCCGCCCTTGTCGCACTCGCGCGAGCCGGGCGGGTTGCTGATGGCGTTGGCGATCAGGCCGCCGAAGGCGAAGCGGGTCTCCCCCGTCGGGCCGGTACCGATCTGGAAGAAGCGGATATCCTGCGCCGCCGCCAGCCCCGCCCCCAGGCAGAGCAGCGCGGCCGCGACTAAGACGGACCGGATAGGCATTCTGGCAGGCACGGCAGCTTTCCTCCGCGGAAACGACGCATCGGGCAAGAGGATACACCACAAATATCACCAAATCCGCATGTAACTGACGCAATCTGACGGAATTGGGCGCATGTTCCCCATTGCGATCGGCGGCAAAGCAGGCACAATGAGCCCTCGGGTTGGGGGCCGAGAGTGGTATGAACGACGAAGACGGACTGAAACCTATCAATGACAGCGACATGGATTCCATGTTCGTGCTGCCGCTGTCGATCATCCCGCTCCAGACGCCCGCCCTGCAGAGCGCCAAGCTGATCAAGAACGTGCGGCTGCGCAGCGCGGTCGAGCTGTTCTCCGACGTGCAGACCGGGTCGGGGCAGGTGGACGTGGAATCGCTGCCGGCCATGTTCGGCTGGCCGACCGAGCAGATCCACCCCGATCTCGGCATCCTGCGCCGCCTGGCGCTGCTGCCCAGCTACGACGTCTATTCCTTGCGCATCAGCTTGCGCGAGCACGGCATCCCGGTGAACGACTACGCGGCCTTGAAGCTGTCGCCGGAGAAGGCGGCCGAGCTGACCCGCTACATGATCATGTTCACCCGCCCGCTGATGAAGATGATCTATTCGGGCGAGGATGTGCAGATCAACAGCTACGACGACCTGCTGAAGCTGTTCCGCGACCCCGACATCAAGAAGGCCCGCCAGCGTCTGGAGACCATGGCGCAGAGCCTCAACATCGATATCTTCGATGTGCCGCGCTTCCTCGAGGATTACGGCGACACCTTCATGTCGCTTTCGTATTTCCGCCACTGCCTCGACCGGCTGGAGCCCTATTTCACCGCCTGCGTCCAGGCGCTGGCTCCCATCCGCACCCACTTCCAGCTGAAGCAGAACGTCAACCTGATGAAGACCTGCGACATGATCGAGGAGGTGGTCAACTCGATCTCGGCCTCGATCTCGGGCCGGCTCGAGGTGTTCGACAAGCGCACCCGCGAGATGTGGGAGAACATCTCGCAGGAGGAGTTCCGCTCGGTGAAGGGGATGATCGAGCGCTACCACGTCACCATCGGCGCCGCCCTGTGCGGCCTGACCGTGAAGATGAGCTCGTTCGCCAAGATGTTCCCGCGGCCCAATTCCGGCGGCCCCATCAAGCGGGCCGACTTCATGATGAGCGAGATGATTCAGGGCATCGACCTGATCAAGGACGTGGAGAAGCAGTTCACCGCCCAGTAGCCTGCCCGGGTGTCGGCCCGGGGCGCGCTCCTGAAGCGTGATGCCAATCGCTTTAGCGGCCCCGGGCCTTGGTCTTCCGCCATTGGGGTTGCACGGCGCTTTCGCCCGGACGGGCGGGGGCCAAGGGCGGGCGGACATACATGGAGATCAGCTCCATGTAGGGAATGGCCGGCGCCAGGAAGCGCGTCACCGCCGAGACCAGCCCGACGGCGGCCACCGGGGTGGGAACGCCCGCCTCGCCGCCCAGCAGGATGCGGCCCTGATTGATGCGGAAGGTTCCGGCCCCCAGTACGGCATTTCCGGCATCGACGATGCGGGCCAGCCCGGAGCGGGCGGCGGGCGATTCGGCCGAGAACGGCATGGGGCCCATGTCGCCCACCAGCTTGAGCTGGACCCCGCCGCCCACCTGCTCCAGCCGGGCGGCGAAGCGGACGAAGCGGAAGCCGAAGTCGAAAGCCACCGGATTGCTGCCCAGCGTCAGGGGCGGGGCCTCCGCCTCCTCGAGAACCGCGTCGATATCCAGCGGCAAGCTGAGGCCACCCACAGAAAACGCATTCGACTTGGACATGCCGATGCCGCCCGATCCTCGACAAAATTCATGGTAGGAACTTCAATTCCTCCACACTAGTATCATGCCGCCGACCGGGATGAAAATCCAAAAGGGGCGGTGTTTCCGAGAGGTGGATAGAGTGCAGGCTCAACAGATTTCCTTGACCAAGTATCTCTGGTTTCCCATCAACCGCGAGGGCTGGCCGTTCGTCGGGCTGTTCGCGCTGGGAGCCCTGCTGCTGGGCCAGATCTGGGGGCCGCTGGGCTGGGCGGGCGCGCTGCTGACCTGCTGGTGCGCCTGGTTCTTCCGCGACCCCGACCGGGTCACTCCCACCCGCGACGGCCTGGTGATCAGCCCCGCCGACGGCGTGGTGCAGATGGTCGGCATGGTGGCCCCGCCGCCCGAGTTGGACATGGGCGACGAGCCGCGCATGCGGGTCTCGGTGTTCATGAGCGTGTTCTCGGTGCACATCAACCGCTGTCCGGTGGACGGCACCATCGTCAAGTGCTCGTACCGCCCCGGCAAGTTCCTCGACGCCTCCCTGGACAAGGCCAGCGCCGACAACGAACGCATGAGCGTGCGCATGAGCCGCGCCGACGGCCGCGAGATCGCCTTCGTGCAGATCGCCGGCCTGGTGGCGCGCCGTATCAAGTGCGACCTGAAGGACGGCCAGGAGGTGCGCGCCGGCCAGCGTTTCGGTCTGATCCGTTTCGGCTCGCGCGTCGACGTCTACCTGCCGGAAGGCGTCGCGCCGCTGGTCAGCCTGGGCCAGAGCATCATCGCCGGCGAGACGGTGCTGGCCGACCTGGATTCAACCGAGGCGGCGCGCCAGGGGGAAATCCGCTGATGTTCCGCCCGAAGCGCCCGCCCCGCATCCGAGGGTTGTCGATCAACAAGCTGATCCCCAACATCCTGACGTTGCTGGCGTTGTGCGCCGGGTTGACCGCCATCCGCTTCGCCGTCCACGGCATGTGGAAGGAGGCGGTGATCTCCACCGTGCTGGCCGCCATCCTCGACGGACTGGACGGCCGCGTCGCCCGCCTGCTGCAGGGAACGTCCAAGTTCGGCGCCGAGCTGGATTCGCTCTCCGATTTCGTCAGCTTCGGCGTGGCGCCGGCCATGGTGCTGTATTTCTGGACCATGCAGGGCGCCGGGGGCTTCGGCTGGGCCCTGGTGCTGCTGTTCTCGGTGTGCTGCGCGCTGCGCCTCGCCCGCTTCAACACCATGCTTGGCGAACCCGATCTGCCGCCCTACGCCTACAACTTCTTCACCGGGGTCCCCGCCCCGGCGGCGGCTGGCCTGGTGCTGATGCCGTTGGTCTTCACCATCCAGTTCGGCGGCGGCTTCTTCGACCAGCCGGCGGTGGTGGCGGTGTTCCTGATGGGCGTGTCGTTCCTGATGGTCAGCAAGATCCCCACCTTCTCGTTCAAGAAGGTGCGGGTGCCCCATCGCTGGGTGCTGCCCATCCTGCTGATCATCGGCCTGGCCGCCGCCTTCCTGGTCACCGAACCGTGGCTGACCCTCTCGGGGCTCGGCACCTTGTACCTGGGCATGATCCCGTTCAGCCTGCGCTCGTTCCGCCGCCTCAAGGCCCAGGCCGAGGCCGCTGCCCCTGTTCCCGCTCCCGGCGAAACGGCGTCCCCCTCCGCGTAACACTGTGGCTTTTCAGCAACAGGGCGGCGGGATCGTGTGGCGGCGCGGCGCCCCGCCTTGCCGCGGCGCGGTAGCAATTGTACATATGGGGACAGATTTTCAACGTCTCGCACCCTCACGGGAAGGTTCAGACCCATGCGCAGCATCAAGACGCTCCTCGCCGCCGCCGTCGTCGCCGGCTCCCTGGCCCCGGTGGCCGCCCAGGCCCAGTGGTATGTCGGCCTCGATGCCGGCGCCCAGTTCCTGCAGGATTCCAAGAACAGCGGTGTTTCCGGCCTCAAGTCCGAGTCCGACGTGGGCTGGCTGACCCAGGGCGTGGTCGGCTACGGCTTCGGCCAGTGGCGCGTGGAAGGCGAGCTGTCCTACCGTTCCAGCGGCGTCGAGAAGGTCGGCGGCGTCACCGGCAGCGGCGAGACCACCGCCCTGGCCCCGATGATCAACGGCGTCTACGAGTTCCTGCCCCAGTCCAAGTGGCATCCCTTCGTCGGCCTGGGTATCGGTGCCGCCCATGTGGATGCCGGCAAGGTCAAGAAGAGCGGTGCCGAGGTCTACAACGGCAGCGACTGGCAGTTCGCCTATCAGGGCTTCGCCGGCGTGGGCTATGACCTCACCGACAATGTCGAGCTGAAGGCCCAGTACCGCTACTTCGCCACCCTGGACTACGAGACCAAGGCCACCGCCGGCACCAAGCTGGACTCGGAATACCGCGACCACGGCGTGCTGCTCGGCTTCGTCTACAAGTTCAACGCCCCCAAGGCCGCCCCGGCTCCGGCCGTGGTTCCCGCCGCCGCCGTCGCTCCGGCCCCGGCGCCCAAGCCCATGGCCCAGGTGCAGAAGAACTACATCGTGTTCTTCGACTTCGACAAGGCGCAGATCACCCCCGAGGCCGCCCGCGTCCTGCAGCAGGCCGCCGGTGCCGCCAAGTCGGCCGGCTCGGCCCGTATCGACCTGTCGGCCCATACCGACCTGTCGGGCAGCGCCAAGTACAATCAGGCCCTGTCCGAGAAGCGCGGTGCCGCCGTCAAGGCGCAGCTGGAGCAGCTGGGCATCCCGGCCGGCCAGATCGTCGTGGTCGCCAAGGGCAAGTCCGCCCCCATGGTCCAGACCCCCGACGGCGTGCGCGAGCCGCAGAACCGCCGCGTGGAGATCGTCCTGCCCTAACCGGCGGACCGACACAGACCGGAAAGGGCTCGGCCGCAAGGCCGGGCCCTTTTCGATTCCCATCCCCGCCTTTGGCGGCTATTAAGACTCCAGAGCTTACCCGAGGAATTCCGCCCATGATCGCCCGCCCGCTCGTCATCGCCGCCGCCCTGCTCGTCTCGACCGGCACGGCTTTCGCCGCCGACACCACCAAGCGCCTGGGCAAGTTCGGTGAATGGGAAAGCTTCGCCTACACCGAAGGCAGCGCCAAGGTCTGCTACCTGGCGGCCACCGCCGGCAAGGTCACCGGCGGCGAGAAGGGCAAGCCCACCACCACCTACCTGATCGTCACCCACCGCCCCGGCGCCAAGGGCATGGACGAGGTCAGCATCAACGGCGTCTACGGCTTCAGGAAGGAGTCCAAGGTCGAACTGCAGGTGGGGGCCATGAAGCACTCGCTGTTCACCAAGGGCGACCGCGCCTGGGCCGACGATGCCAAGGCCGACAAGGCCATCGTCGCGTCCCTGCAGAAGGGCAAGGAAGCCACCCTGCGCGCCAACCCGGCCAAGGGCGCCGACATCGCCGCCGCCTTTCCGCTGTCGGGCTTCTCCGATGCACTGTCCGCCGCCGACAAGGCCTGCGGCGTCAAGCGCTGAGCTTCGACCGCCCCCGCCACGGGATGAAGGCCGGCACCCCGGCCCGGTAGGCGGTGTATTCCTCGCCGTAGCGGGCCAGCAGGCGGCGTTCCTCGCACCAGGTTCCGGCCAGCAGATAGAGGCTGCCCCAGACGGCGGTGGCGAGGCCCAGCGGCGACAGTGCCGCCCCCCACAGGATCAGGAAGGCCCCGGCATAAAGGGGGTGGCGCACCCAGGCATGGGGACCGTCCCGGCGCAAACCCTCGTCCTCGGGCCGGTCCGGGTGGCGCAGTTGGCTCAAGCCCCCCAGGCGGCCAAGATCGTAATAGCGCGCCGACCACAGCATCACCGCCCAGCCGGACAGATGCACCGCCGCCAGCAGCCCCCGCGCCCAGACCGGCAGGTCGAAGGCCGCCTCGCCGCCCAGTGCCCAGGTTCCGATGCTCCCCACCGCCAGGAAGGCGGCGACGGCGATGATGTTGTATACAATCCTCGACCAGCGCCGCCCGGCGAGATTCCGTCCGGCCAGCCCGCTGTGGGACAGGCCGAAGGCCAGCCAGGCCAGGGCGTAGGCGAGGTGGCCGCTCATGGCGGCGGGATATCCCCCATCTCTTCCAGCGCGGCGGCTTCCGCCGCGAACCGGGTGAAGCGCCCCTCGGCGATTGCCGAGCGCAAGCCGGCCATCAGGGTCTGGTAGGCCTGGATATTGTGCCAGGTCAGCAGCATCGGCCCCAGGATCTCCTCCGAGCGGATCAGGTGGTGGAGATAGGCCCGGCTGTGGTCGCGGCAGGCCGGGCAGGGGCAGTCCTCCTCCAGCGGCCGGGGATCGTCCTGGTGCCGCGCGTTGCGCAGGTTGACGGTGCCGCGCCGGGTGAAGGCCTGGGCGGTGCGGCCCGAGCGGGTCGGCATGACGCAGTCGAACATGTCGATGCCGCGTCCCACCGCGCCGATGATGTCCGACGGCCGCCCCACCCCCATCAGGTAGCGCGGCTTGTCGCCGGGCAGCAGCGGGGTGGTGACGTCCAGCGTCGAGAACATGGCGTCCTGCCCCTCGCCCACCGCCAGCCCGCCCACCGCATAGCCTTCGAAACCGATCTCCAGCAGGGCCTTGGCGGATTCGGCCCGCAGGTCGGGGTACACGCCGCCCTGGACGATGCCGAACAGGCCGTAGCCGTCGCGTGCCACGAAGGCTTCCTTGGAGCGCCGCGCCCAGCGCATGGAGAGACGCATGCTCTCTTCCGCCTGCCCGTGGGTGGCGGGAAAGGGCGTGCACTCGTCGAAGGCCATGGTGATGTCGGCGTCGAGCAGCCGCTGGATTTCCATGGAGCTTTCCGGGGTCAGCCGATGTTTCGAGCCGTCGTGGTGCGACTGGAAGGTGACGCCGTCGGCGTCCATCTTCCGCAGCTTGGCCAGGCTCATCACCTGGAAGCCGCCGGAATCGGTGAGGATCGGCCCCGGCCAGTTCATGAATTTGTGCAGCCCGCCCAGACGCGCCACCCGCTCGGCCCCGGGGCGCAGCATCAGGTGATAGGTGTTGCCCAGCACGATCTGGGCGCCGGTGGCGGCCACCGAGGCGGGCATCATGGCCTTGACCGTGCCCGCCGTGCCCACCGGCATGAAGGCCGGGGTGTCGATGGCGCCGTGGGCGGTGTGCACGCGGCCCCGCCGGGCGGCGCCGTCGGTGGCCAGGAGTTCGAAGGAGAATTCGGTCATGTCGGTGTCCGTTCCAGCAGGCAGCAATCGCCATAGGAGTAGAAGCGGTAACCCGCAGCCTTGGCATGCTCGTAGGCCGCCCTCATGCGCTCCAGGCCGGAAAAGGCCGAGACCAGCATGAACAGGGTCGAGCGCGGCAGGTGGAAATTAGTCAGCAGCATGTCGGCCAGCCGGAAGGAATGGCCGGGGGTGATGAAGATGTCGGTGGCGTCGTCGAAGGGCTGCAGCGTGCCCAGGGGATCGGCGGCGCTTTCCAGCAGGCGGAGCGAGGTGGTTCCCACCGCCACCACCCGGCCGCCCGCCGCCCGCGCCGCGTTGACGGCGGCGGCGGCTTCCGGCGTCACCACCCCGATCTCCTGATGCATGCGGTGGTCGTCGGTGTCGTCGACCTTGACCGGCAGGAAGGTGCCGGCCCCCACATGCAGGGTGATTGTGGCGCGCTTGACGCCCCGCGCCTCCAGGGCGGCCAGCAGGTCGGGGGTGAAGTGCAGCCCGGCGGTGGGGGCGGCCACCGCCCCCTTCTCGCGGGCGAAGACCGTCTGGTAGTCGCCGGTATCGCGCTCGTCGGCCTCGCCCTGGCGGATATAGGGCGGCAGCGGCAGCTTGCCGAATGCCTCCAGGGCCAGCATCAGGTCCTCGCCCGCCCGGTCGAAATCCAGAATCACCTCGCCCATCTCGCCCTTCTCCGCCACCTGGGCCGAAAAGCCCTCGGCGAAGTCCACCCGGTCGCCGGGCTTCAGCTTCTTGGCGGGGCGGGCGAAGGCCTTCCACCGGGCAAGGCCGGTGCGCTGGTGCAGCGTCACCTCGATTCCGGCCAGCCCCCGGCGGCCGGCCAGCCGGGCGGGAATCACCCGCGTGTCGTTGAATACCAGGATGTCGCCGGGCGCCAGCAGGGCGGGCAGGTCGCGCACCCCCAGGTCGGCCAGGCCGCCCGAAGCCGGCACATGGAGCAGCCGCGATGCATCCCGCGGCGTGGCGGGACGTTCGGCGATCATCTCGCGCGGCAGGTCGAAGTCGAAGTCATCCACTCTCATGAGCGCGGGTGTAGGCCGAGGCGCCCTGCGACGTCAAGCTCTCGCCGGATGGCGGAGCCCATGCCATATTGGAGGGAAGAACAACAAGGAGCGCCCATGGAGATGTTTCCGCCGTTCGAGGCCCACGCCTCCGGTTTCCTGCCGGTGGGCGACGGCCACGACCTCTATTGGGAAGTGTCGGGCAATCCCGACGGCCCGGCGGCGGTGTTCGTCCACGGCGGGCCGGGGGCGGGAACCGCGCCCACCTACCGCCGCTTCTTCGATCCCTCGTTCTGGCGCATCGTGCTGTTCGACCAGCGCGGGTCGGGCCGCTCGCGCCCCCATGCCTCGGTGGAGGCCAACACCACCGCCCATCTGGTCGCCGATCTGGAAATGCTGCGCCATCACCTGGGAGTGGAGCGCTGGCTGCTGTTCGGCGGCTCGTGGGGCAGCACCCTGGCCCTGGCCTACGGCGAGGCCTATCCCGAACGCTGCACCGGCTTCATCATGCGGGGAATCTTCCTGTTCCGCCCCGCCGAGGTGGAATGGTTCATGACCGGCATGGGGCGTTTCTTTCCCGAGGCCCACCGCCGCTTCGTCACCTTCCTTCCCGAGGCCGAGCGCGACCAGCCGCTGGAGGCCTATCTGCGGCGGCTCAATCATCCCGACCCCGTCATCCACATGCCCGCCGCCCGCACCTGGTGCGGCTACGAGGAGGCCTGCGCCCGCCTGCTGCCCCGCGACGAGGGCGGCGAGTCCGACGGCCCCTCTTCCCTGGCCCTGGCCCGCATCGAGGCCCATTACATGGCTCATGGCGGTTTCCTGCGCCCCAACCAGCTGCTCGATGAACTGGGGCGCATCCGCCACCTGCCGGCCATCATCGTCCAGGGCCGCTACGACATGGTCTGCCCGCCCAACTCGGCCGACGACCTGGCCCGCGCCTGGGGGGCTTGCGACCTGCGCATCGTCGCCGACGCCGGCCACTCGGCCATGGAGCCCGGCACCCGCGCCGGACTGGTCGATGCGGCCGAACGCATGAAGATGAGGATCAGACGGTAACTTGCGGGGGCGTACGTCCCGGCCTATAAGAGTCGCGGACCATTTCCACTGGCGGAGCGCCCCATGATCCTCGTCACCGGCGGAGCCGGCTTCATCGGTTCCAACATCCTGGCGGCCCTCGAGGAGAAGGGGGCGGGCAAGCTGGTGGTCTGCGACCGCCTGCGCTCGGGCACCAAATGGCACAACATCGCCAAGCGCGAACTGGCCGACATCGTCCATCCCGAGCAGATCTTCCAGTTCCTGGAAGCCAATGCCAAGCACATGGAGGTGGTGATCCACATGGGCGCCATCTCGGCCACCACCGAGACCGACGCCGACAAGATCCTCGCCAACAACTTCTCGCTGTCGCTGGCGCTGTGGAAGTGGTGCGCCGTGCACAACGTGCGCTTTATCTACGCCTCGTCGGCGGCCACCTACGGCGACGGCGCCCAGGGCTTCGACGACGACGGGTCCATGGAGCATCTGGCCCATCTGAGGCCGCTCAACGCCTATGGCTGGTCCAAGCACCTGTTCGACCGCCGGGTGGCGCGCAAGGTCTTGGCCGGGTCGCGCAAGCCGCCGCAATGGGCCGGGCTCAAGTTCTTCAACGTCTACGGCCCCAACGAGTACCACAAGGGCAACCAGCAGAGCGTGGTGGCCCAGGTCTATCCCCACGCCGAGAAGAACGCCGCCTACCAGCTGTTCAGGTCGCACAATCCCAAATACCCGGACGGCGGCCAACTGCGCGACTTCATCTGGGTCGGCGACGTGGTGGACGTGATCATGTGGCTGGTGGAGAACCCCAAGGTCAGCGGCCTGTTCAACGTCGGCACCGGCAAAGCGCGCTCGTTCCTCGACCTGGCCAACGCCGTCTACCGCGCCGTGGGCCGCGAGCCGCAGATCAAGTTCCGCGACACCCCCATCGAGATCCGCGACAAGTACCAGTATTTCACCCAGGCCAAGATGGAGCGCCTGGCCCGCGCCGGCTACACCAAGCCCTTCACCTCGCTGGAGGACGGCGTCGAGCAGTACGTCAAGCGCTTCCTGGCCTCCGGGGATGCCTACCGCTGATGACCTTCGCGCTCGCCTATCCCCACATCGACCCCATCGCCCTGCAATTGGGGCCGTTCGCCATCCGCTGGTACGCCCTGGCCTACATCGCCGGGCTGATGCTGGGCTGGCGCTACGTCAAGTTCCTGGTGGCGCGCCCGCCGGGCGCCATGACCGAGATCGAGGTCGACGACTTCCTGGTCTGGGCCACCATGGGCGTGGTGCTGGGCGGGCGGCTGGGTTACGTGCTGTTCTACAAGCCCATGTACTATCTCCAGAACCCGCTGGAGATTCCCATGGTCTGGCAGGGCGGCATGTCGTTCCACGGCGGCGCCCTGGGGGTGATCATCGGCATCATCGCCTTCGCGCGCTTCCGGAAGCGCAACCTGTTCCAGGTGGGCGACGTCATCTGCTGCGCCGTGCCCATCGGCCTGTTCTTCGGCCGGCTGGCCAATTTCGTCAACGGCGAGCTGTTCGGCCGCGTCGCCCCCGACGCCGAGTGGGCCATGGTGTTTCCCGGCGGCGGGCCGCTGCCGCGCCATCCCAGCCAGCTCTACGAGGCCGGGCTGGAAGGCGCGCTGCTGTTCCTGATCCTGTTCGGCCTGTGGAAGCTGACCGACATCCGCTATCGGGCCGGCGCCCTTTCGGGCGTGTTCCTGGCCGGCTATGGGCTGGGGCGCATCACCGCCGAGTTCTTCCGCCAGCCCGACGCCCATCTGGGCTTCCTGTGGGGCGGCGCCACCATGGGCCAGTTGCTGTCCCTTCCCCAGGTGCTGGTCGGTCTCGCCATGCTGGCCTGGGCATGGCGGCGCGGTCCCGTGGGCAAGGCGGCCGGATGAGGCTGGCCCATCTCCTCGCCGACCGCATCCGCGCCACCGGACCGATCCCGGTCTCGGAGTTCATGGCCGAGGCCTTGGGGCATCCCGAGCACGGCTATTACATGGGCCGCGACCCGTTCGGCATGAACGGCGACTTCACCACCTCGCCCGAGATCAGCCAGATATTTGGCGAGTTGCTCGGCCTGTGGTGCGCCCTGGTGTGGCAGAGCATGGGGTCGCCCGGCCGCGTGGTGCTGGCCGAGATCGGGCCGGGACGCGGCACCCTGATGGCCGATCTGCTGCGCGCGGCGTCCGCCCTGCCGCCCTTCGCCCAGGCCCTCGACGTCCATCTGATCGAGACCAGCCCCTCCCTGCGCAACCGCCAGGCCCAGGCCCTGGACGGCAAGCCGGTCACCTGGCACCAACGCTTCGACGAACTGCCCGACGGGCCGCTGCTGCTGCTGGCCAACGAGCTGTTCGACGCCCTGCCCATCCGCCAGCTGGAAAAGGAAGGCGGCGCGTGGCGCGAGCGCGTGGTGGACTTGGACGGGAATGGCGATCTGGTCTTCGCCGCCGGCCCGGTGGTGGCCGACCCGCCGCTGGCCCCCGCCGTGCTGTCCGCCCCCGACGGCGCCCTGGCCGAGTTCTGTCCCCTGGGCCGCGAACTGGCCCGATCCATCGCCCGGCGTCTGGTCAACCAGGGCGGCGCCGCCCTGATCATCGATTACGGCTACGGAAAGAGCGCCGCCGGCGACAGCCTGCAGGCCCTGAAGGCCCACAAGCACCATCCGGAGGCCCACAAGCACCATCCGGTGCTGTCCCGGCCGGGCCATGCCGACATCACCGCCCATGTGGATTTCCAGGCCCTGGCCGAGGCGGCGTCGGGGCTTGCCGCCGTCCACGGGCCGGTGCCGCAGGGCCGCTTTCTCGCCCGTCTGGGGCTGGAGGAGCGGGCCCGCATGCTGATGGGCAACGCCACCCCGGAACAGGCCGCCCATCTGGCCAGCGGCGCACGGCGCTTGATCGATCCCGCCGAAATGGGCACCCTGTTCAAGGTGATGGCGCTTGCCAGTCCCCTTCTGCCCGTCCCTCCCGGCCTGGAACCCGCTGAATGATCACCCTGTCGGCCCTCAACGAGTTCGTCCGCATCCGCCACGGCTTCTTCACGCGGGAAGGCGGCGTATCGGAAGGCCTCTACGCCTCGCTCAATTGCGGACCGGGCTCGTCCGACAAGCCGGAGGCGGTGAAGGAAAACCGCCGCCGCGCCATGGCCCAGCTCGACCTGCCGGAAGAGGCGCTGGTCACCCTCTACCAGACCCATTCCAGCGACGTGGTGGTGGTGGACGAGCTGTGGGAGGTGGGCAATGCCCCCAAGGCCGACGCCATGGTCACCGACCGGCCGGGCATCGCGCTCGGCATCCTCACCGCCGATTGCGCCCCGGTGCTGTTCGCCGACGGCAAGTCGGGAATCATCGGTGCCGCCCATGCCGGCTGGAAGGGCGCCCTGGGCGGCGTGCTGGAGAACACGGTGGCGGCCATGGTGGAGATGGGGGCGAGGAAACCCAAGATCGTCGCCGCCATCGGCCCGTGCATCGGTCACCGCAATTACGAGGTGGGACCGGAATTCCCCGCCCCCTTCCTGGCCGAGGCCGGCGAGAACGCCGACTTCTTCGCCCCTTCGCCCACCCGGCCCGGCCATCACCTGTTCGACCTGCCGGGCTACATCTCGCGCAAGCTGTCCAGGCTCGGCGTGCACGAGGTCACCCGCGTTCCCGCCGACACCCTGCGCGATGAGGCCCGCTTCTTCAGCTATCGCCGCGCCACGCAGCGCGCCGAGGCCGATTACGGCCGGCAGATCTCGGTGATCATGCTGGACCGATGAGGCGGCATCACTGTCATCCCGAGCATGGCGAGGGACCTCCGCCGGGAAGGTTTCGGGAAATTCTCGTGCATCTGGCCAGGATGAGATGCCTCGCCGCGTTGCTCCTTGGGATGACGCTTTCGGGCCTCGGCGCCTGCGGCGATCTTCCCCAGCCCTTCCGCCATGACGGCATCAACGCGGCGATGGCCCCGCCGGGGCCGCGCGGCGTGGTGGTGCGGCTGCCCGACGACAGCCCCAGCGCCGCCGCCCTGAGCCGGGCCATCGTCAAGCGCCTGATGGACCAGGATATCCCCGCCTCGAGCCGCAGCGCGGTGAGCGGCAGCTGGGTGCTGGCCGCCGAGACCGAGACCACAATCGCCGCCAAGACCCTGCGCTGGCGCCTGATCGTCCCGGACGGCGAGACGCCGGGCGAATTCCTCCAGACCCTGCCCGCCGCCTTATGGGACAAGGCGGGGCCGGCCACCATCGACCGGCTGGCCGACGAGGTGGTGGCCCGCTACGCCGCCGTCCTGCATGGCGAAACGGCGGAAACCGCCGCCGCCCCGCCGCGGGTGCCCGGGGTGCGGCTGGAGCCGGTGGCCGGGCTGCCGGGCGACGGCGACAGCGCCCTGCCCAAGGCCCTGGGCCGCGCCCTGCAGCGCCTGGGGCTCAGGCTGGGCGGGGCGGAGGCCGAACTGGCGGTGCGGGGCCGCGTCGCCCTGGTCCCCGGCCGCCCCGGCGAGGAGGTGCTGGACGTCACCTGGATCGTCCTGGACGCCAGGACCGGCGAGGAACTTGGCAAGGCCGCCCAGCAGGGCGCCCTGCCCAAGGGCCGCCTGTCCGGCCCCTGGGGGGCGCTGGCCGGCGACATCGCGGCGGGCGGCGCCGAGGGTATCGCCGACATCATAGCCGCCATACCACAGAAATGATGGGCCGGTCATAGGCTCCAGTTTACAGAACGGGGTTCCGGCTGATATACGGGTGCCGGTTTCACGTCAGCGCAGCGGCGCGCTAACCCGGCGGTATCCATCATGAAAATCCTCGCCTGCAACAGCAACCGGCCCCTCGCGGAAGCGATCGCCGAATATCTCACCATGTCCATCACCAAGGCGGTGATCCGCCGGTTCTCGGACAACGAGGTGTTCGTCGAGATCCACGAGAACGTTCGTGGCGAGGACGTCTTCGTCATCCAGTCCACCTGCTACCCCGCCAACGACAACCTGATGGAACTGCTGGTCACCCTGGACGCGCTGCGGCGCGGCTCGGCCCGGCGCGTCACGGCGGTGATCCCCTATTTCGGCTATGCCCGCCAGGACCGCAAGTCCAGCCCGCGCTCGCCCATCTCGGCCAAGCTGGTGGCCAACCTGATCACCACCGCCGGCGCCGACCGCGTGGTGACGCTGGACCTCCATTCGGGCCAGATCCAGGGCTTCTTCGACATTCCGCTGGACAACCTCTATGCCGCCCCGGTGTTCACCAACGACATCCGCGCCCGCTACCAGGGCGACGACGTCATGGTGGTGTCGCCCGATGTGGGCGGCGTGGTGCGCGCCCGCGCCATCGCCAGCCGCATCGACGCCGATCTGGCCATCATCGACAAGCGCCGCGAAAAGGCCGGCGTTTCCGAGGTGATGAACATCATCGGCGACGTGCGTGGCCGCCGCTGCATCATGGTCGACGACATCGTCGATTCCGCCGGCACGCTGTGCAACGCCGCCGAGGCGCTGATGAAGGCCGGGGCCGTGTCGGTGGCCGCCTTCGTCACCCACGGCGTGCTGTCGGGCGGCGCGGTGGCCCGCGTCACCGCCTCGCCGCTGGAAGAACTGGTGATCACCGATTCCATCCCCGCCACCGAGGCGGTGAAGATGGCCCGCAACATCCGTCAGGTCACCATCGCGCCGCTGATGGCCGAATCCATCTCGCGCATCAGCGAGGAACGCTCGGTCTCCAGCCTGTTCGACTAGTTCTTCAGGCCCCTCAATTGCCGGGCGGGGCGCCTCCGCGCCCCTTGGCTCCCGCCGCATAAGCGGCGCGGCCCCTTGGGCCGAGCCAAGTCCCCTGGGGACTTGGCGTCCAGCCCTCTCGGCCGCCTTCACCCCCCGAACAGCGCCTTGCCCAACAGCCGGAATTCATCCTTCCTGGCGCTGGACTTGCGCCAGGCCAGGCCCAGCAGGCGTGAGCCGCCGCCGGCCAGGGGCCGGGTGACCAGATCGGTGCCCATCAGGATTCCCGCCTCCACCGCCAGCCGGGGCAGCAGGGTCACCCCCATGCCCGAGGCGACCATCTGCACCAGGGTGCCGAGCGAGGTGCCCAGCATGCCCTCGCCCCGCCGGGGCGCCGGCAGGGCGCAGGCGGCCAGGGCGTGGTCGCGCAGGCAATGCCCCTCTTCCAGCAGCAGCAGGTCCGCCCCGGCCAGATCGGCGCCGCCGACCGGGTCCAGCGCCGCCAGGGGATGGCCGGGCGGGCAGGCCAGCACGAAGGGATCGGTGAACAGCGCCTCCATCTCCACCTCGGCGGCCTCGTAGGGCAGGGCGAGCACCGCCGCGTCCAGATCGCCGTTGACCAGACGCTCCAGCAGCCGGGCGGTCAAATCCTCGCGCAGGGCCAGCTTCAGGTCGGGATAAAGCTGGCGCAGGCCGGGCAGGGCGCGCGGCAGCAGGAAGGGGGCGATGGTGGGGATCACCCCCAGGCGCAGGCTGCCGCTGAGCGGCTTGCCATGGGCGCGGACCAGATCGGCGATGTCCTCGGCGCCGCGCAGCAGGTCGCGGGCCCGGGCCGCCACCTCGTCGCCCAGCGGCGTCATCAGCACCTTGCGCTTGGTGCGCTCCACCAGGGTGGCGCCCAGCAGGCTTTCCAGTTCCTGCAGTCCGGCCGACAGGGTGCTCTGGGTGGCGAAGCAGGCCTCGGCGGCGCGGCCGAAATGGCGGTGCTCGGCCAGGGCGACCAGATAGCGCAGCTGGCGCAGCGTCGGCAGATGGGCCGACATCAGGCATCGGCCCGCTGGTGCAGCGCCGGCATCAGGTCGAAATAGGGACGGATGATCGGCGAGTCCGAGGACTCGAAATCTTCGAACGGCCCGTCGAACGACACCCTTCCGTCGTGCAGCATCACCACCCGGGGACGCAGCCGGTACAGCAGGTCCTTGTCGTGGGTCACCACGACGGTGGTGCGCGCCCGCCCGTCGCGGTCGTCCACATGGGTGGACAGCAGCAGGTCCTGGATCTGCGAGGCGGTGACCGGATCGAGGCCGGTGGTCGGCTCGTCGAAGAACATGCAGCGCGGCTCCATGGCCAGGGCGCGGGCGATGGCGATGCGCTTGGCCATGCCGCCCGACAGGGCCTCTACCCGCCCGGCGAGGAAATCCGGCGTGCCGGGCAGCCCCACCGCCGCCAGCACCCGGCGCGCCGTCGCCTCGATGTCGCCCTCGCCCAGATGGCCGATCTCGTCCAGCCACAGGCCGATATTGTCCAGCACGGTGCCGGAGAACAGGGCGTTGCGCTGGAACACCACGCCCCAATGGACGTGGATGTCGGCCATGCGGTCGGCGTCCAGGGCGGCAAGGTCGAGCAGCGTCCCGTCGGAGCGTTCGGGATCGGCGACCAGCACCCGTCCGCCGTCGGGCTGCATCAGGCCGAGGACATGGTTGAGCAGCACGCTCTTGCCGCAGCCCGATCCCCCCACCACCGCGACAAAGGCCCCGGCATGGATGTCGAGATCGACGCCGCGCAGCACCTGATGGCCGTCGAACGCCTTGGTCAGGCCCTCGATGCGGATTTCCAGCGGCGGGGTGGCGGGGTCATTCATGGGACCAGGATAAACCGCCCGGCCCCAAACGGCAAACGGCCACCCTGCGGGGGTGGCCGTTCGTTCCGTTTCGCTTCGCCATGCGGGCAGGATGCCCGCGCTCCGAACCGATCCCGGAGCGCGGCCGTCCCGGCCGCACCCTGCGACTACTTCTTCAGGTAATCGCGGATCAGCACCTCGGCGATCTGCACGGCGTTGAGGGCCGCGCCCTTGCGCAGGTTGTCGGCGACGCACCAGAAGGACAGGCCGTTCTTGACGGTGGGGTCCTTGCGGATGCGGCTGACATAGACCGGGTCCTCGCCCGAGGTCTCCAGCGGGGTGATGTAGCCGCCGGGCTCGCGGGTGTCGATCACCACCACGCCCTCGGCGTTGCGCAACGCCTCGGTGGCCTCCTCGACGCTGACCGGGCGTTCGAATTCCACGTTGATGGATTCCGAATGGCTGACGAACACCGGCACGCGCACGCAGGTGGCGTTGACCGCGATGTTGTGGTCGAGAATCTTGTGGGTCTCCACCACCATCTTCCACTCTTCCTTGGTCGAGCCGTCTTCCATGAAGACGTCGATCTGCGGGATCAGGTTGAAGGCGATCTGCTTGGCGAACTTCTGCGGCTTGATGGCGTCGTGGACCAGCACGCCCTTGGTCTGGTCGTAGAGCTCGTCCATGCCTTCCTTGCCGGCGCCCGACACCGACTGGTAGGTGGAGACGACGACGCGCTTGATCTTGCCCAGGGCGTGCAGGGGCTTTAAGGCCACCACCATCTGGATGGTCGAGCAATTGGGATTGGCGATGATGCCGCGCTTGGTGTAGCCGGCGATGGCTTCCGGGTTGACCTCGGGCACCACCAGCGGCACGTCGGGGTCCATGCGGAAGTGCGAGGTGTTGTCGATCACCACGCAGCCGGCGGCGGCGGCGCGGGGCGAGTGCAGGGCCGAAACCTTGGCGCCGGGCGACGACAGGGCGATATCGATGCCCTTGAAGTCGAAGGTGGCCAGGTCCTTGCACTTCAGGATCTTGTTGTCGCCGAACGAGACCTCGCGGCCGACCGAACGCTCGGACGCCAGGGCGACGACCTCGTCCACCGGAAACTTGCGATCCGCCAGGATTTGAAGCATCGCCCGGCCCACATTGCCGGTGGCGCCAATCACAGCAACCTTGTAACCCATCTTGTCCTCTCCGTTCTTCAGAGCCCTTGGTATCCCTGGCGCTTATCGGGATGCGAAAAGGCCCGCGGGAAGCTTGCCGCGGGCCTTTTTCGTGTGATCGTGACGAACCGGCCCGCTCAAGCGGTCTTGGTGGTGCCGGTTTTGGTAGTGACGAAGGCCGCCATCGGGGCGAAACCCCGGGCGTGGACTGCGTTTGCCCTGGACAAGCAGACGAACATCGTTTCCTCCATCGGAAGCGTAGCTTTAACGGAAGCGCTTCCGGCACGCAAGGGAAAAGCCAGGGCTCCGCGCCCCTTGATCCCCCTACGCCCCCTTGATGCCCGAGCACACCCGCGAGATGAAGGCGTCGATGTCGTCGTTCATGCTGACCGTGCGGCTGGCCAGGTCGCCGGCGGCGATCAGCACCTGGCCGGCGGCGTCGGTGGCGGTGCCGGCGGTGGAGGCCACCTCGCCGATGGTGTCGGCCACCGTCTGGACGTCGGCGGCGACGGTGCGGATGGAGCGGCTCATCTCGGCCACCGCCGCGCTCTGCTGCTCGGTGGTGGCGGCGATGCCGGTGGCGTTATCGTTGATCTCGCGGATCTTGCCGGCGATGTTGCGCACCGCGTCCACCGCCTGGCCGGTGGCCTGGCGCATGCCGTCGATCTGGCTGGAAATCTCGTCGGTGGCGCGTGCCGTCTGGTTGGCCAGATGCTTGACCTCGTTGGCGACCACAGCGAAGCCCTTGCCCGCCTCGCCGGCCCGCGCCGCCTCGATGGTGGCGTTGAGGGCGAGAAGATTGGTCTGGCTGGCGATCTCGGTGATCAGGTTGACCACCTCGCCGATCTTCTGGGCGGCGATGTTGAGGCCGTTGATGGCCTCGTCGGTCTCGGTGGCGACCCGCACCGTCTCCTGGGCCATGCGGGCCGAATCCTGGATGCGCGCCGCCACGTCGCGAATGCCGGACGACACCTGCTCGGCCGCCGCCGCCACCGCCTCCACATGGGTGTAGGCGTCCTCGGCGGCGCCGGCCACCTTGGTGGACTGGTCGCTGGTCTGCGATGCGATGTCGGACATCTGCTGGGCGGTGGCCTCCAGCTCGGTGGCGGTGGCCGCCACCACCCCCGTCACGTGCTTGATGGTGTTGCCGACGCCGGTGGCCTCGGCGCTGAAGGCCTGGGCGCGCTTTTCCATCTGGGAGAGCGCCTGGTTGATCAGCCGCGCGTGGTCGGCGAATTCGCCCACCAGGCCGTCGGTGAGGATGTGGCGGAAGTAGCGGCCCTCGGAGGTCAGCGCCATGGCGGCGTCGGCCTCCTTGGTGAACACCTCGGTCAGGTCGAGCAGCCGGTTGATCGACTTGTCCAACTGGCCGAGCGTCCCTCCCTCGGCGATGCCGACGACGCGCACGTCCAGGCGGCCGGTCCCGGCCTCGCCGAGGATGGTGCAGGCCCGATCGATGCTGGCCCGCGCCCTGTTGACGTAGAACAGCACGGCCAGGGCGCCGACGGCCGCCAGCCCCATGGCCCCGGCATCGAGCAGCGCGCCGCGGGTCGTCGCGATCACCGCGCCGATTGCGCACAGCGCCGCGGCGAGAATGGCGGCGGCCAGGGCCCTAGAGAGAGAAGACGAATTCATCGTAGGGCACTCCCGCGCCTTGCAGTTTGGCGACCACCGCCTGGAAGGCGGCTTCCTGTCCGGCCTTGCGGTCATTGTGGCCGTTCTCGATGGCGAGCAGTTCCTTGTAGAGGGCCTCGGCCTTCTCCACCGCGTCCCGCCGGGGCGAGCGGCGGTTGGAATGGTAGCTGACGATCTTGCCGCTCTTGTCGAAGGTGGGCGTCACATGGGCCAGCACCCAGTAATGATCGCCGTTCTTCGAGCGGTTCTTCACATAGGCGAAGATTTCCTTGCCGGCCTCGATGGTGTCCCACAGCAGCTTGAAGACGCAGCGCGGCATGTCGGGATGGCGGATGATGCTGTGCGGCTGATTGAGGATCTCGGCCTCGGCGAAACCGGCCATCCGCAGGAACACCTCGTTGGCGTAGATGATCCGCCCCTTGGTATCGGTCTTGCTGACGATGATTTCGTCCGCGCCGAAAGTGCGCTCGACCCCGGACAAGTAAACCCCAGGACGCGACATGACTATTCCCCGCACCAGAAGAGTACCGGGTAGCTACCCGGCCAGTCCAACCCCGGCCCCGTTTCTGGAGCCGCTCCAATGCGGACACTACACCAAATTCATTTGAAATGGATGAATAAGGATGTAGCAAAATGTGTCATGCATCAATGGATGTATCGCCTTGCGGCACAAGAGTTGATGGCGATACCTCACCTTCTATACCGGCCGCCGCTTCTCTCCCTGCGCCTATACCATTCGTTGGTATTACCAGTTATTCCATTGGAAGGAGGACATGCCTCCCTTCTCGACCCGGCATCAGCCCACTCCGCCTTATTTTTAATAATTTTAATTATAGGATGACTTGTCCCACTTTCCCATTGCGCCCGCCCGGCAGAACCCTATGCTCGCGCCGTCAGCACTCAAGAAAGCAGGGGTAGCGCCCAAGAATCCGGGGCGGCGCCCAAGAGAGCCCACCATGAACTACCGCCACGCCTACCACGCCGGAAACTTTGCCGATGTGATGAAGCACGCCGTCCTGGCACTGGTCGTCGCCGGGCTGAAACGCAAGGAGACGCCGTTCTTCGCGCTAGACACCCATGCAGGCATCGGCGCCTACGACCTGGAGGCCCCCCAGGCCGACAAGACCGGGGAATACCTGGGCGGCATCGCCCGGGTGCTGGACGCCCCCGACCCTCCCGCCGAGTTGGAGCCCTATCTGGCGGTGGTGCGGTCGTGGAACGCCGGCGGCGCCCTGCGCCGCTATCCCGGCTCGCCCGAATTGCTGCGCGGCCTGATGCGCCCCCAGGACCGCATGGCCCTGGTGGAGTTGCACCCCGAGGACGTGGAGACGCTGCGGTCCCGCTTCCATGGCGATCGTCGGGTGGGCGTCCACCACCTGGACGGCTATACCGCCGCCAAGGGATTGCTGCCGCCGCCCGAACGGCGCGGGCTGGTTCTGATGGATCCGCCCTTCGAGGTCAGGAACGAATTCGAACGTCTGCTGGCGGCGCTGCACCGTACCCGCAAGCTGTGGCCCAACGGCATCACCCTGGCCTGGTACCCCATCAAGGGCCGCGAGCCGGTGGAAGCCTTCTACCGGGAGGTCGCCGGCCAAGG
The DNA here is from genome assembly GCF_000342045.1 of Paramagnetospirillum caucaseum. Taxonomy (GTDB): domain Bacteria; phylum Pseudomonadota; class Alphaproteobacteria; order Rhodospirillales; family Magnetospirillaceae; genus Phaeospirillum; species Phaeospirillum caucaseum. The sequence continues at coordinate 979 of NZ_AONQ01000067.1, read as the reverse complement.
CGGGCCGCAAACCCTGGCCGCCGAGTTGCTGCTGCGCCCGGCGGAAGACCCGTTCAAGCTCAACGGCAGCGGCCTGCTGGTGGTCAATCCGCCCTGGCAATTGCGGGAAAACCTGGACCGCATCCTACCCTGGCTGGCCGGAACCGTCGCCCCGGCTGGCGGCAGCGCGCAGATTCGCCAGCTGATCGCCGAGAAACCCCTCGGGCCCTGACCTGATGCTGCAGTGCAAAACTGCAACACCGGCGGAGAATCAAGGGGGCGGGCCTTCCCGGGCCTTCCCCGCGGCCGCCATGCGCCCTATATCTTCCTGAAGCGATACACCTTTTTTCGTTTCAGGCCATGACACTCGTCCGCTCTCTCCTGCCCGCCGTCCTGGCGCTGCCCCTGTGGGCGGCGGGAGCGGCGGATTCGGCGGAACTCTCCCCCGCCGCGCGACTGGTTCCGGGCGGCGGCGCGGTGCGCGCCGAATCGCCGGCCTTCGGCCTGGGTGAAAGCCGCCTGCCCCTGGCCTCCTCCGGGAAACTGTCGGCGGGAGCCCTGTCCGGGCCGTCGGCGGGATTGTCGGGCCACCCCCTGGCCCTCGGCCTGCCGGGCAGCCCCCTGGCGGTGGGCGGCTACGTCGCCTATGGCGGCGCCACCTCCCGGCTGTCCTCATCGCTGCGCAGCGACGGCGTCAGCAGCGGCGCCAATATCGCCGCCTCGTGGGGCGGCGGCGTTCTGGGCGGAGACAGCTGGGCCTCGCTCAGCCTGGGCGTCAACCGCACCGACCTGAGCCGCATCAGCCCCAATTCCCAGCATCCGGCCCTGACCCTGGCCGACCCCTATGGCGGCAGCCACATCAACATGTCGCTCAGCCTGATCCATCAGGTCAGCCCGTCCTTCAGCGTCGGCGGCATGGCCGGCGCCAACCGGACCGGCCATGACGAGCTTCCGGGCTCCGGCCTGACCCTGGGCGCCGGCTTGGGCTACCGGTTCTAGG
>NZ_AONQ01000066.1 GCF_000342045.1 Paramagnetospirillum caucaseum | reverse complement strand
ACCACCGGCGTGGCCGGCCTCACCTCCACCCAGGCGGCGGCCCTGACCACCACCCAGGTGGGCGCGCTGACCACCACCCAGCAGGGCTTCATCGAGACCACCGATCTGGCGGCGCTCTCCGCCACCCAGGTCAATGCGCTCTCCACCACCAACGTGGCGGCGCTGTCCACCACCCAGGTGGCCAGCCTGACCACCACCCAGGTGGCCGGCCTCAGCACCACCACGCTGAACGCCTGAAACCACCGACGTGGCGGCCCTGACCACCACCCAGGTGGCCAGCCTGACCACCACCCAGGTCAGCGGCCTCAGCACCACCCAGCTGAATTCGCTGGAGACCACCGACATCGCGGCGCTCTCCACCACCCAGCTGGGGGCTGTCACCACCACCCAGGCGGCCGGTCTCAGCACCACCGCGCTCGGCGCCATCGAGACCACCGATCTGGCGACCCTGTCGACCACCACGCTGAACGCGCTGACCACCACCAACGTGGCGGCCCTGTCCACCACCCAGGTGTCCAGCCTGACCACCACCCAGGTCAGCGGCCTCAGCACCACCCAGCTGAACGCCCTCCAGACCACCGATCTGGCGGCCCTCTCGGTGACCCAGGTGCAGAGCCTGACCACCACCCAGGTGGTCGGCCTCTCCACCACCCAGCTGAACGCCCTGGAAACCACCGACCTCGGGTCGCTGACCGCCACGCAGATCGCCGGCCTCAGCACCACCCAGGCGGCGGCCCTGACCACCACCAACCTGGCGGTCCTGACCACCACCCAGATCGTCGCCCTGGAGACCACCGACCTCAACGCGCTGACCACCACCCAGGTGGCTGCCCTGTCCACCACCCAGGTGGCCAGCCTCAGCACCGCCCAGATGGCCGGCCTCAGCACCACCCAGGTCGGCGCCCTGGAAACCACCGATGTCGCCGCCCTGACCACCACCCAGATGGGCAGCATCACCTCGACGCAGGCGGGGGCTCTGAGCACCACCACGCTGGGCGCCCTGACCGCCACCGAGATCGGAGCCCTGAGCACCACCGCGGTCAACGGCCTGACCACCACCAACGTGGCGGCGCTGTCCACCACCCAGGTCGGCGGCCTGTCCACCACCCAACTGGCCGGGCTGACCACCACGGTATTCTCGGCCATCGAGAGCACCGATATCGCCCTCCTGACCACCACCCAGATCGGGGCCCTGACCTCGGCCTCCATCGAGTCCCTGACCACCACCCAGGCCAACAAGCTGACCACGACGCAGATCGCCTCGCTGACCACCACTCAGTTGGACGGGCTGCAGACCACGGACATCTACGCCCTGACCTCCGTCCAGGCTGCCGCCTTCGACGGTACCCAGGTCGGCAGCTTCGATGCCGATCAGCTGAACGCCTACAGCTGGGCGAACAGCGGATCCAACACCAACACCTGAGGCGAGTTGAGCCGTCCCTTCCGGGACGGCTCATCCCCCTTTTCCATTCCCCTCCTGTCCCCGGTGCCCAAGGGTTCCGGCGGCTTGCGCGCGCCGCTCCGCAGGTCCCGCCTGCCGGCTTGCTGCGAGCATCAATCCGTTAACCATTGAGCGGTCATTATGGGCGGCATCCCGCTCGGAACGGCGATTCGAGCGGGTGCCTGCCCCAACCGGAAACGGGACGCTCGATGACCCAGGATGTCTTTCTGTCTGCGGTGAAGGCCCTTACCGAGGGACGGCTCACGCTTCAGGACGTGTTCGGCACGGCCGAGGCGCTGCACCGGAGCGGCAACACCGATCTGGCCTTGCAGATCTACCAGCTGTGGATCGGGCTCAACCGCGACCATCACCTGCTCTATGCCGCCCACTTCAACCAGGCGGTGACCCTTTCGGCCATCGGCCGGCCCGAGGAGGCCAGGACCGCGCTGGAAAAGGCCATCGAGCTGAATCCCGATTTCTACCCCGCCTATATCAATCTGGGCGGCGTCATGGAGAATCTGGGCCAGGCCGACGCGGCGGTGGACACCTGGAACCGCCTGGCCACCCGCCTGGGCTCGATCACCGGTCACGGTATCCGCATGAAGGCCACCGCCTTGAAGCAGATCGCCCGGGTTCTGGAAGAGCGCCAGCAGGTCGTCTCGGCCGAAGAGGTGCTGCGCCAGAGCCTGGAACTGGACAACAGCCAGCGCGAAAACGCCGAGCATCTGCTGGCGTCGCGCATGGTCCAGTGCCGCTGGCCGGTGGTGGTACCCTTCGAGGGTATGGACCATATGGCCCAGATGCGCAATTTCAGCCCGCTGTCGCTGGCCGCCTATACCGACGACCCGTTGCTGCATCTGGCCTCGGCCTGGGAGCATTGCTGCAAGATGTTCGGGCGGCGCATCGCCCGCCTGCCCGAGGTCACGCCGGCCGAGCGGGCCGACCGCCAGCGCCTGAGGATCGGCTACGTCTCCTCGGACCTGAAGGCCCACGCCGTCGGCTACCTGATCGCCGAGGTGTTCGGGCTGCACGACCGCTCCAAGGTGGAGATCTTCGCCTATTATTGCGGCCCGGGCGGCGAGGACCCCCTGAAGCAGCGCATCCGGGCCAGCTTCGACCACTGGACCGACATCACCACCATGAGCGACGAGGTCGCCGCCAACCGTATCCGTGACGACGGCATCGACATCCTGGTGGACCTCAACGGCCACACCAAGGGGGCGCGCACCCGCCTGTTCGGCATGCGCCCGGCTCCGGTCAACGTCAACTGGCTGGGCTATCCCGGCACCATGGGCACGCCCTACCACCATTACGTCATCGCCGACGAATGGATCATTCCGCCGGGCCGCGAGATGTATTGCTCGGAAAAGGTCATGCGCCTGCCCTGCTATCAGGCCAACGACCGCCAGCGCGCCGTGGCCAACCAGCCGCCGTCGCGGAGCGAGGTCGGGCTGCCCGAGGACGGGGCGGTGTTCTGCTGCTTCAACAGCCAGCAGAAGATCTCGCGGCTGATGTTCGAACGCTGGATGCGCATCCTGCATTCGGTGCCGGGCAGCGTGCTGTGGCTTCTCGAGGCCAATGACGAGGTCCACAACCGTCTGTGGGAGAAGGCCGAGGCCTGCGGCATCGGGCGCAACCGGGTGATCTTCGGGCGCCGCCTGCCCAGCCCGGACCATCTGGCCCGCATGACCCTGGCTGACCTGTTCCTCGACACCTTCCCCTACGGCGCCCACACCACCGCCTCGGACGCCCTGTGGATGAGCGTCCCCATCCTGACCCTGTCCGGCCGCAGCTTCGCCTCGCGGGTCGGCGGCTCGCTGCTGCGCTCGGCCGGTTTGCCCGAACTGGTGTGCTCGACCCCGGACGAATACGTGGAGACGGCCATCGCGCTGGGCAACGACCGCCCGAGGCTGCTGGCCTACCGCGAACAACTGCGCGCCGCCAAGCCCAACGCTGTGATGTTCGACACCAATCTGCTGGTCAGCCGCCTGGAAGGCCTCTACGCCGAGATGTGGGCCGATTTCATGGCCGGCCGCCTGCCGCGGCCCGACCTGCGCAACCTGGACGTCTATCTCGACGCCGGCATCGAGCATCCGGCGGAAGTCATCGACTTCGCCCCCGAGGACGAGTATTTCGCCCGCTGGCGCAAGGGTCTCGCCGAGCGTGACCACCTTTACCCCATGCCGGCGGACAGCCGCCTGTGGACCACCCCCCAGATGGAGAACGGCTGATGAGCAACGGCATCGCGGAGGTCATGGACCTGATCGTATCGGGCAAGATCGATGCAACCCGCGTCATCGCCGCGGCGGACAGCCTGGCGGCCCAAGGCGCCGACAAGGACGCGCTCGGCCTGTACCGGACCTGGCTGCAGTACAACGGCAGCAATCCGCTGGCCTACGCCATCCAGTACAATCTCGGGGTGCTGCTGGGCAAGTTCAACGACCAGGAGGGCGCCGTCGAGGCGTTCAAGGCCGCCCTCGCCCAGCGCCCCGACTTCTTCCCGGCCCACATCAACCTGGGCAGCACCTATGAGCGCCTGGGCCGCACCCCCGACGCGGTGACCCAGTGGCTGGGCATGGTCGGCCAGTTGCCCGGCGTGACCGGCGACACGGTGAACTACAAGGTCTCGGCCTTAAAGCAGATCGGCCGCGTGCTGGAGCACACCTCGCTGGAGGAATCGGGCGAGGACGCGCTGCGCCAGTGCATCGAGCTGGTCCAGCCCGCCGACGCCATGCAGCACTGGATCGCCATCCGCCAGAAGCTGTGCAAGTGGCCGGTGCTGACCGGCGTCGCCGGCCCCACCCGGCGGCAATTGCTCACCGCCATGTCGCCCCATTGCCTGGTCTTCCATACCGACGACCCGCTGCTGCATCTGGCGCGCGGCAACCGGTACTACAAGGTCAAGGTCGGCCGGCCCAAGGTATTCTTCGACCTGGACAGCCATCGCGCCGCCCTGGAGCGGCGGCCCAAGCGCCGCATCCGCATCGGCTATCTGTCGTCCTATTTCCGCGAGCACGCCCACGGCTACCTGACCGCCGAGATGTACAAGCTGCACGACCGCTCGCGCTTCGAGGTCTACGCCTATTCCTGCTCGCGCCGTACCGGCGACCGCATCCAGACCCAGGTGATGAACGACGTGGACCACTTCGTCGACATCCTGGACATGAACGACGAGGACGTGGCGCGGCGCATCCATGCCGACGGCATCGACATCCTGATCGACTTCAACGGCTATACCGGCGAGGCGCGCCCGGCCATCATGGCCATGCGCCCGGCCCCGGTGGCGGTCAACTGGCTGGGCTATCCCGGTTCCATGGGTACGCCCTTCCACGATTACGTCATCGCCGACGACTTCACCATTCCGCCGGATTTCGAGCTTTATTACTCGGAGAAGGTGGTGCGGCTGCCCTGCTACCAGCCCAACGACCGCCAGCGGCTGGTGGCCGACATCACGTGGACGCGCGAGGCGGCGGGTTTGCCGGCCAACGCCACGGTGTTCTGCGGCTTCAACGGGCTGCAGAAGTTCACCGCTCCCATGTGGGCCCGCTTCATGGACATCCTGAGCCGGGTGCCCAACGGCGTGCTGTGGCTGCTGGACGGTGGCGAACGCATCAACGAGCGCCTGCGCCAGGAAGCCATCAAGCATGGCGTCACCCCCGACCGCATCATCTTCGCGCCCAAGCTGATCAACGCCGAACACCTGTCGCGCTATCCCCTGGCCGATTTGTTCCTCGATACCTCGCCCTGCGGCGCCCACACCACCGCCTCGGACGCCCTGTGGATGGGCGTGCCGGTGCTGACCGTGGCGGGACGCGGCTTCGCCTCGCGGGTCTGCGGCAGTCTGGCGGTGGCGGCCGGCCTGGGCGAGCTGGTCTGCACCACCTTCGAGGATTACGTGGAAAAGGCGGTGGACCTGGGCAACGATAAGCGCCGCCGCGCCGTCTACCGCGAAAAGCTGGCGGCCAACCGGAACACCTGCGACCTGTTCGACACCGACAAGCTGGTCACCCACCTGGATGCCTTGCTGGAAGGCATGTGGGACGATTTCGTCGCCGGCCGGGTGCCGGTTCCCGACCTCGCCAACATGGAGGTCTACGACGAGATCGGCACCGACCTGGACAGCGACGCGGCGGAGATGCTGGCCCGCGCCGACTACCTGGACCTCTACCGCGCCCAGCTGCGCGAATTCAACCGCCACAGCCCCCTGCCGCCCGACACCCGGTTGTGGCCGGGGACCGAGGCCAAGCCCGCCGAAGCCAAACCGGCGGCGCCCGCCAAGGGCAAGGCCAGAAAGGGCAAGTAGAGCCGTCCCATGGACCGACTGGTCGGGTCATCCTGAGCGAAGCGAAGGACCTCAGCCTGGACCATCACCGCCGGTCCTGAAAAGCCGAGCCAGGACGAGATCCCTCCGCCCAAGGGCGTCGGGATACAGGGGCGTCGGGATGGCGGATCGAAGCAAAGGCCGATCGGCGTCAGATGGAAAGGTCCAGCCGCGCCCCGCGGCGCGTGGTCGCGGTGGCGGGTTCGCTTTCGCCGCTTTCCGCCTTGGGGGCCTTGGGGCGGTCCGTCTCTTCCGTCTTCTCCGACGATCCGGCAGCCGGCGACGACGCCAGCTGGGTGACGCGGGAATAGCTGCGGGCACCGTGAACGTAAGGCCAGGAGACGGATTGACGGATCAAGTCGGACATGGCGAAACCCGAGAAATACAGACTCGGATTCTACCACAGGGCAAGAGGTTAACAAAAGGTAAAAGACGGTTAAGTCTTGACCCCGCGCCCGTCATCCCTCAGTCTTTTGCCCCTGGACTTCAGGGTTTCACCCGATCCCAGCGCGACGCCGCCGCATCGTCGGACTCTTTGGCGTCCACCCAGGCATCACCCTCCGGGGTGTGCTCCACCTTCCAGAACGGCGCCTTGGTCTTCAGCCAGTCGATGAGGAAGCGGCAAGCCTCGAAGGCGGCATCGCGGTGGGCCGACGACGCCGCCACCAGCACGATGCGTTCGCCCGGCTCCAGCTTGCCGTAGCGATGGATGACCAGGGCGTCGTCCAGGGGCCAGCGGCCGCGAGCCTCGGCCTCGATGGCTTCCAGCTGGCGCTCGGTCATGCCGGGATAGTGTTCCAGGGTCATGGCATTGACCGCCGCGCCCGAGGCCGGGTCATGGCCCATATAGTCGCGGACCAGCCCGACGAACAGGCAGATGCCGCCCACATCGGTGCGGCCCGAGGAAAAGCGTTCCAGCTCGGCGCCGGGGTCGAAATCCTCGCGCTGGACCCGGATGGCCATGTCAGCCTCCCGTCACCGGCGGAAAGAACGCCACTTCGTCGCCGGCCTTCACCGGCGTGTCGAGGCCGCCATAATCCTGGTTCACCGCGACCCGGACCACGCCCATGGCCTCGAAGGCCGCCGCATGGCCGGGCGAGCGGGTCTTCAGGAACTCCACCAGTTGCCCGACGGTGGCGACACCGTCCGGCGGGATGACATCCTCTTCCCCGAGTCCGGTTTTGGCCTTCAGCCAGGCGAAATACAGCACCTTCATCGCATCATGTCCGCGTAGGAGAGGAAATCCACCATCTCGCCCGGCGCGATGTCACCCCTTTCCTCGGGGATGTCCACCAGTCCGTCCGACCAGGTCATGGAGGTCAGCACGCCCGAGCCGTCCGAGGGGAACTTGGCCGCCACCAGCCGCCCGTCCATGTGGGCGAGACGGGCGCGCAGGTATTCGCGCCGCCCCGGCTTGTGCCGGAAGGCAAAGCCCGCTTCCACCGGATAGCGCGGCAGGTCGCTGCGGGCGGCGCCCATCAGGCGCAGCACCATGGGCCGGGCGATCAGCATGAAGGTGACCATCACCGCCACCGGATTGCCGGGCAGGCCGACGAAGGGCGTCCCCGCCACCTCGCCCAGCGCCACCGGGCGGCCGGGCTTGATGGCCAGACGCCAGAAATCCAGCGAGCCCTGGGCCAGCACGGCGGGCTTCACATGATCCTCGTCGCCCACCGAGACGCCGCCCGAGGTGAGGATCAGCTGGTGCGACGCCGCCGCTTCGGCCAGGGCCGCCTTGATGGTCTCGAAACGGTCGGGAAGGATGCCGAGATCGGTGACCTCGGCCCCCAGGGCGCGCAGCAGGCCCGCGGCGGTGAAGCGGTTGGTGTCGTAGATGCAGCCGGGCGGCAGTTCGGTGCCGGGGTCGCGGATCTCGTCGCCGGTGGAGAACACCGCCGCCTTCAGCCGCCGGTAGACCTTGACCGAGGCACGCCCGGTGGCCGCCGCCACGCCCAGCTCCTGCGGCCGCAGGCGACTGCCGGCATGCAGCACCACCGACCCGCGCGAGATATCCTCGCCGGCGGAACGCGCGTTGTCGCCCTCGGCCAGACGGATGGGCAACACCACCGATTGGCCCTGATCCCTGCAGTCTTCCTGCATGGCGACGGTGTCGGCGCCCTCGGGCAGGGGGGCGCCGGTAAAGATACGCACCGCGCCGCCCTTGGGCAGCGGACCGTCGAGGGGATGGCCGGCGGCGACGCGTCCCACCACCGGCAGGCAGCCGTCGGCGGGCAGATCGGCGCGGCGGAAGGCCCAGCCGTCCACCGCCGAATTGTCGTGGGGCGGCACGTTGGCCGCCGAGACCACGTCCTCGGCCAGGATGCGGCCCAGGGCATCGTGCAGGCGCAGTTCCTCGGCCGCCACGGCGGGGGCGAGGCGCGCCTCCAACCGGGCCAGGGCGTCGGCGACGGTCATCATGTCCGCGGTCACGGCGAAGCGGTCGGTCACAGCCCCACCCTTTCCACGATAAACCGGCCGATGGCGTCGGTATCGTCGATATCGAGCCAGGGCAACGGGCAGCCGGCCACCATCCTGTCGCTGACCAGGGCCTGCATGCGGTCGTCCTCGGGCCAGAAGGGAGGCTTGCCCCCCTCTTCCCGCCAGACCTCCAGGCGCGGATGGGGCCACTGGCGGAAGCCCTCCACCAGCACCAGATCCACCGGGCTCATGCGGGCCAGCAACTGGTCCATGGAGTATTCCGGCTCGTCGCGGTATTCGTGCATCAGCGCCCAGCGCCGGGCCGAGGCGATCATCACCTCCGAGGCGCCGGCCTCCCTGTGCTCGTATGAATCCTTGCCCTTCTTGTCCACGTCGAAGGCCTCGTGCGCCTGCTTGACGGTGGAGATGGCGATGCCGCGCGTCCGGAACCAGGGAATCAGCCGGATGACCAGCGTGGTCTTGCCCATGCCTGAGCGTCCCGCGATGCCGAACACCTTCATTCCGCCGACTCTCCCATGTGGCGCATGCCGGACCGCAGGTAGTCCCAGCCGGTGATGATGGTCAGGATGGCGGCGGCCCACAGGCCGACCTCGCCCAACAGGCGGGTGGGCATGAAGGTGGCGGCGTCGCCCACCAGCAGCACCGGGATGGCGGTCATCTGGATGCCGGTCTTCCACTTGGCGAGGCGCGACACCGGCATGCCGACCCGGACCTCGGCCAGAAACTCGCGCAGGCCCGAGACCAGGATCTCGCGCAGCACGATGATCAGGGCGGGCAGGAACGACACGGTGCTGAGCCGGTCGAAGGCGACCAGCATGAACAGCACCGAGGCCACCAGCAGCTTGTCGGCGATGGGGTCGAGGAAACGGCCGAACTTGGACACCTGGTTCCAAGAGCGCGCCAGATAGCCGTCGAACCAGTCGGTGACGGCGGCGGCGACGAACAGGGCGCAGGCCGCCCAGCGGGCGCCCTCGCCATCCACATAGAACAGCCCGACCACCAGCGGAATCACCACGATCCGCGAAAGAGTCAGCAGGTTGGGAAGGCTGGTCAGCATGGCGGGGCGAATACTACCCCTCGGGATGGAAGTAGTCATGAATCTTTTTGGCCATGGCGCGGCTGATTCCCTCGACGCTTTCCAGGTCGGGCAAGCCGGCCTCGGCCACGGCGCGGGCCGAGCCGAAATGGTGCAGCAGCGCCTTCTTGCGCTTCGGCCCGATGCCGGGCAGGGCGTCCAGGGTGGATTGGACCAGCCCCTTGGACCGTCTGGCCCGGTGGGTGCCGATGGCGAAGCGGTGGGCCTCGTCGCGCAAGCGCTGGAGGAAGTAGAGTACCGGGTGGCGCATCTCCAGGCTGACAGGCTCCTTGCCCGGCAGGAAGAAGCGTTCGCGCCCGGCATTGCGGTCGGGACCCTTGGCGATGCCCACCAGCATGACGTCGTCGATGCCCAGTTCCTCCAGCACGCCCAGGGCGGCGTTGAGCTGCCCCCGGCCGCCATCGATCAGGGCCAGATCGGGCCACAATCCCCGGTCGCGGTCGGGGTCCTCCTTCTGGGCGCGGGCGAAGCGCCGGGTCAGCACTTCGCGCATCATGCCGAAATCGTCGCCGGGGGTCAGTTCGGTAGAGCGGATGTTGAACTTGCGGTAGGCCGATTTCATCAGCCCGTCGGGACCGGCGACGATCATCGCCCCCACCGCATCCGAACCCTGGATATGGGAATTGTCGTAGACCTCGATGCGTTCGGGCACCGAGTCCAGCCCGAAGACCTCGGCCACGCCCTCCAGCAGCTTCCTCTGCGCCCCGCTTTCCGCCATGCGCCGCCCCAGGGCGTCGCGGGCGTTGTCGAGCGCATGCTCGAGCAGCCGCTTGCGGTCGCCGCGCTTCGGCACCGAGAGCGCCACCTTGCGCCCCGCTCTCTCCGACAGGGCCTGGGCGACGATGCCGGCCTCGGCGGGCTCCAGCGACAGCAAGATTTCGCGGGGCGGCGTCTTGTCGGCGTAGAACTGCCCCAGGAAGGCGGCCATGATCTCCGGCGCCTCCTCGCCCTGGGTGTGGACGGGGAAATAGGCGCGGTTGCCGTAATTGCAGCCCGAGCGGAAGAAGAACACCTGGATGCACACCCCGTCGCCGGCCTGATGCAGTGCCACCACATCGGCCTCCTCCACCTCGGCAGAGTTGATGTCCTGGTGGGCCTGGATGCGGGCCAGGGCGCGGATGCGGTCGCGGAACACCGCCGCCGTCTCGTATTCCATGGCTTCGGCCGCCGCCTCCATGCGGGCGGTGAGATCGTGCTGGACGCGCCGGCTCTGTCCCGACAGGAAGGCCCTCGCCTCTTCCACCAGGGCCAGATACTCGTCGCGGGGAATGCGTTCGACGCACGGCGCCGAGCAACGCTTGATCTGGAACAGCAGGCAGGGCCGGGTGCGGGACGCGAACACCGAATCGGAACACGAGCGCAGCAGGAAGGCCCGCTGCAGCGCCGCCAGGGTCTGGTTGACGGCGCCGGCCGAGGCGAAGGGGCCGAAATACTCGCCCTTGCGGTTCCTGGCGCCCCGGTGCTTCAGCACCTGCGGCCAGTCGTGGTCATTGGTGACCAGGATGTGGGGGAAGCTCTTGTCGTCCTTCAGAAGGATGTTGTAGCGCGGCCCCAGGGTCTTGATCAGGTTGCTTTCCAGCAGCAGCGCCTCGACCTCGGTCCGCGTGGTCACCACCTCCATGGAGGCGGTCTCGGCGATCATGCGCTGCAGGCGCAGCGGCAGGCGGTCTGGCCGGGTATAGGCCACCACCCGCTTCTTCAGGCTCTTGGCCTTGCCCACATAGAGGGCGTCGCCCTTGCTGTTGAGCATGCGATAGACCCCGGGGCTTCCCGGCAGGGTCGCCACCACTTGGGCGATAACCTCCACACCAGTGGCCAGGGGCATGGCCGGGCGTTCCGATTCGGTCAAGGCGCTCCTCCCGCAGACCAGCGGCAGAGGTTTAGCCTATCCTTTTCGCTGGGGCAGCAGAATTTCCCTTGCATCGCGGGATATCCACGAAACCTGTTGATAAGTCTGTTGGCAAGTTCATGCTGCACGGGTCGCCCCCTTGAGTCTCCTGGGGTCCTAGCACTTTGCCCATTTTGTAAGCACCCTAGCCATAACGTTATTTTTCAATGACTTAACCAAGTCAAGTGTAAACAATTGGCAAATATCGGCTTTTCCCCTGGACAGAAAGGGGGGTTCCTGACAACCGCCCGGACGCGTTAAGACCTGTGAACAACTCGACACGGTCCAGGGCCGGGCAGAGTCCCAGGCATTGCCTGGACCGTTGCGGAAGCGGTTCAAAAGAGGCAGCCACCGCACCGCACCAAACGACCACGCCTATTCGTTGGGAGCAGTTCCGCCGGTTGCCCAGCCCAGATGCTGCCCACCATCCAATGCGATCATTTGCCCGGTGATGGACCGCGTGGCCAAGAGGTATCGCAGGGTGCGGCAGACCTCGTCGGGCGAGGTGCCGCGCCCCAGCGGCAGCTCCGCCACCTGGGCGGCGAACTGGGCGTCGCTCTGGCGGGTGCTGGGCAGGGCCGGGCCGGGGCCGATGCCCACCACGCGGATGCGCGGCGCCAGGGCAAGGGCCAGGGTCTGGGTAGCGGCCCACAGGGCGGCCTTGGACAGGGTATAACTGGTGAAATGGGGGGTAAGGCTCCACACCCGCTGGTCCAGCAGGTTAACCGCCAGCCCCTCGGCGGTTTCGGGCAATTGGCGGGCGAATTCCTGGGTCAGGACGAAGGGGGCGCGCAAATTGACCTCCATGTGGAGGTCCCAGCTGGCCCGGTTCGCCCCCAGGGCGTCGTCCTTCTCGAACACCGAGGCGTTGTTGACCAGCAGGCCCAGCGGCCCCCACGGCCTCCGCCGCTCTGCCGATCAGTCCCGCCACCTGATCCTCGCGCTCCAGATCGGCGGCCAGGGCGGCGGCGCGTCCGCCCATCCCGGCGATCTCGGCGGCCACCGCATCGGCCTCGTCCGCCGAATGGTGATAGTGGACGGCGACGGCGAAGCCCTGGCGGGCCAGATCGAGGGCGATGGCGCGGCCGATCCGCCGCCCGCCCCCGGTGACCAGGGCGGCGCGCGGCAAGCGGGGCGACACAGGGTCGTGGGTCATCAGGACTCGGCGGCGACCGGTTGGGGAGCCGGCGGGGAAGCGGGGGCCACGGCCCGCGGCTTGCTCACCACCTGGACCACCGGCTTGGCCGGGCCGGGCCGGGCCGGCGGCGGCACGCGGTCGAGGCCGCCCAGCACCTCGCCCGCATGGGGCGGACGGCGCGACGGATCGGGATCGGTGCAGGCGGCGACCAGCTCCACCAGCTGGGCGGGGAAACCGCCGCCCAGGACCGCCGGACCGGCCGACAGGTCGGGCAATGCGCCGACCAGCAGGCGGCAGGCCAGCACGCCCAGGGAATAGACGTCGGCGCTGGCCTTGACGGCGGTGGCGTTCTCGCGCTGTTCGGGCGCGGTATAGGCGGCGTCACCCATCCAGAAATCGGGCAGCGGCAGGTTCTTTTCCGCCAGCTTGATCAGCGAGAAGTCGCACAGCTTGACCGCGCCGTTCTGGGTGGCGGACAGCAGGACGTTGGACGGCTTCAGCGAGCGGTGCACCAGATTGCGCTTGTGCAGCGCCAGCACCGCCGAGGACAGCTGCTTCATCACCAGCATGGCCCGCTGGCCGCTCATGCGGCGCGGCCGGTCGCGCTCGGAGGCGGCGGCCGCCTCCTCCGCCGTGGCGAAGTCCTTGCCGATCTCGTAGGGCAGATGGGCCGCCATGTAGGGCATGACGAAATAGGGCCGCCCGTCGGCCAGATGCTCCAGCGTCTTGACCCCGACGATATAGGGATGGTCGAAGGAGGCCAGGGTGCGGACCTCGGTCAGGAAACGGGTCAGCTGCTGCGCCGGGCTCAACGGCCCGTCGTCGCCCGGCTTGGGGTCGAACAGCTTGATCGCCACCGGAACCTGGAGGTCCGGGTCGTGGCACAGCAGAATCCGGGCATAGCCCGAGGTCACCACCGCCGTGTGAATGACGTATTTACCGATCCGCTCCATGAGCCTACCCGCGCTCCTTCCCTGCCGGCGCAGCCGCCGGCCCCATCCTCTGGACTTACTCTAACAGAGTAGAAAGCCTTCGTCCCCCTGACCGATGGGTAGATACCGAATCAACCGCGTCGCCGCCCCTTGGGCTTACCGGTGGGGCGGGGCCGTCCCTTGGTTCCCAGATTGACCTCGATGCCGAGGTCCAGGGCCTCCAGCCGGCGCAGTTCATCCCTGAGCCGGGCGGCCTCCTCGAATTCCAGGTCGGCGGCGGCCGCCTTCATGCGCTTCTCGATGTCGGCCTTGACCGAGGCCAGGTTGTGGCCGACCCCGTGGGCCAGCCCGGAATCGCCGGTGCCCACCGTGACGTAATCGGCCTCGTAGACGCTGTCCATCACGTCGGACACCGCCTTCCGGATGCCTTCCGGGGTGATGCCGTGGAGAGCGTTGTAGGCCTGCTGCTTCTCGCGCCGGCGGTTGGTCTCGGCCAGGGCGTAGTCCAGCGAGGCGGTCATCTTGTCGGCATAGAGGATGACCCGGCCGTCGATATTGCGCGCGGCGCGGCCGATGGTCTGGATCAGCGAGGTCTTGGAGCGCAGGAAGCCCTCCTTGTCGGCATCCAGGATGGCCACCAGGGCGCATTCGGGAATGTCGAGGCCTTCGCGCAGCAGGTTGATGCCCACCAGCACGTCGAAGGCCCCCAGGCGCAGGTCGCGGATGATCTCGATGCGCTCCAGGGTGTCGATGTCGGAATGCAGGTAGCGCACCCGCACCCCGTTGTCGTGCATGTACTCGGTCAAATCCTCGGCCATGCGCTTGGTCAGCGTGGTGACCAGGGTGCGGTTGCCAAGGCGCGCCATCTGCCGCACCTCGGCCAGCAGATCGTCCACCTGATGCTCGACGGGACGCACGATGCAGACGGGATCGATCAGGCCGGTGGGGCGGATCACCTGTTCGGTGAACACCCCGCCGGTGCGCTCCATCTCCCACGGCCCCGGCGTGGCCGAGACGTAGACGGTCTGGGGCCGCATCAGCTCCCATTCCTCGAACTTCAGGGGCCGGTTGTCGATGCAGGACGGCAGGCGGAAACCGAATTCGGCCAGCACGCTCTTCCTGTTGAAGTCGCCCCGGAACATGCCGCCGATCTGCGGCACGGTGACGTGGCTTTCATCGACGATCAGCAGGGCGTCTTCCGGCAGATACTCGAACAGGGTGGGCGGCGGATCGCCGGGACGCCGCCCGGTGAGGTAGCGGGAATAGTTCTCGATGGACTTGCAGTGGCCGGTGGTCTCCAGCATCTCGAGGTCGAAATTGGTGCGCTGCTCCAGCCTTTGCGCCTCCAGGAGCTTGCCCTCGGCGTGGAAGCGCTCCAGCGTCTCCTTCAGCTCCGCCTTGATGCCCTTGATGGCCTGGGTCACCGTGGGGCGCGGCGTAACGTAGTGGCTGGAGGGATAGACGGTCACCTCCGACAGCGAACAGGTCTTCTCGCCGGTCAGGGGATCGAATTCGTTGATGGCCTCGATCTCGTCGCCGAACAGGGAGAGGCGCCAGGCGCGGTCCTCGTAGTGGACCGGGAAGATCTCCACCGCATCGCCCCGGACGCGGAAGGTGCCGCGCTCGAAGGCGGCGTCGTTGCGGGTATACTGCAACTCCACCAGCCGCTTCAAAAGGTCGGAGCGGTCGATGCACTCGCCCACCTTCAGCGCCACGGTCATGCGGGCATAGGATTCCACCGAGCCGATGCCGTAGATGCATGACACCGAGGCCACCAGGATCACGTCGCGGCGCTCGAGCAGGGACCGCGTCGCCGCATGGCGCATGCGGTCGATCTGCTCGTTCACCGCCGAATCCTTCTCGATATAGGTGTCGGTGCGCGGGATATAGGCTTCGGGCTGGTAGTAGTCGTAATAGGAGACGAAATACTCCACCGCGTTGTCGGGAAAGAACCCCTTCATCTCGGCGTAAAGCTGGGCGGCCAGGGTCTTGTTGGGGGCCAGCACCAGGGCCGGGCGCTTGGTCCGCGCGATGACATGGGCCATGGTGAAGGTCTTGCCCGAGCCGGTGACCCCCAGCAGCACCTGGTCGCGCTCCTCGGCCGTCACCCCCGCCGACAATTGGTCGATGGCCTGGGGCTGGTCGCCGGCCGGCTGGTAATCGGAGACGATCTTGAACTCCACATCGCCTTCGGGCAGAGGCGGGCGTTCCATGAAGTCGAAGGGCAGGGGGCGGGTCATAGAACCAGCCGGGCCTCGACCGCGCCATAGGGCGCCACCACACCCTGGGGGGTGCGAGCCAGCAAACCCAGCCTGGACAGCGTGTCCACATCACGGTGGACGTTCTTGTAGTCACGGTGCAGTTCGGCGGCCAGCGCCTTGATACTGGGGGCCGGATGGTGACGGACGTGGCGCAGCAGGTGCAGGCGCTTGGGCGTCAAGGCCGCCAGCAGCGCCTCCAGGTCGGGGAAGGTCAGGTTGCTTTCGTCCACCGCCTCGCCGGCCTCGGCCCGGTGCCAGGCATCGCTGAAGCGCCGCCCCATGTCATCGAGCGTGCCGATGCGAACATTGACGCTGCCGCCATTCATGGCTCACCTCTCATCCGTCGAATATCGGCCAGAAAATCGGCGACCAGCCCCTCGGGGGTGGTGAAGGAATACGCTTCCTCCCGCCCATCGATATGCCGGTGATCTCCCTTGCCGCGCTCGTTGTCGTACCCTATCAGCCGCCGGCCGGGATAGCCGTAGAACAGGCTGTACTTCAGTCCATGCGCGCTACCCTCGACCGGTGACGGTACCGCCCAGATAACCATCTCGACGATGGCGCAATCGGGAAAATCCATCCGATCATAGAATATCCGCGCCGCCTTCATATGGCGTATGATGCCATAAAGGCAAGCCGGGTATCAATCCCCCCGCCACCCGCACGTCCGCAACGCCTCGATCATATGGGCGGGCGGCGGCGCCGTGACCCGCACCGGCTCCTTGGACGGCGCCAAAGCGGGAAACGACACCGCGCGGGCCAGCAGGTGCAGCCGGACCTTGGTTTCCGGGTCGGGGCCGTAATAGGCATCGCCCAGCAGCGGACAACCCAGATGCTTGGCGTGGATGCGGATCTGGTGGGTGCGCCCGGTGCGGGGCCGCCATTCGATCCAGGACAGCCCCCCGCCCCGCCCCAATACCGACCAGTCGGTCATAGAAGGCTGCCCCGCCGGATCGACCTTGATCCGCCAGCCCTGGCCACGCGCCGAGACCTTGAGCAGGGGGGCGTCCACCGTGCCGCTGTCGGCTTCCGGCGCCCCATGGCAGACCGACCAGTAGACCTTGTCCACCCGATGCTGCTCGAACATCTTGCCCAGCCGCTTGATGGCCTTGGCGTGGCGCCCGAGGATCAGGCAACCCGAGGTGTCGCGGTCCAGGCGGTGGGCGAGCTTGGGCACCTCGGCCCAGCCGAACGACAGCCCCGGCAGATAGAGCTCCAGGTGATCGGGGGAGTTGGGGCCGGCGTGCACCGCCAGTCCGGCGGGCTTGTCCAGGACGATGACGTCCTGGTCCTTGTAGAGCACGCGGGAAAGGATTTCGTCGGGGGTCATGGCACGCTTCTACCACGGGGCGGGGCTGGGGCTTAAGCCGATCTTAACGGCGCGGTCCTACCCTTTCGCCACCGCCACGGAAGAGTTTGCCCGCCCATGAAGATCGTCGCCACCATCGAGGCGCGCATGACCTCGTCCCGCCTGCCGGGCAAGGTGCTGCTGCCCGCCCAGGGAAAGCCCATGCTGGCCCGCATGGTCGAGCGCCTCGGGATGGTTCCATCCCTGGACGGCATCGTGGTCGCCACCACGGTCAACGCCGCCGACGATTCCGTCGAGGCCCTGGCCAAGGAGCTGGGCATCGGCTGCTGGCGCGGCTCGGAGGACGACGTGCTGGCCCGCGTGCTGGACGCCGCCCACGCCTTCAGCGCCGACGTCATCGTCGAGCTGACCGGCGACTGCCCGCTGATCGATCCCCTGATCGTCGAGCAATGCGTCCAGGCCTACCGCGCCTCGGGCATCGACTACCTTTCCAACGTGCTGGAACGCACCTACCCCATCGGCATGGACACCCAGGTGTTCGCCACCTCGGTGCTGGACGACGTGGCCGCCCGCACCAATGATCCCACCGACCACGAGCATGTCAGCCTCTACATCTACCGCCACCCGGAACTTTATTCCCTGATGAATCTGGCCGCCCCGCCCGGGCTGCACGACCCCGAACTGCGCCTGACGCTCGACACGCCGCAGGATTACGAGCTGATCGATACCGTGTTCTCGGCGCTGCTGCCCAGGGGTCCGGGCTTCTCCCTGGCCGACATCCTGGCCCTGCTGCGGGCCCATCCCGAACTGCGCAAGATCAACGATCATGTCGCCCACCGCTGGGTCTGAGAGGCTGCGGGCCATCATCATCGGCTGCGGCGCCATCGCCGGCGGCTATGACGAGGCCGACCCCGGTTCCGAGCAGGTGCTGACCCACGCCAAGGCCTACCGCCGCCATCCCGGCTTCGAGATCGCCGCCTGCGTCGAGCCCGACGCGGCACGCCGCGCCGCCTTCATGGCCCACTGGGGTATTCCCGCCGGCTTCGCCGCTCTGGCCGAGGTGAACGTGCCCTACGACGTGGCCAGCGTCTGCGTGCCGACCCGCTGTCATGCGGAGACCCTGGAAGCCCTGCTGCCCGGCCCCGCCCGTCTGGTCTTCGCCGAGAAGCCGCTGACCGACGACGTGGCCCGGTCGCGCGCCGTCGTCGAGGCCTATGAGCGGGCCGGCAAGCCGCTGGCGGTGAATTACCTCCGCCGCTGGGCCGGCGGCCTCGTCCATTTGCAGGGCGAGATCGCCCGGGGCCAATGGGGAGCCTTCCAGAAGGCCAGCGCCTGGTACACCAAGGGCCTGCTGAACAACGGCAGCCATTTCCTCGACCTGCTGTCCTTCCTGCTGGGCGGGCTGTCGCCGGTCTGCGCCCTGGGCATCGTGGCGGACGGCCGCCTCGACGACCCCACCCGCGACGTGGTGGTGAAAACCGCCGAAGGCGCCCCCATCCACCTGCTGGGCGCCGACATGACCGCCTTTTCGCTGTTCGAGGCCGATCTGCTGTTTTCCGGCGGCCGGATCAGCCTGACCGATTCGGCCTTCAGAATCATCAGGCGCCCGGTGACCGACAGCCCGCGCTTTGCCGGCTATCGCGCCCTGGCCGAGGGCGCGACCAAGGATAGCGGCCTGGGCTACGCCATGCTGGACGCCGTCGACAACATCGCCCGCCACTTGAACGACGGCACGCCGCTGCGCAGCACGGGCCGTACCGCGCTGGCGGCGCAGGAGCTGTGCGCCTTCCTCTCGTCCCTGCCGGAGACCCATCCATGAGCACCCTGGCCCTGCTGGGCGGCGCCCCCGTCCGCACCAAGCTGTTCCCCGCCTATTCGGTGATCGGGGACGACGACCGCGCCGCCGTGGCCAAGGTGATGGAAAGCGGCATCCTGTCGCGCTTCCTCGGCACCTGGCACAACGACTTCTTCGGCGGTCCCGAGATCAAGGCCTTCGAACACGAATGGGCCACCGCCTTCGACGCCGCCCACGCGGTCAGCGTCAACTCGGCGACCAGCGGCCTTTACGCCGCGGCGGGGGCGGCGGGCATCGGGCCGGGGGACGAGGTCATCGTCTCGCCCTACACCATGAGCGCCTCGGCGGTGGCCGCCCTGGTGTTCAACGCCGTGCCGGTGTTCGCCGACATCGATCCCGACAGCTACTGCCTGTCGGCCAGGACCATCGCGGCCAAGATCACGCCCCGCACCAAGGCGATCATCGTGGTGCACATCTTCGGCAACGTGGCCGACATGGACCCCATCATGGCCCTGGCCGAGGAACACGGGCTGACGGTGATCGAGGATTGTGCCCAGGCGCCCTTCGCCACCTACAAGGGCCGCAAGGTGGGCACGCTCGGCCACATGGGAGTGTTCAGCCTCAACTACCACAAGCACATCCATACCGGCGAAGGCGGCGTGGTCACCACCAACCATCCCCGGCTGGCCGAGAAGCTGCAGTTGATCCGCAACCACGCCGAGGCGGTGGTGGAAAAGAAGGGCGTCACCGATCTGGTCAACATGATCGGCTTCAACTTCCGCTTAGGCGAGATCGAGGCGGCCATCGGCCGGCGCCAGCTGTTGAAGGGGCCCGATCTGGTCAAGCGCCGCCAGGCCAACGTCAGCTACCTGGAGGACCGCATCAAGGGCATCCCCTTCCTGTCCATGCCCCGGGTGCAGGACGGGGTCGAGCACGTCTACTACGTCCACGCCCTGTCCTATGACGCCGAGGCGGCCGGCGTGCCGCGCACCACCTTCGTGCGGGCACTGAAGGCCGAACTGGCCGCCACCGAATTGCGGGAAGGCGAAGGCGTGCTGATGGGCGAGGGCTATGTCCGCCCCCTCTACCTCCAGCCCCTCTACCAGCGCCAGATGGGCTACGGCGAGGTGGGCTGCCCCTTCAAGTGCCCCCACTATTCCGGCGCCCCCGACTACGCCGCCGGCACGTGCCCCGATACCGAGGACGCCCACTTCAACCGGGTGATCACCCACGAACTGATGCGCCCGCCGGCCAGCCGCGCCGATCTGGACGACGTGGCCAACGCCTTTACCAAGGTGGCGGAGAACATGGCCGGCTTGCGCGCGCTGGAGCGCGGATAATGTCCAGGTACCGGGCGGAACCCATCGATCCCGGCGCGGCGGCGGAGGACTTTCCCGACTGGGACGCCCACCCCCTGCGCGGAGGCTTCGCCGCCCGGCTTTATCCCACCGTCGCCCCGGCCCACCGGGATTGCTCGTTCCAGGTGAGCGGCCCGGCCGGGCCGGTGGCGCGGGTGCGCGCCACGGCCGGGCCGGATCAGGTATCGTTCTGGGGCCTGCCGGCGGTGCTGGCCTGGAAGGACGGCGCCGAACCCCGGCATATCAGGGACAGCCTCACCGCCGCGCTGGACCATCTGGCCGCAATCGCCAGGGAGACCGGCGCCGGCCGTCTGGTGATCGGCGGCGCGGCAAGCACCGGGGGTGATCCGCTGGCCACCCTGCTGGTGGACCGGGGCGCCGAGGGCAGCGTCCAGGCCTCGGCCATGGTCGACCTGTCGCACCCGCCGGAAGCCTTGCGCGCCGATATCCGCGACAGCTACCGCTCGCTGACCAACTGGGGCAGCCGCAACCTGACGCTCTCCTTCGTCAACGCCGCCACTCCCGACCGCGCCCTGTTCGACCTGTTCCCCGGTTTCCACGCCCGCATCGCCGGCGGAAGGCGGCGGAGCGACGATTACTGGCAGGTCTATTGGGACGAGATCATCCAAGGCCGCGCCGAGATGGCCCTGGGCTTCCTTGAAGACGGCACCTTGGCCGCCGGCTCCATCGTGGTGTGGGCGGGCGGCACCGCCTATTACGCCTCGGGGGTCTACGACCGCGACAAGTTCGACAAGCCGCTGGGCCACTGGCCGCTGTGGAACACCATCCTGCGCGCCAGGGAGGCGGGCTTGGCCCGCTTCGACCTGGGCGAGATTCCGCCGCGCGGCCATGCCGACGACAAGGAAATCTCCATCGCCTTCTTCAAGCGCGGCTTCACCTCGGGGCGGAGCCTGCGGGTGCGGTGGGTGCTGGGGGTCTAAACGTCGAAACCCTGGGGCTTTCCGCCCGTCTCCCACGTCGCCCACATGGTGTCGAAGGCCTGTTCCAGCGGCGGGGTGAAGGCCTTGCCGTCGAACAGGGGCGAGGATTGGCCGGCGGCCCACAGGCGCGCGCGCAATTGGGCCAGGGCGTCGCGGTCCTTGGCCAGATGCTGGGCCAGGGCGTAGTAGGCCCCTTGCGACTCGGCGATCAGTTCGTCGAAGCCCAGGGCGTGGAGCAGCGATCCCGCCACCCGCGAGGCGAAGGTCCGCCCGGCCCAGGCCACCAGCGGCACCCCGGCCCACAGGGCGTCGCTGGCCGTGGTGTGGCCGCCGCATGGCCAGGTGTCGAGGAACAGGTCGGCGGCCGACAGGCGGGCCAGATGCTCGGCCTGGGACAGGCGCGGCGCGAAGACCAGCCGGGCCGGGTCGATGCCTACCGCCTGCGCCATGGCCCGCAGGCTGGCGGTGGCGGCCGGATGGAATTCCACGAACCACAGCACCGCGTCGGGCTGCGCCTGCAGCACGCTGATCCACACAGCGAAGGCCTCGGCGTTGATCTTGAAGCTGTTGTTGAACACCGCCACCACGAAGGCGTCGCCGGGCAGACCCCATTTGGCCTTGGGCTCGCGGGCGGCGGCGCGGGGACGGCGCGAATCGTTGGGCTGGTAACACAGCGGCAGGCGCACCACCTGCTCGGCATAATCGCCCTCGGCGCCGGGCGGAATCACAAAGCGGTCGGCGATGATGTAATCCATGCAGCTGCCGCCGAAGGTGCCGGGAAAGCCCAGCCACGCCACCTGGAGCGGCGCCGGGCGGGCGGCCAGGATGCCGGTGCGGGCCATACCCGTGTGCCCCTTCAGGTCGACCAGGATGTCGATGCCGTCCGCCCGGATGCGCCCGGCCGCGTCGGCGTCGGACAGCCGTCCCAGTTCCACCCAGTGGTCGCAGGCGCCCTTCAGCCGGGCGCGCACCGGCCCCTCGGCCTCGGGGCCGTAGGAATAAGCGAAGATCTCGAAGCGGGAACGGTCGTGGCTTTCCAGCGCCTCGGCCAGCAGATAGGCGGTGGCGTGGTCGTGGAAATCCTCGGACAGGTAACCCAGCCGCAGGCGCGGGCGCCGCGCCTGCGGGGCGTGGCGCATGGGAGCGGTCCGATTCTCGATGAACGAGGCGGCCTCGTCGGCGTGGCGGCGCTGCTCGGCCGGGCTGAAATCGTGGATCAGCAGGGTGAAGGGCGGGACCGGCAGGCTCTTGCCGGTCCGCCAGGACGGCAGGGCGGAGATGGCTTCCCGGACCATGGGGATGTTGTCCCAGTCGCACAGCACCGCCAGTTCCAGGCCGAGATAGCCCAGCGCCCCGCCATCGGCGCCGCCGGTCAGCCGCACCACGTTGCTGTAGGCCAGGGCCGAGCCCTCGTGATCGCCCGTCCTGGCCGCCAGACTGGCCATGTTGCGCCAGCCGTCCACATAGGATTCGTCCAGCTCGACGGCGCGGCGATAGCATTCCATGGCCTGATCGGGCCGGCCGGCCGAGATCAGCACGGTGCCGAGATTGCCGTGATAGGCGGCGGCCTTGGGGCTGGCGGCGATGGCGCCGCGGATCAGGCGCTCGGCCTCCTTCAACTCGCCCTTCTGCATGGCGGCCAACCCGGACAGGTGCAGGCCGTCGGGATGGAGTGGCATCTGCTTGAGCAAGCTCTTGTAGAGGCGCCCGGCCCCGTCCAGGTCGCCGGACAGATGGAGCTTCACCGCATCCTGCAGGAGTTGGTCCGCCGTCTTGTGCTTGCCACCGCTCACCGGGCACCCCATCGTCGATACATCATTCGGCGAGGATAGGGGGCGGGCCGCGGGGCGTCAACGCGCGTCGCCTCCCGATTAAGGGTTTCTAAACATACGGTTTGGCAAGATTCCATTGTCTGACGTATGATTCGGCAACGTGCCGAGGCGGCGATGGGCCGCGCTCGTTTGAAGTCGGGGGAAAGCGTATGTCCCAAGCAATCCAGATCGAATCGCTGAAGATCGGCGAACAGGATGCCTTCGGCCTGGTTGAGGCGGCCATCACCCTGGACCAGTCGCGCGGCGACAAGGCCCGCCTGGCCGCGGCGCTGGAACAGAATCTCCAGCTGTGGGTCGCCATCCGCACCCTGGTCTCCGACGCCGACAGCACCCTTCCCGACCCGGTCAAGGCCAACCTGAAGCGCCTGTCCGACTTCGTGGCCGACACCACCTTGAAGAAGGGCGTCGAGATCAGCGACAACACCATCACCACCCTGGTCAACGTCAACCTGCAGATTTCCGAGGGGCTGCTGGAAAGCGCCAACCGAAGCTGACCCACCTTCCCCTTCACGCCCGCCTTCCCCTTCACGGCGGCGACCTCGCCGCCGCCCAGGCCCGGTGGGGCCGTCCCGCCGAAGGTTGGCTGGACCTGTCCACCGGCATCAATCCCTGGCCCTATCCCCTGCCCGAACTGCCGCCCGAATGCTGGCGGCGGCTTCCCGATTCCGCCGCCCACCAATCCCTGCTGGAGGCGGCCGCCCGGCGCTGGGCGGTGCCGCCGCACGCCCGGGTGGTGGCGGGAAGCGGCAGTCAGGCCCTGATCCAGG
Source organism: Paramagnetospirillum caucaseum (assembly GCF_000342045.1). Classification (GTDB taxonomy): domain Bacteria; phylum Pseudomonadota; class Alphaproteobacteria; order Rhodospirillales; family Magnetospirillaceae; genus Phaeospirillum; species Phaeospirillum caucaseum. The sequence continues at coordinate 2,955 of NZ_AONQ01000066.1, read as the reverse complement.
CCCTGCCCCGCATCACCCCGCCCGCCGATGCCGCCATCCTCGGCCCCACCTATGGCGAGCATGCCCGCGCCTGGGCCGCCGCCGGTCACCGGGTGCGCGAGATCGGCCGGCTGGACGAGGCGGGCGACGCCACCGTGGTGGTGGCGGTCAATCCCAACAATCCCGACGGGCGGATCATCGCCCCCGGGCAATTGCTCGATCTGGCCGCCCGGCTGGCGGCGCGCGGCGGGTTGCTGGTGGTGGACGAGGCCTTCTGCGACGAGCGCCCCGACCTGTCGCTGACCGCCGCAACCCGGCCCGGCCTGGTGGTGCTGCGCTCGTTCGGCAAGTTCTTCGGCCTGGCCGGGCTGCGCCTGGGCTTCGCCGTGGCGGCGGAGGAGATGGCGGACCGCCTCGCCGCCCATCTCGGCCCCTGGCCGGTCTCCGGCCCGGCGCTCGGCATCGGCGCCGCCGCCCTGGCCGACGAGGCGTGGAGCGCCGCCACCATCGCTCGCCTGTCCGATGCCGCCGCCCGCCTGGACGCCATCCTGGGCGGAGCGGGACTGGAGGTGGCGGGCGGCACCTTCCTGTTCCGTCTGGCCCGCCACGACCACGCCGCCGAGCTTTACGAGCGCCTGGGCCGGGCCGGCATCCTGGTCCGCGCCTTTGCCTTCCGCTCAGACATCCTGCGCATCGGCCTGCTGGGCGACGCGGCGGCGGAACGGCGCCTGGGCACGGCGCTCGGCGGCTGAGAGCGGATTGCTCCAGACGTGCGAAAGCAGGCCCGACCCAATGGCCGAACCTGAATGACGAGTGGGGCTACAGGACCGGCCCCGGTATCGAGCCGGCCGTTTTTCCAGGCCCAAGCGGCGGCGAAACGGCCGCCGCTCAGATCTTGATCGAACCGCCGGTCGGCGCGGGGGCGGCCGCGGGAGCCGGAGCGCTGGGAGCGGCGGACACCGGAGCGGGCGGAGCCTTGACATCCTCGGCGGCCGGCGCCCTGGCCGACGAAGCCTGCGGATGGTCGATCGCCGTCGGAATGTTGCGCTTATACTCTTCCACCACCTGGCGCGAAGGGTATTGCTCGACTTCCTTGCCCGTATCGCCGTCGCGGACGACCAGCAGAGCCAGACCGGTTCCGCTATCGACCTTGATCACCGGAGAGGTGTAACGCGGGGCTTCGGAGACGGAAACGCTTTCCGGGGCCTCGACAGTCGCAGGTTGGGCCGCATGCGCCGCCACATGGGGCGCCTCGGCGACCGGTGACCTTAGCGGTGCGTCTGATGCGATCGAGGTGGACATTCTGCCCTCCTATTATCAATGGACAATGACAACTGCCGGGAACGGCGGTCCGATGACACTTCGCCCCTTGCAGCGCCTTCTGGCACAAGCCACAGATTACAGGGTTTCGCCTTTATGAAGCAATCGGATTCTTGACAAACGATTCGGCTTCTGAGCCGCCGAGACCCTTCAGCGGACCGGCGGGGCGTGGTCGGCAGCCCGGCGGGCGAGGCCCGGCGGAGGCGCCGGCGGGGCCTCGGCGGCCAGTTGGGGGCGGCGGTCGAGCAGGATCTTGACCGTGGCCCGGGCGAATGCCTTCAGGCGGCCCATCTTGTACTGGTCGGACAGGTTGGGCGCCTTGATGATGCCGAGGAAGAAGCGGGAAATCTCGCCCAGGGTCTGCTCGCGCAGCTGGCTGTCGCAGTCGCGCCGCAGCAAGCCGCCCACCATATCCTGGGCGGCGGCCATCAGGACCAGCCCGTCGGTCTGGCCGTCGATCAGCGCGCTCATCTTGTCGAGCAGCAGTTGCTGCTCTTCCGTCAGTTCCACATGCTCGGCCGCCCGCCCCATGGCATGATCCCCCGTCCTTATCGGAGGATCATGCCACTTCCGGTGGCAAAGCACCAGGGGTCAGCGCCCCTTTCCCGGCCAACGGTCGTCGGGAGAGGGGGCATCGACACGGATGGGACGGTCGAGCAGATCACCCCGCCGCACGCTGCCATCCATGGACAACGGCAGTTCCTCGACGAAATCCACCCGCGACGGCACCTCCATGGGCGAACGGGTCAGGCTGACCCAGCCCTGCAACTCGCGGGCGAAGGCGGCCTCGCCCGGGCGTCCCCGGGACACCACGAAGGCCTTCAACTCGCCGGCCGGCCATTCCACCACGCCGGCCGCCGCCACGTCGGGATGGGCGGCCAGCGCCGCCTCGACCTCGTCGGGCAGCACCGTCCCGCCCCTCACCCGGACGGCGCCGTCCGCCACCGCCGGCGGATCGGGCCACAGGTAATGGTCCAGGTCGCGGAAACCGCCGCGTCCGGTGAGCAGCCAGCCGTTGACCCGCCGCGCCGCGCCACCGCCGTCGCCCCAATAGCCGAGAAAGCTGCCCGGCGCGTTGGGCGACACCGCCAGCACGCCCCGGTCGCCGGCCCGCAGCGGGCGGCCGCGCTCGTCCACCGCCTCCACCGACAGGCCCGGCGCCGCCCGGCCGGGCGACGGCGGGCGCAATTCCATCAGCCCGGCCAGATTGGCCGACACCGCGCCGCTTTCCAGCACCCCCCACGCCTCGTTGGCGTGGACGCCGAACACCTTGATCACCCGCTCGTGCAGGGCTTCGTCCACGGGCTCCGGGCCGGTGGCGATGGCGCGCGGCATGGCGTGGGGCCGGGTGGACGCCGCCTCGGCCAGGGCGCCCAGATGGGCGGGCGGCACATAGAGGGTGCGCACCCCGTGGCGCGACATCAGCTCCAGCGCGGCGGCCGGATCGAAACCCCCGGCGCGGGCCACCACCGGCACCCCGTGGTGCCAGGCGGGCAGTACGGCGCGGAACAGCGCCTCGGCCCCCATCCAGTCGGCGGAGGTCCAGACGATGTCCCCGAACTGGGGGAAGAAGGAGAGCGACATCTCCACCGCCGGCAGGCCGCCGGCCATGGCGCGGTGGGCGTGGATCACCCCGGCCGGCGTGCCGCCCGGGCC
>NZ_AONQ01000065.1 GCF_000342045.1 Paramagnetospirillum caucaseum | reverse complement strand
GTACCCCAGCCATCTCCACCCCTGAAACCGACAATGGCTTTTGCCGCCACCGTTGATGACGGCCATCGCCGGTCGCCAGGCCTGGTCGAAAATCATCACAGTTCATGCATGGCCGTCCGCGGTCGGGCTGCGGATAATGCTTTCATTATTCGGGGTGTCGGATCACAGGCACTGGACCTTTTGCCTGGAGTACCCATGTCGAACCAGAACGCGCGTCTGTTGGCGCATCTCAAGGAAATCCACTCGTCTCCGGTCGGCTACACGGTGCTGCACTGCCATATATCGGCCATGCCGGTCTCGCTCAGGACCCGGGACAACATCTCCCAGGCCATCGCCGTCCTGAACGAGCTGAAGCGCACCGCCAAGATGTCACAGGTTTTTCTTTTAAGTAATTTCGAGGTGGTGTTCGTCGGCTACGACATCCTGCCGGGGGCCTTGCGCAGCGCCGGCTCGAAGATCCACAAGCTGTTCGGCTACGCCGAGCCGCGCGGCAAGACGCCCTACGGCACCGGCGATTTCTATACGGTCATGGAACTGGCCACCCAGGGCAAGCGTCTGCTGGATTTCGCCGAATCCGTGGCCGGCCCCGGGGAAGGACAGGAGGTCGCCGCGACGGGCAGCAAGATCATCGACGGCAAGCTGCTGTCGGTGATCAAGGGCCGCATCAAGGGGACCGACCTGTCGAGCATCATGCTCAACCAGCCCATCTACGCCATCGACGGGACGGGCCGGATGGCCCCGCTGTTCCATGAGCTCTACGTGTCGATCCGCCGGCTCGAGGACGCCTTCTGCCCGGGGATCAGCCTGACCGGCTCGCGCTGGCTGTTCAACGACCTGACCGAGGACCTGGACGCGGCGGTGCTGCGCCGCCTGTCGAGCATGCCGGAACTGGGGCGCAAGCGGTTCAGCCTCAACCTCAACATCTCGGCGCTGACCACCCCGGTGTTCCGCGACTTCGACGCGGCGCTCAGCCCGCAGCAGCGCGCCAACATCATCATCGAGATCCACCGCAACGACCTGGTGGCCAATTTCTCCCTGTACAAGAAGCTGGCGCCGCTGCTCGCCGCCAAGGGCTACAGCCTGTGTATCGACGCCCTCGAGGCCTCGCTGCTGCCCCACCTGGATCTCAAGGGCATGCACTTCCAGTTCGCCAAGGTGTTCTGGTCCGACGACGCCCCGCAACTGGCCGCCCAACTGCGCTGCCGGGTGGACGAGAAGGGCGGGGCCGGGGGCGCCAGCTACATCCTGGCACGCTGCGACAAGCCCGAGGCGGTGAAGCTGGCCCAATCGGTGGGTATCGGCCTGCTGCAGGGCAAGCTGATCGACCACATGGCCCGCAACAACATTCCCGCCGTGGCGTGATAGCATTCCCGGCGTCACGGGAAAGGTCGGCGCCATGGACCGGTTCATCGCGGTTTTCCTCGTTCTCCTGCTTCTCGCCGGTTCCGCCCGGGCCGCCGGGCTGGTCGAGGAGGACGTCGCCATCAAGGCGGCCTTCCGCGACGGCCCCCTCGACCTGGAGGGGCTGGTGGTGCGGCCCGACGACGGCCGCCGGCATCCCCTGGTGGTGCTCAGTCACGGCGCGCCGCGCAATGCCGATGACCGCGAGGGCATGCGGGCGCGCGGCCAGTTGTCCAAGGCCCGCGAGTTCGCCCGTCGGGGCTGGGTGGCGGTGGTGGTGATGCGCCGGGGCTACGGCGAATCCGAGGGCGAATACGTGGAAAGCTCGGGGCGCTGCGACAGCCCCGATTATGTCAAATCCGCCCGCACCGGCGCCGAGGACATCCGGCAGGCTGTCGCCTGGATGGCCGCCAAGCCCTATGTGGACGCCTCCAGGGTGCTGGCGGTCGGCCAGTCGGCGGGCGGGCTGGCCACCGTGGCCCTTGCCGCCGATCCTCCCCCCGGCCTGGTGGCGGCCGTCAGCTTCGCCGGCGGGCGGGGCTCGACCAGGCCCGACCATGTCTGCACCGAATCCCGGCTGGTGGAGGCCTTCGGCACCTTCGGCCGCACCGCGCGCCTTCCCATGCTGTGGGTCTATGCCCGCAACGACCGCTTCTTCGGCCCGGCCCTGGCCGCCCGCTTCCACACGGCCTTCACCGAGGCGGGCGGACGGGCGCAATTCATCGCCGCTCCCGATTTCGGCACGGACGGGCATTACCTGTTTTCCTCCAAGGGCGGCGAACGCTGGACGGCCCATGTGGAGCAGTTCCTGGCGGTCCACGGGCTGACCCAGTTCGAACGCCCCTTGCCGCCCCGCGACGAATCGGCCATCGCCTATCCCAAGGGCCTGTCCGAGAAGGGCCGCGCCGCTTTCGTCAAATACCTGGACGGGCCGACCCACAAGGCCTTCGTCATGTCGTCCTCGGGGGCCTTCGGCTGGCGGACCGGACGCAAGGACGTGGACGAGGCCGTCCAGGACGCCACCGAATTCTGCGCCGCCCACAGCAAGAAGACATGCTACGCCGTCATGATCGACGATGACGCCGTGCAGTAGGCGGCAGGGGGCGACCAGGCCATCGAGCGTCAAATATGACGCTCGATGGCTTGGCTTTATGTTTGCCCCTCGCCGGGCGCGCGCCTCTGCGCGCTTGGCCGCCGCCGCAATGGCGGCTGATCGCGGCGCGCGTCGGATTTAGGACGCGCCGCTCTATTTCGCCTGGGGCTGGCTGTGCCACCAGATGCGCGCCTCGGCGCACAGGCCGTCCACCAGCGAGGCCTGCAGGATGCCGTCCAGCACCATCCGGGGCAGCGGATCGCCCGGCTGGCGGGACACCAGGTTGGTTCCGGTGGACTTGGCCCAGATCTGGAACAGCTCCTCGGACGCCACCTGATAGGTGACGTGCCAGTGGGCCAGGCCGATTCCATCCCGGTCGGCCAGGACCTCATAGGTGACGTGGACGTCTTCCTGAAGCTGCACCCGCTTCCAGTACTCGATCAGTTCGGCGGCGCCGCGCTGAACCTGGAAGGGAGTGTTGTGGTAGCGTCCGTCCGCCTGGAAAAGTGCCGCGAACATGCCCGGATCGCGCTGTTCCCAAGCGGCCTTGTACCCCTGCATGAACCGATCCATGTTCCGTCTCGCTGCCGCCGTGGTTGCCGGATTGGCCAGACGGACGGCATCCGCCCTCCTGACGGATCGTAGGGTAGCCGCATTCCGACGCCCCATGAAGGCGAAACTGCGCGCCGGGGCGGCCCTTGCTTGCAGGCTGGTTCTTTGACTTTCGGGAAAAGTCGCGAGAGTGGCGTGCCGGTGGCAACCCCATCCAACCATCTATCCTTAGATTTCAAGAGGTTATGACGCCGCGGAGGCGGGAACAAAACGTGATTGACAGGCATTGCCCGGTCAGGCACATTGATTCCCGTCAACACCACAGGCACGCCCGGTGACCGGCAACGGTTCCGGGCTTTGTTGTTTCCAGGCATGTGGCAAGCGGCCACCGCGCTACGTCGTTACCGTTCCCTCTGGTCGAACCAGCAGGCCTGCCCCCAATCGCCACCCCAATATGATCCGCCCTCGATCTTCGGGGTGAGGCTGGGATGGCAGAACTTGTTGGTTCGCCAGAACTCGGCCAGTTCGGCATCGCCGAAGTTCCAGATGGCTCGCTTGCGCTCGGCATCGCCATAGATCGGGCATTCGTTGATGCCGATGTCGGTCATCTCACTGATCGCTGTGCGTGTATGCCAGTGGTCCAGTGGACGGAAGACCCAGAACCGGATGGCGGGTTCGGCAGTCTGCACCAGCGTCACGACGTAATGGGGCGTGGTTTCGATCACCCGGTATCGAATGGGCAGATAGGGCTTGCGCAACTGGTAACTGATCCGCCCGTCGCCGTGAACGGTCATGGCACCGTTCTCGATGTAGGCCCCGTCATCGCATCGCGGTTTCCAGGTTCCTTCGAACCCCTTCATTCCGATCCGGCCGGGTATTTCCGGCCATCCCTTTTCACCTGGCTGGGTTTCCGGATAGGCCCAGGCCGGTTGAACGGCGGCCAGCACCAGCGCCGCCAAGAGCAAAGCGATCCATCGCATCTCTTCATCCTCCACACAACCCACAGGAGACTATCATGGACAACAAGACCATGCAGCGCATGCGCGCGCACATCACCAGAAACGAAAAAGAAATCCCCACTCCCTACAAGGACAGCAAGGGCCTGCTGACCGTCGGTACCGGCTTCAAGGTCGATGACGTGAAATCCTTCGTCGCCATGCCGTTCGAGATCAAAGACCCAAAAACCGGAGAACCGCGCCCGGCGACCGACGCCGAGAAGAAGGCCGAATTCCATCGGGCCAGGGGACTATCGAATACGGAATTGCAGAACGGCCCCGGCATGAGCCCGCTCTCCCTGCCGGAAGCCGAAATCAAGCGTCGCCTGGACAGCGAAATCACCACCCGCATCGATAAGATCAAGGATGAGGTCGGCACCGCCAACTGGGACCGCCTGTCTCCTGGCCAGCAGACCGCCGTGCTCGACGTCCATTACGCCAACGGCAGCCTCGACAACTACCCCAATCTCAGGAAGGGCATCGAGACCGGCAATGCCGAGGAGATCGCCAAAAACGTTGATTTCCATAGCGGCGGCGCCCGCAACTGGGACCGCCTTGCCCGCAACCGCGCCGAGGCGCAGGGGATTTCCCTGGACGAGGCCAAACGGCAGGTCGAGGCGGATCGCGAGGCCGGTAAATTCGACCTGCCCAAACAAGGTGATCAGCTCATCCCGCGTCCGGAACCCCGCCCGCTCGGCATTGCTGAAGCCGGTGGACAAGTGGACCGGGGCGCCGACATGGTACACACGATGCGAAACGCCACTGACGGGCGGATCAGCAACCCACTGAAATCTCAGCTGTTTTGGAAGTTGGCGTCCCCTACGGGATTCGAACCCGTGTCGCCGCCGTGAAAGGGCGGTGTCCTAGGCCTCTAGACGAAGGGGACGTCGAGGCGCGAGGGCGACTTGATAGCCGCCCTTGGGGGGAAAATCAAGGCACAAAGCTGCAAATTCGCATCATCGGGCGAAAGCGGCGTCGTCGACGATCAGCTGGACGCTGGAATTGCCCTGCCAAGTGTCGACGCGTAAGCTTCCGGCCAAGTGGAAAGCGGCCCCCGCCGAGGACAGCAGGGCATGGCCCATTTCCGAATCGGCGGCGCGAAAGGCGATGGCTTTCAGGCGCTTGCCGCCGGCCCCGGCCAGCATCAGGCGCACATGGCCCGAGCCCACTACGTCGGCCTTGGCGATGCGGGCGCCCGACACGGCGAAGCGCGGTTCCGGATTGCCCGAACCGAAGGGGCCGACCCCCGCCAGGGTTTCCACCAGCTCGATGCCGGCGGCACCGGCGTCGAGCGCGCCGTCCAGTTCCAGCAGCGGCACCAGTTCGCCCTCCAACTGGGCCTGCAGGCGTTCGGCCAGGAAGTCGCTTAAGGAGTCCAGCTTGTCCCGCGCCACGGTGAAGCCCGCCGCCATGGCATGGCCGCCGCCGGCCCGCAGCAGTCCCGCCTGGCGCGCCGCGATGATCGCCGAGCCCAGGTCGAGGCCGGAGACGGAGCGGCCCGAGCCCTTGCCCTGGTCGCCCTCCAGCGCCACCACACAGGCGACGCGGCCATAGCGTTCCTTGAGGCGTCCGGCGACGATGCCGATGACGCCGGGATGCCAGTTCTCGCCCGCCGCGATCAGCAGCGGGCGGCCGTCGTCGGGGCAGCTTTCCACCTGCTCGATGGCGTCCAGCAGCACGGCTGCCTCGATCTCCTGGCGGTCCTTGTTGTAGCCGTCCAACTGCCGGGCGATTTCGGCGGCCTCGGCCGGGTCGTCGGTGGACATCAGGCGGGTGCCCAGCTCGGCCTCGCCCACCCGTCCGCCGGCATTGACCCGCGGTCCCAGCACGTAGCCCAGGGTATAGGAATCGGGGCGCTCCTTGACCCCGGCCACGTCGGCCAGGGCGGCGAGGCCCACATTGTTGCGCCGGGCCATCACCTTGAGACCCTGGACCACCAGGGCGCGGTTGACGCCGACCAGCGGCACCACGTCGCAGACGGTGCCGAGCGCCACCAGGTCGAGGTGGCGCATCAGGTCGGGGGCGGGACGCCCCTGGTACCAGCCGGCCTGCTTCAGGCCGCGGTTGAGCCCGACGGCCAGCAGGAAGGCGACGCCCACGGCGGCCAGATGGCCGTGGGGGCTGGTCTCGTCCAGACGGTTGGGGTTGATCACCGCCAGGGCGGCGGGCAGCGCCGCCTCGCCCACATGGTGATCGACGACGATCATGTCCAGGCCGGCCTGGTGGGCGGCCTCCAGCGCCTCGAAGGCGGTGGTGCCGCAATCCACGGTGACCACCACCCCCACTCCCTCGTCCTTGAGACGGAGCAAAGCGGAGGCGTTGGGGCCGTAGCCCTCCCTGATGCGGTCGGGAATATAGACGCTGGCCTGGGCGCCCATGTCGGCCAGAGCGTTTCTGAGCAGCGCCGAGGAGGTGGCGCCGTCCACGTCGTAATCGCCGAAGATGCCGATGGTCTCGCCCCGGGTGACCGCCGCCACCAGCCGCTCCACCGCCCTGTCCATGCCCAGCAGGTGACCGGGATCGGGCAGCAGGTCGCGCAGCGTCGGGTTGAGGAAGCTTTCCGCCTCGTCCAGGCCCACCCCCCGGGAGGCCAGCACCCGGCCGACCAGTTCCGGCAGGCCGAGCCGCTGGGCCAGAGCCTGGGCCAGCCGCTCGTCGCCGGGCCGCGCCAGCCAGCGCCGTCCGGAGAGCGAGCGCTCCACTCCCAGGAAGGCGGGCTGGCCGTAGCTCATGCGGGGAGGTGGCTCCGGCTGAGGTCGTGCTGGACGCTGAGGTGACGGATGGTGCCGGTGGCCGAGCGCATGACCAGGGAATGGCTTTCCGCCCGGTTGCCGGGCAGCAGCCGGGCGCCCTTCAGCACATGGCCGTCGGTGATGCCGGTGGCGGCGAACATCACCTCGCCCCGGACCATGTCCTCGATGTTCCACTTGCGCCTTGTGTCGGCGATGCCGACCCGGCGCGCCGCCGCGTGGTCCTGTTCCGAACGGCACAGCAGGCGGCACTGCATCTGCGCTCCCAGGCATTTCAGCCCTGCGGCGGCCAGCACGCCCTGGGCGGCGCCGCCCGAGCCCATGTAGACGTCGACGCCCGAATCGGGCAGGCCGGCGGCCAGGGCGCCCGATACGTCGCCGTCGTCGAACAGGGTGACCCGCACCCCGGCGGCATAGAGCCGCTCGATCAGCTCGCCGTGGCGGGGACGGTCCAGCACGCTGACGGTCAGCTCGGAGATGGTCAGGCCCTTGGCCTCGGCGAGGCGCGAGAGGTTTTCTTCCGGCGTGGAATCCAGGTCCAGCAGGCCGGCGGGCAGGCCGGCGCCGACCACGATCTTTTCCATGTAGGATTGCTGGGGCACCTTGAGGAAGCTGCCCTCCTCGGTCATGGCCACCACCGACAGCGCGTTGTGGGCGCCGCGCGCGCAGATGGAGCGGCCCTCCAGGGCGGTCAGCACGATATCGACCTTGGGGCCCTTGCCGGTGCCCACCTTCTCGCCGGTGTGCAGCGGCTGGCTGGCATCGTCGCCCTCGCCGTTGACGATGACGCCGTCCATGGCCAGACCGTTCAAGGCGTGGCGCATGGCCGAGCAGGCGGCCTGGTCGGCGGCGCGCTCGTCGCCGCGCCCGGTCTGGCGGGCGGCGGCCAGCGCGCTGGATTCGGTGACCCGCACCACCTCCAGCGCCAGATTGCGGTCGAGAACGGGCAGGGTGGCGGAATAGATGGACATGACCCGATGCCTTCAGAGGGACTCGATGCGGATAAGCTGCAGGTCGGTGACCGACGCCAGCCCCCGGATGCGTTCCACGGCGCGCAGCATGGAGGCCTCATCGGTTTCGTGCACGGTCATCACCACCGGCACCACCTCGGAGGGGGCGCGGCCGCGCTGGATGATCTGCTCCATGGAAACCTTCTCGGCCTTGAGCGCGGCGGCCACGTCGGCGAACACGCCGGGTTCGTCGCGGACCATCAGGCGGATGTAGAAGGCGCTGCGGTGGGTTCCGGCGGGCGCGGCGGGCAGAGGCTTGAGTGTGTCGACCGTCAGGCCGAAGGTGGGACCCACCCGGCCGGTGGCCAGGTCCATCAGGTCGGCGACCACCGCCGAGGCGGTGGGCCGCGCCCCGGCGCCCCGGCCTTCCAGCACGGTGCGGCCGACGAAATCGCCCTCGGTGACGATGGCGTTGAACGGGCCGCTCACATGGGCCAGCGGGAAGCTGAGCGGCACCATGGCGGGGTAGACTCGGGTCTCGACGCCTTTGTCCGACGACGAGGCGACGCCCAGCAGCTTGATGCGGTAGCCCAGTTCGTCGGCATAGCGGATGTCCAGCGCGCTGACGTTGCGGATGCCCTCGCACGACACGCCGTCGATGTTGGTCGGCATGGCGAAGGCCAGCGAGGCCAGGATGGCCAGCTTGTGGGCGGTGTCGGTGCCGTCGATGTCGAAGCTGGGATCGGCCTCGGCATAGCCCAGGGACTGGGCCTCGGCCAGCACGTCGGCGAAGTCGCGGCCCGAATCGCGCATGGTGGTCAGGATGTAGTTGCAGGTGCCGTTGAGGATGCCCATCACCTTGGTGACGCGGTTGCCGGCCAAGCCTTCGCGCAGGCTCTTGATCACCGGGATGCCGCCGCCGACGCTGGCCTCGAAGCCGATGTTGCCGCCCTTGGCCTCGGCCAGGCGGGCCAGGGCGACGCCGTGATGGGCGATCATCGCCTTGTTGGCGGTGACCACGCTCTTGCCGCGCTCCAGCGCCGCGGTGACCACGTCGAGCGCGATGCCCTTGGCGCCGCCGATCAGCTCGACCAGGACGTCGTAGTCGCAGCTCTTGGCCATCTCGCGGGCGTCGGCGAAGAAGGCCACGCCGTCCAGCGGCAGTTCCGCGGGCTTCTCCAGGGCGGCGGCGGCGACCAGGGCCAGCGGGCGCCCGGCGCGGGCGGCCAGCAACTCGGCCTGATCGTGCAGCAATTGGACGGTGCCGCCGCCGACGGTGCCCAATCCGGCGATGGCGATTTTAAGGGGGGACGCTTTGGTCATTGTTCCGTTCCTGCTGCACGCTGTTTTTCGGAAGCCTCGAGCACCTGTCCGGTGCTGCCGAGGAAGGTCTTGATGTTGCGCACCGCCTGACGGGTGCGCTGGACGTTTTCCACCAGCCCGATGCGGACGTGGGAATCGCCGTATTCGCCAAAGCCGATGCCCGGCGCCACCGCCACCTGGGCCTCGCGCATCAGGAGCTTGGAGAATTCCAGCGAGCCGAGATGGGCGAAGGCCGGGGGGATCGGCGCCCAGGCGAACATGGTGGCCGGCGGGCTGGGGATGTCCCAGCCGGCGGCGGCCAGGCCCTCGATCAGGGCGTCGCGGCGGCCCTTGTACAGGGCGCGGATGTCGTCGACGCAATCCTGCGGGCCGTTCAGGGCGAAGGCGGCCGCCACCTGGATGGGGGTGAAGGCGCCGTAATCGAGATAGCTCTTGATGCGCGCCAGGGCGGCGATCAGCGTCTTGTTGCCCGCCGCGAAGCCGATGCGCCAGCCCGGCATGTTGTAGGTCTTGCTCATGGAGGTGAACTCGACCGCGATGTCCTTGGCGCCGGGAATCTGCAGGATCGACGGCGGCGGCATCACGTCGAAATAGATTTCCGAATAGGCGAGGTCGGACAGGATCCAGATGCCGTGATGGCGGCAGAACTCCACCACCTGGCCGTAGAAGTCGAGATCGGCCAGCAGGGCGGTGGGGTTGCTGGGATAGTTCAGCACCAGGGCGATGGGCTTGGGCACCGAATGGCGCACCGCCCGGTCCAGCGCCTTGAGGAACTCGGCGTCCGGGGTCACCGGCACGAAGCGGCACGAGCCGCCGGCGATGATGAAGCCGTAGGGGTGGATGGGATAGCTGGGATTGGGCACCAGCACGATGTCGCCGGGGCTGGTGATGGCGTTGGCCAGGTTGGCCAGGCCTTCCTTGGAGCCCAGGGTGACGATGCACTCGGCCTCCGGGTCGATGTCGACGGCGAAGCGGCGCTGGTAATAGCCGGACAGCGCCTTCCTCAGGCCGGGGATGCCGCGGCTCATGGAATAGCGGTGGGCGCGCGGGTTGCGGGCGGCCTCCACCAGCTTGTCGACGATATGGGCGGGGGTCGGCTGGTCGGGATTGCCCATGCCGAAATCGATGATGTCCTCGCCGGCGGCCCGGGCGCGCGCCTTCATGGCGTTCACCTCGGCGAACACATAGGGCGGAAGACGCTTGATCCGGTGGAAGTCGTGCTGGCTGCTCATGGGCCGAACCTAATCTGCTGCGAAGGCCCCCTCGGATGGGGACCGTAGCGCGGCGACGGTTAAGAATCGATTGGAATCTGGTCGGAACCGGCCTGCGCCGGCTCCACCCGATTCCCGCCGCGCGGCCTCAGTACTCGATGGAGACCCTGGCGCCGCTGTCGTCGAAGGCCGAAGACGCCGCCGGGTCGGCGGCCACCATGATCTTCCGGGCGGGCACGCCCAGGCCGGTGAGCGACTTGGCCACCGCCTTGGCGCGGCCCAGGGCGACGGAGGCATCGTCCTGGCCGGCGAACGAGACGGCGCCGGGCGAGGGATAGCCCACGACGCGGACCACGCCGCCGGTCTGGCGCTGCAACGCCGCCACCTCGCGCAGCTGGGCGCCGTCGGCGGCGGTCAGGCCGCCGTTGGGGCCGAACTGCACCGAGGCCACCTCAAAGCTGGCGGCGGGGGCCTTGGGCGCCGCCACCATGCCCTTGGCGCCGCGCAGGCCCTTGGGCGGGGTCAGCTGCGGCGCGCGCTCGCCGGTATCGGCGGCGAAGGACGGCGAGCGGGCCATGCCCATGGGCGGCGGGGCCGGGACGGCGTAGGTGTGGGCCGGCTGGCTGTAGGACGCCTGGGTGCGGGCGGCCGGAACGCCGGTGAAGGGATCGCCCTTGTTGGTGGCGACGGCGGATTCGGCCAGGCGCTTCTGGAAATGCTCGGCCAGCAGGCCGCGCCGGGTCGGCACGGCATCGGGAATCTCGGCGCGGGCCGGCGGTCCGCCGGGCGCGGCGGCGGGCGGGGCGTTGGGGCCCTCGTCGCGGGCGGCCTGCATGCGGCGGTCCAGCGACGGCTGGTAGGAGCCCTTGCCGGACGCGTCCTGGGCGGCGGCAGCGGGGGCCTCGGCCACCTGGGTCTGGGCCGGCGGGGTGCGCTTGGCCAGCTGCTTGGTGGGGGTGGGCTCGCGCCGCACCGATTCGGCGTACTTGGCATTGCCCTTGTCGGCGGCCAGCCCCTTGCCCGAGGACTTGGCTCCCGCCTCGTTGACGTTGGGGAACGAGCCGTCCGGGCGGCGGGGCGCGGCGACCACGGGGGCATCGTCGCCCTCGAAGACTCCCGCGACGCCCTTGTACCACTCGACGGGGTTGAGGGCGTCGGGAACGTACGAACAGCCGGCGATCAGAGCGACGATGGCGACGCTCCGGCCGACGGCCAGCGTGCGGCGCTCATGACGACGGCGCCAAGCCTCGATGCAATCGAACATGGACGAAACACTGCCCCCGGTATCGAGAAACTATTTTTGTCTGGACCGAATTTTACGGCAAGTTCACGTTTATCAGGCCATGGTTCGAAAGTATATAGGTCTATGGAACGGGCGGAAAGGATGGGCGGTGCACCCATCCCCACGCCGGACGGTGGGACAAGGGGGCGTTCGCCGTGTATGGTTGCAGTCTGGATGCACCGTAAAAAGGGGTACCTGATGGCCGAACAGACGGGCACCGATTCAAAGATGATTGATGCGGCGGAACTCTCCAAGGCGATGACCAGCATCGCCGAGCGCTCCCAGCGCATCGTGACCGACTTCCTGACCCGTCAGGCGGCCGACCCCACCGCGGCGACGGCCGATCCGCTGAATATCGGCAATGCTTTCATGGAGATGACGGCCAAGCTGATGAGCGACCCGGCCAAGCTGGTCGAGGCCAATCTCAATCTGTGGCAGGACTACATGTCCCTGTGGCAGAACACCGCCCGGCGCATGCTCGGCGAGGAGACCCAGCCGGTGGCCACCCCCGATTCGGGCGACCGCCGCTTCAAGGACGAGATGTGGCAGGAAAACGAGATCTTCGACTTCATCAAGCAGTCCTACCTGCTGTCGGCCCGCTGGATGCAGGGCGTGGTGAAGAACGTCGAGGGTCTGGACGACCACACCGCCAAGAAGGTGGATTTCTATACCCGCCAGTTCGTGGACGCCATGGCGCCCAGCAACTTCGTCCTGACCAACCCGGAGGTGCTGCGCGCCACCGTGGAGACCCGGGGCGAGAACCTGCTGAAGGGCCTGAACAACCTGCTGGACGATCTTGAACGCGGCAAGGGCAACCTGGCCATCAAGATGACCGATTACGACGCCTTCAAGGTGGGCGACAACATCGCCGTCACCCCGGGCAAGGTGGTGTTCCAGACCGACCTGATGCAGCTGGTCCAGTACGACCCGAGTACACCGCAGGTGTTCGAGAAGCCGCTGCTGATCCTGCCGCCGTGGATCAACAAGTTCTACATCCTGGACCTGCGTCCCAAGAACTCGCTGATCAAGTGGGCGGTGGACCAGGGCCACACGGTATTCGTCGTCTCCTGGGTCAATCCCGACGAGAAGCTGGCCCACAAGGGCTTCGGCGACTACATGCTGGAAGGTCCGCTGGCCGCCATCGACGCCATCGAGAAGGCCACCGGCTCCCGCCAGGTCAACGCCGCCGGCTACTGCCTGGGCGGCACGCTGCTGGCCTGCACCCTGGCCTATCTCGCCGCCAAGGGTGAGGACCGCATCGCCTCGGCCACCTTCTTCACCACCATGACCGACTTCAAGGACCCCGGCGAGTTGGGGGTGTTCATCGACGAGGAACAGCTCTCGGCCCTGGAGACCCGCATGAACCAGGCGGGCTTCCTGGACGGCCGCGACATGGCGACCACCTTCAACATGATGCGCGCCAACGACCTGATCTGGTCGTTCGTGGTCAACAACTACCTGCTGGGCAAGGACCCGTTCCCCTTCGACCTGCTGTACTGGAATTCGGATTCCACCCGCATGCCGGCGGCCATGCACAGTTTCTATCTGCGCAAGATGTACCAGGAAAACCGGCTGGTCGAGCCGGGCGGCATCGAGCTCAACGGCGTCAAGATCGATCTGTCCAACATCAAGACCCCCATCTACATGCTGTCGACGCGCGAGGACCATATCGCGCCGTGGCAGAGCACCTACGCCCTGACCCAGCATGTGGCGGGGCCGATCAAGTTCGTGCTGTCGGCCTCGGGCCATATCGCCGGCGTGGTCAATCCGCCGGCGGCCAACAAGTACTGCTACTGGACCAATACCAAGAAGCCCAAGAACCCCGAAGTCTGGCTGGCCGGCGCCACCCAGGTGGAGGGCTCGTGGTGGACCGATTGGCAGAAATGGGCGGAGAAGTTCGCCGGCAAGCAGGTTCCGGCCCGTGTCCCGGGCAGCGGCAAGCTCAAGGCCATCGAGGCGGCTCCCGGCTCCTACGTCCGGGTCAGGGCGGTGTAAGCCGTTATACCTGACCGGTCGGTCGATCAAGGCGGTCCCTGCGGGGGCCGCCTTTTTCTTGCGCCCCGATGCGGCCGGGGCGGCCACGCTCCAATGGAGGCGGAGCGCGGGCATCCTGCCCGCTTCATCCCCCGATGGCCGGCAGCGAGACGGTGAAGGTGCTGCCCTGGCCGGGTTCCGATTCCACCCGGATACCGCCCCCGTGGCGGTCGACGATCTTGCGGCAGACGGCCAGGCCGATGCCGGTGCCCTCGTATTCGCTGCGGGTGTGCAGGCGCTGGAAGATCATGAAGATGCGTTCGAAATACTCGGGATCGATGCCGATGCCGTTGTCCCGGATGGCGATGTCCCAGCCCTGTCCCGACGGCGTGGCGCTCAGTTCGACCACCGGCGGCCGCTCGGGCGAGCGGTATTTCAGGGCGTTGCCGATCAGGTTCTGGAACAGCCGGGTCAGTTCCATGCGGTTGCCGTGGGCATGGGGCATGGCGGTCAGGGTGGCTATGGTGGCGCCGTTGTCGGCGATGGCGGCGCTGAGATTGGCCAGGGCGTCGGCGACGACCTCGCCCAGTTCCAGGTCCTCCATCTGGCGGTCGGCGTGGCCGATGCGCGAATAGTCCAGCAGGTCGCGGATCAGGGTATCCATGCGCCGGGCGCCATCGACGGCGAAGAGCAGCGATTCTGCGGCGTAATCGTCCAGCTTGTCCTTCAGCCTGCGCTGGAGCAGTTGCAGGTGGCCGGTGATGGCCCGCAGCGGCTCGCGCAGGTCGTGGGAGGCCACATAGGCGAACTGTTCCAGTTCGGCGTTGGAGCGGGCGAGGTCGGCCAGGGCCTTTTCCACCGTCTTCTGGGCGTTGCGCTGCTGGGTGATGTCGCGGGAGAACACCGCGACCCGGCTCACGCCGCCATCCCTGTCGCCCACCGGGTAGACCCGGTTGTCCAGGACGATGCCGTCGCGTTCATCGTGGGTATGCATGGGCGCCTTGCCGGCCAGGACCTGCTCGAACTGGGCCTGCCGGGCTTCGGCCAGGTGAGGGGGCAGCAAGCCGAAGAAGTCGCTTCCCACCATCTGGTCCGGGGTCCGGCCGAAGCGGGCGGCCAGCGCCTCGTTGGCCGCCAGGATGCGGCCCTCGGGGTCCAGGAGCATGGCGCCGTCGATGGTGGCGTTGAGCAGGGTGGTGGACAGTTCCTCGCTGTCCTTCAACGTCTGTTCGATCTGCTTGCGCCGGATGATGCCCGCCAGGGTGTCGGCGACCATCTTCAGGAAGCGCTCCTCCTCGTTCAGCCACTGATGGCCGTGGCCCACATAGGTGTTGAGCACGCCGAGCAGGTCGGGGCCGTTCATGATCGGCACGCAGTAATGGCCGTGCTCGTGCATGTCGTCGACGCGGGTCTCGTGGCGGTCGTCCACATGGCCGGCGAAAACCACCTCGCGCCGCTCGGCGGCGCTGCCGCAGAGGCAGTGGCCCACCCGGATGGTCGCGCAGGCGCGGACGATGGCCGGCGCCATGTTGTGCTCGGCCACCAGCCGCAGCGTCCGCCCGCCCGGTTCGGCCAGGAAGATGCTGCCCTTCTCCTCGAGATTGAGCCAGGGCAGGCAGAGGATCTCCACCAGGGAATCGTGCAGGATTTCGTCCAGCGGCCTGTCCTCCAGCGAATGGCGGAGGATGGCGCCCAGCGCCGTGGTGACGGCCAGGTTGCGGGCGGCGTCGGTCTCGGCCCGCACCCGCCGGGCGATGTCGCGGAACAGGGTGACCACCCCGGTGACCTGGCCGTTCTGGATGATGGGGGCGCAGGTGAACTCCACCGGCAGGGGGGTGCCGTCGCGCCGCCAGTGCACGTCGCGGGGCACGTGCCGGATATTGCCGTCGTGCAGGGTCTGCGACACCGGGCAGGCGACGGCGGGGTAGGCGCTGCCGTCGCCCCGGTGATGATGGACCTCGTTGTGGAGGTTGAGGCCGATCCCTTCGTTCTCGGCCCATCCCAGCATGCGGCGTGCTGCCGGGTTGATGAAGGTGATCCGTCCCTCGGGGTCGACGCCGCAGATGCCTTCGCCGGCCGAGGCGAGAATCAGCTCCAGGCGATGGCGGGCGTCCTCGGTCTGGGCGTGGGCTTCCTCGATGGCCAGGGCGGCCTGGTGGCGGGCGCGCCAGCCGCGCAGGAACAATCCGGCCATGGCCACGCTGGCCAGGGCGAACAGAACGGAGACTATCCCCAGGGTCCAGGCCTGATGGTCCCACTCTTCCAGGTAATCGTCCTCGGCCAGTCCGACCACCACCCACAGCGGCAGGGTGCCGACGCGGTGGGCGCTGTGGTTGCGCAGCACCTTGTCGCCGCCCGAGCGCGTGACATAGGCCGCCTTGTCGCCGCGGGCGTCGATCAGTTGGCGCAGCGGCGGTGAAGGTATGGGGGAGGATGTGAAGATCGCCCCGGGTTCTCCCAGATCGGGGTAGCGGGCGATCAGGGTATGGCTGTCGTCCCACAGGGCGATCGCCCCCTTTTCCCCGACCTTGACGGCGGCCAGGCTGTCGTTCAGCCGTCCGATGGGCAGCGCCACGTGAACAATTCCGGCGAAGGTGCCGTCCGGGTGGGTGAGGCGGCGGCCCAGGGTGATCATCCACACCTTGGCGGCCCGGCCGAACAGGGGCTTGGAGATGGCCATGCCGGGGGTCTCGCTGTCGCGCAGCCGGATGAAGTGCGGATGGTCGGCGATACTGGCCTGGGGGACCTTTATTCCGGTGACGCCGTAACGGATGACCCCCGTTTCATCGACCACCCGCAGTCCCAGCGTTTCGGGCATGCGCGCGTCATGGCGGCGCAGGATGTCTTCCAACTGGGCGGCATCAATGCCGCCTTCCCGTTCCTGGCGGGCGATCTCGTCGGCCACCGCCAGCAGGGTCAGGTCGATCTTGTCCATGATGCCGCCGAGATTGGAGCGCAGCACGGTGGACAGGCTTTCGACCAGGGCGGCGGCCTGCTGCCGGTTCTGCTCGCGCCCCACCGACACCGTCATGGCGACGATGACGCCGATGAACAGGTTGAGCACGACCACGGCGGAGAACAGGCGGATGGCGAAGCGCCGGGTTTCCGAATCCATCCTCTCCGGCGCTTCGGATGCTTGGCGGCAATCGGCTGAGAGCGGCTGGGAGGACATGGCTTCTAATCCGAACGCCATAGATACTCCGTCAAATGATAGACGGCGGACCGCGGCGGAACAAGGATTTATACCTATTGGTTGTCTAGAAATTGCTGATGGCGCAGGACTGGCCCTTGCCGCGCAGGGCCTGGCACAGGGTTTCCGCCTCGGCCCCCGACAGCGGGCCGGCCATCAGGCGGTAGGTGGTGCCCAGATCGGGAATGTCGGTCTTGACCGCCTTGAATTCCAAGGCCGCCAGTTCGGGGTATTCCTTCTTCAGGGCCTCGACCGCCTTGTCGGTCATGGTGGGCGAGGCCATGGACAGCAGGTGCAGGCCCAGCGTCCCCTTGGGATTGAAGGGCTGGGTGCCGCCCGGAATGTCGCCGGGCCTGGTGGCGCCGGGAACCCCGCCATCGGGAATGGCCGGTTTCTTTCTGACCGGCTTCTTTTTGGGCGGCGGCGGTGGAGGCGGCGCGTTGGCCAGCGCCCGCTCGGCGATAAGGATGGCGGCCATTTCCCGCTGGAATTCGTCGTGTTCGACCAGGCCGAGACGGGCAAGGTCCTCGGCCCGCCGCCGGCCGGTGGCCAGGGCGGTGCCGTCCAGGCGGGCGGGCGGGGTGCGCAGGCCGGGCTCGGCGGGCAGCAGCGAGTCCATCAGGAAGTCGCGTTCGGCCTGGCGGACCGAGGGCGGCATGTTGGCGGCCGGCACCGACAGGCGGGACAGGCGGTCGGCGATGTCGCGCAACGCCACCGTGCGGCCCAGCCCAGCGGCCGGCGGCGGGGCGGAATAGGGCAGCAGGGCGCCGAGATTGGCGTTGCGCCGGGTTCCGGCCTCCTCGGGACTGACCAGCCCGGCCTCGGCCAGTTGGCGCAGCAGCAGGAAACGCTGGGCCTCGGGGTCGGCGGCGATGACGGAGGGAACGTTGAGGCGGACGTCCGGGTAGCGGACGGTCTCACGCGCCATCTCCTGCGGCGGCGATGGCCAGGATTCGGCGGGCGGCGGGACGCCGACGATGCCGCCGCAGCCTGCAAGGCCCAGCGAAACCGCAAGACATGCCGCGACCGAAGTGAGAACGGCGTGCGCCAAATCTGGCGCACGCCGCGATTTACGGCCATTGAGGCCGTGGCCAAGCGCGCCGAGGCGCGCGCCCGGTGAGGGCAAAATCAAGGCTAAAGCGTGATGCAGATTTTCTGCGTCATGCTTCAGATGCGATGCGCGACGCGCCATGGGCAGCAATCCCCCGAAACTCCTTGCATGAAGGGTATGCGCTCGGCCGGCAATGTCAACCTCCGGTGCGGCGTGCTAATCTTCGCGGATTGCTCGTTTGAGTCGGGGGACTGCCATGACTGTTGCTGTTCCGGCACGCTATGACGCCGTGGCGCGGCTTCTGCACTGGGTGATGGCCGCCGCCATCCTGGCCCTGTGGGTGGTCGGCCACATGATCGATGCCCTGCCCAAGGGGCCGGTGCGCTCCGAGGTGATCGGCCTGCACAAGGCCATCGGCGTGGTCCTCCTGGTCATGGCGGTGGCGCGGCTGGCCTGGCGTCTGGCCCGGCCCCAGCCGCCGCTGCCCGCATCCATGCCCGCCGCCGAGCGGCTGATGGCCGCCGCCGGGCATGTGGCCCTCTACCTGTTGATGGTGCTGATTCCGCTGGACGGCATCCTGCTCAGCCAGAGCGCCGGCCGCGAGGTCTCGGTGTTCGGGTTGGTGCTGCCGGCCATGGTGGGCAAGGACGACGCCCTCAAGGACATGCTCAAGGGCGGCCATGTGGCGATGGGCTGGCTTCTGGCCCTGGTGCTGGCCGGCCATGTGGCGGCGGCGGTCCGTCACCGCTTCATCCTCAAGGACGAGGTCATGGCCCGCATGCTGCCGGGCCGGTAACGCCGCCCGGCGCGGGAGGGGAGGGGGAACTCCTCTCCCGCCGTCACGCTCACACGTGGGCGTGGACCAGGTCGCCGCGCAGCACGCGGCCGGAGTGGATGGCCTCGGCCATCACGATGATGGTCTCGACCACATCCTCGAAATCATCCATGCGGTCGGTGTTGATGGTCAGGTCGAACTGGCTGGCGTCGGACAGGCGCGAGCCGAAGGCCTCCCACACGAACTTGCCGCGCTGGTGATTGATCTCGCGGGCCTTGGCCAGCAGGTCGGCCTCGTTGCCGTTGCCGCTGCCCGCCATACGCTTGGCGCAGGCTTCCGGCGTGCCGGCCACCCGGATGCGCAGGGCACATTCGCCGGCCAGGATGACGTGGGCGCCGCGGCCCAGGATGACGCCGCCCAGGCGACCCAGGCTCATCACCACCTTGATCAGGGTGTCGCGATAGGCGTCGGGGCTGATGTCCTTGCCCGAGAACAGGCGGTAGAGCCACATGTCCTTGGCCCGGCCGAAGCCTTCATCCAGCATCTGGACGATGGCGGGATCGTCGTTGAGGCGGGTCGCCACCTCGCGCAGCAGGTCGTCGTCATAGAGGGGCAGCTTCAGGCGCTGGCACAGCCTGGTGGCGATGATGTCGCCGCCCGAGCCGAAATCGCGCGACAGGGTGATCACCGGTTGAGGCGGGCGGAGGTGTTCTCCCTGACGAGGGACCGTCGCCACCTCGGCCATGGCGGAGATTACGGAGAGGATATTGGTCGTCATGGAAGCCTCCCTGCGGAAAAACTACCTAACGGCCATGATACGCCCATGACGAAGGAGCCGCCATCCCCCGCGTGGAGAAGGCGGCCCCGGCAAAAACGCGGTTGATCAGATGCGGTAGCCCAGGCGGATGCCGCCCCAGTGGCGCCCCTGCACCGTGATGGGCGACGAGACGTCCTTCATCATGATGAACTGGCCGCCGCCCATGTCGCGGCGGTAGGTCTGCAGCAGGAAGGGCCGGGTGTTGCGCCCGGCCGACAGGCCGGTGCGGTCGTTGAAGATACGCCGGTTGCGGCAATTGGCGTTGTTCCACACCGGGTCGGCGCCCTGGGGGTGCGACACCTTCTTGTTGTGGGTGGCGATATAGCCGTTGCGGTCGATGGTGACGCAGAAGGCCACGCGTGGGTCCAGGCCGAGCAGCGGCTCCTGGATATCGGCCAGCACCAGATCGGTGAAGTCGGCGTAGCGCGAGGTGTGCTGCTGCGGATTGGTGCCGGCGATGGGCTGGTAGTTCTCGTCGAACAGGTCGGACAGCGAAACGCGCCCCGCGGTCAGCCCTTGCTCGAAGGCGGCGGACACCTTGCAGGCGGCGTCCTGGATCGCCTCGATGAACGGCGTGTCGGCGGTACGGAAGCCCGAGGCGGCGATATACCCCATCAACTCCTCGGAACTGCCCAGCAGCGAGGCGATGCGCTCGTCGGCCTTGCGCAGGCTCTCGCTGGTCATGGCGATGCCCTCGAAGAACTTGTCGATCTCGCCGATCACGTCGCCGCATTGGGTCAGCGAGGCCGAGGCGGCCTGGGAGATGTCGCCCACCTTGCTTTCCACCGATCCGATGACGTCGCCGAACACTGAAACCGCCTGGTTGATGACCCCGACTCCCGAGCCGACCGAATCGGCCATCTTCAGGGTGTCGGTGGAGGTCTCGATCAGGTCGGTGACCGAGCCGGACAGCTTGTGCACCGTGTCGTCGATGCCGCTGGTGACGTCGGCGGTCTGACGCGCCAGGGTCTTGACCTCGGTGGCGACCACGGCGAAGCCCTTGCCCGCCTCGCCGGCCCGCGCCGCCTCGATGGTGGCGTTCAGCGCCAGCAGGTTGGTCTGGCGCGCGATCTTCTGGATGTTGCGCGACATGGTGCTGACCTCGCCGAGCGCGCCTTCCAGGCCCTCCAGGCGTTCCTCGATGCCCTGGACGGCGCCGACCAGCCGGTTGACGCCCGACAGGGCCGTTTCCACGGTGCGCAGCGATTCCGAGGATTGGTGTCCGGCCTGGATCGTCATGTCACGGGTTTCGCGCCCGGCGATGTCGATCAGCCCGATGGTCTCGGCCATGGCGTGGGCGATCATCTTGAGATGACCGAACAACTCTTCCTGATGTTTCACGAAACGGGTCAGGCCGTCCATGGTGCCGGCGATGTCGGCCACCTCAAGGCTGAGGCTGTCGATCTGCTTCAAAACCTCGGTGGCGAACGAGTCAACACTCTCCGCCGTCGGGGAGGCCCCGCCGCGCTCAGCCGTCATTCCGCTATCTCCCTGATGTACAATTCACCTATTTTACAGCGCCTCTTTTGGGCGCCTTTCACAATTGGGGTTCAATAAAACCTATTGCCAGGGGATGCGTCAACGCTTGCGTTCATGAGGGGGCATGGCATTTGGTATGAGGGATGGAGGCTGAAGGGATGATTCGCTCTCCCCTTCGGATGGTTCGGCGGCGCTGTACTCGCCCAAGGATTTTACAGGCCTGTTCTTTGCCGGATTGGAAAAACGAAAGCGTCCGGCCAGGATGCAGCCCTTCATGCCGGGGTCGCAGGGTCGCCCCGCCACCCGGGTGCATGTGCCGTGGTCGTCGTGGACGCAGCCCCAACCGCTCATGTGACCTCCGTATCCAGCCGGGTCAGCATAGCACAAGGCGCCTCAAGGGCGCTGACGCTCGTCAAGGGTATGGGCGTCAAGAGCGCGGGCGTCAAGAGCGCGGGCCAGGGCGCAGAAGCCCTCGACCGGAATCTCCTCGGCCCGGGCGGTGGGGGCGAGGCCGGTGCGTTCCAGCAAGTCCTCGGCCCCTCCCAGGGCCTTGAGGCTGGAGCGCAGCATCTTGCGGCGCTGGCCGAAGGCGGCGGCGGTGACCCGCTCCAGGGTGGCGAAGTGGGCGGGGGCCAGGGGCTCAGGCCGCGGCACCAGTTCCACCACCGTCGAGGTCACGGCGGGCGGCGGGGTGAAGGCGCGGCGGTCGACGTTGAACAGCGGCCGCACCTCGCAGCGCCACTGGGTGATCACCGACAGGCGACCGTAATGGCCCGAGCGCGGCGGCGCGGCCAGGCGGTCCACTACCTCCTTCTGGAACATCAGGATCAGGCGTTCGAACGCCTCGGCGCGGCGCAGCCAGCCCAGCAGCAGGGCGGTGGAGATGTTGTAGGGCAGGTTGGCGACGATGCGGCGCGGCGTCTCGCCCAGGTCGGCGGCGTCGACGGTCATGGCGTCGGCGGCCATGATCTCCAGCCGGCCGGGATAGGCCTCGGCGATCTCGTTCTGGATGGCTATGGCGCGGTCGTCGCGTTCGATGGCGATCACCCGGCGCGCTCCGGCGTCCAGAAGGGCGCGGGTCAGGCCGCCGGGGCCGGGGCCGATCTCGATCACCGAGCCGACGGAGAGATCGCCCGCCGCCCGGGCGATCCGCCCGGTGAGGTTGAGGTCGAACAGGAAGTGCTGGCCCAGCGACTTGCGGGCGTCGAGGCCGTGGCGGGCGATGACCTCGCGGAGCGGCGGCAACTCAGCCATGGCGACGGGTCCGGTTGACGGCGATGGCGGCGGCCATGCGCAGGGCGGCGACCAGGCTGTCGGGTTTGGCCCGGCCGGTTCCCGCCAGATCGAAGGCGGTGCCGTGGTCGGGCGAGGTGCGCACCACCGGAAGGCCCAGGGTGACGTTGACGCCGCCGTCGAAATCGATGGTCTTGATGGGGATCAGTGCCTGATCGTGGTACATGCACAGCGCCGCGTCGTAGCACTGCCGCGCCCGGGCGTGGAACAGGGTGTCTGACGGCAGGGGGCCGAAGGCGTCGATGCCCAGCGCCCGCAGGTCGGCTACCGCCGGGCCGACCATGTCCTCGTCCTCGCGGCCCATGGAACCGCCTTCCCCCGCATGGGGGTTGAGGCCGGCGACGGCGAGGCGCGGCCGGGGGATGGCGAAATCCACCTCCAGCGCCTGGGCGGTGATGCGGCCGATCTCGACGATATGGGCGCGGGTCAGGGTGCGGATGGCCTCGGCCAGCCCCAGGTGGATGGTCACCGGCACCACCCGCAACTGGGGGCAGGCCAGCATCATCACCTCGCGCAGGCCGGGACGGTCCAGCAGGGCGGCGAGGAACTCGGTATGGCCGGGAAAGGCGAAGCCGCCCTGGTACATGACGTGCTTGTGGATGGGATTGGTGACCAGTCCGGCCACCTCGCCGGCCTGGGCCAGGGCGACGGCGCGTTCGATGGCGGCCTTGACCATGGGGACGTTGGCCGGGTCGGGCCGTCCCGGCTCGACTGCGACGGCCAGGGGCTGATGCAGGACGGGCAGCGCCGCGGCGAACGCCGCCTCGGCCTCGGCGGGAGACGACACTTCACGGACGGCGACGTCGAGCCCCAGCCGCCCGGCCAGCTTCCGCAGCCGCCCGGCGTCGTCGATCATCACGAAGGGCGGCGTACCGTTGGCCGCCCGGTCGGCCCAGGCCCTGAGCGCGATGTCCCCCCCGATGCCGGCGGGCTCGCCCATGGTCAGGGCGAGGAGGCTCACAGCCGGAAGTCGATGAAGGCGGTGCGGCGCAGGTCGCGCAGATAGCGCCGCGACATCATATCCAGGCGCTCGTCCTCGATGGCGCGGCGGATGACGTCGCGGCTGGGCAATCCACCCTTGACGATGTTCTCCTCGCGGGAGCAGACCATGGCCACCAGCAAGGCATTGCCGATATTGATGGGGGCGCTGGCCTTGTTGAGCGGGAGCGAGGCCACCACCTGCTGCAGGTTCTGCGGCATGACGGAAAGCGTCATGTTGTCGCGGCGCCCGGAGCGCTCCGAATTGAGTTTGCGCCCCAGATCCTCCATCTCGGGGCAGGACTTGAGCGGCGCCGTCAGTTCCGCCGCCTTGGCGGCCAGCTGCGCCATGGGCGGGCCGCCGGCCGGCGGCAGCGGGAAATAGACCTCGGCCAGGCTGAGGCGGGGGTCGGAGATGGTCGACTCGCCCGCCAACCGCTTGTCGATCACCGCCAGGATGGCATAGCCGGGGCCGGTGCGGACCAGGGGAGTGATCTGGCCCTTTCCAAGCCCCTGGACCGTATCGCGCACCTCGTCCTCCAGGGCGGCGGGGGTCAGCCATCCGAGCATGCCGCCATTGCCGGCGGAGCCGCTCTGCGAGAACTGGCGGGCCAGGGCCTGGAAGGGCGCGCCGGCGCGCAACTGCTCGATCAGGCGTTCGCCCAGGCGCTTGGCCTCCTCTTCCTGGCTGGGGGAATCCACCGGCAGGAAGATCTCGGCCAGCATGAATTCCGGCTGCCCGAATTGCTGGCGGATGGTTTCGATGCGGTCGGTGACCTCGTCCTCTCCCACCCGGATGGTGGGCTGGAGCGAGCGCATGATCAGCTTGACCCAGACGATGTCGGCCTTGACCTGCTCCTTGACCGCATCGGGATCGACGCCCGCCTTGACCAGCGAGGGCAGAAGCGTGCCGGGCGGCATGCGGTTCTGGTTTTCCACGTTGGCCAGGCTGCGCCCGATCTCTTCGCTGCCGACGCTGATCTTCAGCCGGGAGGCCTCCTGGCCCTGCAGGCGCTCGTCGACCATCTTGCGCAGCACCTGGGGGACGGCGCGGCGGCGGTTCTCGATATTGTCGGGCAGGCCGGCGACGGTGATGGCCAGCTTCAGGCGGGCTTCCAGGTCGCGGATCGAGATGATGTCGTCGTTGACCACGGCGGCGATGCGGTCCACCTCCTGGGCCGTGGCAAGCCGGAGGGGGGCGCACCAGATCACGAGTGCGGTCAGGACGATTGCGGCGCGGGCCAGCATTCTTGGTTTTCCTTCCTCTAGAAGACGCCGAAGGGCGCTTCACCCAGCGACTTCAAGACCACGGTCAGACTCAAATGGTATCCGGACAACAGGCCGGTCACGTCGGAATGATAGCGGTTGAATGCCCCGATCAGGGCGAAACACTCGTCGCTGTACATGGTGTTGGCCGTCCAACTGACGGTGCCGCCGTTGCCGGCTAGGTCCTGCTGCAGCGAGAGCGTGCTGCGCCAATGCTGCGAGTGCGCCGAGTTGAGGCCGTAATTGATGTACTGCCGCTTGGGGTAGATGGTGCTGTTGCTGGTGTTGTTCGGCGACATCATGCCGTAATCGACGTTGAAGGCCAGGGGGGGCGGGCCAATGGAGAAGCCCGCCTCGTTGCGGCGGACCTCCAGCGTATCCTTGTCGAGACGGACCCGGTCGCGCAGCGTGAAATTGCCGACCGGAGTGATATCGACGCGTCCGACGTAGTCGGAGAAGGTGTCGGTGAAGCCGCTGCCGGCGCCGAAGGTCGAACTCTTGCGCTGGCGCCAGCCCTGGGCGGCCTGGGCGATGATCGCGCCGCCCCGGGTGGGATAGGCGGTCCAGCGCAGGCCATAGGCCCCGCGCGCCCCGCCCTCGACCCGGTCGAGACCGGGCAGGCGGTTGGGGCGCATCACATTGGCCTCGTCCAGTTCGAAGCCCACGGAATCCTCGTTGGGAATCCGGGAATCCATGCCGGTATTGGGGCTGAGCGCCACCATGGCCACGGGCTCGACCACCTGGGTAAGCGACCGTCCCAGGCGGGTGAAGGGATAGCGCCAGTTGACCGCCACCTCGGGAATGGCGCGTCCGGCGCTGCCCGAAGTCTTGCGGGTGCCGGTCAGGTGGTCGGCGTGGTAGCCGTCGCCGCGCAGGGAGGTGGATATGGCATAGACCTGCCCGTCGGGCGAGATCAGCGGCAGGTTCCAGGCCACCTTGCTCGACAGGCGCTGGGCCTGGGCGCCGACATCGCGGGTGTAGGCCAGCAGGTCGGAATCCGTGGACCAATAGCTGCCCGCCCAGCCCGGCGAGCTGACGGTGTGGTGGACCATGTGCGGCAGGACAACCGGCGACTTGCTGGAATCCTCGATCACCCGCTTGCCCTGGAACGACATGGCCTCGACCATGGCGTAGCCGCGCCGGCTGAAGCCCTCCACATAGGGGCGGGTCATCAGCCAGGGGCGGTCCTCCTCGGTCCGCACCCGGTAGAGGGAGCGGTAATTGAGGTCCGACTGGTGCTGGACCTGCCAGCCGGCCCGCCAGGTGCGGTCCAGTTCCACCCGGCCCTTGGCTTCCAGGTGGCCGCGGATGTCGCCCGTGTTCTTGTCGGCGGTGATGCTGCCCTGCGAGATGGCCTCGCCATGGGTGCCGCGCCAGCGGTGCTGTCCCGACAGCTGCATCCGCTTCAGCACCGAGGAGGGGACGTCCTTGTCCGGCGTATTCACCTTGGTGATCTGGTCGAGCATGAAGCGCGGCGTCAGGGTGAAGTCCTCGTGCTCCGAGACCACCTGGAAATACGGCGTGGCGATGGACGCGCCCAGGGTGCTGTTCATGCCGAACACCGGGGCCAGCAGGCCGCTCTGGCGCTTGATGGTCGGATCGGGGTGGGACAGATAGGGGGTGTAGGCGACGGGGACGCCCTTGAATTCCAGCCAGGCGTCCCGGTACTCGACCTGGGCCTCGGCCTGATTGTGGGTGACCCGCTCGGCCTTGACCTGCCACAGCGGCGTGCGGCCGGGATCATCGCGGCAGGGTTCGCAGGCGGTGTAGACGGCCCGGTCGAAATCGGTGCGGTCGCCGCCCACCCGCTGGGCGCTCTGCGCCGCCATGCGGGAATTGTCGGCCAGGATGGTGCGGATGTCGCGGGCGACGCCGTTCTTGAAATCGCCGGTCAGTTCGAAATAGTCGGCATGGGTGACCTCGCCCGACGGTTCGGTCAGCACCACGTTGCCGGACGCGCCCATGACGTCCTGCTTCATGTTGTAGCTGACCGTGTCGGCGCTGATGGTCCGGCCGTCATGCATCATCTCGACGCGGCCCTTGGCGGTGACCACGTTGAACTCGCGGTCGTAGACCACCTGGTCGGCCACCATGTGGACAGGTTCCGCGCCGTCCCCGGAGGTCTTGAGACCGCGCATGGCGCGGGGAATGATGCGGGGCGGGTGCTTCAGCCCCACCGCGTCGCCGCTGGCATCCTCGCCGCGCATCAGGATCGCCGGCCGTTCCGTCACCCGCGACGGCGTCCGTTGGGCCCGTCCGGCGGGCGAGGCCTCGGCCCGGATCGCCGGCTGCATGGCGGCCGGCCGGGGCTGGGGGGCGGCCATGGTCGAGGGGA
>NZ_AONQ01000064.1 GCF_000342045.1 Paramagnetospirillum caucaseum | reverse complement strand
GCACGCCATCCTTGGCCTTGGCCTTGGCGACGGTCTCGGGGGCGGAAGGCGGCGGCTGCAGCACCTGCTGCTGCGGCGGCGGGGGCGCGGGCTGCGCCGCCGGCGGAGGCGCCGCCGCCGGGCGCTCGGGCGGCGGCGGCATGGGGGCCGACAGCATGGGAGCGCCCTGGGGGGCGCGGCCCGCCTTCTCCGCCGGCGACGGACGCTCCACCGGCATGGGCGGCGCAATCAGGTTGACCGGCGACGACGCCACAACAACCGGCGCGGCGGTCACCGGCTCGGGCGGCGGCAGGGCCGTCTCGGCCGGGGCGTTGGGGCTGGTCACCACGATACGGTTGGCGGTCAGGGGATTTCCC
This sequence comes from Paramagnetospirillum caucaseum, assembly GCF_000342045.1. GTDB lineage: Bacteria > Pseudomonadota > Alphaproteobacteria > Rhodospirillales > Magnetospirillaceae > Phaeospirillum > Phaeospirillum caucaseum. Next base: position 26,358 of record NZ_AONQ01000064.1, on the reverse strand, counting down.
CCCGGGGGATTGACCGGCGGACGCGCCGCCTCGGCGGGCACGGCCTCCGGCAGCCGGAATTCCTCGGCCGGCTTGGCGGCGGCGGGCGGCTTCAGCACCGGGGCCTTGCCGCCGGTCCCGGCGGCGGCCAGAAAAGCCTCGCGCGTGGTTTCCGACAGGTCCACCACCAGGCGGTGGCCCATGCCGTCGCGCGGCGGAATGATGAAGGCGCTCTTGACCAGGGCGGGCTTCCGGAGGTCAAGGACGATGCGCTCGCCCTCCAGGTGCAGGGAATTGACCGAGCCCCACGGCTTGGAAATACCGGCCGGCCCGGCGAAGTCGGTCCCTGCCAGATCGATGGCTATACGGTAGGGATCGGCCATGGGGGTGACCTTGAAGACCACCTGGTCGGACAGGTCGAGGACGAAGCGGGTGACCCCCTCGCTGTGAATGCCCAGCCGGGCGCCCGACGCCGTCGCCGCCAGGGAGCGGGGCACGCCGCCCACTCCCCAGGCCAAAGCCAGGGCCATCAGCGCCGACAGGAAACGCGGTCTTGTCCTCATCTGCCTCATGGTCGCGGGCCGATTGGTAAAACTGTTTGACAGCTATAGCGCAGGCGCTGACTCAAGCTCAACTCAAAACGCATTGATTCACCAGACTCTTCCGCCGTTTTCCCCATACGTGTGGACTGGCTGCAACAAGATCGTTGTCGAATGGACCCGGCAAGGCTATTTTGACTGCCCATGAGCTCGCATTATCCGACAGTCCCCCATGGGACGATGGCGTCACGGTGGTTCGCAATGACTGCGAACCCGGGGATGCGCCATGGCTCGGACCGCGATGCCGTACTCGAATTCGAAGCCGGGCGGATCCGCCCGCGATCAGGTTTCCGCCGAATGAGGCCCGCATCCGTTTCCGGACGCGCGGTCGTTTTCCAAGGCGCCGCTGGTTCCAGCGGCAAACCCATTGATCGCCCGTGCCTGCGCGCCGGCTTCGCTGGATCAGACAGCCGCTCGCATGCGCCCTGCGCGTCGCGGGCGGCGCCACGGAGAGATCGCCTTAATGGTCAAGCGTATGTTGATCGACGCCACCCACCCGGAAGAGACCCGGGTCGTGGTCGTCAATGGAACCCGCCTGGAAGAACTGGATGTTGAGACATCCACCAAGCGGCAGCTGAAGGGTAACATCTATCTGGCCAAGGTGGTGAGGGTCGAACCCTCGCTCCAGGCTGCCTTCGTCGAATACGGGGGCAACCGCCACGGCTTCCTGGCCTTCAGCGAAATCCACCCTGATTACTTCCAGATTCCGGTGGCCGACCGCCAGGCGCTGCTGGCCGCCCAGCGCGCCGAGGTGATGCGCGAGGCCACCAACGACCGCGACGACGCCGACGCCATCGGCGAGGGCCATCTGGCCGCCGAGGCCGTGGCCGAGCAGGCCGACGGCACCACCGTCGAGGACGCTCCCGCCTCCGACGGCGATAACGGCGACGGCGCGGAGAGTTCCGAGCGGTCGCCGCGCAAGCGCCACGTGGAAACCGTGGGCGGCGACGACGACGCCGAGAACGAACGCCGCCGCGCCCGCCTGCTGCGCAACTACAAGATCCAGGAAGTGGTCAAGCGCCGCCAGATCATGCTGGTCCAGGTGGTCAAGGAAGAGCGCGGCAACAAGGGCGCCGCTCTCACCACCTACCTGTCCCTGGCCGGCCGCTATTGCGTGCTGATGCCCAACACGGCGCGCGGCGGCGGGGTGTCGCGCAAGATCGTTTCCGCCACCGACCGCCGGCGGCTCAAGTCCATCGCCAACGAGATGGACATTCCCGACGGCATGGCGGTGATCATCCGCACCGCCGGTTCCGAGCGTTCGAAGACCGAGATCAAGCGCGACTACGAATACCTGCTGCGCATGTGGGACAGCGTGCGCGAGCTGACGCTGAAGTCCAGCGCCCCCGCCCTGGTCTATGAAGAGGCCAGCCTGATCAAGCGCTCGATCCGCGACCTCTATTCCCGCGACATCGACGAAGTGCTGGTGGACGGCGACGAAGGCTACCGTCTGGCCAAGGACTACATGCGCATGCTGACGCCGTCGCATGCCAAGAAGGTCCAGCCCTACAAGGACCCGGTGATGCCCATGTTCCACCGCTATCAGGTGGAAGCCCAGTTGGACGCCATGCATTCGCCGGTGGTCCAGCTGAAGTCGGGCGGCTACATCGTCATCAGCCAGACCGAGGCGCTGGTCGCCATCGACGTCAATTCCGGCCGTTCCACCAAGGAACGCCACATTGAGGAGACGGCGCTCAAGACCAACATGGAAGCCGCCGACGAGGTGGCTCGCCAACTGCGCCTGCGCGACCTGGCCGGCCTGATCGTCATCGACTTCATCGACATGGAGGAGAACCGCAACAACCATGCGGTGGAGCGCCGCCTGAAGGAGGCGCTGAAGAACGACCGCGCCCGCATCCAGGTGGGCAAGATCAGCGCCTTCGGCCTGCTGGAGCTGTCGCGCCAGCGCCTGCGCCCCTCGCTCCAGGAAACCACCTTCAGCCCCTGCCCCCATTGCGGCGGCACCGGCCTGGTGCGTTCGGTGGAATCGGCCGCCGTGCACATCCTGCGCGCCATCGAGGAGGAGGGCATCCGCCGCCGTTCCTCCGAGATCACCGTGTACGTGCCCACCGCCATCGCGCTGTACATCCTCAACCAGAAGCGCTCGGCGCTGGCCGCCATCGAGGAGCGCTACGAGTTCGACGTGCTGCTGTCCGGCGACGACACCCTGATCCCGCCGGCCTTCCGCATGGACAAGATCAAGGCCGAGTTCCGTCCCGACGAGCCGGCCCGCACCGCCATCTCCATGGATGACGCCGCCCACCGCCCGCCCGCCGAGGCCGAGCCGGAAGAGGCCGAGGAGGACGAGGAGGACGAGGACGAGGAGGCTCGGCCCGAGCGCCCGGCCCGGGCCAGGGACGACCGCAACAAGGAAGAGCGCGCCGAAGAGGGCGAGGACGGCGAGGCCGGACGCAAGCGCCGCCGCCGCCGCCGCCGCCGCCGCAAGCCCGGCGACGACCGTCCCGAGCAGGGCGAGGCCGCCGCCGGTGAGGAGCACCTCCACGGCGAAGGTGAAGGTGAAACCGGGGCCGAAACCGAGGCCGAGGATGACGAGAACGACGCCGAAGGCGAAGGTGAAGGTGAAGGTGAAGGTGAAGGTGAAGGCGTCCGGACCGAGGGCGGCGACGACGACCAGCCGCGCAAGCGCCGCCGTGGCCGCCGTGGCGGCCGCCGCCGCCGCCGCCGTGACGGCGAGGGTGGCGAGGCAGGTGAGGGCGGTGAGGGTGGAGAAGAGGCCGAGGCCTCGGATGCCGTGACCGCCGGGCCGGCCGACGAAGGCCAGCCCGAGGAGGACGCCGCGGATGCGGCGGCCGAACCGGAAGCCGCGACCGCCGAGGACGCCGCTCCCGCCGCCGAGGACAAGCCCAAGCGCAAGCGCGCCCCGGCCAAGAAGAAGGCCGAGGCTGAGGCCGGCACCGAGGCCGAACCCAAGGCCAAGGGCCGGACGAGGGCCAAGGCCAAGACCGAAGCCGCCGAGGAACCGGCCGCCGCCGAGGACGGCGAAAAGCCCAAGCGCAAGCGCGCCCCGGCCAAGAAGAAGGCCGAGGCCAAGGCCGAGGTTCAACTGGCCCCGGAAATCGCCGTGGAACCGGCCCCTGCCCCCCAGTTGGAGCCCGAGCCTGTGCCCCAGCCGGAGCCGCCCGAGCCGGAAGCCGCCGCCCCTGCCATCGCCGCCGAGGTGATCGTGGCGCCGGTGGCCGAGGCCGAGCCCCCGGCGCCGGCCAAGCCGCCGCGCAAGGGCTGGTGGAACCGCTTGATGTCCTGATCGACGTGTGCGGCCCCCGGTTCGCCGGGGGCCGCCCGTCACAGCAGAGGTACCCGCCGCGCATGAGGACACTGCGTCCGCTCATCGCCGCCATGGTTCTGCTTGTTACCGCCCAGGTCGCGGCGGCCATGCCCGCCATCCTGACGGCCCATCCCGAGCAGCCCCTGGCCTTCACCGTCACCCGCAACGGCGGCCCCATCGGCTACCACAAATACGCCTTCCGGCCGCACAAGAGCGGCTTCGAGGTCCATGTGGAGGCCGACATCAGGGTGAGCTTCCTGCTCATTCCCTTCTTCGTCTACGAGCAGCAAGGCGTCGAAATCTGGGAAAACGGCCGCTTCAAGGCGCTGGACTACGTCACCAACGACGACGGTATCCGTCACCAGGTCAAGGCCGAGGTGGCCGGCGGCCAGATGCGGGTGTCGGTGGACGGCAAACCGGCCAGCCTCCATCCCGAGATGATCCCCGGCACGCTGTGGTATCAGCCGCCGCCCCAGGCCTCCATGATGCTCGATCCCGGCGACGGCACGCCCACCAGGCTGAAGGTCGAGTTCCTGGGCGAGGACACCATCGCCGTCCGAGGCCAGCCGACCCGCGCCACCCGCTGGCTGTGGGATGACGGGCTGCGCCGGGAGGTATGGTACGATGCCGCCGGCAAGACCCTGGTCCAGCTCTGGATCAAGGGCGACGACGGATCGGACATCTACTACATCCTGCAATAGGCGGAGCCCATGCGTATTCTGCTGGTGGAAGACAATGACCGCCTGGCGGAATTCATCTCGTCGGGGCTGCGCAACGCCGGCTTCGTACCCGACGTGTTCGGCACCGTCGCCGACGCCAGCGCCGCCTTCGACGCTGCCGCCTACCAGGCGGCCATCGTCGACCTGGGCTTGCCCGACGGCGACGGCCTGGACATCGTCCGCGCCCAGCGGGCCAAGGCCGCCCCCTGCCCCATGATGGTGCTGACCGCCCGCGACGGGGTCAGCGACCGGGTCTCGGGGCTGAATGCCGGCGCCGACGACTACCTGCTGAAGCCCTTCGCCATGGAGGAGCTGATCGCCCGCCTGCGCGCCATCCTTCGCCGTCCGGGCGCGGCGCTTTCGGTGGAACTGTCCTTGAGCAACCTCGCCTTCGACACCGCCGGACGCGAGGTGCGGGTGGACGGCAAGGTGGTGTCCATGCCCCGGCGCGAGATGGAGATGCTGGAACACCTGCTGCGCCGCTCGGGCAAGGTGGTGTCCAAGCGCTCGCTGGAGGAGGGGTTGTACGGCTTCGACGACGATGTCACCCCCAATTCCGTGGAGGTGCTGGTCTCGCGCCTGCGCAAGCGCCTGCAGCAATCGGGCGCCCAGGTCGGCGTCCACACCCTGCGGGGCATCGGTTACATGCTGGCGGACGGCGCCCCTTGACCGGCCAGCCGCCGGCCATCCTGTGGCGTATCGTCGTCCGCCTGTCGCTAACCACCCTGGTCGCCATCGTGCTGGCCTATTCCTGGCTGTGGTGGAAATACCGCTCGGTCACAGAGATCATGCGCGACACCTATCTGATCGAGCAGGCGGTCTCCATCCGCAACCAGGTGGACATCCGGGAGAACGGCGACATCGTCCTCAACATGCCGGTCACCCAGCTGGCCGCCTACGCCGCGTCGGACGGCAACCTGCGCTTTGCCGTCCGCGACTGGCGCAGCGGGCGGGTGCTGGTGCATGGCGGCGAGGAGGTGGGCCCCGTCCCGCTGATCGGCGACGGCCCCCGGCTCTACCGCCGCAATCCCGACGGGCCGGGCCCCGTGCTGATGTTCGGCGCCGCCCTGCTGATGGGAATGCCGGGCAGCGAGATGGTGGTCCAGGTGGAGGAGAACGGCAGCGACTTCGACGCCATGACCCGCTCGCTGGTCGAACGCTTCGCCCGGGAAGGCGGCTGGCTGGGCGCCCCCTTCCTGCTGGCCATGCTGCTGGTCAGTCTGGTGACCATCCGCAATTCACTGCTGCCGCTGCGGCGCCTGTCGGAGCAGGCCGCCGCCATCGGCCCGGCCAGCACCGACATCCGCCTGCCGGAAACCGACGTCCCGCGCGAGATTCTGCCGCTGGTCCACGCCGTCAACAGCGCGCTCGACCGCATCGAGGCGGGGTTTCGCATCCAGCGCGACTTCACCGCCGACGCCGCCCACGAACTGCGCACCCCGCTGGCGGTGCTGCGCGCCCATATCGAGACCCTCTCCGACCCGGCCATCCGCGACGCCCTGGTCCGTGACGCGGAATCCATGACCCGGCTGATCGGCCAGTTGCTGGCGGTGGCACGCGCCGAGGCGCTGACCGTCGCCACCGACGACCAGGCCGACCTCAACGCCATCGCCGTCGACGTCGGCACCTTCCTGGCGCCCATGGCGCTGAAGCAGCGCCGGATGATCGAGGTCGTCGAGGCGCCCGGCCCCTGCCTGGTGGCCGCCAATGCCGAGGCGGTGTTCGGCGCCGCCCGCAATCTGGTGGAGAACGCCCTGATCCACACGCCGTTCGACACCATGGTCACCGTCCGGGTGGAGAGTCCGGCCACCCTGCGGGTCGAGGATCGCGGCCCCGGCATCCCCTCCGACCTGCGCGAACGCATCTTCCAGCGCTTCTGGCGGGCCGAACGGCGCAAGAGCGGCTCCGGCCTGGGCCTGGCCATCGTCCAGGGGATCATGGAAGCCCATGGCGGGCAGGTCGAGGTGGACGACCGTCCCGGCGGCGGCGCGGTGTTCTCGCTGATCTTCCCCGGTCAGGGCGCCCAGCGGCGATAGGCCAGGGCACCGAGGACGCAGGCCGTTCCGCCCAGCGCCACGGTGGGCTGGGGACCGATGCGCTCGGACAGGAAACCGGCCAGCAGCGAGCCGAGCGGCGTCGCCGCCATGAAGGTCATGGTGTAGAGCGCCATGGTGCGCGCCCGGAAGGCATCGGGCACCAGGGTCTGGACCAGGGTCTGCGACGCGGTGTTGTGCGCGACCAGGGCCATGCCGGCCAGGGCCAGCAATCCGGCCGAGAGCCAGGGCAGGGTGGACAGGGCGAAGGCCGCCAGGGCGGCGCCGAAGGCGGCGAGCCCCCAGGCCACCCGATGCCGCGACGCTCCTCCCGCCGGCCCGGCCACCGCCAGCGAGGCCAGCAGGGCGCCCGCCCCGCCCCGCTCATCAACAGGCCCAGCGTCTCCGGCCCGCCGCCCAGCACCCGGTCGGCGAACACCGGCATCAGCACGGAAAACGACATGCCCATCAGCCCCGACAGGCCCAGCATCGCCATCAGCGCCAGGATGGGGGGGTGCCCAGCCACGAAGGCGAGGCCGGCCGCGACCCGCGCCAGCATGCTCTCCCCCGCCGGGGCGGCAGTTCCCCCTTCCGGCTCGGGCATCAGGGCCAGGGCGGCGAGGACCGCCAGGAAGCTGGCGGCGTTGAGGACGAAGCACCAGCCCTCGCCCACGTCCGCCACCAGGGCTCCGGCCAATGCCGGCGCCACCAGCCGCGCCGCGTTGAAGATGGAGGCGTCGAGCGCCACGGCGTTGCCCAGGTCGTCCTTGCCCACCAGATCGACGGTAAAGGCCTGGCGGGCGGGAATGTCCACCGCGTTGATGACGCCAAACACCATCGCCAGGGCCAGGACGTGCCAGACCTCGACCATGTCGCCCAGGGTCAGCGCCGCCAGCCCCGCCGCCTGGGCCAGGAAAGCCCCCTGGGTGATCATGATCAGGCGACGGCGCGGCAGCCGGTCGGCCACGGCGCCGCCCAGCAGGCCGAAGACGAACACCGGGATCTGCCCGACGAAGGCCACCAGCCCCAGCATCTCGGCCGAGCCGGTCAGGCGGTAGACCAGCCAGCTTTGCGCCACCATCTGCATCCATGAGCCCATCAGCGACACCGCCTGGCCGCAGAAGAACAGGCGGTAGCCGGGATGGCGCAGGGCGCGGCCCCAGGACCGGGGGGCGCGGCTGGAATGGGTTTCGCTCATGACGGTCATCATGGCATCGCCACGGCTTTGGAGCTATCCTGAGGGTGGATTAAAGGAGGCCGCGATGGCACGAATCGTGGTCCTGGGCAATATCGCCCGCGACGAAGTCATCCACCTGGATCACCGCCTGCGGGAGGGAGCCCATCTGCAGGGAACCCCGCCGGCCGCCCGGCTGGGCGGCGGCGGCGCCAATACCGCCATCGCCCTGGCCCATGCCGGCCATGAGGTTTCCCTGGTGGCGGCGGTGGGAACCGATCCCCTGGCCGACGAGTTGCTGGCCGAACTGTCGCGCTACGGCGTCGACATCGGCCCGGTCACCCGCATTTCCGGCCCCACCACCCGCTCGCTGGTCCTGCTCGACCCCGAGGGCGAACGCACCATCGTCAACCTGACCCGGGCGCGGGAAAGCCGGTCGCCGCGCCGCCTGCTCGACCTGGGCGCCGATTGCGTCTATGTGCGTTCCAACGGCCAGAATCTGGCCGGGCTGCTGCGGGAAAAGGCGGCGCTGTGCCCCATCGTCGCCCAGATCCGCCCGCTGGAGGAAGGCCACCTGCCAGTCCAGATACTGATCGGCTCGCATGGGGACCTGGACACCCGCTTCCTGGCCGATCCCCTGGCCGAGAGCCGCAAGCTGGCCGGCGATGTCCTGCGCTGGGTGGTGATCACCCATGGCGGCGAGGGCGCCGAGGCGTTCGGCATCGGGGGAGAGCGCCTGCGAGCCACCGCCCCCGACGTGCCGGTGGTGGACACCACGGGAGCCGGCGATTCCTTCGCCGCCGGCCTGACCCATGCCCTGGCCCTGGGGCTGGACATGACCCAGGCCCTGCCGCTGGCGGTGCGCTGGGGGGCGGCCAAGGTCAGCCGGATGGGCTCGTTCCTCGACCGCGATGCCGTGCGCGAGGTCCTCAGAGAATCGACTGGCCGGTCTTCGCCCAATCGGCCATGAAAGAAGCGAGGCCCTTGTCGGTCAGCGGATGCTGGACCATCTGGCGCAGCACCGCCGGCGGCATGGTGACCACATGGGCGCCCAGCCGCGCCGCTTCCGTCACATGCATGGGGTGGCGGATGGAGGCGGCCAGCACCTCGGTGCGGAACGCCGGGTATTCGCGGTAGATGGAGACGATGTCGGCGATCAGTTCCATGCCGTCCTGGCCGATATCGTCCAGACGCCCGACGAAGGGCGAGATGAAGGCGGCGCCGGCCTTGGCGGCCAGGATGGCCTGATTGGCCGAGAAGCAGAGGGTGACGTTGACCTTGACCCCGTCGTCGGCCAGCACCTTGCAGGTCCTGAGCCCCGCCAGGGTCAGCGGCACCTTGACCGCCACGTTGGGACGCAGCGCCGCCAGCTTGCGGCCCTCGGCCAGCATGGTCTCGAAATCGGTAGCGGCCACCTCGGCCGAGATGGGGCCGGGCACGATGTCGCAGATCTCGGCCACCACGTCGAGGATCTTGCGTCCCGACTTGGCGATCAGCGACGGATTGGTGGTGACGCCGTCCACCAGCCCGGTGGCGGCCAGCTCGCGGATTTCGGCGACTTCGGCGGTATCGATGAAGAACTTCATGTCTGGCCCCTGGTTCTCGCGGATGCGGGACCAGAGACTACCAGGGACGAGCGGCGCGTCAATCGGCGGCGCGCTTCAGCACCTCGGTGATGGTCACCGCCAGATGGTCCTCGACCACCACCACCTCGGCGCGGCAGACCTTCTTGCGGTTGACGTAGAGATCGACCGGATCGTTGACCTTGCGGTCCAGTTCCACCACGGCGCCGCGGCCCAGCTTCAGCAACTGGGCGATGGGCAGGTTGGCGGTCCCTAGCACCGCCGACAACTCCACCGAGACGTCGTAGACTGCCTCGCGGTTCTCTCCCAGACCCAGGGCTGCGTTGATCGCGTCGTCGCTGTCGGCCATGTCGCTTCATCCTTTTGGCCCAGAACGCGCGGGCCTTCACAATATATAGCATACCCGGCATTTCCGAACATCCGGTTAACCGCGGCCGCGGGGCCTTTGCACATTGGAGACGGTTGCGGTTGCGCCCCCCACCCCGCTATGATCCGGCCGGGCAGAGGAAGGGCGCATGAGCACGGAAATCTATTCCTGCCGCGAAGGCCAGGAACTCAAGCAGGGCAAGCTGGACTATTCCGACATCGAGGATCGGGAAACCGCCGAGATCGACGCCAAGCGGCGCTGCAAGCTTGATCCCACCATCAAGAAGGTGGCTTATTACAAGGTGGCCGCCGACGGCGAGTTCCGCATGTTCTTCTCCTACACCAATCCCCATTGCCGGCCGGCCCCCAAGGCGAAACCGGCAGGTGTCCCCCTTCCCCCCCGCAAGCCGGCGCCTGTGAAAAAAGCGGAACCCAAGCCGGGCCTCCTCGCCCGGCTGAAAAGATCGATCGGCTTCAAGTGAAACTGGAACTCCTGCACTGCCACCCGCCGGAAGGCCCCGCCTCCGGGCGGCCGTCGCTGCTGTTCGTCCACGGCTCCTATTGCGGCGCCTGGGTGTGGGCCGAACACTTCATGCCGTTTTTCGCCCGTCGCGGCTGGTCCAGCCACGCGGTGTCGCTGCGCGGCCACGGCGAGAGCGAGGGCGGCTTCAACTACGCCTCGCTGGCCGATTACGTCACCGATATCCATTCGGCCATGGCGCATGTGGGCGGCGAGGTGATCCTGGTCGGCCATTCCCTGGGCGGATTGCTGGTCCAGCATTGCCTGGCCGGCGACGAGCGCGTCCGCGCCGCCGTGCTGATGGCCAGCGTCCCGCCGTCCGGCCTGATGTCGTCGGCGCTGCACCTGTCGCTGTTCTCCCCCGATGTCTGCCTGCAATTCGGATTGCTGCAGGCCCTGGGCCCCTCGGCGGTCAAGGGCGAGGTCATCCGCCGCGCCTTCTTCGCCAGTTCCACTCCGGACGACGCCGTGGCCCATCTGCTGCCCCGGTTGCAGCGGGAATCCCACCGCATCTGCGTCGAACTGCTCAATCCCGTCCGCCCATCCCTGCCGCTGGGCGAATGGCGTCCGGATATCCTGGTGCTGGGCGGCGACCGCGATGTCCTGGTTCCCGCCGCCGCCCTGATGGAGACCGCCACCTATTTCGACGCCGACCTGTCGGTGCTGACCGGCGCACCCCACGGACTGATGCTCGATGATTGCTGGTGGCAGGCGACGGCGGAACGCACCTTGTCCTGGCTGGACAGCAAAGGTCTGTGAAATACAACGACGGTATTCGGCGATTATTCGCCGGAACCTGTCCTTGGCCAATGCCCGGAGCTTCTGCCAACCCGGCGTCATTGTTCCATGGGTGATTCTCCCGAGGGGCGGCGGCGACTCTTTAACCCGCCGTGTTAGCGCTTCCCTTCGGCCACCCGCAGGGGTATGCTTAACCTTGGATTAATCTAGGTCCCGTGTATCTAGGCCCACATCATGGCATTGAGCACCAAACAGGTCGGATCGGCAGCGGCGGCGGCGTCCAGCGTGGCGGCGGCGACGGTCCGTATCGGCCATGGCGGGCGCAATGTGGCGTCCTCGACCCGCCCCGACGTGGAACGGCTGGACTACGCCCAGCACATGGGCCTCAACGAGGAATCCATCCTCCGCTTCCAGCAGGAAAACGGAATCAATCCCGACGGCGGCCGCCGCCAGCGCGACGAGCGGGGCGGTTTCGCGCCGCAGACCTCGCTGCGCATCTTCGAATACGGCACCGACACCTCGGAAGACGGCAGCGACCCCACCTCGTCGCGGATTTTCCTCAACGACGTCCTGCGCGGCGTCGGTACCTATGAGCAGAACATCCGCATCACCTCGCCCGGCTCGGTCAAGCCCGGCAGCGTGATGAACTACCTGTTCTGAACCGCGACGGCGATCCCGACCCGACAGCAGCGCCCGTCTCCGCGGTTTCCACCATGCCCGACACAAGGCCGGACATGGCGGAAGGTTGCGCCCCGCCTCAGTGGGCGAACTCGGCGAAGAAGTCGTTGCCCTTGTCGTCGACGACGATGAAGGCGGGGAAGTCCACCACCTCGATGCGCCAGATGGCTTCCATGCCCAGTTCGGGGTATTCGATGACCTCGACCTTCTTGATGCAGTCCTGGGCCAGACGGGCGGCGGCGCCGCCCACCGAACCCAGGTAGAAGCCGCCGTGCTTCTTGCACGAATCGGTGACCGTCTTGGAACGGTTGCCCTTGGCGATCATCAGCATGGAACCGCCGGCGGCCTGGAACTGATCCACATAGGAATCCATGCGCCCCGCCGTGGTCGGGCCGAACGAACCCGAGGCATAGTTGGACGGCGTCTTGGCCGGGCCGGCATAGTAGACACCCATCTGCTTGAAATACTCGGGCAGGCCCTCGCCCTTGTCCAGGCGCTCCTTGAGCTTGGCGTGGGCGATGTCGCGCGCCACGATCATCGGGCCGGAGAGCGACACGCGGGTCTTCACCGGGTACTGGGAGAGGGTCTTCCTGATCTCGTCCATGGGACGGTTGAGGTCGATCTTGACCACCTCGCCGTTCAGCTTGGAAACGTCCACATCGGGCAGGAACCTGGCCGGGTCGCGCTCCATGGCCTCCACGTAGACGCCATCCTTGGTGATCTTGCCCAGGATCTGGCGGTCGGCGGAACACGACACGCCGATGGCCACCGGACACGAGGCGCCGTGGCGCGGCAGACGGATGACGCGGACGTCGTGACAGAAGTACTTGCCGCCGAACTGGGCGCCGATACCCATGTCCTGGGTCATCTTGAGGACGATCTGCTCCAGTTCCACGTCGCGGAAGGCCTGGCCGTACCTGTTGCCGGCGGTGGGCAGGGAGTCCAGGTACTTGGCCGAGGCCAGCTTGACCGTCTTCAGGCACATCTCGGCCGACAGGCCGCCGATGACGATGGCCAGATGGTAGGGCGGGCAGGCGCTGGTCCCCAGGGTGCGGATCTGGGCGTCGAGGAAGGTCAGCAGGCTCTTGGGGTTCAGCAGCGCCTTGGTCTGCTGATAGAGAAAGGTCTTGTTGGCCGAACCGCCGCCCTTGGCCATGAACATGAACTTGTAGGCATCGCCCTCGGTGGCGAACAGGTCGATCTGGGCCGGCAGGTTGGTGCCGGTGTTGACCTCCTCGTACATGTCGATGGGGGCGGTCTGGGAATAGCGCAGGTTCAGCTCGGTATAGGCCTCCTGCACGCCCTGGGAGATGGCGGCCTCGTCGCCGCCGCCGGTCCACACCTTCTGGCCCTTCTTGCCCATGACGATGGCGGTGCCGGTGTCCTGGCACATGGGCAGCACGCCGCCGGCGGCGATGCAGGCGTTCTTCAGCAGGTCATAGGCGACGAAGCGGTCGTTGGGAGACGAACCGGCGTCGTCGAGAATGTTCCTCAACTGCTGCAGATGGGCGGGACGCAGCAGGTGCGAGGTATCCTTGATGGCTTCCTTGGTCAGCCGGGTGATCGCCTCGGGGGCCACCGTCACCACGGTCTGGCCGTTGAAGCTGGCGGTCCCCACCCCGTCGCTGGTGATCTTGCGGTAGGGGGTGTCGTCGGAAGACAGCGGGAACAGCTCGTGGTGGGCGAAATCGGACATGCTCGGCGACCTCGGTCTGAGAAGAAACGGGTAGCGCCGCCCCACCCATCGGGGCTGGACGGCTGTCCCTGGTCAAACACCTTTTTCAGGCCGAGGTCAAGGGCGGCCGCAAGGGGCGGCCCCGAAACTCACTTCTTGCGGAATTTGTCCAGCGCCACCACGTTGCCGTCGCCCCCACCCTCGCCCGGGGGCTGGGGCTCGGGCTTGTCGCCCACATCGGCGGCGGCGGGCGCGCGGGACGGCTCGGGATCGAACGCGTCGATCTCCATGTCGTCCTCGTCGTCATCGCCGGGAATGGCCTGGAACTGCAGTCCGAACTTGGCGGAAGGATCGGCGAAGCCGGTCACCGCCGAGAAGGGGATCACCATCCGCTCGGGCTTGCCCGAGAACGACAGCGTCACCGCGAAACCGTCCTCGGTGACGTCCAGGTCCCAGAACTGGTGCTGCAGCACGATGGTCATCTCGTCGGGATGGCGCGCCTTCAGGTGGTCGGCCATCTCCACGTCGGGATGATGGGGACGGAAGGTGACGTAGAAGTGATGCTCGCCCGGCAGGCCGTGTTCGGCGGCAAAGACCAGCGAGTCGCGAACCACGCCGCGCAGGGCCTCTTCCACCATCTTGTCGTAACGCAGTTCTTCCACCGGCACGAAATCCCATCCCTTGGCTGAACGCCGAAATGAAGTGGGGGGAGTTCTGTTGCCCGGTTCCCCCCGGACCGCGCTTACGGACTAAGCCGCAGCGGCAAGTTCAACGTTGTCGTTGGCACTTGTTAGGATTGACCCGATAACGGTGGTATCATGCCGAACGCAAACCAGACCTTTACTACGCACGTCGATCCTATTTCGCCCCCGATGGTCCGACCCGCGTGTGAGCCGGGAAATCTGGTGGAGGCGCCGGGTACCGCCCCCGGGTCCGTAACGTCTATTCCGCGTGGCGTTTAGCGTCATAGCCGGTTGCCCGGCGTCCCCACTATAAAGCGGGCGAGAGCGAAGCGCCAGCCTTGTCGGGAGTCTTTCGGCGCGGCCGGCGCTGGGGTACAGTGCGCGCGACGCAACCCGGAGGCTCGCCCCTTGCATCCGTACCTTGATCTGCTGCGGCGCATCCGTGCCGAAGGCACCGTCAAAGCCGACCGCACCGGCACCGGCACCACCAGCGTGTTCGGCCACCAGATGCGCTTCGACCTGGGCGAGGGCTTTCCCCTGGTGACCACCAAGAAGCTCCACACCCGCTCCATCTTCCACGAGCTGCTGTGGTTCCTGAAGGGCGACACCAACATCCGCTATCTCAAGGACCACAAGGTCTCCATCTGGGACGAGTGGGCGGACGACAACGGCGACCTGGGGCCGGTCTACGGCAAGCAGTGGCGCTCGTGGGCCTGCCCCGACGGACGCACCGTCGACCAGATCGCCCAGGTGGTGGAGATGATCAGGAAGAGCCCGGATTCGCGCCGCCTGATCGTCTCGGCCTGGAATCCCGCCGACATCGAGTCCATGGCGCTGCCGCCCTGCCATTGCCTGTTCCAGTTCTACGTGGCCGAGGGAAAGCTGTCGTGCCAGCTCTACCAGCGCTCGGCCGACGCGTTCCTGGGGGTGCCGTTCAACATCGCCTCCTACGCCCTGCTGACCCACATGATGGCCCAGGTGACCGGGCTGGAGCCGGGCGATTTCGTCCACACCTTCGGCGACGCCCACCTCTATTCCAACCACATGGAGCAGGCGGCGCTGCAGATGTCGCGCCCGCCCCTCCCCCTGCCCCGGCTGGAATTGAACCCCGAGGTGAAGGATCTCTTCGCCTTCACCATCGACGACATCAAGGTGGTGGACTACCGGTGCCACCCCCACATCGCCGCCCCGGTGGCGGTATGATCCCGAGCGTTTCAATCATCGTCGCGGTCGCCGCCAACGGAGTGATCGGCAAGGACAACGCCTTGCCCTGGCACATCCCCGAGGATCTGAAATGGTTCAAGGAGAACACCCTGGGCAAGCCGGTGATCATGGGGCGCAAGACCTGGGAGTCCATCGGCCGGCCTCTGCCTAAGCGCCCCAACATCGTGGTGACGCGGCAGGCGGAGTGGCGGGCCGAGGGCGCTCATACCGCCCATTCCCTGGACGAGGCCCTGGACCTGGCGACGCGGCTGGCCCCCGGGGCGGTCGAACTGATGGTGATCGGCGGCAACGCCCTGTTCGCCGAGGCGCTGCCCCGGGCGGCGCGCCTCTATCTCACCGAGATCGCCCGCGCCTACGAGGGCGACACGCTTTTCCCCGCCCTCGACCGCTCTCTCTGGCGGGAAACCCTGCGCCGCCCCAATGCCGGCGAGCCCCCCTTCGACTTCGTGGTGCTGGAACGGGCCTGACTGTCACACTCCTGTAAGCTTTCCCGCCTCGACAAAGGCGGGTCGGGCAGGCTATGAGGGGCGCGTTCAACCCGAACCGAGATGGCTGACATGCGCTGGAGCCTTCCCACGGTCGCGGTGGCGCCGGACCTCAAGCCCAACCTCTGGGATCTGGCGCTGATTCCGGTGATCTTCGCCCTGTTGGCGCTGCTGGCCTACGGCAGCACCCAGATGACGACACCCTACGACGTGGGCGAGAAGCTGGCCCTGTCGCTGGACCCTGTCAACCTGCCCTATTACCTGCTGCGCAGCGCATTGCGCATGGCCGCCGCCCTGCTGGCCTCGCTGGCCTTCACCCTGGTCTACGCCACCCTGGCCGCCAAGGTGCCGGCCCTGGAAAAGGTCCTGGTCCCGGTCCTCGACATCCTGCAGTCCATTCCCATCCTGGGCTTCCTGTCCATCACGGTGGCCGGCTTCATCGCCCTGTTCCCCGGTAATCTGCTCGGCGTGGAATGCGCCGCCATCTTCGCCATTTTCACCTCGCAGGCATGGAACATGACGTTCAGCCTGTATTCCTCGCTGAAGACGGTGCCCAACGACCTGATCGAGGCGTCCAAGGTGTTCCACCTGTCGGCCTGGCAGCGCTTCTGGCGCCTGGAGATGCCGTGGGGCATGCCCGGCCTGGTGTGGAACATGATGATCTCGGTGTCGGGCGGCTGGTTCTTCGTGGTGGCGTCGGAGGCCATCACCGTGTCGGGCCAGACCATCATGCTGCCCGGCGTCGGTTCCTATATCGCCCTGGCCATCGCCGAGAAGAACCTGGAGGCCATCGGCTGGGCCATCCTGGCGGTGCTGGCCGGCATCGTGGTCTATGACCAGTTGATGTTCCGCCCGCTGGTGGCGTGGACCGACAAGTTCCGCGTCGATACCGCGCCGGGCGAGCAGCGCCCCGAATCCTGGCTGCTGACCCTGATGCAGCGCGGCCGGCTGTTCCGCGCCCTGGCCAAGCTGCCCGGGCTGGTCTGGGACCTGACCGCCGCCGGGCTGAGGCGCCGCCGCCCCGAGGCCCCTGAATTCCATGCCACCGACCGCCTGTCCCTCACCCTGCCCGCCTGGGCCAGCCATGCCTGGGACGCGCTGCTGATCCTGGCCACCGTGGCCGCCCTGGTGCAGGTGGGCCTGTTCGTGCACGGCTCGGTCGGCCTGATCGAGATGGGGCAGGTGCTGCTCTACGGACTGGCCACCACGGTGCGGGTGGTGGTGCTGATCTTCCTGGCCTCGCTGATCTGGGTCCCCATCGGGGTGTGGATCGGGCAAAGGCCCATGGTGGCGCAGAACGTCCAGTGGATCGCCCAGTTCCTGGCCGCCTTCCCCGCCAATCTGATGTTCCCGGTGGCGGTGCTGCTGATCCTGCGCTTCGACCTCAACGTCGATGTGTGGACCAGCCCGCTGATGATCCTGGGCACCCAGTGGTACATCCTGTTCAACGTCATCTCCGGCGCCGCCGCCATGCCCCAGGACATGAAGGACGCGGCGGGCAATCTGGGCCTGTCGGGCTGGCTGCGCTGGAAGAAGTTCATCCTGCCGGCCATCTTCCCCTCCTACGTCACCGGCGCCTTCAACGCGGCGGGGGGATCGTGGAACGCCGCCATCGTCTCCGAGCTGGTCAGCTGGGGCGATACCACCCTGCGGGCGGTGGGCCTGGGCTCGTACATCGCCAAGGCCACCGTCGACGGCGACTTTCCCCGCATCGCGTTGGGCATCGCCGTGATGTGCCTGTTCGTGATGGGCTTCAACCGCTTCCTGTGGCGGCCGCTGTACATGCGGGCCGCCGACAGGGTTCGCCTGGACTGAAGGATAGGGCCATGGCCGAGATCACCGCTGCCCCCACCGCCCTGCTCGACCTCAGGGGCGTGCGCAAGACCTTCCGCACCCCCGAGCGCCACGAGCGCACTGTGCTCGAAGGCGTCGACTTCAAGCTGGAGGAGGGCGAGATCGTCGCCCTGCTGGGCAAGTCGGGCTCGGGCAAGTCGACCCTGCTGCGCATCATGGCCGGGCTGATCAAGGCCAATGGCGGCGAGGTCAAGTACCGCGGGCGGCCGATCACCGGCCCGGCGCGGGGTATTTCCATGGTGTTCCAGTCCTTCGCCCTGTTCCCCTGGCTGACGGTGCAGGAGAACGTCGAACTGGGCCTGGAGGCGGCGGGCATCGGCAAGGCCGAGCGCGAGGAGCGCGCCAACGAGGCCATCGACCTGATCGGCCTGGGCGGCTACGAGAGCGCGTATCCCAAGGAACTGTCGGGCGGCATGCGCCAGCGGGTCGGCTTCGCCCGCGCCCTGGTGATGCGCCCCGACGTGCTGCTGCTGGACGAGCCGTTCTCGGCGCTGGACGTGCTGACCTCGGAAACGCTCCGCGAAGACCTGGTGGAACTGTGGGACGAGCGCAAGATTCCCACCAAGGGCATCCTGCTGATCTCCCACAACATCGAGGAGGCGGTGTCCGTCGCCGACCGGGTGCTGGTGTTCTCCTCCGACCCTGGGCGGGTGCGGGCCGAGATCCGCGTCAACCTGCCCCGGCCCCGCGATACCGAATCCGCCGCCTTCCGCCAGATCGTCGACGAGGTCTACACCCTGATGACCGCCAACGTCCGGGGCGGCGGGCTGGGGGCGGCCGAACAGCTGACCCTGGGCTACCGCCTGCCCGACACCACGCCGGGCAAGATGGCCGGCCTGCTGGAGACCATCGCCGAGGCGCCCTTCCACGGCCGCGCCGACCTGCCCCAGCTGGCCGAGGAGACCGAGCTGGAGGACGACCAGCTGTTCCACCTGTTCGAGGGGCTGCGCGTCCTGGGACTGGCCCGCATCGCGGCGGGCGATATCTTCGTCACTCCCTCGGGCCAGGCCTTCGTCGAGGCCGAGGACGCCTACCGCAAGGACCTGTTCGCCGAGGCGCTGGTCAAGAACATCCCGCTGGCCGCCCATATCCGCCGGGTGCTGGACGAGCGCAAGGACCACCGCGCCCCGGAAGACCGCTTCCTGCAGGAATTGCAGGACTACCTCACCGACGACGAGGCCGAACGCGTGCTGGAAACCGCCATCACCTGGGGCCGCTACGCCGAGATCTTCGACTACGACTACAATGCCGGCGTACTGATGCTGCCCGAGGAAGTGGTCGAGGAGATGGAGGCCGGCGACGATATCCACGACGACACCGACCTTCGGGAATAGTTGCCCGACGCCCGCGAACGTGGTGCACTGTCGGCGGGGGATGTTCGGGGGGACTGCGCAGCGGTGCTGAGACGGATTCTGGCGCGTGGATGGATGCTGGCGACCGCGGCCATGGCGGCGTTTGCCGTCGTGTCCGTCCCCCTCGTCCCGGCGGCGGCCGAGACCTGGACCGCCTCGTACCAGTTTCCGCCCGGCGACCTGCGCGACGACGCCATGCGCTCCATCGCCCGCGCCATGGAGCCTCATGGCCTGACCATCCGCCTCTACGCCGCCGCCTCGCTGCTGCGCCCCGGCGACCAGTGGGGGGCGCTGACCGGCGGCAATATCGACATGGTGCTCATGCCGGTCGACTACCTGCTGGACCGCTTCCCCCAGTTGGCGGTGCTGTCCCTGCCGACCATGATCCGCAGCCGGACCCAGGCCGAGCATGTTTCCGCGTCGCCGGCCATGCGCGAGTTGAAGCGCCAGATCGAGGCGGCCGGCGTGGTCATCCTGGCCGATTCATGGATTCCCGGCGCCTATGCCAGCCGCCACCGCTGCGTGGCCACCCCCGCCGACGCCAAGGGCCTGAGGGCGCGGACCATCGGCCGCTTCATGGGCGAGTACTGGGCCGGGGCCGGGGCGGTGCCGGTGCCGGTCGCCACCTCGGAGGCGCTGGGTACCCTGGTCAGCAACGACCTGATCGACATCGCCAACACCTCGGCGGCCACCCTGCTCAGCTTGCGCATGGAGCGCAAGTTCGCCTGCCTGACCGTGCCGGGCGAGGGCGGCGCCATGTGGTATCTCTACGAACCGGTCATGGTGTCCAAGCGCCGCTACGATTCCCTGGACGAATCCCGGCGCCAGGCGCTGCACGCGGCGGCGGCGGCGGCCGAGGCCGGATTGTCGGCCTCCCTCTCTCTGCTGGAGCGCCGCCTGGCCGGCAACTTCATCGCCGCCGAGGTCGAGGTGGTCAAGCTGGACGGCGCCGCCATGGATTCCTGGCAGAAGCTGGCGCGGCGCACCGCCTGGAAGTCGTTCCGCGACCACGTGCCGGGCGGCGGCGAACTGATGGACAAGATTCTGGCGGTGGAGTGACCCGTTGAAGGAAACCAGCAAGTCGGTGGCCCGCCGGGCGCGCCAGCCCGAATTCATCACCCGCTATTTCGTCGGCCAGGGCCTGGACATCGGCGGCGGTAGCGATCCCCTGGCCCTTTACGGCGAGCAGTTTCCCGGCATTGCCGGCTGCAAGATCTGGGACGTGGCCGAGGGCGACCTCCAGCACCTGACCGGGCTGGCCGACAACACCTTCGACTTCGTGCACGCCGCCTTCATCCTGCAGAAGATGGCCGACCCCAAGGAAGCGCTGCGCCACTGGCTGCGCGTGCTGAAGCCCGGCGGCCATCTGGTGGCGCTGGTTCCCGACGAGGACATGTACGAGCAGGGGTTCTGGCCGTCGCGCCACAATCCCGAGCACCGCTGGACCTTCACCCTGTTCAAGCCGAAATCGTGGAGCCCGGCTTCGGTCAACCTGCTGGAGGCCCTGGCCTCGCTGGGCGTCCAGGCCGACCTGCGGCGCATCGAGACGCTGGAATCCAGCTATCGTCACCGCCTCCCCCGCTTCGACCAGACCCTGACCCCGGTGGGCGAGGCGGCTATCGAGTTCGTGATCCGCAAGCGCCCCCAGGCCGAGGCGGTGGCCGGCGGACGCCTCAACGCCGAAGCCCAGCTGACCGCCCGCGACGTGTTCCTGCTGACCGGCATGCGGGTGGAACAGCCCAAGGGGTGATCACCCCGCCAGGAACCCCTCCAGCACCGCGATCTGCTCCGGCACGTTCAGCGCCGGGGCATGGCCGCAGTCGGGCACTGTCACCAGCCGGGCCTTGGGGCCGCGCCGGGTCATCTCGTCGGCCACCTCGGGCAGCAGCAGGTCGGACTGGGCACCGCGCAGCACCAGGGTCGGGCAATCCACCCCGTCATACTCGGCCCACAGTTCGTAATCGGCGGCCGAGGCGGCGAACACCCGCATCACCGCCGGATCGTAATGGACGGTGATGCGCCCGTCGCCGCGCCGCCGCGACGAGGTCTCGGCCATGCGCCGCCATTCCTCGTCGGTCTGGAAGCCATAGGGCTTGTAGACCAGCCGTAGGAAATCCTCGAAGGCCGTCATGGTGGGAAAGTGGGGAATCTGGGTGACGTAGGTGCGGATGCGCTCCACCGCCGCCGGATTGAGGGTGGGGCCGATGTCGTTCATCACCAGCCGATCCATGCGCCCCTTCAGCGGTCCCGCCGCCAGCAGCATGCCGAGCGCGCCACCCATGGAGGTGCCGATCCAATCCATCCGCCCGACCCCCAGGGCGTCGAGGATGGCCAGGGCGTGCTTCATGTAGGCGGCCAGGGTGTAATCGCGCTTGGGCGCGCGCGACCATCCCGACAGGCCGCGCCCCAGGGTGTCGGGACAGATCACCCGGTAGCGCCCGCTGAAATGCGCCGCCAGGCTGTCGAAATCCCGCCCGGTGCGGGCCAGGCCGTGCCACATCACCAGGGCCGGCGCCGCCGCGTCCCCCCATTCGGTGACATGGAACTCGCGGCCCAGCGCGGACAGGTAGCGGGAACGGGACGAGGTCATGGCGGCCCCTTTGCGTTGCGAAGCGCTGGAGTATACCCTGTCCGACCCCCGGTTTGGATGGATGCCATGCTGAAACTTTCCGATTCCGCCCTGCTCCGCGACCGCGCCTATGTGGACGGCGCCTGGATTGCCGCCCATTCGGGCGACACCTTCGCCGTCACCAATCCCGCTGATGGGTCGCTGATCATCCGTGTTCCCGCCATGGGTGCCGCCGAGACCCGCGCCGCCATCGAGGCCGCCGACCGCGCCTGGGGGCCGTGGAAGGCCAGGACCGCCAAGGAGCGCTCGGCAGTGCTCAAGCGCTGGTTCGACCTGATCATGGCGGCGCAGAACGACCTGGCGGTGCTGATGACCGCCGAACAGGGCAAGCCCCTGGCCGAGGCCAAGGGCGAGGTGGCCTACGGCGCCGCCTTCGTGGAATGGTTCGCCGAGGAGGCGAAAAGGGTCTATGGCGACGTCATCCCCGAGCATCTGCCCGGCCGGCGTATCGTGGTCACCAAGGAGCCCGTCGGCGTGGTCGCCGCCATCACGCCGTGGAACTTCCCCATCGCCATGATCACCCGCAAATGCGCCCCCGCTTTGGCGGCGGGCTGCCCGGTGGTGGTCAAGCCGGCCGAGGACACGCCGCTGTCCGCCCTGGCCCTGGCCGAGTTGGCCGAGCGCGCCGGCTTTCCGCCCGGAATCTTCAACGTGATCACCGCCGGCGACCCCAAGGCGGTGGGCGGTGAACTGACCGCCAATGCCAAGGTGCGCAAGCTGTCGTTCACCGGTTCCACCGAGGTGGGCAAGCTGCTGATGGCCCAATGCGCCGCCACGGTGAAGAAGCTGTCGCTGGAACTGGGCGGCAACGCGCCGTTCATCGTCTTCGACGACGCCGATCTGGACGCGGCGGTGGTCGGCGCCATGGCGTCCAAGTTCCGCAATACCGGCCAGACCTGCGTCTGCGCCAACCGACTGCTGGTCCAGGACGGCGTCTACGATGCCTTCGCCGCCAAGCTGGCCGAGGCGGTCGGCGCCTTGAAGGTCGGCCCCGGCCTGGAGGGCGACGTCCAACAGGGCCCGCTGATCAACGAGGAGGCGGTGCTGAAAGTGGAGCGCCACATCGCCGATTCCGTCGCCAAGGGGGCGCGCGTCGTGACGGGCGGCCAGCGCCATTCACTGGGCGGCACCTTCTTCCAGCCGACCATCCTGGCCGACGTCACCACCGCCATGGCGCCGTCGCGGGAGGAAACCTTCGGCCCCGTGGCACCGCTGTTCCGCTTCAAGACGGAAGAGGAAGCGGTGCGCATGGCCAACGACACAGAGTTCGGACTGGCCGCCTATTTCTATTCCCGCGACGTGGGCCGGGTCTGGCGGGTGTCGCGCGCCCTGGAATACGGCATCGTCGGCATCAACGAGGGCATCATCTCCACCGAGGTGGCGCCCTTCGGCGGCATGAAGGAATCAGGCCTGGGCCGCGAGGGCTCCAAGTACGGCATCGAGGACTTCCTCGAGGTCAAGTACCTGTGCATGGGCGGAATCTAGGCGGGGATGCGGGCGTCCCCGCCCGCATCCTCAGGTGATGTTGAACCGCGACAGACTCTCGGCCAGGTCGTCGCCGAATTTCGGCCCCTTGCGGATCAGCGAGGCACGGGGCGGCAGGCCCTTCAGCTTGGGATTGCCCCATTCGTAGCTGGTGAACAGGGCGAAGGGGATGCTTTCGGTGACCGGCATGGCGCCCAGCGCGCAGCCCAGATCGACGCCGGACAGCAGGCCCAGTTCCATGGAGGCGATCACCATGTCGGGACGGGTGCGCACCACCGTCTCCATGGCGGAAAAGCCGTCGCGGATGGTCGAGGTGCGGTAGCCGCAGGCGGCCAGTTCGCGCTCGACGATGCGCGACATGGCCTTTTCCGGCACCACCAGCAGGATTTCGACGTTCTTCTTCTCGATCTTGCCGAAATCGATGTCGGCGGTGCGCTTGGCCGGCAGGGCGCGCACCACGGCGGGGGCGTCGGCCTCGGAGATCTGCTCGCCGTCGGCCAGCTTCTCGATCTTGTCGACGAACACCTGGATCTCATCCAGCTCGGACGGGCCGGCCTCCTTCAACTCGCCCACATACTCGTCGAAACGGTGGGTGATCAGCTTGATCATCGGCAGGGTCAGGCCCTGGGCATGGCTGCGCAGGTTGCTGGCCTCGCGCTTCAAGGTGGCCAAGCCCTCGGCGGCGCCGATGCTCTTCGAGCGCATGTTGCCCACCAGCACCTGCAGCTGGCTGGCGGTGTCGCGCAACTCTTCCAGGAACTCGTTGATGACCCGGAGTTCGTTCTCGTTGTCGGCAGTATCAAACGCGGCCATGCTTCCCCCAAACAACTATGCCCGCCAAGGGATACACCACTTGCGGCACAGAGAAAACCCATCCGTAGGAAAGGCTATTCGGCGGCCTGCCGCTGGGCGCCCAGCATGTCGGCCAGGGTGTAGCCGTCCAGGACCTTGAAGAACGCCGAAAGCCCCGAGGACAGGGCGTCGCGGGCGATGCAGCTGCCCGACAGCCGGCATTCGTCGGCGGATTCGCAGCGCATGCAGCGGACCAGGGTGAAGTCGTCCTCGGTCTCGCGGATGAACTGCCCCAGCTTGACGTCCTCGGGCCGGCGCAGCAGACGGACGCCGCCGTACTTGCCCCGCACCGTCTCCAGATAGCCGGCGCGGCCCAACTGGTGCACCACCTTGGTCAGGTGGTTCTTGGAGATGCCGTAGCACTCGGCGATCTCGTTGATGGTGACCAGATCGCCCTTGTGCTGCCCCACATGGACGAGGACTCGCAACGCGTAATCGGTGTGCAGGGTGAGACGCATGGCGGCGGATATCCACATTGGTTTTGTGATGACTCAGAACATGCTGCGATAATATTTGATTTTGGTCAAGCCGGCCGGAAGGCATGGCCGCCGCCCGCCGCGCTGATTTCTTCCACCGCCCTTCCCCCGCCCCTGCTCCGCTAGTACCATCAACGGCGAAAAGGCGAAGGATGGGGATTCCGCCGGCCATGGCGCATACGCACTTCGTTCGGTTGATCCGGGCCCTGCCCATCGCCTGGCGCATTCCGCTGGTGGTGGCGCTCAACGTCTGCGTCGCCCTGGCGGTGGGCGGCCTGGGCTGGCACGCCGCCTCGGTGATGGACCGCGACCTGGACGAGCTGCGCACCGTCCAGTACCGCACCAGCGCCCTGGCCGAGATCGACATCCGCGCCTCGCGCCTGCAGGGCATGATCCGCCAGTATCTGGCCAATCCCACCGACGATCTGCTGAAGGACGCCATGCGCCGCTCGGAGGAGCTGTTCGTGGCCATGGGCGACGCCACCGCCCACCAGAAGCCGCTGTCCGAGGATGCCCGCGCCATGCATCAGGCGGCGCGGCGCTTCGTCGCCGGCTTCCAGACGCTGAAGGCCATCAACGCCGACATCCTGCGCCTCTACGAAAGCGACGTGCTGCAATCCACCAGCGAGATGTCGGGGCTTTACGCCATCCTCAACTCCACCGCCCGTTCGCGGGGCAACGACCCCTTGAGCCCGGCCCTGGTCAAATCCCACGAGAATTTCGTCGAGGCCTTGATCTCCATCAACGCCTTCTACTTCAACGGCGCCGGCGCGGGGGCGATCAACGCCCATGCCAGCCTGCAGCGGGTGACCGACACCGTCCCGGCCCTGACCCATCTGGCCACCAGCGACCTGCAGCGCGACGCCCTGGCGGTGATCGGCACCAGGGCGCGGACCCTGTCGGCGGCCATCGACGCCATCGCGCGGGGCTTCGACGAGCGCTCGCGCATCCTGACCGACGAGGTGGACGCCAGCCAGGCCGCCATGTCGGCCGCCATCGACCGGCTGATCATCCAGGGCCGCGACCGCGAGGAACGGCTGCAACGGCGCTCGCGCCATCAGCTGCTGCGCCTGGCGGTGGTGGGGGCCGGCGCCGCCCTGGCCCTGCTGCTGGTCGGCGCCTGGATCAGCTGGATGATCGGCCAATCCATCCGCTCGCCACTGCAGCGCCTGCGCGAGACCATGGAGGCCGGGGCGGGCGGCGACTGGTCGCGCGAGGTCGAGGACCGCGACCTGCACGACGAACTGGCCGCCATGGCCCGCACCGTCGAGGTGTTCAAGCGCAACTCGCTGGAGAAGCAGCGGCTGGAGGCCGAGCGGGAAGAGGCCGGCCGCCGCGCCGAGGAGGCCAACCGCCGTACCCTGCAGGACCTGCTGGCCCAGATGGAGGCCCACGAGCACCCGGCCACCTTCGCCCAGCCGGTGGCCGCCGCCCCCGAGACCGAGGCCGCCGAGATCGCCGCCGCCTTCAACCGCGTGCTGGCCAAGTTCCACGAGGTCAATCGCGGGCGCGACACCGCCATCTGCGCCCTGACCACCGCCAAGGAGAACGCCGAGGCGGCCAATCTGGCCAAGTCGGCCTTCCTGGCCACCATGAGCCACGAGATCCGCACCCCCATGAACGGGGTGATCGGCATGCTGGAACTGCTGGACCACACCGAGTTGGACGGCGACCAGCGCGACCTGGTGGCCACCACCCGCGATTCCGGGCTGGCCCTGTTGCGCATCCTCGACGATGTGCTGGACTTCTCCAAGATCGAGGCCGGACGGCTGGAACTGGAGCGGGTGCCGGTCCGCCTCGACCGCATCGTCGAAGGCGTGGTGCAGACCGTCGCTCCGGCGGCGGCGGCCAAGTCCCTGGTCATTTCCGCCTTCGTTGACCCCGGCCTGCCCTCCATGGTGCTGGCCGACCCGGTGCGGCTGCGCCAGATCCTGTTCAATCTGGCCGGCAATGCCGTCAAGTTCACCG
>NZ_AONQ01000063.1 GCF_000342045.1 Paramagnetospirillum caucaseum | reverse complement strand
GCCTCAACCATGCCCGTGGCGGTTCCGGTCTTCGCGTCGAACAGGGACAACACGACCACTGAGCGGGCCATGGCCATCAAAGGCTGGGAATCGACCATGGCGCGAACCGCCTCCCGGCTGGCATTCCACGCCAGGACGATACGTTCGCCGATGGTGGGGAACGTGCCATGACGGGGAATCACCAGAACCGGCCGCCCACAATTGAGAATGGTGTGCTCGACCAGATCCTTCGGAATGAACTTATCATCGGGACCATGCTGCCCCATGACCACCAGATCGGCGTAACGGGCGCAGAACATAGTCTCGCCAAGCACATGCGCGGGCGCACCATGGGACAGTTGCCACCACCTTGCGCTGATGCAGGAGGCTGCCGTTTTCATGGCAAAGTCATCGGCAGCTTTTGTGCAAACTGCCGTCAGAAAGGCACTGGGCTTTTGGGCGACGGCGCTGGATCGATCGCTCTCGCAGCGGGCGAACAGCCCCGTCAGACGCGCATTAAACTTGGCGGCCAGCCCTATGGCAATATCGAGACGAACGGAACTGCGTTCGCCATCGTCGAGATGGACCAAAATCTCCCGCATCGCCATCACTCCCGCCGTCCGGGCATCAGGTCGGCGATCAGCTCCTCCGACCACGGCGTCGCGGCGGCCTGGGCCTTACGCAAGGCGATGAAGTCGATCTCCCGGCCGGTCTCCTTGGTCCCGACTGCAAAGGCGCCGAAGCCAGCCTTCGCTTCGGTGGCCATGTTGAGCGCCATCCAGGCGCGACCGCTTTCCTTGCTGCGGTTCCAGGCATCGAGCTTGGGCTTGCGCAGTTCCTCAAGGGTCTTGGACAGGCTTTCCGGGAACATCGGCACGAACTTGGCACAGATGGCGTCGACCTTGGCGTCGAGCAGGCTGAGATCGACCTCGCCCGCCGCCAGCAATTCCTTCCCCTTGGCCAGTTCCTCGCCGGTCTTGGGTTCGCCCAGGACCATTTCGCCGAACTCGTCCACCAGCCGGTCGGTAATCACCAGCGGATTGGGGACAAAACGCCCGTCCACCTTCAGGGCGGGAACGACGGCGGAGATCATCCCGATCCGCCGGGCCTTGTGAGCCGAAACCGGCTCGCAGAGGCTTCCGAGCGCCAGGGCCTGCTCCGCCCCGACCATGACGGGCAGGAAGTCGGTGGCGCCCCCCAGCATTGCGGCGCCGTGCTTGGGTCCGCCCTGACCGAACATGGCCAGATCCTGGGCGACGGAGATGTCGCAGGCCAGCCCGAGTTCCTGGCCACCGCCGCTGCGCAGGCCGTTGACCCGGCAAATGACCGGCTTGTCGCAAGCGAGAATCGCCGACACCGTATCGCCGAACAGCCGCATGAACCGGCGGAATTCCTGGGAGTTGCCACCGTAATAGGTGGAGAATTCCACGGCATTTCCGCCGGTGCAGAACGCCTTGGCGCCAGCACCGGTCAGGACCACCGCCACCACGTCGCGGGCTTCGGAGGCCTCCTTGATCGCCGACTGGATGGCCTTCAGCATCCCGATGCTATAGGCGTTGAACTGCTTCTGGTTGTCGATGATGACCCAGGCATTGAACAGGCCCTCGACAACGCCCCCTTTTCCGTGCGGGCCGGCCGCTTCTCAACAACCACGCCCGGGACGGTCTCGGCCAGGGGAATGGTATGATTGATCAACGTTCTTTCAGGCGTTGGCATTGACGTATCCCTCTTGAGTGCTGGGTTTCCAGGATTGGCTACGCGCCGCGACAAAGGAGCATGTTCATGGCGGTGAACGTCATGACGGGCTCGTCGGCTTGATTCATGACCTCGACATACGACGTCACGATGCCGCGATCAGGCTTGGTACGAGACCGGCGCGCATCCTTGACGGTAACCTGGATGGACAGGGTGTCTCCCGGCCGAACCGGTCGAAGCCATCGGAGTTCATCGATTCCGGGGGATGCGAGGCTGGCCACCGCCGACAGATAATGCTGGCAGTAGAGGCGCATCATCAGGCCGGCGGTCATCCAGCCACTGGCGATCAGTCCATTGAAGGGACCGTTGAGGGCGGCCTCGGGATCGGTATGGATTGATTGGGGGTCGTATCGCGATGCGAAGGCGATGACCTCGGCCTGTTCCACCGATATCTCGCCGAATCGATGGATGATTCCCGGGACGTAGTCCTCGAAATAGCGATCTTCGACCGGGGCGGGAAAGTATCCGGTGTTCATGCGTCCCCCTTTGACATGCCAGATGGGCCCGGCCACCCCCTGAAACAGGTGGCGGCCGGTGACAGATCACGATGCCGGAGGCACCAGAACGGCCCGACGGGTGAGCTTGTGGTCATGCACGGCGGCAAAGGTTTCGTTGATGCTGTCGAGCGGACGGCATTCGACGAAATTCTTCACATTGATCTTGCCCGAGAGCACCAACTCCAAAGCACCGGGATACAGGTCCGGAGGGCAGCCCCAGTTGCCCAGCGCACGGGCATGGAATGCCATCAGATTGGAAAGCCGGAATTCGCCCTTGTTCATGGTGTAGCCGACCACGCACACGGTGCAGCCATGGACCATCAGGTCGAAGGCGGTCTGCTGCCCCGGCACGCTGCCCGAGCACTCCATGATGATCCACTCGGTCGAGCGCAGACCTTGGGCCTTGGCGAAGGCACCGATCTCCTTCTTGAGGTCCCTGGTGCTCACGAAATCCTTGGGGTTCAGGGCCAGTCCGACGACGCCGGCAGCCCGCAAGGCCTCCAGCTTGGCCGGATCGAGATCCAGAGCCACCACGGTGGCCCCCATGGCCGCCGCGACCTGCACGGAATAGCCTCCAACGCCACCGCAACCGACGACGATGACTAGGTCACCCTTGCCGATCCCGGCCTGCACGGCAGCCTGATAGGGCGTCGTCAGGGCATCGGCCACGACGGAAACCTCGGCGAGTTCAAGTCCCGCGCTCTTGAGGCGGGCCTCGTCGACCTCGCACAATCCCCTGGCGGGAACCTTGATGTGGGTGGCAAACCCGCCCTGGATATCGTAGCCGGGCATCATCTGCGACCGGCAGATGGTCCCCTTGCCGCGCTTGCACAGGTCGCATTCGCCGCAGGGGATGACGGCCGAAATAATGACGGCCTTGCCCAGCCACGATTCGGCCCCGGGGCCGGCCGCCTGGACGACGCCGCTGATCTCGTGGCCCAGGGCCAGGGGCAGCGGATGATTGGTGCGCACCCCGTTGTAGTAATAGTCGAGGTCGGTATGGCAGACACCGCAGCCGGCGATCTTGACCACCACTTCGCCCGCCGCGACCGCTCCGATATCCATCGCCTCCTTGACCATGGGCTGCCCTACCCCGGTCATCAACCACCTGAACGCGTTCGCCACCATTGTCTTGATCCTTTGCTGTTCAACGTCACTCGACCGGATCGAGCAAGACCCTCTCGAAAGAGGCAAAATGGTACCAAATTGCCAAATTCAGATCAACGCCGCCCCGTCATACCAAGGCTCGCACGGGAACCATGACGGCCCTGCGGCTGAGTTTATGATCATGCACGGCGACAAAGGTTTCGTTGATACTGTCCAAGGGACGGCATTCCACGAAGTTCTTCACATCGATCCGGCCGGAGAGAACCAGATCCAAAGCCCCCGGATAGAGATCGGGAGAACACCCCCAATTGCCGAGCGCACGGGCGTGATAGGCCATCAGGTTAGAGAGCCGGAACTCCCCCGTCTTCATGATGTAGCCGACGACGCAGATGGTGCTTCCGTGGACCATCAGGTCGAAGGCGTTCTGCTGCCCCTGGATGCTTCCCGAGCATTCCATGATGATCCATTCGGTCGAGCGCAGCCCTTCGGCCTTGGCGAAGGCACCGATCTCCTTCTTGACCTCACGCATCCCCGGAAAATCCTTGAGATTCAGGACCAGGGAGGCGCCTGATGACTTGATATCGGCGATCATTCCGGGATCAGTCTTCGACGTGATGGCGACCACCTTGGCGCCCAGAGCGGCAGCCACCTGAACGGAATACCCGCCAAGCCCACCGATACCTATGACGATCACCAGACTATCCGTGCCGATTCCGGCTTGAATGGCGGCCTGGTAGGGCGTGGTTACCGCATCGGCGATGACGGAAACTTCCGGCAGGGTCAGGCCAACGGCATCGAGACGATCCTCATCGACCTCGCAGAGGCCGGTGGAGGGCACCATGATGTGGGTAGCAAAGCCGCCTTGAATGTCGTAGCCGGGCATCTTCTGGCTGCGGCAAATGGTTTGCTTGCCGCGCCGGCACAGATCACAGGCGCCGCAGGGAATGACGGCGGGAATGATCACCGCCTTGCCCATCCAGGACTCGACGCCCGCCCCCGCACCGACGACCCGGCCGCTGATCTCATGGCCAAGGGCCAGGGGAAGGGGATGCTTAGTGGGCACGCCGTTGTAGAAGTAATCCAGATCGGTATGGCACACCCCACAGCCGGCGATCTCGACCAGCACCTCACCCGCCTCCGGAGCGCGGAGATCCATGGGCACCTTGACCATGGGCTGGTCGGGGCCAGCCATCATCCACCGATAGGCATCAACCGCCATGTTCCCCGCCTTTTCACTGTGATGAATGGGCATCAGACACCGATATGACGCTTGAGGATTTCGGATTCGGGCGTCAGGTCACTGCCGTCGTAGACGACCTCACCCTTGACCAGGATGACGTGCCGGTCGGCCAGACCGAGCAGAACATTGACGTTCTTGTCGACGATAATGCTGGCGATGCCGGTTTCCTTGATGGACCGGATGACATGCCAGATCTCGCGCCGGATCAGAGGAGCCAACCCTTCCGTCGCCTCATCGAGGATCAGCAGATCGGGATTGGTCATCAGGGCGCGCCCCACGGCCAGCATCTGCTGCTCGCCACCGGAAAGATGCGTCCCGAGGCTCCCCAGCCGCTCGGCCAGGCGCGGGAACGTCTCCAGGATCCGCTCATAGGTCCAATCCCGCCGGCCATCGATTCCGGGCCGGGCCGACATCATGAGATGCTCGCGAACCGTCAGGTTATGGAACATCCCCCGCCCCTCGGGGACATAGGCGATCCCCCGGCGGATGATGGCATGGGTGTCGGCACCGGTGACGTCGGTACCATTCAAGGTCACCTTGCCCTGGCGTGGATTGACGATGCCGAGCAGCGACTTCAGCAGCGTCGACTTTCCCATGCCGTTGCGGCCCATCAGGGCAACTGTCTCGCCACGCCGGACGGCAAAGTCAATGCCGTGCAGGATATGGCTCGAGCCGTAAAAGGTGTGAAGGCCGGTGCCGGCGATAAAGGTCGTCATCAATAGGCCTCCGCTCCGTCGCCGAGATAGGCGTCCTGCACCGCCTTCGAGGCGCGAATGGCTTCGACCGAACCGCTTTCCAGCACGGTACCGTTGACCATCACGGTCAGCACCTCGGCGATGGAGAACACTGCATCCATGTCGTGCTCGATGAGGATCAGGGTGAAACGGCGCGCCAGATCCTTGAGAAGCCCGACCATCCGCTCGGATTCTTCCTTGCCCATGCCGGCCAGAGGCTCGTCAAGCACCAGGATTTCCGGCCCTGTGGCCAGGACCATGCCGATCTCAAGCTGCCGCTGCTCGCCATAGGACATGGAACCGGCGATCCGGTCACGGCGCGATGTCAGCCCGCAGAGTTCAAGCGCCCAATCGGCCCGCTCGTTGACCTCCTTGTACATCGCCGCCGGGCGCAGGAAGCGCATGGAGGTCGGAAGCTGGGCCTGGGCGGCCAGACGGCAATTCTCGAAGCAGGTGAACACCGGAAAGACGTTGGTCTTCTGATAGCTACGCCCCACCCCCAGGCGAGAAACCTTGTGGGCAGGAAAACCGGTGATCCGCTGTCCCTTGAAGAGAATTTCGCCACTGCTCGGGGGGAAATGTCCGGTCAGCAGATTGACGAAGGTACTCTTGCCGGCGCCGTTGGGACCTATGATGGCGTGGGCCTGGCGCTCGATGAAGCGATAGTTCGCCGAGTTGACGGCCACCAAGCCACCGAAGGACTTGGTCAGTTGGCGGGTTTCCAGCACCACCTTGCTTTCATCCAGAACGGCGGAAGTCATGCTGTTCATTGCCCGCCCTCCATCTTGGACCGCCCTGAGAACAGCTGAAGCAGCAAGCCCCCGACCCCCTTGGGAAGAAGCAGAACGATGCCGATGATCATCATCCCCATGGGCAGCAGCCAATGCTCGGTCACCGATTCAAAGCCCATCTTCGCCAGTTCGAAGACAAAGGCGCCGATGGCGGGTCCGAACAGCGTGCCCATGCCGCCAAGAATCACCATGACCAGGGCTTCGCCGGAATGGTGCCAGGACAGGGTGGCGGGATTGACAAAGCCGTATTGGATCGCAGCCAGGAAACCGGCAAGGCCGGCGATCGTTCCGCCGATGGTGAAGGCCAGCAGCTTGTAGGCGACCGGGTCGAAACCCAACCCACGGACACGATTCTCGTTAACCCCGATGGCGCTCACCACCCGACCGAACGGCGACGCCAGCAAGAGACGAAGCAGCAGATAGACCCCAACCAGGGCGCCTAGCCCCACATAGTAGAGGGTCCGCTTGTCGCCAAGGTTCAGCAGGGAGACGCCAAGGATCTCCACGGCGGGCTTGAACATGATGTAGGCCCCATCGGACCCTCCGGCGACCTTCGAATCATTGAAGAAGTAGAACCCCATCTGGCCGAAGGCCAGGGTCACCATGATGAAGTAGATGCCCGAGGTGCGGATGGACAGGTAACCGACCATGGCGGAGGCAATGGCGACGACGACCAGCGCCGCTGGCAGTACCACCCACAGGTTGGCGGCCGAATATTCCGGCGAGAGCATGGCCAGCATGTAGCCGCCGAGCCCGAAAAAGGCTGCATGCCCCATGCTGACCAGGCCGGCGACACCGACCAGAAGATCCAGGCTCATGGCCATGACCGCCATGATCATGATGCCGGTGAGCTTCTGCATCAGGAAGGCGTGCTTGTTGGGAAACAGCACGTCGCCGAAAAAGGGGTAGGCCGCAAGCAGGACAATCACCGCCGATAACAGAATGGAAAGGGAGCGTGGAAGACGGCTCATGCGAACAGCCCCCTCGGCTTGAGAAGCAGGACCACGGCCATGACCGCGTAGACGGAGAAGCTGGCGAAATCCGGGGCAAGGACCTTGCCGAAGGTATCCGCCAAACCGATGAGAAGAGCCCCCAGAAACGCCCCCTTGATCGACCCCACGCCGCCGATCACCACCACCACGAAGCAGATGATCAGGACGGTATCGCCCATGCCCGGACCGATGGAGCTGATGGGGGCGGCGATGGCACCCGAAAGGGCGGCCAGAACGGCGCCGAGAGCGAAGACCGCACCGAACAGCAGCTTCACATTGATGCCCAGCGCGGCGACCATGTCGCGGTTCGAGGCGCCCGCCCGGATCCACATTCCAAATCGGGTGCGCTGGATGACAAAATACATGCCGACAGCCAGGGCAGCGCAAACCGCCGAAATGGCGATGCGGTAGACCGGATAGCTTAAGGAATCGGTCAGGGGAATGGACCAGTTGAGGGCCGCAGGGACCTTGACTCCGTGGATGTCGCCCCCCCACAGCATGCGTTGCGCCTCGTTGAAGATCAGGATCAGGCCATAGGTCAGAAGCACTTGATCCAGGTGGTCCCGCCGATACAGGACGCGGACCAGCAAGGCCTCGATCAGGTAGCCGACCACCGCCGAAATGGGCAGCGCCAGCACGATGGCCAGAAGCAGGCTGTCCACCGACTGCAGCAGCCAGAAGGTCAGGTAGGCCCCCAGCATGTAGAAGGATCCATGGGCAAGGTTGATGATGCCCATGATGCCGAAAATCAGGGTCAGCCCGCTGGCCACCAGGAACAGCAAGAGCCCGTATTGAATCCCGTTCAGCACCTGAATCAGGAAGAACCAGATATCCATCGCAGCGCCCCCAGGGCATGGAGAAAAAGCCCGCCGCTTCCGGCAAGGCTTTTCCGTCCGTAATCGACTAGGCGGACTTGCAGCCCTTGGCGGGGTCCGCCAAGGCCTTGTGCGCAACGCCCAGCACGATTTCCTGCCCGTTCTTCACCTGGCGCAGATAGATGTCCTGAACCGGGTTGTGGGCCTTGGACAGGGTAAAGGCACCACGGGGGCTCCTGATCTCGGCGGCCGCCATAGCGGCGATCAGGGCAGCCCTTGACCCAGCAGCCGTATCGCCCTTGACCGCATCCATGCCGATGGCCAGAAGCTGGCCGCTGTCATAGCCCTGCACCGCATAGACGTCAGCTTCCTTGCCGGAGAACGCCTTGAATTCGGCCCTGAACTTCTTGTTCTCCGGCGTATCGAGGGCATCGGCGTAGTGGAGGGTCGTCAACACGCCTTCCGCTGCCGCGCCTTGTCCGGCCAGAACACCATCCGTCAGGAAGCCGGTCCCCATCAAGGGGATGGACTTCAAGCCGGCGGCGGCATAGTCCTTGACGAACTTCAGGGCGCCGGAGCCGGCGAAGAAGGCGAACACGCCATCGGGCTTCAGCGAAGCAATTTCCGTCAGGTTCGCCTGGAACTCCTCGTTGGGGAACGGCAGCATGATCCGCTTGACGATCTTGCCTCCCAGCTGGGTGAAGCCCTCTTCGAAGCCGCCCAGTTGCTCCTCGCCCGCACCGTATTTCCAGGAAATGGTGACGACATTCTTCATGCCGCGATCCCAGGCGACCTTGCCCATGGGATAGG
Source organism: Paramagnetospirillum caucaseum (assembly GCF_000342045.1). Lineage (GTDB taxonomy): Bacteria > Pseudomonadota > Alphaproteobacteria > Rhodospirillales > Magnetospirillaceae > Phaeospirillum > Phaeospirillum caucaseum. The sequence goes on along the minus strand of NZ_AONQ01000063.1, from coordinate 18,078 downwards.
CCGGCTGCCAGTTGCTGAACGAGGTGCGGAAGATGTTGGGCGCACAGAGCGGCCCGGTGGCGGCCCCCACGCCGGCATTGGGGATGATCAGCATGGCGCCGGTATCGGTGGCTACCTTGGCCATTCCCATGGCAACCCCGGAATGGACCGTGCCCACCAGGAAATCCACCTTGTCGCCGGCGATCAGCTTGCTGGCATTCTCCGGTCCCTTGCCAGGATTGGACTCGTCGTCCAGGAGAATGTACTCGACCTCACGCCCCCCCAGCTTTCCGCCACGGGCGTTGACGGCCATCTTCAAGCCGCTGGTGATCGCCTCACCCAACGCGGCATAGGTGCCCGAATAGGGCAGCATCAACCCAACACGGACCTTCGCTGTTTGCCCAATGGCAAAGCGAGTCGGCACCAATCCGGCAGCTGCAAAGGCAGCCCCGGCCTGCAGCACGCTGCGGCGAGATATCCTGGTCATTCCGACCTCCCTTAACGTTCGCATCCCGAAGGGCAGACCAATTTTGGCTGCCCATTTTGTCGCCGCTTGAAAGGACACCCCTCGCGGCGTTATGGCTGGACGTTCTCATGATTTTCCATTTAATGCAATCGCATTTATTATGTGGCGCCACACCATTCCAGGCACACTCCTCAAAAACGCTGCATTGCTGATGCTGCGGCGCGGAAGATGCCTCCCTTTTTAATGCTGTTGCATTTTATGATTTTGCATTTAATAATCCCAGCAAATCAGGGCAGCCAAGCTGCTCATACAAACAAGGGAGGACGTCATGTTGCAGGGCTGCACCCCGTGGCCGGATGAGCTTGCGCGCGCCTATCGCGCCAAGGGGTATTGGGATGACCGGACCATCCCGCAATTCTTCCAGGAGCTGGCCAAGGCACGCCCAGATCATGTCGCCGTCATCGATGGGGCGAAGCGCCTGACCCTTGGGCAGTGGTGGGATGACAGCACCCGGCTGGCCGCCCATTTCTACGGGCTCGGGCTTCGCAAGGGCGACCGCGTCGTCTTCCAGATGCCCAATGGCGCCGATTTCTTTTCCGTCTTCCTTGCCCTGACCCGGATCGGTGTCATTCCGGTGATGGCACTGCCTCCTCATCGGGAGGAAGAGCTGACCCACTTCGCCTCCTTCTCCGGCGCCAAGGCCCTGTTCATCCCGGAGAGAGTGCGTGATTTCGACTTCCGCCCCATGGCCGAAACCGTCAAGGCCGAGGTCCCGTCGCTTAAGCAGATCATGGTGCTGGGCGAAGCGCTGGACGGGCAGACCTCTCTGACGTCGCTGCTGCGGACACCGCCTACCCAGGCCGATCTTGATGCCGTCCAGGCCATCAATCTCGATCCGGAGGATGTGGTCCTGATGCTGCTATCCGGCGGCACCACCGCGCTGCCCAAGCTGATTCCCAGAACCCACAACGACTACATCTATAATTTCAAGCGCAGCGCGGAAATCGCCGGCTTCGGCCCCCATACCGTCCTGCTGGCAGCCCTGCCGCTGGCCCACAACTACACGCTGGGTTCACCCGGCGCGCTGGGCGCGCTCTGCAAGGGCGGACGGGTAGTGATCGCCCCCAAGGTGGATTGCGAAACGGTGTTCACCCTGGTCCAGGCCGAGCGGGTGACCGCCATTCCCGCCGCCGTTCCGCTGGTGGTCAACTGGCTGAACGATCCCAAGCTCGACCAGTTCGACGTGAGCTCGTTGCAGGTCGTCCAGAATGGTGGCGCCCGCCTATCGCCTGAACTGCGCGACCGCCTGCGCAAGCGCCTCGACTGTCAGTTCCAGGAGGTTTACGGCACCGCCGAGGGCCTTTTGAACCTCACCCGCCTCGACGATCCCGACGACAAGATCCTCAACAGTTCCGGTGCGCCGATCTGCGACGACGACGAGATCAGGGTGATCGACCTCGACGGCAAGGAAGTTCCCGACGGAGAACCCGGAGAACTGATCGTCCGCGGCCCCTACACCATTCACGGCTACTACAACGCGCCAGAGGTCAACGCCAAGGCCTTCACCGCCGACGGCTTCTACCGGATGGGCGACATCGTGCGCAAATTTGGCCGCTATGTCGTCACCGAGGGGCGCAAGAACGACCTCATCAATCGGGGCGGCGAAAAGATCAGCACCGATGAACTCGAGAATTACATCCTCAAGCATCCCGCCGTTCACGGTGTCGCGGTCGTGGCCATGCCCGACAAGGTCTTCGGCGAGAAGGCCTGTGCCTTCGTCACTCTGAAGCCTAATCAGAACCTGAGCTTCGAAGGGCTCAAGGAATTCCTGCTGGCGCAGCGCATCGCCAAGTTCAAATTGCCGGAACGGCTTGAGATCGTACCGGAATTTCCCCTCTCGCCGGCGGGAAAAATCCTGCGGCGCAATCTGCGTGAAACGGTCACCGCCCATCTGGCGACCGAAAATAATCAAGCTTAGGAGGCTTCTGTCATGACACGTCCGGGTGAAGCTAAGCTCAAGACCCTGTTCTCACCGACCACATTCGCAGGACGGCAGATCAAGAACCGTGTGAAGTACGGGGCTTGCTGCGTCTCCAACTACAATACCCGCGACGGCTTCATCACGCCGCGCGAGCTGGCCCGGACCAAGGTGATCGCCGAAACGGGGTGCGGCATCATCACCAATCAGGGGGCCTATCCCGACCCGCTGGGCGAGGGCAAGGCGTATTTCCGCCAGGTCGCCATCTTCGACGACAAGTTCCTGCCGCAGTTTGAGATGATCGCCCGGATGATCAAGGACAATGGCGGCATGGCCATCCAGCAGATCCTGCATGCCGGCCGCTACGGCGGCATCGATCTCGGCTATTGCATCCAGCCGTCGATCGTTCCCCAGACCCTGCCCCACTTCCGCGCTCCGCGCGAGATCACCAAGGACCAGATCCGGCAGACCATCAAGGAGCATGCGGAAGCCGCCGTGCGCTCCATCAAGGCCGGTTTCGACGGCACCGAGATCACCAGCTTCATGGGCTACCTGCTGGCGACCTTCAATTCCAGGTTCACCAACCAACGCACCGACGAATACGGCGGTTCGCTGGAGAATCGCGGTCGCTTCATGCGTGAGCTGATCGACGCCATCAAGCAGGCGACGCCGGACCACCCGCTGATCGTGCGCCTCAACGGCGCCGAGCTGATGGACAAGTGGGGCGGCAATTCCGAGGACGAGTGCTTCGAGCTGATGCAGCAGGCCGCCGATTGCGGCGTCGACATGATCAGCGTCACCGTCGGCTGGCAGGAAGCCCCCGAATCCTCCATTGGCCGCGATATCCAGCCGGGGCACTGGAACTATCTGTCGGAGCGAGCCAAGAAACTGCTGCCCAACGTTCCCATCGCCTTCGGCCAGCGTCTGCCCAATCCGGCCATGGCCGACCAATGCCTGCAAGACGGCATCTTCGACTTCTGGGAGGTCTGCCGCCCGCTGCTGGCCGATCCCAAGATGTTGCACAAGGCGGCCGAGGACCGCATGGACGAAGTGCGCCGCTGCGTCGGCTCGCTCAACTGCCTGTCGCGGCTTTTCCGTGACCTGCCCTACACCTGCACCATGAACCCGGCGCTGGGCCACGAGGTCGAGCCGGAATATTCCATCACCCCGGCGGCGGTGAAGAAGAACATCATGGTGGTCGGCGCCGGCCCGGCCGGAATGGAGTGCGCTCTCACCGCCGCCCAGCGTGGCCACACGGTAACGGTCTACGACAAGAACGACCGTATCGGCGGCGCCCTGGTGGGCTATGCCTCCAACGACATGGCCAATCGCGACGACATGCTGTCGGTGCTGCGCTATTACGAGACGGTGGCCAAGCGGCTGGGCGTCGAGGTCAAGCTCAACACCGCCGTCGATCCCAAGCTGATGCGCGAACTGCTGCACGTCTACGACGTGGTGGTGGTGGCGACCGGGGCCCGGCTCGATCGGGCGCAATTGCCGCCCATCGAGGACGGCGTCGAAGTGCTGGCGGCGGTGGAGGTTGCCTGTGGCCGTGGAACGCCGAGCGGCCGGGTGGTCATCCTGGGCGGCGGCAAGGTCGGCCTGACCCTGGCGGAATCGCTGGCGACCCAGAAGATGGACGTGACCATCGTCGAGGCCGACAAGCGTCTGGCCGGCGACGTCATGCCGTCGTGGAAGTGGCGTCATACCGCCTGGGTGGACGAACTTGGCATTCCGTCGGTGACCGGGGCCAAGGCGATCAAGATCGACCGGGAGGGCGTCCATGTGATCGATGGCAAGGGCGTGGCGCGCGTGCTTCCCGCCGACACGATCATCGCCGCCTCTCCGGCGGTCCCCGCCCAGGATCTGGTCCATGCCTTCGAATGGATGGTGGACGAGGTCCATCCCTGCGGCGACGCCATCACGCCGCGGGGCCTTGGCGCCGCCATCCAGGACGGCTACCGGCTGGGCTGCCGGATATGACGGCGCTTCCGTCTCCTTCACGCTGGCAGGGGCTGCTGGATCGCCACAGCACCCTGTTCGGTGAATTGGACGATGGGTGCCGCATCGGCATCGCGCGCAGGGCCGACGTCAACCGGCCCGGCGCTGCCATGGTGGTCTGGGAAGCGGTGGGCGGTCGCCTGGTGGCGGGCGACCGACCGTTTCCCGGCTACCGGGATGCCGGCGTCGACGTGCTGCTGGTCGGCGATGACGAGGCCATGACCGAGATTTCCGGGGAATTGGAGGGTGACGCCCTCCCCGTGCTCAAACGTCTGGTCCGACGCGGCAATCTTGTCTGCTACGTGCTCAAACGCCAATGCGAGCTGCTCGATGCCGGATACGAGGACGTCCTGCAATCCATGGGCGTCGCCTTCGCCGGAGCCTGCCGCTGAGTCCGACGTACCAATACAAGAATCAAAGGGAGGTCAAAATGCTTGTTCGAATGCTTCGCGTCCTGGCGCTCATCGTCTGCACGTTCGCCGTTTTCCCGGCCTCGGCCGTCGAGCGGGGAACAAAGGATGAGGCCGTCGCCCTGGTCAAGAAGGCCGTCGCCCTCTACCGCTCGGCCGGTTCGGAAAAGGCCCTGGCGGCCTTCAATGTTCAAGGTGACGAGTTCCAGCCCAAGGATCTGTTCACCGTGGTGATCGGCCTGGACGGCATCATGCGTCAGCACGCCAAGGTTGCCGTTTTCAATGGCAAGGATGTCAATCGTCTCCGCGACGCGGATGGAAAATATTTCGTCGAAGAGCAGTTGAAGATCGCCAAGGGCCCCGGTTCAGGCTGGGTTGAATTCGCCTTTTCCAATCCCGTGCAACAGACGATCGAAAACAAGATCATGTACCTGGAAAAGGTCGATGATGTGTTCATCGGCGTTGGCTACTACGTCTCCAGGAAATAGCGGCCAACGGAGGGTCCCATGATTTTCCGCAACCCGAGAGGCGGCCTGGAACTGGGATGCAATGAATGCGGATGCCGTTGGTTTGATCGTCAGACCAACACCTGCTACGAGTGCGGCTCCGCCATTCCGGTCGAGGAAATCCAGGCCTACCAGGAAGCATTGGCGCAGTTTCACAAGGAAAAGGGCATCACCGTCAACGCCCCGCAGCCATAGACCTTCTTCAATCCGGCCGCCGAATTGGCTCTCCGGCAGTCCGTACTCCCGCCACGCACTTTCGCGGGAAGTCTCCCACCGAGCCCACTGAGGCCGGGCCCCTGGCCCGGCCACCTTTTTTCAGTAATCCCTGGCATTCTCTCATTCTGCTTGGAAACTTGAGATGCGCGTGGCATTAGCCCTCTAGGCAATTTCCCTATTCACGTCCATGGCAGACAATGTTCGACCTCAATCGCTTCCTCCCCTACCACCTGAATAGGACGGGCGTCAGACTCGCCGCCGCGTTCAGCAAGGAGCTGGAGCGCTTCAATCTGACCCTGCCCATGTGGCGAGTGCTGGCGGTGCTTTGGCATCATGGTGAGCTGAAGGTCAGCGACATCATCGTCGATACGACCATCGAGCAATCGACCCTGTCCCGCCTTCTGGTCACCATGGAGGAACGGGATCTGATCACCCGCGAGCGGAGCAAGCTGGATGCCCGCACCGTGGTGGTCAATCTGACGCCAAGCGGGCGAAAGGTGACGAAAACCCTGATTCCCTGGGCTCTGAAATTCGAGCGGACGGCGTTCAAGGATTTTTCCCAGGAAGAGATCGACACCCTCTATGCCATGTTGACCAGGATCTTCGAGAACTCGGCGGAGCTTCTGCCCTGAGTTAAGGACCGGAAACGAAGAAGGGGGCTTACGCCCCCTTTATCCATTAATGCCGTGACGCTTCTCATAAGCCTCAGCCAATTTCGGATCCCGGCGCCTGACCTCGGCATGATCGATCCGGCCCGTACGGGTCATGTAGGAATAGGCGAAGTCGACGGGGTCCATCTTCATCAACTCGTCCATTTCCTCGTACCACCGGATGCTGACATTGGCGGCGTCCCAGATCGACTTCATCGGACGCAATCTCAGTTCCTTGTAGCGGACCAGAGCTGCCTGAACGTCGCCGCCCTTTTCCTGGAAGGCCTTGTACAAGGCGATGGCATCTTCCATGGCCAGCCGCGTTCCCGATCCAATCGAGAAGTGCGCGGTCCGCAAGGCGTCACCCATCAGCACCACGTTGTCGAAGCTCCAGGTCTCGTTCCATACGGCGGGAAACTGGCGCCAGAACGAGTTGTTGGAGAGGATCTTGTGGCCCTCCAGGTCCTTGGCGAAGACGCGCTCGCAGTAGGCGATTGTATCCTCCGGGCTCATGCCCTCGAAGCCGGCCTTGTGCCAGGTATCGTCCGTGACCTCGACCAGGAAGGTGCTGCGATCCGGTCCATAGCGGTAATGGTGGGCGCAGAAGACACCCGCATCCGTGTTGCGGAAGGTGAGCGTCAGGCTGTTGAACGGCTTGGTGCTGCCGTACCAGATGAAGCGATTAGGACGCCAGTCGATGGTGGTGCCCAACTTGGCCTCGTTCTCCTGACGGATCCACGAAAATGCCCCATTGGCGCCGACGATCAGGTCGGCCTCGCCGATCTCGGCCAGTGACGTCTTCTCGGTCTCGAACTCGATCCTGATGCCCAGCCTCTCGACGAAGGCATACATCAGGGTCAGCATCTCCAGCCGTCCGATGGAGGTGAAGCCATTGCCGGCAATGGGGATCCGCGAATCGTTGTGAACGATGGTTATATCCGGCCAACTTTCGAAATGAGGCGTCAGGTAGTCGTAAAGCTCTTGATCGTCCGCCCGCAGGAACTCCAGCGCACGATCAGAAAAGACCACGCCGAATCCCCAGGTGGCATTACGCGGTGAACGTTCGTAAATGGTGATGTCGTGCGACGGGTCGGCACGCTTCATCAACGCCGCGAAATGCAGGCCGGCGGGACCGGCCCCAACGATCTTGATCTTCATGGTCACGTCCTCCTAGTGGCAATCAGCCGAGTGATGGCAGGCTTCAACCCGCGCCTTCCAAAGCCTTCACGATCGGCTCCGGAATGGCCTCGGCCTTCATTTTCTTGGGATCATTGTCGAGCGCATTGCGCCACACCCTGACTTCCCATCCCTCAACGATCAGGTCGTCGCCGAGAAAGAAGTCATGGGAAACCTTGATGGTCTTGCGTCCGATCTCCCGGACGGACGAGACGATCCGCAGCATGTCGCCCACCGAGGTCGGCCCCCGGAATTTCGACCCGACTTCGACAAGGGGGAACCGCCGGCCGGATTCGGGATCAAGCCCGGCCGAGGCGATCATTTTGGTGAAAGCGGCGTCCGACCAGCGAAAATAATTGGGGAAGAACACAATCCCCGCCGGATCGCAGTCTCCAAAATGAACCTCGACGCCGAATATGTTGGTCAGCATTGGACCGCCTCCTCTTTCACTCGGCATCGGGCTGCCGGTCGGGCGCCGTCATGATGAAGGCGTCCAACACTAGGGCTGCGGCTTCGCGCTCCAGAAGACGCGGGAATTGGCGAACATCGACGCCGAATCTCCGCGCATTTCCCATCTGTGGAACCAGACAGATATCGGCGATGGTCGGAGTGACTCCGAAGCAATAGGGGCCCGACTGCCCGTCGATGAGCGCCTCGCAAGCCTCCAGTCCGGCGATATTCACGTCGGCGGCCCAACGCTCCACGACGGTCTCGTCATGACCGAGTTGCCGCAAGGCGTTCAGAACCTTCAGATTCTGGACCGGATGCGTATCCGCCGCGATAACCTGGACGAAGGCTCGCACCTTGGCCCTTTGCACCGGATGATCGGGCAGCAACGGAGGGCGCGGATAGACATCGTTCAGCCACTCGATAATGGCCAGCGATTGGGTCAGGACCGAACCGTCGGGCAATTCCAGGGCCGGCACCAATCCCTGGGGATTGATTGTCAGATAGTCGGGCGCCCTCTGCTCCCCGCGACGGAGGTGATGCGACACCTGATCGACGGAGATTCCCTTCAGATGAAGGGCGATCCGCACCCGCCACGATGCGGAGCTACGGAAATAGCCATGCAGCCTCATCTTCCCCTCCTTCATGCCTCTGGGGTGCCGATCGTCAGGTGAATTTCACCGACCTGCTCGATCCGTCCGACCAGAACGTCGCCTGGCTGAACCGGACCGACGCCTTCGGGTGTCCCGGTGTAGATCAAATCTCCCGCCTGCAGGTGATAGTAGCGCGACAGATGGGAGACCAGGGCTGCCGGAGACCAGATCAGCAGGGAAAGATCCGTGGACTGCTTGACGGTCCCATTGACGCTCAGCTCCAGCCGGCCGGTCTTGGGATGGCCGATCTTGGCCGCCAGCACGATGGGGGAAATGACCGCGGACTCCTCGAAGTCCTTGCCCAGATCCCAGGGACGCTGCTGCGCGCGGGCCGCCAATTGGAGGTCGCGCCGCGTCATATCCAGGCCGCAGGCATAACCGAAGATGGAGGCAGACGCCTCTTCCTCGCTCACCTTCCAGGCGTCGGCGCCGATGGCGATGACCAGTTCCATCTCGTGGTGGTAATTGCTGGTGCCGGGCGGATAGGCGATGGTCGCCCCCGAGGCCACGATGGCATCGCGCCCCTTGGTGAAATAGAACGGCGCCTCGCGGTCGACCGCGACCCCCATTTCCTTGGCGTGGGCCTCGTAATTCCGCCCGACGCAGAAGATGCGCCGCACCGGAAAGAGGGCGTCCGACCCCGCGACGGCGACGGTGACGACCGAGGGGGGAGAGAAAAGCAAAGCACCCATGTGTGAACCTCCTCAGCCGAAAACCTCGTAGACCCCAAGCTTGCGCTGTAGCGGCGCATCGTCGGTCATGAACATGAAAAGGGACACCTTCCTCGAAGCATTGGCAATGCGCACCGGCGCGTGGGGCGGAATGGCGAAGGTGTCCGACTCGGTGAACTTCAGATGGACACCATCGACCTCGGCGGAGCCCTCGCCCTCGACCACATGAAGAACCGCCGAGGCGGATCGACGGACCAGGCTGACCTCTTCGCCCGGTCGCACCATCAGGGCCGAGAAGCCCAAGGTCGGCAGGCACTCGCCGCCGGTCTCGGGATTGATGTAGGCCAATTGGGCCACTCGCCCCGACGGGGTGATGCCGCTCAAGCCCCCAAGGGCAGCCCGGACCTCGGTCCAGGGATAGCGCAGCAAGGGGTAGGCGGCCCGCTGGCGATCCAGGGCCTCGTAGGGCACCAGGCCATTGCGAACGTAGCGGGTCTGCGACGAATCCGGCTCGTTCCGAATGCTTTGCGAGCGGCCCTCGATGGCGTAGGACAGCTCCAATCCATGGATCAGCGGCAGATCGAGGGCATCGAGCCACACCACCGGCCCCTTGCCTTCATGACCATGCTCATGCCACAGGCCGGACGGCGTCAGAATCAGGTCGCCCCGCCCCATGGGGCACTTCTCGCCGTTGATGACCGTGAATCCCCCCTCGCCTTCCACCACGAAGCGGATGGCGCTCGGACTGTGGCGGTGATTGGGAGCCACCTCACCCGGCAGAATGAGCTGCAGGCCGAGATAGATGGATGCGGTCGCCTGAACGCTATCCGGGCCAAAACCCGGATTGGCGAGCACCAGGACACGCCGCTCAGCCTTCTCAATGGGCGTGAGCTCCCCCGCCTTGATCAGGTCAGGCCGGATCTCTGCATACCGCCACAGGGTCGGCTGGGTCCGCCGCGTCGGCTTACCGTGTGGCAGCAGATTCCTGAGACTGGGCCACAGCGGCACCAAGTTCTGGGCAGACAGCGACCGCCGATATTCCAGCGGCAGTTCTTCCAGGGTTCCGAGCGAACTCATTCCATTCTCCCCGAGCAATCCAGTGATCGTCAGGCGCAACGTCCATCGGCGCCCTGATCAGCACCAATATAGTTCCATATGGAATAACTTAGTTCAAGGGATTTTTGAACGTCTCCAGGTTTTGCGGCAGAACACAGCCTCTCCCACCTGGACATTGGCGCGGGATATAGGGCATAAATGCGTGGACAAACGGGTAATCCAGGGCCAAATGGAATGAACGAAAGCACAGCAGAGAAGCCAAAAAAATTCCACCTGGAAGATTACATCCCCTACCTGCTGCATCAGGCCCACCTTGCCATGCTCGGCCTGTTCACCCCGGTCCTTGCCGAGCACGGGCTGACTCTGCCGGAGTGGAGAGTGCTGGCCGCCCTCCACTCGGACTCCCCCATGCGCTTCCGGGACCTGGTCACCGCAACCGGCCTGGAACCGCCGACCCTGGTCCGTGTCGTCGCGAAACTTGAGAAGCAGTCGCGGCTCACCCGGGAAAAGTCGGACGAGGACCGTCGCGGGACGTTGCTCGCCATCACTCCCGAGGGCAGAGCCATTACCAGCCTTGCCATTCCAAGGGCCTACGAGGCCCAGGCATTGGCACTCCAGGACTTCTCGGCAGATGAGACGGAACTGTTGCGACGATTATTGCGCCGCATACCAATTAACTCAAGTAACCATAACTAGTTGCATCATATAGTCCGCAACCAATCACATTGGCTTGCCGCGCCTTTGACGTGTCATCCTCAAAATAAATGCCAAGCCGTCCCACTGTATTTCGTATTTGCTCGAACCACCCTGCTACCTGGGCACTACCATTTGGGATTTCGGGAGGGGAGATCTGAAATTAAAAACCATCAACATATTGATGTTGCTTGATATTTTACTATGAAATAAGCAACTAATGTTTCCCGCGCTTCGATTGTGCTCAGGGATTTCATCTTGAAGTGGAGGAACTCGCAGGGGTCAGCCACCACGCCATCCATCGAGAAAGGCGAGGCATGACCACCTTGGCTTCCAGCTGGTCGCGAGTTCCTGACAGGACGGTATCTTCCAGCGACAAGCCCTCGCCGGCAATCTCCTGCGCTGCTTCGAACGGGAAGAACGGATTGAAGCGGCGGATATCGGTGATCCGCGCCCAGACATAGATGCGGGTCTGGTCCTGGTATGAACCGTCGGGAACATCCATGCCCAGCGCCACGATATCGCCGACCCGGGCCTGAAACTGACGCAGGATGAAAGTAAACTCACCCGTGCCGGCATTGCCGACCACCGTCCCCACCGATCTCCAGCCGTCACATCTTCCGCCATCCATCCGTGTGTCCTCGCTCATATCGGACCGCATTCTCCGGCCCCGTCTGTTTCCTATTTGAAAATCCCTGGCCGCAGCAGCCATTCCCGCCCCGATCCGCACAGCATGCGGCGAAGCGAATCGAACAGCCGTGTGTCGCCCTCATCCAAGGCGCTCTTCAAGGCCAGGACCGCCGTTCGGGTATTGACCGGGCGGCTCATCCAGTCGGGAATGCGGGCGAATTTGTCGACGATGTCGAGGCCAACCGGGAATGCATAGTTGGGCAGCAGCAGGGCGCAATGCATGATCAACGCGGCAGTCTCCCGGAATCGTTCAACATCCTTGGCGAACATCTCGATACGGATCGGCGCGGTCCATTCGGTGACCATCAGATAGGACGCCACCGGTTTGGGGTAATTGACGATCACGTCCTGCCAGGCGAGAGGGGCCTTGCGCATAATGTTACGGTCAATGGCGACCGGCAGCAGCGCTTCGCCTGGCTCGAGAACGCAACGAAACAGCAGCGAATCGGTGATCCGTTGCCCCTCCATGTCGTCGCCGCTATCTGAAGGATCGAGGGCATTGCGAAACCATTTCTTCCATGCGTCCGGCGGCAACGGCAATACGTCGCGGATGGCGTGGTCGTCCAGGCTGTTCAGCACGGCCCCGCTCACAGTGGACGTGGTGCTTTCCCGTTCTACCACGCCACAGACGACCGCCTGAGACTGCTGTAACGCCTGAAGCTGGCGCAGATGGACGCTGATGAAGTTGCGGTCCCGGCCCTTGAGCGGCCCGGTCTCGGGAGGCAGAAGCTCGGCCAGGGCGGAGTCGGAGAAATCAGGAAAGCTATTGTGGATAGCCCCGTCTTTCATCACGTCGGTATAGCGTGACACCGGATTGACCAGGGAGCCGTGCAGCATCACCCAGGCGATATCGGGCTGCTCACACACCATACGGACGGCGCCGGCCGCCTCGATGGAAATCCTGGCGGCATCCCGAAGTGCGCCGATATCCGGAAAGGTGTCCTGGTAGACGCCGCCATCGACGTGGGAATAGAGCTCATCGATCAACTGCTTCAGGACGGTAAAACGCTCGCGTGCCGGCCCCCGCTCGCCGGGTGTGACCACATAGCCCCCAACGCGGGCAGCGACGGGAGCAGACCCCAGCATGGACAGGTTGGCCAGCCCGCCATCGACGAAGCCAATCGGACGGCCGGCAACAGCCTTCCACAAAGCCGGGTGATCTTTCTCGACACGGATAATCCCGCCCGTTTCCAGCAGAACCTCGCGAAGCTGCGAAGCAAGCTGTTCCACTGTCTCCATGAAACGAAGCTGGGCAGGGGCCGACAGGTCACCCGCCACCTTGAGCATGCGTTCCAGGATGTGCGGTTCGCGGAGTTTCTCGCGGATGGTACGTTTGCGGGATGGATGTTCCGGGGCGGTTTGCCGGGGCATGGGGGGCACAGTCGTCGGACGCCTTACCTGCACGGAGGGGAGCTCTGGCGGGATCGGTGCGGGTGGCGTCGGGCAGTATCGGGCGATGGTTTCGAAGCGGGGAGTCCCCTCTTCGCAGATGGCCATGCTGCTTTCGAGCACACGCTCAACACACGAGGCCAGACCAGCATGAACCAGGGGATCGTGAACGCGAGCGATAAAGGTAATTGTTACCGGATAGCTGCCGTCGTTCCCTGCTGGCGAGCGGATCAGCATGAAATCCTTGCAATCCAGCCTAGCGAAGGCCTCTCCCTCGATTTTGGCTCCGCCCAGACGCCAGTTCTTCTGGGACTTGTTCAAACGGCGTTTTTCCCGAATTTCCACATCGCCAAACGTGCAGATGCAATCCAGCATCGTGTCACCAGCTTCGAACCGCTCCGGACTGAGAAGGCGCTCGGCCACGCTGGCATTGATATTTATCGCCCGCTGTCTGCCACGAAGATTTGCCCGATGGGCCGCGAACAGTCCCAGATCTGATTCAGCCAGGGAACGGACAATCACCAGTTCCTGCGGTTTGCCATCGCTCATCAGCGGGCTCCGGCCACTTTGGCAAGGCGCCCCGGTTCGCACAGCGCCGCCCTGATCTGCTCCAGCACACTTTCAGCCACTGCCTTGGCCATCAGCGGCGGCACCGCATTGCCGATCTGGCGGAAAGCCGGATTCATGGTGCCGCAAAACACGAAGCCATCAGGGAATGACTGAAGCCGGGCCGCCTCTCGTACCGAAATCGTCCTCGCCTGGGCACTGTCATAGTGGATATGGCTGTAGCCGTCCTTGCCGAGATGGGCCAGCAGGGTCCGCGCCGGCTTGTCCGGCTCCATCTTGCGCCACTTATTGGGAAATTTGCCGGGATCATAGGGCGGGACGATGCTGTCGCGCAGCGCTTTCCAGGCGGCGGAATTCTTACGGGGCCGCTTGTCCAGCCGGGCCAGCGCCTCCTCGAACATCAGCCCCGCGCATTTGAAAGCCTCGGGATACTGGTCGCCGGCCTTCAATCGGGCAAATAATTCGTAGTCACGCGGCAGATAACGGATGACGTGGTCAAGCAACTTGTCCCTGCCGGTAAATCCGTGCCATTCCCGCATCAGCTTGGCATAGCCGGTCTGTTTGTCCGCCCCCCCATAGGCAAGCGGTACATCGAAACGACGAGCCCCCCGTTTCAGGGTACCGTCCTTCATTTGGGCGCGAGCGTCGATGACAGGAAGATCCTTCAGGGCTTCCTCGGCTGTAACCGCCTTTGCCCCCTTCTTGGGATGGGCGTCAATGGCCGGGAGATAATGATTCTCTCCGGCGGAATTATCGGTGTTCGCCAGCAGTTTTAGTGCCACGGCCCGCGAACCCTCATAACCTGGAGGAAGGTCGATCCAGTGAGTTGGCTCCGGCAAATGGACTTCGCCTGCCAGTTCCCGGTGGATGGCGATGAGCAGCATCCGCTCCCGCATTTGCGGAACGCCATAGAAGGCCGAGTTGAGCAGGGTGTAGCCACAGGCATAACCCCGGCTGTCCAGAACTTCGGCCACCTCCTCGGCAATGTTGTGCCCGCCGTGGTTCAGCATGTCGGGCACGTTCTCCATGACTACCGCCACCGGCACGCAGATATCGACGTAGTCCAGATAGTCGATATACAACCGGGCGCGGGGATCATGCCGGAACGCCTCGGGATGATCGGCCACCTCACGCAACTTGGACCGGCCGACCCGGGCGAACGCCTGGCAGGGCGGCCCACCGACAATGATGTCGAAAGCTGACTCCGGCTTGCCCAGGCCAAGGGCGGAGGTTAGCGTGGCCGGTGGTGTAGTGGTAATATCGCGCGCCAGACAGTGAGCTGCTGCACCTTTGTGGAAATTGGTCCCGTGCGACTTGGCCGCGTCACGGTCAAACTCCACCGCAGCGGCAATCTCGTATCCGGCCGCGTGGAATCCTAGCGACAGCCCACCGCAGCCCGAGAACAAGTCGAGGACACGGGGCATCTTGCCGGCGCGAAGCCGGGCAATTTTCTGACGGATAACGGACTCATTCATGACGAAGACAAAACGCGGTGATCGATGAGCTAGATCGTATCACACGCGACGGTGGGGAGACCATGTCGGCATATGACGTAGAATCCATTCGACGCCATGTCGTGTTTTCGCATTCATTCGCGCCGCCCTGCTACCTGGGTGCTACCATTCGGGATTTCGGGGGATTGGCGAAGGAATCAAAAAGCCGCTAACTCATTGAGTTAGCGGCTTAATTTGGTTGCGGGGGCAGGATTTGAACCTGCGACCTTCAGGTTATGAGCCATGTGCCGACCTATATCTAGGCCCTTGATCCGTTGACATATTTTTCGCCGCCCTCCTGTAGCCCCTGCATTTCCGCGCTTTTCTGTTGATGTCCTCTGTAAATCGACGCAATGTCACGTCAAACGGCACCATACGGTGTGTTGACACAGTGTTGACAGGAAAATCGGCCATGTCAGAACGTCTCACAGATGCCCTCGCCAAACGGGCCAGTGCTGGGGACCGCCCCCAGGTCTTCTTCTGGGACGCCGACGTCAAGGGATTCGGGCTGCGCGTCACCAATCGCGGTGCCAAGTCCTTCATTCTCGACTACCGCATCGGCGGGCGCCAGCGGCGCATCACCATCGGCAGCTATCCCGACTGGTCGGTGGCGGCCGCCCGCACCGAGGCCGGCAACCTGAAGCGGGAAGTGGACCTGGGCCGCGACCCCATGGGCGAACGCCATGCCGAGCGCGCCGCCCCCACCTTGCGCGACATGTGGGACCGCTACAAGCGCGACCACCTGCCGCGCAAGGCGGCCCGCTCCCAGGCCGACGAGACCATGATGTGGGAGAAGCTGGTCCTGCCCATCCTGGGCAAGCACAAGGTAACGGACGTCACCCATACCGACATCGAGGCCCTGCACCGCGACATCACCACCCAGCGCGGTACGCCGGTGCGGGCCAACCGCGTCATCGAGGTGGTACGCCGCGCCTTCAATCTGGCGATCCGCTGGGAATGGGTCGAGAAGAATCCCGCTTCGGGCCAGTTGCGCAACCCGGAGGAGAAGCGCCAGCGCTACCTGTCGCCCGAGGAACTGTCCCGGCTGTCGGCGGCGCTGGCGGCCCACCACGAACCTGTTTCCGCCGACGCCATCCGCATGCTGATGCTGACCGGCGCCCGCAAGAGCGAGGTGCTGGGGGCCACCTGGGAGATGTTCGACCTGGATGCCGGGGTGTGGACCAAGCCCAGCGCCCACACCAAGCAGCGGAAGGAACACCGGGTGCCGGTCTCGGCCAACGCCCTGACGCTGCTGAAGCGGATCAGAGAAACCGCCGAGGGGCCATACGTTTTCCCCGGCAAGGGCGGCGACCAGCCGCTGACCGACGTCAAGCGGTCCTGGGCGGCGGTGTGCAAGGCGGCCGACATCACCGGCGCCCGCATCCATGACCTCCGCCATTCCTTCGCCTCGCTGCTGGTCAGCGGCGGCGCGTCGCTGCCGATCATCGGCGCCATGCTGGGCCACACCCAGGTGCAGACCACCCAGCGCTACGCCCACCTCTACGACGAGCCGCTGCGGGCCGCCGCCGACCATGTCGGCAAAACCATCGACATGGCGGGAGAGAAAAAGCATACTGCCCGCACGGAAACAAAGTGAGAACACTATGCCTATTCTCGATTATGGCATGCTGCTCGGCCCAGGCGCCCTGTACCGTGCGCAGTTGATGGTCCGCACGGTGATGGCATGGCCCGCCGACGAGGCCCGCCGACGCCAGTACATGGCCACGGTGATGTCGATGCATCTGGCGGAACTGGAGGAAGCCGGAGCCAACCTCCCCGACCCCGCTTCCGGAGAAAGCTGGGAGGACACGATCGAGGCCATCGAGCACGCCGAGGATTGGCATGCCTCCGTCGAACAGCTTGGCGGGTGGTTCGCCGAAGCTGGGGGATACCGCACCGTCGCGGCGGCCCCAGGGTTCGAGGCGTTTACGGCGGATATGGGAAGCCGCCTGGGCGACTGGTTTGCCGCCGGGCTGATCTTGGCCCTGGTGCGTCGCATGGCCACCCACCACCGCGACCTTCCCGGCGGTGCAAGCATCAACAAGGCGGTGTTCATCCTTGAGCGGGTCCACCTCCCCATGGTGCCCCGCAACAGCCATGATCTGCGGCGGGCCTGGAAGACCTATAAGCCGGTGGCCCATTTCTGCGCCGCGTTGTTCGACCTGTTCCTCGAAGCGATGATGATGGGCAAATCGCCGGAGGAATCCGCAGTTCTGATCGAGGAGGAATTGAACGAGGAATTCCTCCTGTTCCTGTCCGAAGCGGAAGCATATTTGGAATTCGGCCTGCGTTACCAGCCGCCTCGGACCAAGGGACAACCACTCCTCCCCCATGACGAAACCTGGACGTTTCCCGAATATCGTCCCTGGCCGAACTCCCCCCGCAAGGCGGCCCCGCTGGACGGCGTACTCCTGCGGGCCGCCATGGAATATCGCGCACCGGTTCCAAGTGCCTGACTACTGAGCCTCGACCGCTCACTAGAGAAGGCGATTCCCTCACCAATGTCGGGGAAGTGTTCCTGTCGATATCTGGATTGCCGACGCGGCTTTGCGCCGCTAGGCATGAAGGGAATCGACAATGACGGACACTCTCCCCGCCCCGGCGGAAACCAACATCTTCCTCGGCTACATTGACGAGGACGAATACTGCCGCCAGCGCGGCATCTCGGTGCGCACCGCCCAGCGCGACCGCCAGCTTCGCCAGTCCCCGCCCTATACGGTGGTCGGCCAGCGCGTCATGTACCGTATTGACAGCATCCGCACCTGGCTGCTGGAGCGTGAGCGCCAAGTTGAGCGCAAGGCGTCCGCGCCCCGCGCCGGAGGCCGCAAATAATGAGCGCCCCCGCCCCCGACGCCCTGGCCGACGATCTGCTGATCGGCGCGGCCCAGATCGCCCGCCACATCTTCGGCTCGGACGAGGATCGCTTCACCCGCCGCGTCTACTACCTGATGGGCCGCGCCAAGTGCCGCCTGCCTTCGTTCCGCCTGGGGTTTCAGGTCGCGGCCCGCAAATCCACCCTGCGCCAGTGGATCATCGA
>NZ_AONQ01000062.1 GCF_000342045.1 Paramagnetospirillum caucaseum | reverse complement strand
GGCCGTCTTGACCGTGGCCAGCGACGCGGCCAGTTCACGGGTGCGGTCGCGGACCCGCTCTTCCATCTCGGTATAGAGCAGGGCGTTTTCCAGCGAGATGGAGGCCTGGGTGGCCAGCAGGTCGAGCACCATGACGCGGTTGCGGGTAAACACCCCCGCCGCCAGATGGTTCTCCAGATAGAGCACTCCCGACAGCGCCCCGTGGGTGACCACCGGCAGGCACATCGCCGATTTGACGCCGCTGCGGCCGGCATAGCTTTCCGTCATGAAAGTGTTGGGGCCGCCGGCATTGTCGATGACCACCCGCTCGCGGGTACGCACCACATATTGGAAGACGGTCAGCGGCAGATCATCCGAAGTGGGAGATGCGGCACAGGTTGACACCGCGATCAGATCGCCCTCGACCATCGCCTCGGCCGCGATGCGGAACATCTCTCCATGACGCAGGATCAGCAGGCCGCGATCGGCTCCGGCATGTTCGACCACGATACGCAGCAATGATTCGACCAGCTTATCCAGCACGATCTCGCCGGAGACCGCCTGCTGGGCCTTGATGACGGTCATCAGGTCCAGGTCGCCAACCTTGCCGGCCTGGGAGGCGGCGGCGGAATCCGCCAGCCGCGGGAAGAGCTGGTCCAGCTGCCGTACCTTGGCCTGGGCTCCCCATCGGGAATAGCAGTAGCGGGCATTGCGCATGTAGTTCTCGGCGATGCTGGGCAATCCCTGCTGTATGCAGAATTGACCGGCACGCTCGTTGGCGATGGCCTCGCAGTGCAATTGCCCGAAATCGCGGGCGGCGAGGATGGCGTCCTCGTAAAGCCGCATGGCGCCGTTGCCGCCGCCATCGATGGCGGCGATTTCGGCCTCCACCAGCATGGACCTCGCCAGGAAGGTTTCCGGGCAATGCTCGGCCCATAGCCGGAGCTTGCGCCGGTGCTCGGCCAGCCAGGGGGCCATTTCGGCCCGGCGCGGCTCATCGGCGCCGGGGTGGAGCGCGGTGATGGCCAGGGCGCCGAAGAAATGGTGCGAGGACTCGATCACCGAGGAGGAGATCTTGGGGGCCAGCACCGCGGTCTCGCGGGCGAGGCGCAAGGCCTCGCCGTAATCTCCCATCAGATAGGGAGTGACCTGCCGGACCACGTGATGGAAGGCGATGCCATAGCCGTGGGCGGTACCCTCCAGCCCCCGATACGAGGCCTCGGCGCCGTCCGCTCCGGCCACGCCGGGCGTGACCTCGAGTTCGACGCCCTGGAGACCGGCGATGAACAGTTCCTGCAGCCGCAACATCAGGACCGCGAAGGGAATGCGGGCATTGCGGGCGAACGGCATGTACTTGCGCATATGGGCCAGCACCACGTCGAGCGGCTCGCCCTTCTCGAACAGCATCCAGCCGGAAGCATAGGCCACATAGGCGGCGTAGATCAGGTTGCCGGTGTCCAGGCAGGTCCGAAAGGTTTCCTCCAGGACCGGCATGATGGTGGCGATGGGTTTCGTCCACGGCGTGACGAAATAGCCATGCCGGAACAGCAAGGTGCCGCGCAGCGGTGCGCTGTCGAACCGCTCGCCGAGCTTCAGCGCCAGCTGCGAGAAGTCCAGCCCGCTCCTGAACTCCTCGAAGCGCCCGACCAGGGAGACGGAATAGCCGGAGAACGCCGCGCTGGAATCCTCGGTCATCCCGTGGCGCAGCGACAGGTTGATGGCCGTCAGCCCCAGGAAGGGATACAGCATGGGCCGCACATGGTAGACGGCCGGAATGGCGTCGGCGATGACGCCGATCAGCGCCCGCACCGACGGAAGGCGGCACTCGGGCAGACCGACCAGGGCGGCGACGTCCCGCCCGCCGAGGAGGTCGGCCAGCTCCCGCCGGGCCTCGTCCACCGCTTGGGCGGTTTCGGCTTCCGTCTCGGGGCAGACGAGGCCGAAACGCTCCAGGGCCGTGATGGCCACCGCCACGGCGTCGCCGAACCGGCCCGACACCATGAACATGCGGAAACGCAGGCGCCAGACCTTGGCGCTCTGGTCGTCGGTGGTCGCCTTGCCCAGCAGCATCTCGAACAGGTGGTCCGCCTCGGCATGGTTGCCGACCAGATACTCGCATTCCGACAGATCGAGGAACAGGGCGAAGGCTTCGTCGTGATTGCCCGCCCAGCAATCCTCGGCCAGCAGGCTTCGCGCCAGATCGAAATAGGTCCGGGCCGAGGCATGGGCCGCCGACAGTTTCGCCTTGCGGCCCGCCAGGCCGTTCAGCCGCGACAGATTGTCGCGCTCCGCCCGGTCGGACAGCAGATGGCGCCCCAGATTCAGGTGATGAACCACGTCGAACAGCCGGTCCTCGATCTCGGCCGGCGGCAACCGCTCGAGCATGCGCCGGCCGATCCGCAAGTGGGCCGCGACCATCTCGTCGATGGGAATAGAGAGATAGGCCGCTTCCTGGATGCGGTCATGGGCAAAGATCAGACGGTCGCCGGCGCTGATCAGGAAGCCGGCCTGGATGGCCTTCTGGATGCTGGCCAGCCCTTCATTGGCGGGGCGGTCGTAGACCATGGACAGCATGCCGAGGGTTGTTCCGTTGCCCAGGCAGGCGATACGGCGCAGCTCCGCCAGTTCCGCCTCGGGCAGGCGGCGCAGCTTGGCGGCCATCAGCATGACGACGTTGTCGCTGAACCCCAGGGCGGCGATGCGCTCCAGGTCCCAGGCCCACCGTCCGCCCGGCGGGTCGAACCACAGGAGCCGCTCGTCCGCCAGGGTCGCCAGGAACTGGATGGCGAAGAACGGATTGCCCCCGGTCTTCCGGTGGATCAGGCGGATCAACGGCGCCGCCATCTCCGGGCCGCAGCGCAGGGTGTCGGTGACCAGTTGGCTCAGGTCGCCTTCCCCCAGCGGCCTGAGAACGATGTCCTCCACCCGCCGTCCGGCCTTGCGGATCGTCTCCACCGACAGCATCACGGGATGGGAGGAATCCACCTCATTGTCGCGATAGCTGCCGATCAGCAGCAAATGACGCATTTCCGGATGCGTCATCAGATGCTCCAGCAGCTTCATGGAGCCGCTGTCCATCCACTGCAGGTCGTCAAGGAACAGCACCAGCGGCTGCTCCGGCCGCGCCAGGACCGAGACAAAGCGGCGGAACGCGGCCAGGAAGCGGACCTGCGCCTCGCCGGGCGGCAGTTCCGGAATGGGCGGCTGTTCACCCACCACCAGTTCGAGCTGGGGGATCAGCTCGATAATCAGGCCGCCGTTCTGGCCCAGGGCGTCCAGGAACGCCTCGCGCCAGCGGCGGATATCCGATTCCGGCGTCGAGAGGATCGGCTGGATCAGACCGTGGAAGGCCTGGGCGAAGGTGGCATAGGGGATGTTGCGCTTGTGCTGTTCGAACTTGCCGACTCCGAACATGCCGTCGCGCTCGACCATGGCCGGATGGATCTGATTGACCAGGGCCGACTTGCCGATTCCCGAATAGCCGGAGACCAGGACCAGCTCGGACGTCCCGCCCTCCGCCACGCGCTGGAAGGCGTCCAGCAGGGTCCGGGATTCCGCCTCGCGGCCGTAGAGGCGCTCGGGAATGGTCAGGATGCCGGAATGGTCGTGATCGCCCAACGGGAAATCCGGGATACCCCCCCGTTCCCGCCACTCCGCCGCGCAGCGCTCCAGGTCGGCGGCCAGGCCGCCCGCCGTCTGGTAGCGGCCCTCGGCCGTCTTGGCCACGAGCTTCATGATGATGGCGGAAACCTGGACGGGCACCTCCATCACCCGCTCATGCGGCGGGCTGGGCTGGCGGGCGATATGGCAGTGCACCCATTCCATGGAATCCTGGGCGGAAAACGGGTGCAGGCCGGTAAACAGCTCGTAGAGGACGATGCCCAGGGAATAGAGGTCCGAGCGCGAATCCACCGAGCGGTTCATACGCCCCGTCTGCTCCGGGGCCATGTAGGCGAAGGTCCCGGAGATGCTTTCGATGGCTCGGCTGTGGCGCTGTTCACGGCACAGCGGCGAGGTGAAGCCGAAGCCGGTGAAGGCGATTCGGCCGGCGGCCTCGTCGGCCAGGATGGTGTCCGGCTTGATGTCCTTGTGGATCAAGCCGGCGGCATGGACCTCTTCCAGGGCGCGGGCCAAAAGCGCCGCCAGGCGCAGCAGACGGGTCACGTCGGCCTGGCGCAGCGCCCCGGAGCGGGCGGCGATCAGCCTGGTCAAAGGCTCGCCCCCCGGATCGCTCATGATCAGCATCAGGCGGACGGACGTCTCGTCCAGGGCCAGGGGAACGGCCGCCCAGGCCGGCTGGAGTTCGGTCCTGAGCGCGAATTCGTGGCGCAGCCGCCCGACCGTCGCCCGCGTGGGGCGATCGAAGGAAGAGGTACGTGCCAGCACCGCCCCATCCTCGGAGGTCAGACCCCGCGACAACGTTGTTTCGTCATCCCGGCACAGAATGTCCGTAACGCTGAATTCCACTGAAACAGCCATTAACCCCCGACCCCTGCGCGCAAAACCTGCGACTCCGTTCCTCCGAGTCGAAGAAGATGATCCCAAGCGAGCTTATGTCGTATCGGCCCCGCATTCAATTACTGTAACCGGCGGCCTGCCCGCCGATATGAATGGCCCCGTGGACCGCTATTTCAACCACGGGGCTCCTTGCGGCGCGAACGGAACAAAGCGCCCGGCGAATCCTTGACCCGCCGGGCGCTTTCCCTGTGTCCCGATGGCCGGGAACCTTAGCCGCGTCTTCCGTTACGCCGCGCGGATTTCCGACAGGAAGCCTTCCACCTCGGCGCGGATCATTTCCGAGCGGTTGGAGACGTCGCCGGCCGCCTGCAGCACCTGGGTGGCCGCCGCTCCGGTCTGGGTGGCCCCTTGCGACACGTCGATGATGTTGTTGTTGACGTCCTCGCCCCCCCTGGCCGCCTGCTGCACATTGCGGCTGATTTCGGAAGTGGCGGCGCTCTGCTGCTCCACGGCGCTGGCGATGGCCGTCGAGATGCCGTTGATGTCGCGGATGGTGCCGCTGATGTGGCGGATGGCATCGACCGCGGCGTTGGTGGCGTCCTGGATGGCCTTGATCTGGCCGCCGATCTCGGTGGTGGCGGTGACGGTCTGCTGGGCCAGTTGCTTGACCTCGTGGGCGACCACGGTGAAGCCCTTGCCCGCCTCGCCGGCCCGCGCCGCCTCGATGGTGGCGTTCAAGGCCAGCAGGTTGGTCTGCGAGGCGATATTGTTGATCAGCTGCACCACCTGCCCGATGCGGTCGGCCGCCTCGGAGAGCCCCGCCACGATGACATCGGTCCGCTCCGCCTCGTGAACGGCATCGGCCGACATGCTGGCCGAATGCCCGACCTGGCGGGTGATCTCCCCCACCGAGGCCGCCAGTTCCTCGACGGCCGAGGCCACCGTCTGGATATTGGCGCTGGTCTGTTCCGAAGCGGCGGCGACGGTGGTCGAGCGGTCGGTGGTGTCGCCGGCCACCCGGGTCATTTCGTGGGCGGTGGCGACCAGTTCGGTGGAGGACGACGCCAGCACCCCGACGAATTGCGAGACCTTGGCGTCGAAGCTGCGGGTCAGCTCCTCGCGCCGGCGGATGCGGGTCTCGCCGAACGCCCGCTCGAGGGACTGCTCGGCCTGCATGGAATCGTTGGCCAGCAAGGCGGAGCGGAACACCATGATGGTGCGGGCCATTTCGCCGATCTCGTCGCGGCGGCCGGTCCCCTGCACCAGGATGTCCTTCTCGCCGTCGCCGATGCGGCGGATGGTGTCGGCCAGGGCCAGGAAGGGACCGACCACGCTGCGGACGATAATGGCGGTGAGCAGCATGGCCAAGATCAGCAGGATTCCCATGACCACCGAGATCACCGTCAGGGCACGCTTGGCCGATGCGCCGGTTTCGGTGGCGGTCGCCAGAAGGTCGGAGGCGGCTTCATTTTCCAGGGACTTCAGGACTTCCAGCCGCTTCGTCGCCGCCGAGAACCATTTCTCGGGGCTGACCGAACCCGACGGAAGGTCGAGTTTGGCCGCGTTGCGCAAGCCCTCGAATTCGGCCATGGCCTGGCCGCCCAGGGTTTCCTTGAAGCTGCGCTGGCGGGCGGGGTCCACGAAGGTCAGGTAGGTACTGAAATAGGCGTCCTCCTGGGCGGCGCGCTGGACGAAGCGCTTGTAGCGCCATTCCGGGAAGGTATCGGAGAAACCGGCGGCCCCCACCGCCCGTTCCTGCCCGGCCCGCTCCTTGCCGTGGGCCAGGCTGAGATAGGCGGTCAGCAGGTTGGTCACCCGTGCGCTGTCCAACCCCTGGGCGATGTCCCCCAGGCCGTCGAGCAGATTGGTGATGGCGGCGGAATAGCCGTCGATGATCTCCGCCGTTTTCAGGCTGTTGTCGCCGACGGCCCTGCGCAGCCGGTCGATATCGGCCAGCCCGGCCAGGGAGCCCCCCACGGCGGCGCCGGTGACCAGAACCCGCTGCCGGTCGGATTTCTCGCGCTGGCCGGACAGTTCGGTCCTGGCCGCGGCGTCGCCCCCCAGCATCAGGGCGGTCATCCCCCGCTCGCGCTGCAGTTCGTGAACCAGATCGCCCACCCTGGTGGCATGGCTGGCCAGGGTCTCGACCTTCTCCATCTCCTTGACCACCCCATACTTCTCGTGGATCAGCGAGACCGTGACGCAGATGGCCAGCGTGGTCGGGATCAGGGCGGCGGCCACGATGCGCGTCCGCACCTTGAACCTGGCGAGGAAGGCATCGGCGCGCTCGACCAGGCTCAGATTGCCGCGGCCCGTCGCCAGGCCGGCGGCCTGATAGGCGTCCTTCAACTGCAGGTCCTGGCCCACCACGTGGTCGAAGAACCAGCGGCCGAGAAATTCCACCGCCGATTCGACCACCGGGCCGGAAGTATCGAGGCGAACCCGCTCGGCCAGCCGGGCGATATGCTCCTTGACCTTGCGGTGCTCCTCGCTGTGCTCCGCCAGACCGGCAAAGCCGATCTTGCGCATGGCCGCTTCCTCACGGGCGCAATGTTGCTCGAAATACCGGCCCAGCTCGACCATGGTATCGGGAATCTCCGCCAGCTTTCCGGCGGCCAGCGCCTCCGCGAGGCCGTTGACCATCCCGGCCAGCTTGCGGTGATCGTCATCGACGAAATCGACTCCGGTTTCGTAGACCGGCTTCCATTGAATCAGCATCCCAGCCTCCCGTAGTGAACGGCCCGTGATCCGGCCGCTTGGCCGCCGGAGGAGCGAATGGATTCGCCAGACCCTTCCGACATTCCCGAACCATACGGAATGACTATTGGGATAGTGTTTGCCGCCAAGACCATGCCAAACGAAGTCCAAACAAAAGTATGGCCCTATAGGCAGGGAAAGAGGATCGCGGCCGGGCAGGAGGCAGTCATGGGCGTCGCAAGCAGGTCGGCCGTTGCACCAACCACACAATCGCCGCGCAAAAGCGTCCTGGTGGCAGGCCATCCCGGCGCCGCGGCCATTCTGCGGCACCACGACGTCCCGGTGGTCGAGGCGGCCAGCGTCCAGGACGCCATGCGGCATCTGTGGTCCGACCCCGCCATATCGGTGGTGGCTTCGGTGATGAACCTTCCCGGCGGCGGCGGCCAGAGACTGATCGACACGGCCCGCATCGCCCTTGGCCGCGATCTCAACATGATGATCGTCTCGCCCCTCAAATCCGGAAGCGACGTGGCGCTGCCCATCCTGGCCAGGCTGTCCAGGGAAGCGGCCCGGGGGGCGGATGCCGAAACCGCCAACGAGGTCGACAAGCTGTTCGAGTGCCTGGCGGTGGCCGCCGAGCACAAGGACAACGAAACCGGCCGCCACAACCGGCGGATCGGCCGCTATGCCGGAACCCTGGCCGCGGCCATGGGGTGGAGGCCGTCCCATTGCCGCACCATCGAACTGGCCGCGTCGCTGCACGATATCGGCAAGATCGGCATACCTGATACGATCCTGTTCAAGTCCAGCCCGCTGACCCCGGAGGAACGGATTCGCATGGAGCATCACACGGTGGCCGGCCACCAGATCCTGTCGGCGGCAAGTTCCCCGGTCCTCGACTGCGCCGCCAACATCGCCCTGCATCACCATGAGCGCTGGAGCGGCGGCGGCTATCCGTTCGGCCTGCGCGGCACCGCCATCCCCATCGAGGCCCGGATCGTCGCCCTATGCGATGTCTACGACGCCTTGCGCTCGGCGCGCCCCTACAAGGCGGGGTTCTCCCACCAGACGGCGGTGGCGGCCTTGCTGACCGGCGACGACCGGACATCCAGCGACCATTTCGACCCGGCGGCGCTGGAGGCCTTCCGGCACGTCCAGTCCGGCTTCGACGACATATTTTCCCTGATGGCGGAGAACTGAACCATGCCGCGTCCGCCGCCGCCCGGCTCCGGGCGTCATTGGTGGGAAGTCTATACCTTCATCCCGCTGGCCGTGCTGATCGCGGCCATCGCCGGCGCATTGGTGCTGTGGGCGCAGGACAAGGAACTGGCGGAAGCCAATGCGCAGCGGACGTTCTTCCATCAGGCCCAGCGCATCCGCGCCATCGTCGAAGGCCGGATCACCCGGACCGAGGATCTCCTGCGCGCCGCCGCCGCCGAATTCGGCTCGCCCCAGGCGATTTCCGGCCTGCGCTGGAGCCACTTCATCGAGGCCATCGATGTCCGCCGGAACTATCCCGGCCTTGTCGGCATAGGGTACGTCGCCTATGTCCGCCACGAGGGACTGCCGCTGTTCACCGCGCTCAGGCAAACCGAAACCAACGGATTCGGGGTGTTCCCCCTGGGCCGGCGCGACGATTACATGATCAACACCTATATCGAGCCGGCGGCGCCGCTGGCCAGGATCATCGGTTACGACGTCGGCAGCGACCTGACCCGGCGGCTGACCCTGGAACGGGCCCGCGACAAGGGACAACTGGCGGTCACCCCCAAGCTGGAACTGATCGGCCCCGGCAACATCCTGATGTACCTGCCCATCTACCGGCACGGCTTGCCGACCGCGACGGTGGAGGAGCGCCGCGCCGCCATACAGGGCTGGGCCGTGGCCTCGCTGGTGGTCGCCGACCTGATGGCCGGCATCGTCGGCCCCAACGAGGCCATCGATCTCGAGATCTATGACGGTGAGCCGTCGCTGGATTCCCTGTTTCTCGATGCGGACAACACCCCGGCGGCACGGCAGGGCGACTTCGCCAGGAGGAACGCCCAATGGTCGGGCATGGAGGTCGGGGGGCGGACCTGGACGCTGTTCATCGCCCCGACCATACCCTCGCTGCCGTCGAGCGGCCGCCCCGACCTGATCCTGGTGATCGGTTGCGTGATGGCCTTCCTGCTGTGGTGGGGAACCCACCTCACCATGACCCGGCACCTGCGGATGGAACGCCAGGCGGTCAGCCTGTCCCAGGAATTGAGCGAAAAGGAGGAACGGCTGCGGCTGGTGCTGGAATACAGCCATGATGCGTTCTGGGACTGGAACATGGTGGACGACACCGTCTTCTACGCCACCCATGTCAGCAGCATGTTGGGTTATGAGCCCGACGAAATCCCCTCGAATTCGGAAGGCCTGAGGATGCTGCTGCATCCCAACGACCGGGAGGATGTCCACCGGCGCTTCCTCTCCCTGCTCAAATCGGACCAAACCCGCATCGAGCACGAATACCGGCTGAGAGAAAAGAACGGCGAATTCCGCTGGCTCCATGAGATCGCCGCCGTGGTGGAGCGGGTGGACGGCCGGGTCACCCGCATGGTCGGCACCATCACCGACGCCACCCAGCGCCACCGCTCCGAGGATTTTCTCCGGCTGCTGTCGACGGTGGTGGAGCAGAGCCCCATGGCGGTGGTCATCACCGACGACGCGGCGACCATCGAATACGTCAATCCCCGCTTCGTCACCCTGACCGGATACACCGCCGACGAAATCCTGGGCCATAACCCGTCCCTCATCAAATCCGGCCTCACCCCGGCGGCAACCTACCAGGCGATGTGGAGCACCATAAAGTCGGGGCAGGAATGGCGCGGAGAAATCCTGAACCGCAAGAAGGGCGGCGAGCTTTACTGGGAGGACACCGTCATCACCCCGGTCCGCAACAGCGAAGGGGCGGTCTTCTACGTGGCGGTCAAGGAGGACGTCACCGAACGCAAGCGGATCGAGCAAGAGATGCAGGAACTGGCCAAGCTCCCCGAGCAGAGCCCCGACCCGATTCTCCGCCTCGGCCGCGACGGCGACATTCTCTATGCCAACCAGTCGGGACGCGTCCTGTTCGCCCAGAACTCGGACCTGTCGGTGGAATGGCGGATCACCATGCTGTCCTGCCTGTACAGCGGCACGTCCAAGGAACTGGAGCTCACCCTGGACGAGCGGAGCTTCAGCTTCCTGTTCGTTCCGGTGATGCTGTCCAACTACGTCAACGTCTATGGCCGCGACATCACCAAGCGCCGCAAGGCGGAGGAACGGCTGCGCCAGGGCCAGAAGATGGAGGCCATCGGCACCCTGGCCGGCGGCATCGCCCACGACTTCAACAACATACTGACCAGCATCCTGGGCTACAACAACCTGATCCTGGGCGATTCCGGCGATCCGGAAGCCCTGGCCGACGACGTCCGCCAGATTCACACCGCCGCCACCCGCGCCAAGGATCTGGTCCGCCAGATCCTCACCTTCAGCCGGGTCACCCAGACCGACAAGGAGCCGATGAACCTGCGCCGGATCATCGAGGAAACCTTGCCCCTGGTCCGGGCCACCACGCCGAAGACGGTCGATATCCAGGTCGATCTGGGAGACGGCGAACCGACCATCCTCTGCACGCCGGTCCAGATCCATCAGCTCCTGATCAACCTGTGCGGCAATGCCGTCGACGCCTTCGAGAGCCACAAGGGAAACATCGCCATCCGCCTGGAGCCGGGCGGTTCCGGCTGGCTGCGCCTGTCCGTCGCCGATGACGGCTGCGGCATTCCCGCGTCCATCCGCTCCCGTATTTTCGACCCGTTCTTCACCACCAAGCCGACGGGCAAGGGCACCGGACTGGGATTGGCGGTGGTGCACGGCATCGTCGAGGATCTCGGCGGCAGGATCACGGTGGAATCCGTCCCCGGCGGCGGCACCCGCTTCGTCATCGACCTGCCCGAAGCGGACGGCGCGCCCATGGCCGGCGATCAGGACGACGACGACGCCTTTGCCCCGGTATCCCGCACGGCCTCCATTCTCGTCGTCGATGACGAGGCTCCCATCGCCGGAATGCTGCAACGCTTCTTCCGGCGCCAGGGACATCGGGTGCACGCGGCGGCCTCGGGACAGGAGGCCCTGGAGCTGATCCGCGAGGGAAAGGCCTTCGACGTCATCGTTTCCGACCAGATGATGCCCGATGTCAGCGGAACCGATCTCGCCCATGCCGTCCGGAAGCACTGCCCCGGGACCAGGGTCATCCTGTGCAGCGGCCGCGACGATCTGGTCAGCCCGGAGATGTGCCGCTCGGCCGGCATCGCCGCCTTCCTGGTCAAGCCCCTCAACATGATCGAGCTCACCGACACGGTCAGCCGGGTTCTGGGGCCTCAGGAATCCGACATTCCGGAGGTGGGGGGCGTGAAGGCGTAGCCCACCCCCCGCACCGAGGTGATCACCCCGTCGCCAAAGCCGCATTCGCGCAATTTGCCGCGCAAGGCATGGATGTGGTAATCGACCGCCCGCCCCCCGATGTCTTCGCCGGCCTCCAGGCGGTCCAGGCAGCCATTCGCGCGTCGCCGCCCGGTTCGGACGCTCCACCAGGGCGACCAGCAGGCGCAATTCCGTCAGGGTCAGCCTGACCTGGCCTTTGCCGGACACCAGGGCCAGCATGTCGGACTCAATGTCCCATTCGCCGATCTTCAGCCGTTCGGGACTCTTGGGCGGCGCCGGGGCCATGCTTTCGAGGCGCCGCAGCAGGCTGCGGACCCGCGCCAGCAGTTCGTCGGTGTCGAACGGCTTGGTGATGTAGTCGTCGGCGCCGCTGTTCAAGCCGGCGATGCGGTCGCCGACCTCGATGCGGCCGGTGACGATGATGATGCCGGTCCCGGGATGGCTGGAACGGATCCAGCGCCCCAAATCGAGCCCGTCGCCGCCGGGCAGGCCCCGGTCGAGCAGAACCAGACGCGGTGGCCGCAGTTTGACGGCCGTGCGGGCCTCCGCCGCCGAACTGACGGCCGAAACCTCGTGGCCATCGCGGACCAGCAGCCGGCAGACCAGACTGCGGACCTGGGCATCGTCTTCGACAACAAGTATGGACAACTCCGTCCCCACCCCACGAAAGCAGCACGGCCAATATATCTACTTCGGAAGTACGCGTCATCCCCAAGCTGGAGACGGCGTCCGGCGCTGTCCCTCCGCAGGGTGACAGACAGCCGCGCCCCGCTCTGTCACAGCAGGACGGCAACTGTGGAGAAGAACGTCATGAAGGAAAGTTTGGTTGTCGGCCAGTCCGCGACACGCCGCTGGGTCATCGACGAGGGCCGCACCATCGGCATCCTGGGGCCGGAAAGCCGGGTCTACGCCACGCCTTATCTGGTCTACGACCTGGAGACCACCTGCCGCGAGTTCCTGCTGGAGCATCTCGCCCCCGGAGAGGACACGGTGGGGACCAGGGTGGAGATGGACCATGCCGCCCCGACCCCGCTCGGCATGTGGGTGGACATCACGGTCACCGTCGCCGCGGTCGAGGGGCGGGCCGTCACCCTGGCGTTCACCGCCGCCGACGCCCTGGACCGGGTGGCCAGCGGCCGCCACTCCCGGTTCGTCGTGGACGTGGAGAAGACCAGGGAACGCCTGATGGCCAAGGCCCGCAAGGCCGGGCTTTGAGGTGACGGCGTCCCGTGTCCCTTTCCAGGGGGACAGACATCGAATCGGCCCTTCCCCCACACTGATCCCCGGATGCCAAGGCCGGCACGGGAGGAAGCGTGGAGATGGACAGTCAGGCAAGGACCGGGACACGGCGGGTGCCCACCTATTGCTACAATTGCGTGGCCGGTCCCGACCTGATGACTGTGGTGGTCGAGGACGGCGTGGCTCTGCATGTGGAGCCCAACCACGCCGGAACCGGCATCCATCCGGCCGACGGGCGACCCTGCGTCAAGGCCTACGGGCTGGTGCAGAAGACCTATAATCCCAACCGCGTGCTGACCCCCATGAAGCGGACCAATCCGCTGAAGGGCAAGGACCAGGACCCCGGCTTCGTCCCCATCACCTGGGACGAGGCGCTGGACGCCGTCGCCGCCAGACTCAACGACATCCGCGCCCGCGGGCTGCTGGACGAGGCGGGGCTGCCCCGCGTCGCCGCCACCTTCGGCCATGGCGGCACGCCGGCCAGCTACATGGGCACCCTGCCGGCCTTCCTGGCGGCCTGGGGCCCCATCGACTACAGCCTGGGCTCGGGCCAGGGGGTGAAGTGCACCCACTCGGAGCACCTCTACGGCGAGTTCTGGCACCGCGCCTTCACCGTCTGCTCCGACACCGTCAACACCCGCTACATCGTCTCGTTCGGCGCCAATGTGGAGGTCACCGGCGGCGTCTGCGCCGTGCGCCGCCACGCCGACGCCCGCATCCGCGGCATCAAGCGGGTCCAGGTCGAGCCGCATCTGTCGGTCACCGCCGGCTGCTCGGCGGAATGGGTGCCCATCAAGCCCAAGACCGATCCCGCCTTCATGTTCGCCATGCTGAACGTCCTGCTGTGCGAGACGCCGCTGGAGCGCCTCGACGTGGAATTCCTGAAGGACCGCACCAACTCGCCCTATCTGGTGGGGCCGGACGGCTATTACCTGCGCGATCCCGAAACGGCCAAGCCGCTGATGTGGGACACCCGGAGCGGCGCCCCGGTGCCCTTCGACCATCCCGGCGCGGTTCCCGCCCTGGCCGGCGCATACCCCATCGCCGCCGCCCTGGCCCACAAGGCCGACGGCGAGGTGGTCCGCCACCAGGCGGTGACCGGCCGCCCCTCGCTGGCCCTGACCGTCGAGGCCATGCGCTCCTATACCCCGGAATGGGCGGCAAGGCTGTGCGACGTGCCCGCCGCCACCATCCGCCGGGTGGCGCTGGAATACCTGGACAACGCCTGCATCGGCCAGACCATGGAGGTGGACGGCCGCGTCCTGCCCTACCGCCCGGTGGCGGTGGCCCTGGGCAAGACGGTCAACAACGGCTGGGGCGCCTTCGAATGCTGCTGGGCGCGCACCGTGCTGGCCACCGTGGTCGGCGCCCTGGAGGTGCCGGGCGGCACCCTGGGCACCACGGTGCGCATCAACCGCCCGCACGAGAACCGCCTGGCCACCGTCAAGCCGGGCGAGGACGGCTTCATGGCCTGCAATTTCAACCCGACCTCGCCCGACAAGTGGATTTCCAAGCCCACCGGGCGCAACGCCCACCGCACCCTGGTGCCGCATGTGGGCAACGGACCGTGGAGCCAGGCCCTGGGCCCCACCCATCTGGCCTGGATGTTCATGCGCGAAGCGCCCGACAACTGGCCCAAGCCGGCCATGCCGGAAATCTGGTTCGCCTACCGCACCAACCCGGCCATCTCGTTCTGGGAGATCGAGCGTCTCGCCGACACCATCGCCCACATGCCGTTCATCGTGGCCTTCGCCTACACCATGGACGAGACCAACCACATGGCCGACATCCTGCTGCCCGAGGCCACCGACCTGGAAAGCACCCAGTTGATCCGGGCGGGCGGCACCAAGTTCGTCGAGCAGCACTGGGAGCACCAGGGCTACGTCCTGCGCCAGAAGGTGGTCGAGCCCCAGGGCGAGGCCCGCGACTTCACCTGGATTTCCACCGAACTGGCCCGGCGCACCGGCCTTCTCAAGGAATACAACGAGCGGCTCAACCGGGGCCTCGCCCTGGTGCCGCTGAAGGGCGAGGGCTACGATTTCTCGCTGCCCACCGACCGGGCCAACGAGCCCGAAGCCATCTGGGACGCGGTGTGCAAGGCGGCCAGCGCCGAGATGACCGGCGGCGCCGAAATCAAGGACCTGGAGTGGATGAAGGAGAACGGCTTCTTCGTGAAACCGTTCAAGCGCACCGACTGGTACCTCTATCCCAGCCTTGCCGACCAGGGGCTGCGCTTCGAACTGCCCTACCAGGAGCGCCTGCTGCGCATCGGCGAGGAGCTGGGGCGGCGCCTGCACGAGCAAGGCATCACCTGGTGGGACGAGCAACTGGGCGAATACCAGGCCCTGCCGCAATGGCACCACGTCCCCGACCGCTGGACCGAGGCGGTGATCGCCTCGGGCGGCGATCCCGACGACTACCCGCTGTGGGGCATCACCACCAAGAGCATGCAGTACTCCACCGGCTCCAATTCCGGCATTCCGCTGATGAACGAGGTGGCGGGCAACATGCGCGGCCACGGCCGCATCATCATGAACGCCGGCGCCGCCAGGAAAATGGGCATTGTCCAGGGGGAAAAGGTCGAGGTCCGCTCCACCACCGGCTTCACCCGGGGACAAGTGGAACTGGTCCAGGGCTGCCGCCCCGACACCATCGTCATTCCGGGGCAGTTCCAGCACTGGAAGACCCCCTACGCCAAGGATCTGGGCTATCCCTCGCTCAACGCCCTGACGCCGCTGTCCGAGACCACCCTGGCGCTGACCGACGCCACCGGCTCGGGGGCCGACATCGTGCGGGTGGCCATCCACAGGATCGAGGGAGGCGCGCCATGACCGCCGCTCCCATCCACCCGCCCACCCCCGGTTCCATCCCGGGCAACCCCGTCTGCCCCGGAACCGCCGTGGTGGCGGTGGAACGGCGCAGCTTCGCCCGCGTCGACGCCGATTTCGACTGGGTGGCCGAGGAGATTCCGGTCAGCCTGGAATACAACGGCATCGCCCATGCGGTGATGCTGGCCACCCCCGCCGACCTCAAGGATTTCGCCCTGGGCTTCAGCCTGACCGAGGGAATCGCCGCCACCCCCGCCGATCTGCGGGATATCGAGGTGGACATCCTGCCCCGGGGCATCGCCGTCAGGATCGAACTGGCGGGGCAACGCTTCGACCTCCTGAAGCGCCGCCGCCGCGCCCTGGCCGGCCGCACCGGCTGCGGGCTGTGCGGGACGGAAAGCCTGGACCAGGTGGTGCGCGGCCTGCCTCCGGTCACCGCCGCCGCCACCTTCCGCCCGGCGGCGATGGCCGAGGCGCTGGCCCGCCTGCGGGCCGGCCAGCACCTGCTGGGCAAGACCGGCGCCACCCATGCCGCCGCCTGGATGGATGTCGGCGGCCATGTCGCCCTGATCCGCGAGGATGTGGGCCGCCACAACGCCCTGGACAAGCTGGTCGGCGCCCTGGCCCGCCGGGGGATCGACGCCACCGCCGGAGCCGCCCTGGTCACCAGCCGGGCCAGTTTCGAGATGGTGCAGAAGGCCGCGTCCGCCGGCATCGGCATGCTGGCGGCGGTATCGGCTCCCACCTTGCTGGCCGTCCAGACCGCCGAGCGCCTGGGCGTCACCCTGGTGGGCTTCGCCCGCCAGGACCGCTCGGTGGTCTACGCCCATGGCTGGCGGCTGAAGGGAGCCGCTTCATGACCCGCTACGCCATGGTCGCCGACCTGCGGCGCTGCGTCGGCTGCCAGACCTGCACGGTGGCCTGCAAGGAGACCAACGCCACGCCGCCCGGCGTGCAGTGGCGCCGGGTACTGGACATGGAGGCCGGCGAGTACCCCGACGTGCGGCGCATCTTCCTGCCCACCGGCTGCCAGCATTGCGACGAGCCGCCCTGCCTGGAGGTCTGCCCCTCCACCGCCACCCAGAAGCGGGCCGACGGCATCGTGACCATCGATTACGACCTGTGCATCGGCTGTTCCTACTGCGCCGTGGCCTGTCCCTACGAGGCCCGCTTCAAGGTGGACAGGACCGAATACGCCTATGGCGCCCGGCCCATGAGCAACGAACGGCACCGGCTGGGCGACGAAAAGATCGGCGTCGCCACCAAATGCACCTTCTGCGTCGATCGCATCGACGCCGGCCTCGCGGCGGGCAAGGTGCCGGGCGCCGACCCGCAAGCCACGCCGGTCTGCGTCAATTCCTGCATTTCCGGCGCGTTGCGCTTCGGCGACATGGACGACCCGGACAGCGCGGTGTCGCGGCTGGCGGCCGAGAACCAGTGGTTCCGCATGCACGAGGACCAGGGTACCGGGCCGGGCTTCTATTACCTGTGGGACAACGGCCAATGAGCAGACACTCTCCTCACCGGCAAGCCAGTTGGGACTGGCGGGCGGCCGGCAATTTCATCGGCGGCGGCGCGGGGTCCGGCCTGCTGGTCCTGGCCTTCGCCGCCGGCCTGCCCCCCGGCCCCGCCGCCCTGGCCGGCGGCGCCCTGATCGGCCTGGGGCTGGCCTGCGTCTGGCTGGAGATCGGCAAGCCCTGGCGGGCGATCAACGTCTTCTTCCACCCCCAGACCTCGTGGATGACCCGCGAAGGTATCCTGGCCATGGCGCTCTATGCGGTGGGCGGCGGCGCCGTGCTGCTCAATTCCTCCGGCCTGCTGGGGCTGATGGCGCTGGTCGCGGCGGGCTTCGTCTGGTGCCAGGGCCGCATTCTCACCAGCGCCCGGGGGCATCCCGGCCTGGCGGGCGCGGCTGACCCTGCCGCTGGTCCTGGCCACCGCCGCCGCCGAGGGGGCCGGGCTGGCCCTGCTGCTGGCCGGGCTGGCCGGGGCCGAGACCTCCTGGCTGGGCCAGGGTTTGGCGGTGCTGCTGGCGCTGCGCTATCTGGTCTGGCGCGCCTACGCCGCCCGGCTGAAGGCCCCCGCCGAGGCCATGGCGGCCGCCCGCCGGCTGGACCTGCCGCTGGTGCTGGCCGGACATCTGCTACCGGCTCTGCTGGCGGCGTTCGGGCTGGCCGTGCCGGCGGGCCTGCTGGCCGTCGCCGCGGGCTGGGTCCTGAAATACGCCCTGGTCACCCGCATGGCCCTGACCCAGGGCTTCGCCCTGCCGGCAACGCCGGCGCGGGGACGCGGGACCGCCGGTCCCGGCGTGCGGCCCGGTTGGGAGACGGCGCCATGAGCGAGACAAAGTCGAGCGCGGGCGCATTGAGCGCCCCGGAGCGTAGCGGAGGAGCCAAGGGTACGGGAACACCCGCCCGGCGCCTGAGGGACAAACAATGAGCAACGAAATCCGCCTGCATGGGCGCGGCGGCCAGGG
Organism: Paramagnetospirillum caucaseum; assembly: GCF_000342045.1. Classification (GTDB taxonomy): domain Bacteria; phylum Pseudomonadota; class Alphaproteobacteria; order Rhodospirillales; family Magnetospirillaceae; genus Phaeospirillum; species Phaeospirillum caucaseum. The sequence continues at coordinate 9,124 of NZ_AONQ01000062.1, read as the reverse complement.
AACGGTCCTGGCGGCAGGCATCCTGGCCCAGGCCCTGGCCGAGGAAGGCAAGTGGGCCATCGCCATCCCGACCTTCGGCTTCGAGCGGCGGGGCGCCCCGGTCTCGGCCTTCCTGCGGGTCGACGACAGGCCCATCCGCAGCCTGACCAACATCTACCACCCTGACGTCATCGTCTGCATCGACCAGACCCTGGGGCGCGCGGTGAACATCTTCGCCGGCATGGCCCCAGGCGCCACCCTGGTCCTGGCCAGCCGCAAGAGCCCGGCCGAGCTGGACCTGCCGCCCACGGCGCGCCGCCTGGGGCTGGTGGACGCGGTGTCCATCGCCATGGAGCTGTTCAAGCGGCCGATCACCAACTCGGTGATGCTGGGCGCCCTGGCGCGGACCACCGGCATGGTCTCGCTGGAATCCCTGGCCCGCGCCATGGAGGGCTCGCACTTCCGCGACGCCGGACTGGCCCAGAATCTCGAGGCGATCCGGCGCGGCTACGACGAGACCGAAGTGCTCGACCTCAAGGAATCCTGCCATGCCTATGCCTGACCCCTCCAACCTTCCCAAGGACTTGGCGCCCATCGCCACGCGGCTGAGCACCATGCTGCCCGGCGATTGGCGGGCCCTGCGCCCATTGGTGGACCGCGCCAAATGCGTCAAGTGCGCGGTGTGCTGGCTGTTCTGCCCGGTGCAGTGCATCGCCGAGAAGCCGCGCTGGTTCGCCGCCGACATGAGCGTCTGCAAGGGCTGCGGCGTCTGCGCCCAGGAATGCCCGCAAAACGCCATCGCCATGGTCGAGGAGGACGCGGCCTGATGAACCAGCTTACCCCCAATTCATCGCTGATGCCCAACTCGTCTCAGATGATCGTCTGCGACGGCAACGAGGCCGCCGCCCGCGCGGTGGTGCTGGCCCGGCCCGACGTGGTCTCAGTGTTCCCCATCACGCCGCAATCCTCGCTGGTGGAAAGCCTGTCACAATTCGTCGCCGACGGGGTTCTGGGCGCCGAGCTGATCAACGCCGAGGGCGAGCATTCGGTACTGTCGGCGCTGCAGGGCGCCTGCCTGGCCGGAGCCCGGACCTATACCGCCACCTCGGGGCCGGGCCTGGCCTTCATGTTCGAGCCCTATGTCAGGACGCCGGGCCTGCGCCTGCCCATGGTGGTGTCGCTGGTCACCCGCGACATGCTGTCGCCGCAATGCGTGTGGGGCGGCCAGCAGGACGCCATGAGCGTGCGCGAATGCGGCTGGATCCAGATCTACTGCGAGGACGTGCAGGAGGTTCTCGACACCGTGGTGATGGCCTTCAAGCTGGCCGAGCACAAGGACGTGCTGCTGCCGGTCAATGTCTGCCACGACGGCAATTACCTGTCCTACGGCGTGTCGCGGGTGGAGATGCCCGCCGCCGGGCTGGTGGACGAGTTCCTGGGCGAGGCGGCGGTCAACTGGCACATCGCGCTGGACCCGGCGCGGCCCATGGCGGTGGACCCCCTGACCGGCGGCACCGGCCCCGGCGGGGCGGCGTCCTTCGTCGGCTACCGCAAGAGCCAGGTGCGGGCCATGGCCAATGCCCTCCGGGTGTTTTCGGACATCCACGCCGAATGGGGCGAGCGCTTCGGCCGCCACTGGGCGCCGCTGGTCGAGGAATACCGCCTGGACGACGCCGACATCGCCATCGTCACCATCGGTTCCATGACCGGGGCGGGCAAGGATGCCGTCGACGCGGCGCGCGACCGGGGCGAGAAGGTCGGCCTGATCAAGGTGAAGATGTACCGCCCCTTCCCGCGCGAGGCGATGGTCGCCGCCCTCTCCAAGGTCAAGGCCGCCGCAATCGTCGACCGTTCGGTGTCGTTCGCCTGGGAGTGCGGGCCGCTGCACCAGGACGTGATGACCGCCCTGTTCGCCTCGCCGGCGCGCATCCCCCTGGTCGGCTGCATCGGCGGCCTAGCCGGGGCCGACATCACCGGCGAGCATTTCGCCCGCGTCATCGCCGCCACCTTCCAGGCGGCCGGCGGCGACATCCCCTCCTCACCCGTCTGGCTGAACGAACATGACTGAGTCCCACGCCAAATACCTGATCGTCGGCGCCAGCCACGCCGGGCGCGAGGCCCTGGCCGCCATCCGCATGCACGATCCCGAGGGACGGCTGGTGATGCTGAGCGGGGAAAAGCACCTGCCCTATTCCCCCACCATCCTGCCCTATGTGGTGTCGGGACGCTCCCTGCCCGAGCGGACCGCCCTGGCCGGGGCGGAGTGGTTCGCCGAAAACCGGGCCGAGCTGGTCCTGGACGCCCGGGTGACGGGGGTCGACCCCGCCGCCCGCGCCGTGCGGCTGGCCGATGGCCGGCGCTGGACCTATGACCGGCTGCTGCTGGCCACCGGGGCCGAACCCGTGCTGCCGCCGGTCGAGGGGCTGGAGCGGGTCCGCCACCACGTCCTGCGCACCCTGGACGACGCCCTGGCGCTGCGCCGGCACGCCGCCACCGCCCGCCGCGCCGTGGTGCTGGGCGCCGGGCTGGTCGGCCTGCACGCCGCCGAGACCCTGGCCGAGGCCGGCCTCGACGTCGCCGTGGTCGAGATGCGCCCCCACGTCCTGGCCGAGTATTTCGATCCCCGGGCCTCGGCCCTGATCCGGGAAACCTTCGAACGCCACGGCATCCGCATGCTGATGGGCCGCCGCCTGGAGCGGGCGGCGGGGACGGAGCCGTGCCGCCTCGGCCTCGACGACGGAACCGAGTTGGAGGCCGATCTGCTGCTGGTGGCGGCGGGGGTGCGCCCGGCGACGGCGATGCTGGCCGGCGGCCCCATCGCCACCGATCGGGGCATCCTGGTGGACCCGCGCATGCGCACCAACGCGGAAGGCGTCTGGGCGGCGGGCGACGTGGCCCAGGCCGATGGCTTCCTCAGCGGCCGGCCGAGGGTCAACGGCACCCTGCCCGAGGCGGTGGAACAGGGCCGCATCGCCGGAATGGACATGGCCGGCGACGCCGATCTCGTCCCCTATGGCGGCGGCCTTCCCCTCAACACCTACGGCTTCTTCGGCCGCCACGCCGTGGCGGTCGGGGCGGCGGCCACCCCCGAGGGCGAGGGCGTCGAGGTCCACACCGACGAGGCCGGCGGCTATTGCCGCATCGTGCTCAAGGACAACCGCCTGATCGGGCTGGCCGCCATCGACCGGTTGGTGGACGGCGGCATCCTGTGGCGGCTGATCCAGCGCCGCACCGACCTCGCCCCGGTGCGGGACCGCTTTCTCTCCCATCCCCTGGAAACCGCCCGCGCCCTGATGTCGCAGGGCTGGAGGTAGACTTGGCCGCGCAAGACACCATCCGCTTCATCCCCGAACGCTGCGACGGCTGCGGCGACTGCATGAAAGCCTGCTCGAAAGCCAAGGGGGGCGCCAGCCGGGTCTCCATCGTGGCGGGCCGCGACAAAAGCTGGGAAATGGCGCTGTGCCGCCAGTGCGGCGATCCCAAATGCGTCGCCAATTGCCCGGCCGGGGCGCTGGACAAGCACGGCGGCACCGGAATCGTCGGCTGGTCGGCCGAACTGTGCGTCGACTGCCACCTGTGCACCCTGGGCTGCGCCTATGGCGGCATCGCCTTCGACCCGGCCGCCGGGCATGTGGGCAAATGCGACCTGTGCGACGGCGCGCCGGCCTGCGTTCCCGCCTGCGGCAAGGGAGCCCTGGAGCACCTGTCGGCCGCCGCCCGCCTGCACCAGGCCCATGCCGCCAGGGAGGACATGTTCGTCCCCGGCCTGTCGGCCTGCCAGGGCTGCAATTCCGAACTGCTGATCCGCCACACCATGCGCCGCATCGGCCGCGACTCCATCGTGGCGGCGCCGCCCGGCTGCATCCCCGGCATGGGCACGGTGGGCTATAACGGCCAGACCGGGACCAAGGTGCCGATCTTCCATCCGCTGCTGACCAACACGGCGGCCATGCTGGGCGGCATCAAGCGCCAGTACGAGCGCAAGGGCCGGGACGTCACGGTGGTGGCCCTGGCCGGCGACGGCGGCGCGGTGGACGTGGGCTTCCAGTCGCTGTCGGGCGCCGCCGAGCGGGGCGAGCGCGTCCTGTTCATCTGCGTCGACAACGAAGGCTACATGAACACCGGCATGCAGGCCTCGGGCTCGACCACCTTCGGCTCGTGGACCTCGACCACCCCGGTGGGCGAGGTCGGGCGGGGCAAGAGCACCGACGGCAAGTACCTGCCGCAGCTGATGATGGGCCACGGCTGCGCCTATGTGGCCACCGCGTCGACCGCCTTCCTGGACGACTACCACGCCAAGCTGGACAAGGCGCTGGAAGCCAGCCGCGCCGGCTTCGCCTATCTCCACGTCCACGCCCCCTGCCCCACCGGCTGGCGCTTTCCGGCGGCCATGACCACCGAGGTCTGCCGCCGCCAGGTGGAAAGCAATTTCGTCACCCTGTGGGAGTTCACCCCCGCCGGCGGCCTGCGCTTCACCCGCGGGGTGGAGCATCCCCGGCCGGTGACGGATTACGTGCGGATGATCGGCAAGTACAAGCACCTGTCCCCGGCCGACCTGGAGCGCATCCAGGCCTCGGTCGACCGGCGGGTCGAGACGTTGCAGGGCTTTCAGCGGCGGTCCGCCGCCGAATGACCGCCCCGACGCGGCGCAAGACCGCGCGGGGCACGAGGGAACGGCTTCGGAGGAACCAATGTCCGTCATCACGCGGGCAGCGTCGGCTGCCATGTTCGATCCGGTGCGCGAGACCATGTCGCGCGACGAACTCCAGGCCCTGCAACTGCGCCGCCTGGTCTGGAGCCTGGGCCACGCCTGCGACAAGGTCGACCATCACCGCCGGGCCTTCGCCGCCAAGGGAATCAGGCCGGCGGATATCGGCCGTCTCGACGATCTGCGCCACGTCCCCTTCACCACCAAGCTCGACCTGCGCGACAACTACCCCTACGGCCTGCTGGCCGTGCCGCGCGAAGGCCTGAGCCGCCTTCACGCCAGTTCGGGCACCACCGGCAAGCCCACGGTGGTCGGCTACACCAGGGCCGACCTGGAAACCTGGGCGGAACTGGGCGCCAGGACCCTGGCGGCCTGCGGCGCGCGGCCGGGCGATCTGGTCCACAACGCCTACGGCTACGGCCTGTTCACCGGCGGCCTGGGCTTTCATTACGGCGCCGAGCGCCTGGGCTGCACCGTGATCCCCATGTCGGGCGGCAATACCGAAAAGCAGATCGCCATGATCGCCGATCTGGGGGCCACCGTGCTGGCCTGCACGCCGTCCTACGCGCTGAACATCGCCGAGCAGGCCGAAAAGGACGGCGTCGACCTGGCCGGCGGCCCGCTGCGCCTGGCGGTGTTCGGCGCCGAACCCTGGAGCGAGGGCATCCGGAGCGACATCGACCGCCGCCTGGGGGTGCGCGCCCAGGACACCTACGGCCTGTCCGAGATCATGGGACCGGGGGTCGGGGCCGAATGCCCCGAACGCAACGGCCTGCACGGCTGGGAAGACCATTTCCTGTTCGAGATCATCGATCCCGAGACGCTGGAGCCGCTGCCGCCCGGCACGGCGGGCGAACTGGTCATCACCACCCTGACCAAGCAGGCGCTGCCCATGGTGCGCTACCGCACCCGCGACATCACCCGCCTGATGACCGGACCGTGCGGCTGCGGCCGCACCCATGCCCGGCTGGAGCGGATCACCGGCCGCTCCGACGACATGCTGATCATCAGGGGCGTCAACGTCTATCCCTCCCAGGTGGAATCCGTGCTGCTGGGCCGGGACGGCATCGTCCCCCATTACCAGCTGGTGGTGCGCCGCGACGGCGCCATGGATCACCTGACCGTGGAGGTCGAGGCCGATCCGCTGCTGGCCGACGGGGACTATTCCCGGGTCGGAGCCGGCATCCGCCATCACGTCAAGAGTCTGATCGGCGTCACCTGCGACGTCGTTCTGAAGAACCCGGGCGAGCTTCCGCGCTCGCTCGGCAAGGCGGTCCGCGTCAAGGACCTGAGAAACGTGTGAAACACGAATGGGGAGGTATGAACATGTCCATGTCCAGAAGGGGTCTGCTCGCTCTCGCGGTCGGCCTGGGAGTTTCGGGATGGGGTCTGCCGGCCGGGGCCGCCGACGTCATCCGCATCGGCGCGCCGCTGTCCACCACCGGACCGGCCTCGTTTCTCGGCGAGCCCGAGAAGAAGGTGCTCGAGATGTATGTGGAGCAGATCAACAAGGAAGGCGGCGTGCTCGGCCGCAAGCTCGAACTGATCGTCTATGACGACGGCGGCCAGGCGGAAAAGGCGGTGGGCAACGTCAAGCGCCTGATCCAGAACGACAACGTCGACGTTCTGATCGGCGGCACCACCACCGCCACCACCATGGCCATGGTGCCGCTGATCGAGCGGGGCGAGGTGCCGTTCATCTCGCTGGCCGGCGCCATCGTGGTGGTCGAGCCGGTCAAGAAATGGGTGTTCAAGGTCTCCCACAACGACCGCATGGCCGCCGAGAAGGTGCTGGCCGACATGAGGAAGCGCGGCATCACCAAGGCGGCGATCATTTCCGAGGATGCCGGCTTCGGCAAATCCGGCCATGACGAGACCCTGAAGGTGGCCAAGGACATCGGCGTCGAGATCATCGCCGACGAGATCTATTCGTCCAAGGACCCCGACGTCACCGCCCAGCTCACCAAGATCAAGAACACGCCGGGCGTCCAGGCGGTGTTCAATTTCGGCTTCGGCCAGGGTCCGGCCATCGTCACCAAGAACTACCGCCAGATCGGCATCACCGTTCCCCTCTACCAGTCCCACGGCGTGGCCTCGAAGGAATTCATCCGGCTGGCGGGCGACGCCGCCGAGGGGGTGAAACTGCCGGCCAGCGGGCTGGTGGTGGCCGACCAGCTGGCCGCCACCGATCCGCAGAAGCCGGTGGTGACCCTGTTCTCCAAGACCTATCAGGCCAAGGCCGGCACCGATCCCTCCACCTTCGCCGGCCACGCCTACGACGCGCTGCAGATCGTCATGGCGGCCGTCAACCGGGCCAAGTCCACCGACAAGGCCAAGGTCAGGGACGAGATCGAGAAGACCTCGGGCTATGTGGGAACCGGCGGCATCGTCTCCATGACCCCGGCCGACCATCTGGGTCTGTCGCTTCGCGCCTTCCACATGGTCGAAGCCAAGGCGGGGGCCTGGTCCCTGGTGGACTAAGAGTACTCCAAGCAGCGTCCAGGCCGGTCCTTTCACGCTTTCCTTCCACCGGCCCAACTGGCCGCGCCTTCCACGGGAAGGCGCGGCCTTTTCCTATTCCAGGGGATAGCGGGAGGGAACCGACGCCAGGCCGCGCGCCAATTGCAGGCTCATGGCCCGGGCGACTTCCTCTCCCGAACGGCCGCCGCCGGAGCGGAACCAGCGCGACACCCAGTTTCCCGCCCCCAGGACGCTGAACACCGCCAGCTTGGGATCGCAGGGCGTGATCGAGCCGTCGGCGATGCCGTCGCGCACCAGCCGGCGGAACCGCCCTTCGAAGGCGCGGCGCCGGGCCAGGATGGCCTCGTTCTCGGCGCCGCTCATGGCGCCCTCCTCCATCAGCACCAGACAGGCGCTGGACGAGGCGGTCAGCGAGCGGATGTAGAGATGCAGGGCGATGCGCAGGCGCTCGATGCCGTCGGCCGGGCTGGCCTCTCCCTCGGTCACCGCCGCCTCGGCCGCATCCAGAGACAGGCAATGCAGCCGGTACAAAAGAGCCTGCTTGTTGGGGACGTAGCGGTAGAGCGCGGGCTTGGACACCCCCAGGGCGGCGGCGATGTCGTCCAGCGACGTCCCGTGGAAACCCTTCTCGGTGAAGGCGCTGGCGGCGCATTCGTACAGGGCCTCCAGCTTCAGCTCCCGCTGGGCGGCGCGGTTGGGAAAGGCCGGACTGCCTTGCCTGGGAATTGCCATTCGCGTCACCCACCTCTTCCTCGGGGCGAAATCATGGGGAAGGCTAGCCCCCTCCCATACCGATGGCAAGGACTTAGTTACCACAAAGTAACTAAGTTACCGGACGGTAACTATACCGTTGGCCGCATGGCCCCGGACATGTTAGGGTCTTTGCCTGAAGAGGGCGAAACAAGGCCCGCTCGGAGGGAGGATCGCGCAATGGAAACACCCATCAGCCTGATGGGCCGACCGTCTTCGGCCGATTGGCAGGATTACAGCGAGATCGCCGCCCGGACCGGCGACGGCGACCTCAGCCGGCGGCTGGCGGCGGTGATCGCCGCCATCGGCCAGGAGCGGTTCGAGACGCGGCTGGCCGACCTGCTGGGCGCCGCCGCCAATCTGGACCAGATCAACGTGGTCTCGCTGGAGGGCGAACGGACGCGGCCCCTGTTCTCCTGGCACCGGGCCAGCCCGGAAATGGCCTCGGTCCTGGTCGGCCAATACGTCTCGGAACGGTTCTTCCAGCGCGACCCCACCCTGGACCGCCTGACGCGCTCGAAGCGCCAGGGGCTGCGCCTGGGTCTGATGCGGCGCGGGCAAATCGAGGACGACTGGTACCGGCGCCACTTCTTCGACGACGCCCAGCTGGAGGGCAAGCTCTCCATCCTCGACCAGGGCCAAACCCACGCCATCTACCAGAACTACTACTTCGCCGCCGGAACCGAGGCCTTTTCGCTGCAAGAGGTGGAGAATCTGGCCCGCCTGGCCGAGACCGCGTCGCAATGCGTCCTCCGGCACCAGGAACTGCGCTCGCCCCCGGCCACGGCGCCCGCCCGACCGGACCCCGCCGCAGTCTCGCGCATTCTCGACCGCCGGGCGCCATCGCTGGCCGTGCGCGAACGCGAGGTGTGCAGCCGCATCGTTACCGGCTACACCACCGAAGCCATCGCCCTGGATCTGGGGATCACCGCCAACTCGGTCGCCACCTACCGCAAGCGCGCCTATGCCAAACTGGGGATCTGCAGCCAGCACCAGCTGTTCCTGCTGTGCCTCGACACCTAGTGTACCACCAGAAGTTCGGAACATCATTTATGAGTTCCGAACGGAGCATTGTCGACGCAGAAGCGTTCGATTGAGGAAAGGAGTCGTCGGCGGATTTCCTCGGCCACGCTCCTGGATATCGCGTGCGTTCCGGCGATGGCGAGGGGCCGGTCAAAGGCCGTCGGACGGCCGGGGAAGCTCGCG
>NZ_AONQ01000061.1 GCF_000342045.1 Paramagnetospirillum caucaseum | reverse complement strand
GGCCCGCCACAATTCCTTGTCCAGCCCGCCCAGCGGCGAGCCGCGGTAGCCGGAAACGAACCCGCCGGTGTTCAGGCCGGCGGCCTGATCGCGCAGGTGCTGCAGCATGGGCAGCTTGACCAGCGCCTGGATGCCCGACAGATAGATGCGGCCCTGTTCCTGGGTGTACTTATCGTCCAGCGTGACGGTGGTGGCGACGGTCATGGCGGTGGCCTCGAAGCGACCTCATGCCTTGAAGGTAATGTCCGAGCCTTGCGGTGGAAAGAGAGGGTGCGAAAATAGCAATGAACGCAACGCGGGGCGGTGGCCGGGGCAATGATGTTGCGGCTCCATGACGAAATACGGGGGATGATTTCCGCCGGCGATCAAGCTATATGAAAGCGCTTGTGTCTGAAGGGTTCTCGGGATGACCATCCTCGTTACCGGCGCCGCCGGATTCATCGGCTATCACACCAGCCTGCGCCTGCTGGCGCGCGGCGAGCGGGTGCTCGGAATCGACTGTCTCAGCCCCTATTACGACGTCCGGCTGAAGCAGACCCGGCTCGAGCATCTGCGCCGGCACGACGGTTTTTCCTTCATCCAGGTCGACATCGCCGACCGGACCGCCATGGCCGAGGTGGCGCGCTCCCATCCCGAGGTGACCGCCTATATCAATCTGGCCGCCCAGGCCGGGGTGCGCCACTCGCTCACCGCGCCCTTCGACTACACTCATTCCAATATCGAAGGCCATCTGGTGATGCTGGAGATGGCGCGCGCCAACCCCAAGTGCCGCCACTTCGTCTACGCCAGCTCGTCCTCGGTCTACGGCGCCAACACCAAGCTGCCGTTCTCGGTGGACGATCGGGTGGACACGCCGATCTCGCTCTATGCCGCCTCCAAGCGCTCGGGCGAGCTGATGAGCCATTCCTACAGCCATCTGTTCCGCGTTCCCACCACCGGCCTGCGCTTCTTCACCGTCTACGGCCCCTGGGGGCGGCCCGACATGGCCGCCTATCTGTTCGCCGACGCCATCGTCGCCGGCCAGCCGATCAAGGTGTTCAACAACGGCGACATGCGCCGCGACTTCACCTATATCGACGATATCGTCTCGGGCGTGGTGGGGGTGCTGGACAATCCGCCGGCCGATGACGGCAAGGCTCCGCCCTGCCGTCTCTACAACATCGGCAACAACAATTCCGAAAAGCTGATGGACTTCATCGGGCTGGTGGAAAGCGCGCTGGGGCGCAAGGCCGCCTACGACTTCCAGCCCATGCAGCCGGGCGACGTCAAGGAAACCTACGCCGACATCTCGGCCATCCAGCGCGATGTGGGCTTCGCCCCCACCACCCCGATCAGCGTCGGCGTCCCCAACTTCATCGCCTGGTACAAGCAGTACCACGGGCTGTGAACCGGCCCTCTTCGGGGGAGGGGCGGGGCTGGACAAGGCCCCTTTTCATGCCAATGTATATGCAATAATGCACGTTAAAGGCGGCTGGCTGGTATTCGCCCATTGCATGCTTGCGGTTTTTTGCGTTGCACCCGGCATTTGTCAAATATGGCGACAATCATCGGCAAAGTTTGTTTCTTGGTGGCATAAATAGAATCCGGTATATTTTAGGCAGAAATGGATTTCGGGCGGGAGGGCAGAATGTCAGCCTCCAAGGGAAATGTCTGGGGTCGTCTGGCCCAATCGCTGAAGACCCTCTGGGATGATGAAAAACCGGCTCCTGCGGGTTCCGCCCCGGGGCGGGTTCCGCGCCCGACGGCGCGCTCCTCGGTCGAGTCCGCCGCCGAATGGCTGGAGCAGATGCTCGCCCGCGATCCCGCCATCAAGGCCAAGCTGCATGTGGTTTCCCTGGCCGAGTACCGCGATTCGGTGGGCGAGAAGTGGCCGCGCCTGGCCGACAAGGTGTCCATCATCGTCGATCAGGTGGTGCGCCGGAACATCGGCAAGGGCAATACCTTCTGCCGCGACGGCGAGGATTGCTGGATCCTGGCCTTTCCCGAACTGAGCATCGAGGACGCCCGGCGCCGCACCATCATGGTGGTCGAGGAGTTGGGGCGTTTCCTCTATGGCCAGCAGCAGGGCGGGCAGGACCGCCCGGTCGCCCTGGCCGCCGAGATTCCGGTGGCCGAGGCGGTGGGCGAGGATGGCGAGTTCGATAGCGCCAGGATCGCCAGGGCGGTGGACGAGGTCAGGGCCTATGTCTCCACCAGCGGCCTGCCCTATCTCCCCAGTTCGACGGCCCAGGGCGGCCCGGCGGCGGCCGACCCGCTCAGCGGCTGGACCTCGCTCGGCCGGGGCGAGGAGACGCGGCGCGACGACATGAAGTGGGAAACCATCGAGGGCACCGGGGTGAAGAAGCCGGCGGCCTATCTCGATCCCAGCATTGTCGGCGCCATCCCGCCCGGCGCCAGCCTGTCGCTCCTGTGGCGGCCCACCTGGGTGGCCATGGGCGAGGCCATTTCCGCCTACGGCGCCCGCGTGGTGCGCCGCGACCGCGAGGGCGACGAACCCATGGAGGGATGCCGCGCCTATCCCGAGGGCGATGCGGCCACCGCCCTGACGCTTGACCGTTTCGTGGTCAATTCGGCGGTGCGCGACATCCGCAACGCCGCCCGCAACGCCCCCGAGGGGGTGCCGCAATCCTCGGTGATCCTGCCGCTGTCCTGGCAATCCCTGTCCTCGGACCAGCGCAATTCCGTGGTGTTCGCCCTGTCGGACCTCACCCAGGAGACGCGCAACACCAGGCTGGTGATCGAGATCTTCAACATTCCCGACGGTACAACCACTCCGGAGCTGGAATCGGTGGTGTCCTTCGTCGGGACCTTGTGCCGCGAGGTGCTGGTGCGGACCCGCCTGTCGGCGCGGCGGACCTCGGTCGCCGCCGAGATCGGGGTGTCCATGGTCGGCCTCGACCTGTCGGAATTCCGGCCCGAGGACAAGATGGACGACGAGCAGCTGCTTGCCGTGCTGGAGCGTATCCAGCAGGAAACCGCCAAGGACGGCATCGGCTGCTATCTGTGGAGCGCCCGGCACCGTAAGGTGGTGGGCGGCGTGGTCCAGGGCGGATTCGAAATGGTCAACGGCCCCGGCCTGATGAAGGACATTCCCCGCCCGGCCATGGTGCTGCCGGCCCCCAGGACCCGCTTCGCGGCGGAATAGGGCGGGTTCCTAATACGCCCGATCGATGCAGAAATCGATGACGTCGATCATCGCCTGCTTGACCGGGCTGTCCGGGAAGATGCCGAGCGCGTCGCGGGCGATCTCGCCGTAATGGCGGGCGCGGGCGATGGTGGCGGCCAGGCTGCCGTGCTTTTCCATCAGCTTGATGGCGCGGGCGATGTCCTCGTCGGTCTGGTCCAGCTCCTCGAGGCAGCGGCGCCAGAAAGCCCGCTCCTCGTCGTCGCCGCGGCGGAAGGCCAGGATGACGGGAAGCGTGATCTTGCCCTCGCGGAAATCGTCGCCCACCGTCTTGCCCAGCACCGCCTGCTTGGCGGAATAGTCGAGCACGTCGTCGATCAGCTGGAAGGCGATGCCGAGGTTGAGGCCATAGGATTCCAGCGCCTCTTCCTCGACCTTGGGCTTGTCGGCCACCACCGCGCCGATGCGGCAGGCGGCGGCGAACAGGGCGGCGGTCTTGGAACGGATGACCTCGAGATAGGCATCCTCGCCGGTTTCGGTGTCGTTGGCGGTGATCAGCTGCAGCACCTCGCCCTCGGCGATCACCGACGAGGCGCGCGACAGGATGGCCAACACCGCCAGCGAGCCGTCCTCGACCATCAGCTCGAACGAGCGGGAGAACAGGAAGTCGCCGACCAGCACGCTGGGCTTGTTGCCGAACAGGGCGTTGGCCGAGGCCTGGCCGCGCCGCAGCTCGGACTCGTCGACCACGTCGTCGTGCAGCAGGGTGGCGGTATGGATGAACTCGACGCAGGCGGCCAGCTTGATGTGGCGCTCGCCGGCATGGCCGGCCAGCTTGGCCGAGGCCAGGGTCAGCACCGGGCGCAGCCGCTTGCCCCCCGCCGCGATGATATGGCCGGCCAGTTGCGGGATCAGTTCCACCGGGCTGTGCATGCGATCGACGATGGTGCGGTTGACTTTTTCCAGGTCGTCCTTGACCAGGGCGACAAGGGCATCGAAGCTCTTGGCCTTCTTGCCACGTTCGTCCTCGAGATTGACCACGATCGCCACGATGCACAAACTCCTTACGCGCGGGGCATGCCTACCCGCGCGACGAACATAGTGTTGCCTGGGAAAGCGGGTCAAGCTTACATCGCCTTTTCCTTATCGCTTTCACCCCGGTCAAGAGCGTCCATGCCCATACCATCCCCCGAATCGGTGACCGAGGATTGTCTGCTGGGCGGCCGGGTGCGGCTGATCCAGCCCAGGGACGGCTACCGCGCCGCCATCGACCCGGTGCTGCTGGCGGCGGCGGTGCCGGCCCGCCCGGGCGAGCGCGTCCTCGACCTGGGCTGCGGGGTGGGGGCGGCGGCGCTGTGCCTGCTGGCCCGCTGCCCCGAGGCCGTGGTGGACGGGCTGGAGGTGCAGCCATCCCTGGCCGGGCTGGGGGAGCGCAACGCGGCGCTCAACGCCGTGGAGGAGCGGTTTGCCGTTCACCGCGGCGACGCGGCGGCGCCGCCCGCCGGCCTGGGCGGTTTCGACCACGTCATGACCAATCCGCCGTTCTTCGAGGCCGGCAGCGGCACCCCGGCCGCCAACGCCTCGCGGGCCATGGCCCACGCGGAGGGCGAACTGGACCTCGTCGGCTGGATCAAGGCGGCGGTGAAGATGCTGCGGCCCAAGGGGCGGCTCACCCTCATCCACCGGGCCGAGCGCCTGGGCGATATCCTGGCGGCCCTGCGGGGGCGGGGGGTGGGCGACGTGACGGTCCTGCCCCTGTGGCCCAAGGCGGGCCGCGCCGCCGGGCGGGTGATCGTCTCGGCGCGCCAGGGGGTGCGCTCGCCGCTGCGGCTGCTGCCCGGCCTCGTCCTGCATGGCACGGGCGGGGAATATACCCCCCAGGCCGAGGCCGTCCTGCGCGGCGGGGCCGCCCTTGACCCCCTGGCCGGGTTGGGAGATAAATCCTGATGTTCGGAAAAATCCTGCTGACCATCGCGGTCATCGCCTTCATCTGGTTCGGCTTCAAGTACCTGAGCCGGCTGGCCGAACTGCGCCGCCGCGACGAGGCGGAAAAGGCGCCGCCGCCGCACTCCCCGCCCAAGGACGCTGCCGGCGAGGCGGAAACCATGGTTGAGTGCCGGGTCTGCGGCACCTGGCAGCCGGGCCGCAGCGCCCGGTCCTGTGGCCGTTCCGATTGCCCGTACTAATGCTTATTGAAATATAACCAGGCATCTCTAATATTACTTTTGGATTGGTCGGTGTCGTGCTGGCTCGTCCGGGAGGGGGCCGAGGCGGCCCCAAGGGGAGGAACCGGCTGAGCGACACAAGGTCCCGCGCCCAGGATTTGCTGGCCGGCCTCTACCGCCGTCAGGCGGCGGTGATCGGGGCCTTGCTGCTGTTGACCCTTGCCGGATATCAGTCCCAGGGCTGGATCATTTCCCATCTGTTCGACGACGGCGCCCTGATCAACGTGGCGGGGCGGCAACGCATGCTGTCGCAGCGGACAGTCGCCTTCGCCTACCAGATGGCGACCGCCTCGTCGCCGGACGAGCGCATGATGTTCGCCGATCTGTTGGCCCAGGCCGGTTCGGAGATGGGGGCCGGGCATGCCCGGCTGATCACCGAAAGCCGGGCGCGCGGCATGACGCCGGAAATGGAGGCGCTGTATTTCGGCAACAAGCCCTCGCTGGATGACGAGGTGATGGCTTTCGTCGCCGATGTGAGGCACCTGGCGGCGACCCAGGGGCTGGGCTTGGCGTCCAACTCCCCCCGGCTGCAGGCCCTGGCCGACAAGTCGCGCCTGACGCTGCTGCCCGGGCTGGAGCGTCTGGTGGTGCGCTACCAGGACGAGGCGCGCCAGAACGTGGCGCGGCTGCGCCAGGGTTTCACCCTGGGACTCTATTTGGTGATCGGCGTGCTGACCCTGTCGTGGTTCGGGGTGTTCCGGCCCATGGCGCGGCGCCTGCGCGAGGAATTCGCCGCCCATCAGGCGGCGGTGGAGCACAACCACCTGATCCTCGATTCCATGGGCGAGGGCATCATCGGCCTCGACCGCGTGGGCGCGGTCATCTTCGCCAACCCTGCGGCGTCGAGGATGGTGGGCTTCGCCCCGTGGGAGATGCTGGGCCGCCGCCTGCATCCGCTGATCCACCACTCCCATCCCGACGGCAGCGAGTATCACAGCGGCGACTGCCCCCTGGCCCATACCCTGACGACCGGCGAGGATTGCGCCGTCGAGGGCGAGTGGTTCTGGCGCAAGGACGGGTCGAGCTTTCCCGTGCATTACGGCTCGACCGCCATCCGCAAGGACGGGGCGCTGATCGGCGCGGTGGTGACCTTCCGCGACATCAGCGACGTGACCGCCACCCGCCGCGCCCTGGAAGCCAGCGAGCAGATCAAGAGCAGCATTCTCGACGCGGCGCTGGACGCCATCGTCACCATCGACCGCGGCGGCATGGTGGTGGAGTTCAATCCCGCCGCCGAACGCATCTTCGGCCGCTCGTCCTCGGAGGCGGTGGGGCAGGAGGTTGCCGAGCTGATCATTCCCGAAGCCCACCGCGAGGCCCACCGGCAGGGTCTGGCGCGGGTCGCCGCCGGGCATGAATCGAGGGTGATGGGCACGCGCCTGGAGATGACCGGCCTGCATGCCGACGGGCGGGAGATTCCGCTGGAACTGACCATCACCCATCTGCCCGACCACGGGCTGTTCACCGCCTTCATCCGCGACATCAGCGAGCAGAAGCAGACCGAGGCGGCGCTGCGCCGTTCGCAGAAGATGGAGGCGGTGGGACAGCTCACCGGCGGCATCGCCCACGATTTCAACAACCTGCTGGGCATCATCACAGGCAATCTGGAATTGCTGGAGCGTACCGTCCAGGGCAGCGAGACCGGCATGAAGCGGGTGGCGACCGCCTTGCGCAGCGCCCGGCGCGGCGCCGACCTTACCCGGCGCCTGCTGTCCTTCTCGCGCCAGGACCCCAAGGCCCAGGGCAAGACCCTGACCGACCTCGGCGAGGCGGTGTCGGGTATGCAGGAGATGATCCAGCGCTCGCTGACCAGGATGGTCGAGGTGCGGACCCGGCTGGCCCCGGAGGCCTGGCCGTCCGAGATCAACCGCAGCGAGTTCGAGGACTGCCTGCTCAACCTGTGTCTCAACGCCCGCGACGCCATGCCCGATGGCGGCACCCTGACCATCGAGACCTCCAATCTGGTGGTCGATGCCGAAACCCGCCGCGCCGATCCCAACATGGTGCCCGGCCAGTACGTGCTGGTCTCGGTCAGCGATACCGGAACGGGCATCCCCAAGGAAATCCTCGACCGCATCTTCGAGCCGTTCTTCACCACCAAGGAGCGGGGCAAGGGCACCGGCCTGGGGCTGGCCATGGCCTACGGCTTCGCCAAGCGCTCGGGCGGCCACATCCGGGTCTATTCCGAGGCGGGGCTGGGCACCACCTTCCGCCTTTACCTTCCCAGGGCGGCGGCGGATGGCGCCGAGGCGGCCGTCGAGACCGAGGCCGATGTCTTGCCCACCGGGGCGGAGCATGTCCTGGTGGTGGACGACGAACCGCAACTGGCCGAAATCGCCGGCGAGTTCCTCGCCGAGCTTGGCTACCGCGTCACCATCTGCGCCGATGCCGCCGAGGCTCTGACGATCCTGCAGGGCGACCCGGCCATCGACCTGCTGTTCACCGACGTGGTGATGCCGCGCGGTCTGGACGGCTATGCCCTCGAACGCCAGGCGCGCGAGATGGGGCATGGCTGCGCCGTGCTGCTGACCTCGGGCTTCACCGGCTATGCCATGGGCCAGAAGGCCGGGCAGGCCGAGATTTTGCCCAAGCCCTACGGCAAGGCCTCCCTGGCCCATGCCGCGCGACGGGCCATCGATTGGAAGACAAAGACATGACTTCGGACTCCATACCCCCGATCAAGCCGCCGGTGCTTATCCTCGACGACGAGCGCGACATGTGCGAGTTCGTTGCCGATGTCGGCGCCGAGATGGGGTTCGAAACCACCTGGTGCGACAATTTCGAGGATTTCGCCTGCCGCTATTCCGTCGACCTGCGCGGCATCTTCCTCGATCTCGCCATGCCGGGCATGGACGGGGTCGAGATCATCCGCTTCCTGGCCGACAACAAGTCCGGAGCCCATCTGGTGCTGATGAGCGGCTATGACGCCGACGTCATCGAGGCCGCCCGGCGGCTGGCGGAATCGCGCGGCCTCCGGGTGGCCGGCGCCCTGCACAAGCCGTTCGGGGTCGGCGAACTGTCGGCGGTCTACGACATCCTGGCGGTGGCCCGGGCGCCCGTCCGGCCCAGCGTGGTGGAGAAGGCCCCCGACCGCTACCGGCCCGACACCGAGGCCCTGGGCAGCGCCCTGGACGATGGGCACGTGATTCCCTGGTTCCAGGCCAAGTTCTGCACCCAGACCCGGCGAATCCTGGGGGCCGAGGTCCTGGCCCGCTGGATTCACCCCGAGCACGGCATGGTGGGGCCGGACCGCTTCATCCATCTGGCCGAGCGCGAGGGCATGATCGACCGGCTGACCGATTCGGTGATCCGCCAGGCCCTGGCCCAGTGCCGCGACTGGCGCAAGGCCGGGCTGTCGCCCAAGGTCGCACTCAACCTCTCTCCCCACATGCTGCATAACCTCGACCTGCCCGATGCCCTGGTGGACATCGCCCGCGATTACGACATGCCGCCCGAGATGATCACCATCGAGATCACCGAGACGGCGCTGGCCGGGGATTTCACCTCTCAGCTGGACATCCTGACCCGGCTGCGCATGCGCCGCTTCGGCCTGTCCATCGACGATTTCGGCACCGGTTATTCCTCGCTGAAGCAGTTGCAGCAGGGACCGTTCACCGAACTCAAGGTCGACCAATCCTTCATCGCCAAGGCCCTGACCGAGGAAGGGGCCAGGGCCATCGTCGAGAGTTCCGTCCAACTGGGCCACCGCCTCGGCCTCAAGGTGGTGGCCGAGGGCATCGAGACCGAGGAACAGATGAATCTGGTCCGCGATCTCGGCTGCGAGGAGGTGCAGGGCTACCTGCTGGCCCGGCCCTGCGCCGCCGGCGCTTTCGTCTGGCCGGGGGCCTGAGGGAGGGGCCGCGTCCCCCTTCTCAACCGTTGCCCCACCAGTAGACCCAGACGAACAGGAATACCCAGACCACGTCCACGAAGTGCCAGTACCACGCCGCCGATTCGAAGCCCACGTGCTTGGCCGGCGTGAAATCGCCTTTCCGCACCCGGTGCAGGCAGACGGCGAGGAAGCACACGCCGACGAAGACGTGGAAGCCGTGGAAGCCGGTGGCCATGTAGAACACCGACGGATAGATGCCGCCGGTGAAGGCGAACGCCGCCTCGCCGTATTCGTAGATCTGCACGCTGAGGAACAGCAGGCCGAGCGCGATGGTGACGGCCAGCCACAGCTGGGTGGCGCCGCGGCCGTCGTGGCGGAGCGCGTGGTGGGCCTTGGTCAGGGTGACGCCCGAACTCATCAGGATCAGGGTGTTGACGAAGGGGAGGTGCCAGGTGTCCAAGGTCTGGATGCCGGCCGGCGGCCATTGGGGCACCATGGGGGCGACGCCCAGGGCCGAGTGGAAGAAGGCCCAAAAGAAGCCGGCGAAGAACATCACCTCCGAGGCGATGAACAGGCCCATGCCGATGCGCAGGCCGTGGCAGACCTCCTCCGAATGCGCATGGCCCGAACGGGCCTCGTGGAAGATGTCCCGCCACCAGGCGGCCATGGTGAAGGCCACCATGGCCAGCCCGACCAGCATCACCGTGGTGTGGCCGTGGTCGCGGAACCAGTCCACCGCGCCGTAGACCAGCACCAGGGCGGAAATGCTGCCCACCAGGGGCCAGGGGCTGGGATCGACCAGATGGAAGGGATGGGGCGCCCCATGGCCGTTGCCGGGAGCGCGGGGGGTGGCGTGGGCGTGGCTCATGACCGTCCTCTTTCGTCAGTGGCGTTGGCAACGGGAGCGCTGGTATTGAAGAAGGTGTAGGAGAGGGTGATGGTGCCGACTTCGCCGGTATGGGGATCGGCGGCCATGGCCGGATCGACCACGAAACTGACCACCATGTCGACGCTCTGGCCCGGCTGCAGGGTCTGCTCGGTGAAGCAGAAACACTGGATCTTGGCCACGTACTTGCCGATCTTGTCGGGGGTGGCGTTGAACACGGCGTTGCCGGTGACGGGACGGTCCGAGAGGTTGGTGGCGGTGAACACCGCCAGATTGTCCTCGCCGAGCCGCACCTTCATCTCGCGGATTTGGGGGGCGAAGCGCCATTGCAGGCCCTTGGCCACCGAGGCGTCGAAACGCACCGTCACCATCTTGGCCGAGGGCGCCGACGAGTCCGCCGCCACCTGGCGGGGCGGGCCGCCGATGCCGACGGCCTGGCAGAAGGCCCGGTACAGCGGCACGCTGCCGATCACCAGCCCCATCATGGCGGCGATGATCACCACCAGTCCCGCCAGGGTCGCGCCGGTGCGGCGTCGGGGGCTCATGGTCCTTACTCCGCCAAATGGGGCAGTTCGTCGAAGCTGTGCAGCGGCGGCGGCGAACTGACCGACCATTCCAGGGTGGTGGCGCCCGATCCCCAGGGATTGGCTTCCACCGCCTTGCCGGCGGTGAAGGTGCGCCACACCACCACCAGGAAGAACACCGTGCCGGCGAAGGCGACGTAGGCGCCCACCGACGATACCAGATTCCACCCGGCGAAGGCGTCGGGATAGTCGGGAACCCGGCGCGGCATGCCCTGGGCGCCCAGGAAATGCTGCGGGAAGAACGCGACGTTGACGCCGACGAAGGTCAGCCAGAAGTGGATCTTGCCCAGGGTCTCGGGATACTGGTGGCCGCTCATCTTGCCGATCCAGTAGTAGAAGCCGGCGAAGATGGCGAACACCGCGCCCAGGCTCAGCACGTAGTGGAAATGGGCCACCACGTAATAGGTGTCGTGCAGCGCCACATCCACCGGATTGTTGGCCAGCACCACGCCGGTGACGCCGCCCATGGTGAACAGGAAGACGAAGCCCACCGCCCACATCATGGGGACGCGGAAGGTGATGGAGCCGCCCCACATGGTGGCGATCCAGCTGAACACCTTGATGCCGGTGGGCACCGCGATGACCAGGGTGGCGGCGGTGAAATAGGCCCTGGTGTCCACGTTCAGACCCGTGGTGAACATGTGGTGCGCCCAGACCACGAAGCCGACGAAGCCGATGGAGACCATGGCGTAGGCCATGCCGAGATAGCCGAACACCGGCTTCCTGGAGAAGGTGGAGATGATGTGGCTGATGATGCCGAAGGCCGGCAGGATCATGATGTAGACTTCGGGGTGGCCGAAGAACCAGAACAGGTGTTGGTAGAGCAGCGGGTCGCCGCCGCCGGCCGGCGCGAAGAAGGTGGTGCCGAAATTGCGGTCGGTGAGCAGCATGGTCAGCGCCCCGGCCAGCACCGGAATGGACAGCAGCAGCAGGAAGGCGGTGACCAGCATGGCCCAGACGAACAGCGGCATGCGGTGCATGGTCATGCCCGGCGCCCGCATGTTGAGGATGGTGCAGATGAAGTTGATGGCGCCCAGTACCGAACTGATGCCGGCCAGGTGCAGGCCCAGGATGGCGAAATCCACCGACGCGTCGGGGTGATAGGTGGTCGACAGCGGCGGATACAGCGTCCAGCCGGTGCCGGCTCCGGCCCCTTCGACCATGGACAGCAGCATCATCACGAAGGCGGGGGGCAGCAGCCAGAAGCTGATGTTGTTCAGCCGGGGAAAGGCCATGTCCGGCGCGCCGATCATCAGCGGCACGAACCAGTTGCCGAAGCCGCCGATCAGGGCGGGCATCACCGTGAAGAACACCATGGTCAGCGCGTGGGCGGTGACGAACACGTTGTACATGTGCCAGTCGCCGCCGAACAGGGCGCCGTTGGGCTGAGCCAGCTGCATGCGGATGACCACGCTCATGGCGCCGCCCAGCAGGCCGGCGATCACCGAGAAGATCAGGTACAGCGTGCCGATGTCCTTGTGGTTGGTGGAATAAAGCCAGCGCCGCCAGCCGTGGGGCTGGGCGTGGCCGTGGTCATGTGCTGCGGCGATGCTCATGGCCGGTCCTCCCCTCTGGTGGCAAGGGCGACGGACGTCCCCGGACGAGTGCCGTCGATGCGGGCGAATTTCGTCTTGGCCTGGGCGAGCCAGGCGGTGAATTCCTCCTTGGGGACCGCCTTGACGTGGATGGGCATGAAGCCGTGGTTGACGCCGCACAGCTGCGAGCATTGGCCGTGATAGTCGCCGGGCTTGTCCACCTGGACCCAGGTCTCGTTGAGACGGCCGGGCACCGTGTCGGTCTTGACCCCGAAGGCGGGAACCGACCAGGAATGAATCACGTCGTCGGCGGTCATCTGCAGCCGGATGGGCACTCCCACCGGCACCACCAGGGCGTTGTCGGCGGTCAGCAGGCGGGGCTGGCCGGGCTTCAGATCCTCGGCCTGCACCATGTTGCTGTCGAACCTGACGTCGTGGTCGGGATATTCGTAGCTCCAGTACCACTGATGGCCGACGATCTTCAGGGTCATGTCGGCGTCCTGGACCTTGTCCATGAAATAGAGCAGCCGGAACGACGGAATGGCGATCAGCAGCAGGATCACCGCCGGTATGGCGGTCCACACGATCTCCAGCGGCGTGTTGTGCGACCAGGTGGCCGGCTTGGGATTGCGGTCGGCCCGGAAACGGGTGCAGGCATAGAGCAGCAGCCCGGAGACCAGCAAGGTGATGACGACGATCACGCCGTTGATGAAGGTGGCCAGTGACGCGATGCGTTCCATGGTGGGGGAGACCCCGTGCTGGAACGAGAAAGCCCAGGGTTGCGGCTCGCCGGCCAGGGCCACCGGTGCCAGGCCGATGAATGCAGCCGCCGCTGTTAGGGCCAGAATGGACCTGTTCATGTCGAATATCCCTCCCTGCCGTCATCCCATCCGCAGCAAATTTTCCCACTCGCGGATGAAATACTGCGCCTGAAAGTCATTCTAATTAGTGGGGCTTCCATAACCCCATTCCAAGACCCTCCGGCAAAAAAGGTGGTTTGGACTTGAAACTTATGGCGGAGGTCCTACATTCGCATCATCTGATAAAATGGGGTGTCCAACATGCTTTCGCGGCTTTTCGGTCTTTCCCCGTCGCCGGCCAGCGATAAGGTTCATGTGGTCGAGCCGGCGCAGATCCGCCAGTGGTGGGAGGCGGGCTCCATCGTCCTGGTGGACGTGCGCGAGTCCGACGAATACGCCGCCGAGGCCATCGCCGGTTCCATCAACCTGCCGCTCTCCACCTTCGACCCGGCCCGCATGCCCAGGCCCGAGGAAGGCAAGCGGCTGGTGATCCATTGCCGCAGCGGCGTGCGCTGCGGTACCGCCACGGCCAAGCTGCTGGCCGCCGGCTGGGACGGCGAGATCAACCGCATGCAGGGCGGCATTCTCGGCTGGAAGGCCGCTGGCGGCCCCACCGTTCCCGGACGCTGACAGGCGCCTGCCGTCAGGCTAGAATGGCCCCTCCAAGGGGGCCGCCGTGCGCAGTCTTGCCGTTTTCATGGCCGTGATGGTGTTGGCCGCCGCGTCTCCGGCGCGGGCCGATGGACAGGCGCGGCTGATGGCCGAAACCTGCACCGTCTGCCATTCCCCCGAAATCCATTCCCCCCTTCCGTCCCTGGCCGGGCGTCCGGCGGGGGATATCCTGCGGGTGCTGCTGGCCTTCCGCGACGGATCGCGGCCCGCCAGCATCATGGACCGCATCGCGCGGGGCTACTCGCGCGAGGAACTGGGCGCCATCGCCGGCGAGCTGGGCCGGAAGGGGGCGCCGTGATCCTGTCTCTCACCCGGCGGGCACTGCTGGGCGGCGGAGCGGCCCTGTTGGCGGCGCCTTGCCTGTCGGCGGGGGCGAAGGCGGCCTCGGTGGTGATCGTCGGCGGCGGCTTCGGCGGGGCGACGGCGGCCCGCTCCCTGCGCCGGGCCATACCCGACCTGCGCATCATCCTGGTCGAGCCCCACCACCTCCACGTCACCTGTCCGGGCTCCAACGCGGTGGTCGGCGGGCTGGGGCCGCTGTCGCGGCTGGAGCACGGCTACGATCAACTACGCTCGCGGTTCGGCGTCGAGGTGGTGCGCGACAGCGTCGCGGCCATCGAGGGCGACGCGCGGCGGGTGCGCCTGCTGGGCGGCGGGTGGATCGCCTATGACCGGCTGATCGTCTCGCCCGGCATCGATCTGCTGTGGAACGAGATCGAGGGCTATGACGAGGCCGCCGCCGCGGTCATGCCCCATGCCTGGAAGGCCGGCGGGCAGACCGCCCTGCTGCGCCGCCGGCTCGAGGCGGTGGAGGACGGCGGCGTGGTGGTGATCGCCGTGCCGGGCAATCCTTTCCGCTGTCCCCCCGGCCCCTACGAGCGGGCCGGGCTGATCGCCTGGCATCTGTCCCGGACCCGCCGGGGCTGCAAGGTGCTGATCCTCGATGCCAAGGATTCCTTCTCCAAGCAGGCGCTGTTCCAGGAAGGCTGGGCGGCGCTGTACGGCGACATGGTGGAATGGGTGTCGGGGGCCGGCAACGGACGGGTGGTGCGGGTCAACGCCGCCGAGGGCTGGGTGGAAACCGATTTCGACCGCTTCACCCCGGCGCTCGCCAACATCATTCCCCCCCAATCCGCCGGACGCGTCGCGGTGGCGGCGGGGCTGGCCGATGCCGGCGGCTTCTGTCCGGTGGACCCGGCGACCTTCGAATCCCGCCGGATGCCGGGAATCCATGTGATCGGCGATGCCTGCATGGCCGGCGAGATGCCCAAATCCGCCTCCTCGGCCAACAATCAGGCCAAGATCGCGGCGGCGGCGGTGGCGGCCTCGCTGGCCGGACGGGACTTCGCCACGGCCAAGGCCATCAACGTCTGCTACAGCCTGCTGGCCCCCGACTACGCTGTTTCGGTGGCGGGAGTCTACGAGGTGGCCGGCGGCCGCCGGGCCGGGGTGGCGGGGGCGGGCGGCATCAGCCCGCTGGGCGCCGACCCCCATGTCCACAAGGCCGAGGCCGAATACGCCGCCGGCTGGTATGCCGGCATCTGCGCCGATGCCTGGGGGGCATGATACCTTCCGTTAAGGATAAGCTGTATATGCTGGGCATGTAGTCGCTTCCACGGAGGAGTGAACGACCATGGGCCAGAAGGCTGCGCGCCGCGAGAAACTGGCGGCAATCCGGGACCGGGTCTGGGCGATCATCGCCGCACCCGAAGCCCACTCCCTGATGTCGCGGGAGCGGGCCCTCGATTCCCTCGGCTATCTGTGGGAAATCGAGAAGGACGGCGGCAGCACCCTGCTGGTCCTGTGACATGAACCGGCCCGTCCCCTCTCGGGGGCGGGCCAATCCCTTCCGATCCGCTCAGCGCGGTCCGCAGCGCCGCGCCATGCGGGCGCGGGTCTCGGCCTCGTCGGCGCAGTCGCGGCAATGCTTGGCGTAGGGATTGGCGGCAAGGCGCTCGGCCTCGATCTCTTCGTTGCAGGCGCGGCAGATGCCGGTGGACAGCACGGATTCCGTCCGCTCCAGGACCGCCTGGATGGCGGCGGCGTTCAGCATGTCGGTGCGTTCGGCGGCCAGATCGATATCGTCCATTCCCCACTCTCCTTAAGAGTTGCCCAACCCGCCATATGGTGGCAGGAGGCGCGGGGCTAATCAATATCTATGATGGATGCCTATTGTGCCGGTTTGGGAATCCAGGTGAGCACGGCGCCGCCGTCCTCCTGGCTGCACAGATCCGCCAGTTTGGCCGCCGAGACGCGGAGCGGCATGGTGCCGTTGATGGACAGCAATCCCTTGCGCACCAGCTTCCAGCCCACCGATACGCAGGCGGTGGGCGGAACCTTGTCGGCCACCAGGGCCAGCATGCTGCCGTTGCGCTCGGTACGGATGGTGCCGCCGAAGACGTGGGGAACGGGGCCTCCGCCGGCATGGGCGGCGGCCTCCATCTGCTCGGCGAAGGCTTCCGGCGTCGCCGCCACATTTCCGCTCAAGGTCTGGGGCCGCATCATCAGAGCGGCGGCTCCCATGGCCGCCACCACGGCGACGATGCCGGCCAGGGCCAGCAGCTTGACCTTGCCGCCGCTCGACGGCGGGCGGGCGGGGGTGGCGATGAACGCTTTGGAGTGGGCTGCGGACGTGGTGGCCATGATGTTTCCCCGCCTTCTGTCGGGTGATACTAAGAATCACATCATGCCAGGGATTGCTTAAGGCAAGGTTGATGGCGGAGCGGAGACCGGAAAAGGACGAAGGCCCCAGGTTTCCCCTGGGGCCTTCGATGGTGGGCGGTACAAGGATTGAACTTGTGACCCCTGCGATGTCAACACAGTGCTCTACCGCTGAGCTAACCGCCCTTTTTCGTCCGCCCCGCTGGTCGGGTCCGGCCGAGGGCGATCTTTTAGCGTCCTTCTTCCGGCATTGCAAGCCCTTCTGAAATGCCTGCACAATGGAAAATGAATCAGGACTAAACCGGCAGCTTTCCGCGAGCGGGGTATGACACGAGCCGGGCGATTTGCTAAGAAGGGCGGGCAAGCCATGGATATCATGCCCGCCGAGATCATGAACCACGACGCCGCCGTGCTGAGGGTGTTCGAGCCGCCCCGGCAAACGGTGCCGCTCGTTTTCGCCTCTCCCCATTCGGGCCGCGACTATCCCTCCGAGTTCGTGGCGCAGTCGCGGTTGGACGCCCGCATGCTGCGCCGTTCCGAGGACAGCTTCGTGGACGAGCTGTATGCCGGCGTGGTCGGCCTGGGGGCGCCGCTGATCGCCGCCTTGTTCCCCCGGGCCTATTGCGATCCCAACCGCGAGCCCTACGAACTGGACCCCGCCATGTTCTCCGGCGCGCTGCCCGAGTACGCCAACACCCGCAGCCCCCGCGTGCTGGCCGGGCTGGGGACCATCGCCCGGGTGGTGGCCAGCGGCGCCGAGATCTATGCCGGCCGCCTGCCGGTGGCCGAGGCCGAGAGCCGCATCGCACGGTGCTACCGCCCCTATCACCGCCGGCTGCAGGGCCTGGTCGACGCCACCCGCCAGGCCTTCGGCTGGTCGCTGCTGGTGGATTGTCACTCCATGCCCTCGGTGGGCGGTCCCATGGACCGGGATTCGGGCTTAAGCCGGGTCGACGTGGTGCTGGGCGACTGCTTCGCCGCCGCCTGCTCGCCGCTGTTCACCCAGGTGGCCGAGGATGTCTTCGCCCGGCTGGGCTACCGCGTGGTGCGCAACGCGCCCTATGCCGGCGGCTTCACCACCCGGCATTACGGCCAGCCGCGCCAGGGCAGCCACGCCCTGCAGATCGAGATCAACCGCGCCCTGTATATGGACGAGGCCCATCATTGCCACGGCCCCGATTTCGAGCGGGTGAAGGCCGACCTGGAAAAGGTGGCGGCAGCCCTGGCGGCGGCGGCCCGGGAGTTCGGCCGGGCATGAGCCGTCCCAGCAGCGCTCCGCTTTCCGTGGAAATCCGCGAGGCCACCGACGACGACATGGCGGCGGTGCACTCCATCTATGCCTTCTACGTGTCGCGCACCGCCGCCTCGTTCGAGGAGGAGGTGCCTTCCGCCGAGGAGATGCAGGCCCGCCGCGCCGCCGTGGCGGCGCGCGGCCTGCCGTTCCTGGTGGCGGTGGAGGAGGGCGAGGTGCTGGGCTACACCTATGCCGGCCCGTTCCGCCAGCGCTCGGCCTATCGCTACACGGTGGAGGATTCCATCTACGTGGCGCCGTTCGTGGTGCGCCGGGGGATCGGCCGCGCCCTGCTCGCCGCCCTGATCGAGCGCTGCACGGCGCTGGGCTACCGCCAGATGATCGCGGTGATCGGCGATTCCGCCAACCAGGGCTCCATCGCCGTGCACCGGGCGCTGGGCTTCGGCCAGGAAGGGGTGCTGCGCGGCGTCGGCCTGAAATTCGGCCGCTGGGTGGACGTGGTGATCATGCACCGCACCTTGGGCGGCGACGACCGGCCGCTGCCCGACGGCGCCACGGCGCCGCCGCTGCTGTCGGCCGCCGATCCCGAACTTCCCTAATCCGCCGCCAGGGGCAGCCGCAGGGTGAAGGCCGTGCCGTGGTCGGCCGGGGGGCTTTCGACGGCGACGGTGCCGCCATGCATGTCGACGATCCGCTTGACCAGATAGAGGCCGAGCCCGACGCCGCACACCCGGTCGGTTTTGATGGAGCGGTAGTATTTCTCGAAAATCTTGTCGCGTTCGCCGGCCGGGATGCCCGGGCCGCGGTCGCGGATGGTGAGCTCGGCGTGGCCGGGTCTGCGGCCGACCGTCACGGTGACCGGGCTATCGGGAGGGGAAAACTTCAGCGCATTGTCGATGACGTTGGAAATGGCGATGCCGATCAGGTTGCTGTCGCCGACCACGAAGACGTCCTTTTCCACGCGGATATCCAGGGGCCGCGATCCGGCGGAGAACTGGTCCGCCGCGCAGGATTCCTCCACCAGCGCGCCCAGGTCGAAGCGCGCGGCATCCAGGGGGCTGGCCGATGAATCCAACCGCTCCTCGTTGAGATACTCGTTGATCAGGTTCGACATCCGCGCCATGGCGCGGTTGATCTTGGCGAGTTCCTCGTCCAGTTCGCCATTGCCGCGGCCGTAGATGGCGATCAGCTGGGCGGCCCCGGCGATGGTGGAGAGCGGGCCGCGGAATTCGTGGGAGACCATGGAGAGAAAATTCCGCTGCTCGCCCATGGAGCGGAGGACCGCCTCGGCGGCATCCTCGGCCTTCTTCTTGCTTTCCTCCAGTTCTGCGGTCTTTTCCCGCACCCGGGCGTCCAGTTCCTCGTTGGCGGTCTGCAGGCCGGCCTCGGCCATCTTCATGCTGCCGATGGCGTCCTTCAGGCGGACGGCCATGTGCGAGACGCTGTCCTTGAGGGAATCCAGTTCGTCGCCGCTCGAGACGCCGTCGGGGGCGGGGGGCTGGCCCAGATCCTCCAGTACCGCCTCGACCTCGCGCTTCAGCGGAGGCAGGCGGCTGGTCACCAGCACGTGGAGCAGCCAGCCCATGAACCCGGCGACCAGGAAGGTCTTCACTGCGTTGCCGAAGAGAATCTCGGCGGTCAGGGTGAGGACCGCCACGTAGATGGCGTCGATGCTGGCGACCACTTCCAATGTCCCCAGGATCACGCGGCCGGTGGTGGTCTCGCGCTCCAGGGGGAAGCTCCGGCTGATGGAATGGGACGAGTTCGCGTTTCTCTGCAACCATGTCCGGCCTTCCGGAGTGACGATGCGCGCCTCCTGGAAGTGCGGCATGCTGGTCAGCGCCTGCAGCGCCAGACTGATCTGGGGTTCGTTGAAGGTCCACACGCTTTCGGAAATGGAGGGCAGCAGGATCTCCAGATTATCCAGTTGCCGCTTCACCGCCGAATGCCGGTCGGTGAATTCGTTGGTCAGCTGCAGCACGCTGATGATCAGGGTGATCACCGAACTGAAGACGATGGTGTAGAGGATGATGCGCCGTCCCAGGGGCCTGGCGTCTTGTCGTCCGAGAGGGTTCAATCCGGGGCTCTTCAAACGTGACTGTCGGTCGTGGCAGGCCAATGGGGGCTAGCTCTATGGATATATACCAGAGATACGGGTGGCGCGCCCAGCCCTCAAGGCGGGGATGAATTCCGGGAACCGTGGATGGGGTGCTTGACCATCGTCAATGCGAGTGAGTCTTAATCTCACCAATGGTCGTGTGAGAGTGATTTTCATAATCATCTCCCGGAGATGTTCCGATGACCCGCCGCCGTTCCGTAGCGCTTCTTTCCGCCGCCTTCACCATGTCGTCTCCCGCCTGGGGGCAGGAGGCCGCGCCGGCCGGGCCGGCGCTTTCCGCCAATCCAGTGGTGCCGGTCCTGACCCAGCACGCCGCTCCCGGCCCGTTTCCCATCCTGCCCATGTGGGACCTGGGATGGGCGCCGGCCGAGATGGCCTACCGCCGCGACAAGGTGCGTCCGGGACCGGGCGTATTGGCCTCGGTGATGGGGGCGGCGGCGCCCATCAAGCTGGGCACCGGCTACGGCAGCGGCGGCAACGCCATGGAGCATTTCGCCCAGGGAACCCTGGCCCATTCCCTCGGCATGGTCCAGGTCGGTGGAAAAGGCCGGCCAGTACGAGGACGGCAACGGCGCCAAGGTGCGGACCGGCTATGACCGCCATACCGAGCAGATCGCCATGGCCTATCGCCCCAACGGCGACTCGTCGATGCGGCTGATGGTGGTCCACGACCTGATCGACGACCACAAGCTGCCCCTGGCGGCGACCGTCTCCCAAAGCGGCGTCACCCTGTCGGAAGGCTACGGCGCCGACCCGGTGCGGACCGAACGGACGCTCGGCGTCGCCTCGGTGGAGACGGCGCGCCCCCTGGGGGTGGTCGACAAGCTGAAGGCGGAGGTCCGCTTCTCGGAACTGCAGCGCGCCGCCAACAATTTCCAGCACCGGCCGGAAACCGCCACGGCCAGCCGCAACGAAGCCAGGCCCAACCGCCAGGAGATCGGCGGCACCCTGAGCGGCGAGAGCGCCCTGGCCGACACTCTGCTGGGGCGGCTTTCCCTGTCGGCCAAGAGCATCTGGCACGACGCCGAGCGCTACGGCGGCCCAGCCACCGCGCTGACCACCCTGTCGGGCTTCCAGTTCCCGGGCGTCGAGATGTGGGAGAATTCGGCTAACGTCGATCTGGCCTGGAAGCCCGCTCCCCAGACCAGCGTCAATCTCGGCCTGCGCTACGATTACGTGGTCGCCGATGCCACCAAGGCCGACACCAGCACCACGGTCGGTTCCTTCACCAGCACGTCGCGGCAGCTCTACGCCATGTATTACGGCAATTCGTCGGTGTCGCGCGACGACCACCTGTTCAGCGTCAAGCTGGACGGCGAGCAGAAGCTGATGGGCGATTCCCTGTCGCTGACCGGCTCGGTGGGCCGCATCATGCGGGCCGCCGACACCATCGAGCGTTATTTCGCCCTGCCATCGGTCAACAACGCCACCGTCGCCGGCACCGCCAGCCGCCAGATCGGCAATCCCAACATGGCGCCGGAAGCCCATTACCGTGCCGAGGCCGGCGCCGCGCTGAAGGGCGACGACTGGGTCGATTACGGCCGCAAGCGGCCGGGCGGCGACGACTGGGCGGCCAGCCGCTCCTGGCGGATGTCGGTGTCGGGCTACGTGGACGAGGTCAAGGACTTCATCAGCCGCGACCGCGCCCACGGGCAGTCGGGGGTATTGCTCAACGACAACGCCTTCATCTGGCGCAACGTCGATGCCCGTCTGGCCGGGGCCGACGCCGAATTCGCGGTCAACCTGACCCGCCACTGGTCGACCCGGCTGGTGCTGTCCTACCGCTGGGGCCACAACACTTCGGAAGGCCGGGCGCTGTACGGCATCTCGCCCCTGGAGGGCAACTGGCTGGTGGATTACCAGGACACCCTGGCCGATATCGGGTCGTGGAACGCCGGCGCCAAGCTGCGCGCCGTCGCCGCCCAGGGCCGCACCGATTCCGATCCCAGGACCGGCAGCGGCTACGACGTGGCGACCCGCGGCGGCTTCGCCCTGTTCGACCTTTACGGCGGCGTGCAGTTCCACGACACCGTCGGCCTGCGGCTCGGCGTCGACAACGTGCTGGACAAGACCTATGCCGAGCACCTGCCCGCCAACGCCACCGACGACGCCAATCCGTCCTCCGTCAACGGGCCGGGCCGCAGCTTCTACGCTCGCGCCGTCGCCACCTTCTGAGCCGAAAAGGATTTCACCATGCATCAGTTTTCGCGCCGCGCCGTGCTGGGCGGCCTGGGTGGCCTGGGCGTCGCCGGCCTGCTTCCCTCCGCCGGCCGGGCCGCTCCGCTCCTGGACAGCCTGACCATCGCCGGCATGCCGGCCACCCCGTCCGTGGTTCTCGCCCACATGGTGGAATCCGACGCCCTGGCCGGCCATGTGGGCAAGGCCCGTCTCAAGCTGTGGCGGACCCCCGATCAGGTCCGCGCCGGCGTGGTGTCGGGCGAGATGAAGGTGTTCGGCATCCCGGCCTATTCCTGCGCCAACCTGAAGAACCGGGGCGCCCCGGTGCGCATGCTCAACATCATGACCTGGGGCCTGCTCTACGTCATGAGCCGCGACCCCTCCATCACCCGCATCGAGGATCTGGCCGGCCGCACCATCTTGCAATCCTTCCGGGGCGATGCCCCCGACCTGGTGTTCCGCCAGATCCTGCGCAAGCTGGGCATGAATGCCGACAAGGACGTCACCCTCAACTACGTCGCCACGCCGACCGAGGCCGGCCAGCTGTTCCTGGCCGGCAAGGCCGACGTCGCCATCCTGCAGGAGCCCATGGCCACCGCCATCCAGATGCGCGGCATGCAGGCGGGCATCAGTGTCCACCGCGTCCTCGACCTGACCGAGATCTACGGCAAGGTCAACAACCGCAAGGCGGGGATTCCCCAGGCCGGTCTGGGAGTCTCGGAGGAACTGATCCAGCAGCGGCCCGAACTGGTCCGCGCCATCCACCAATCCTGCGTCGCCAGCGCCCGCTGGGTGGGCAACAACCCGGCCAGCGCCGGGCGGCTGGGCACCGATTACCTGGACCTGCCGGGGCCGATCATCGAACGCTCGCTGCCCCATTTCCGCCTGGGGGTGGTTTCGGCAGCCGAGTCCCGCGCCGAGATGGAGGCGTTCTTCGGCGACCTGCTGGAGATGTCCCCCGACATCCTGGGCGGCAAGCTGCCCGAGGGCGGGTTCTACTGGGGAGTCTGAGGTGAGCCGGAGCCGCGCCGCGCGGATTCTCGACTATGTGTGGGGAGGCTGGGGCGCCGGCGCCAGCCTCCTCCTGCTCACCGCCCTGTGGGAGGCCGGGCACGGCGCCTACGGCACCCTGGTGCTGCCCGCCCCCCGCGACACCTTCGCCGCCCTGTGGACCATGTCCGAGGCGGGCAAGGTGCTGCCCGCCGTGCTGGAGACCAGCCGCAACGCGCTGGGCGGCTTTCTCGCCGCCACCCTGGCCGGCGGCGTGCTGGGGGCGGCGGCGGGGGCGTCGGACATGATGCGCCGCCTGCTGCAGCCCATCGCCACCCTGCTGCTGGGCATTCCGGCCATCGCCTGGGTGGTGCTGTCGCTGCTGTGGTTCGGGGGAACCGGGCTGGCGGTGATGTTCACCGTCCTGATCACCACTGCCCCCATCGTCTTCGCCGGGACCGCCCAGGGTGTCCGGACCCTGGACGGCAGCCTGCGGCGCATGGCCCTGGCCTTCCGGGTGCCGGCGCCGGTCCTGCTGTGGGACGTCTATCTGCCGCACATGCTGTCCTATCTGTTTCCCGCCTTGGCGGCCGGTCTGGCCCTGTCGTGGAAGGTCACCGTCATGGCCGAGCTGCTGAGCGGTGCCGGCGGCATCGGCGACGGCCTCGCCTCGGCCCGCGTCCAGGTGGACACCGTCAAGGCTATGGCCTGGGTGCTGGCGGTGGTGGGCCTGCTGCTGGCGGTCGAGTATCTTCTGCTGGAGCCGGTCCGCCGCCACCTGCAGGTCTGGCGCCGCGAGATGCCCGGCACGGGTGCCGCCGGCACGGGAGGATTCTGATGCCGGGTCTGGAGATCAGGGGGCTGAGCCACTCGTTCGGCCCCCAGACAGTGGTCGAGGATCTGTCCTTCTCGCTGCCCCAGGGCGAGGTCGGCTGCCTGCTCGGGCCGTCGGGCTGCGGCAAGACCACCGTGCTGTCCATGGTCGGGGGTCTGCTCCTTCCCGCCGCCGGGACCATCGATCACAGCTTCCGCCATCCGGTCTTTGTGTTTCAGGACCCCTGCCTGTTGCCCTGGCGCGACGCCCGCGACAACATCGCCTTCGGCCTGAAGGCCATGGGCGTGGGCCGCCGCCAGCGTCTGGAACGGGCCGACCGGCTGATGGAGATTGTCGGGCTGGCCTCCGACGATGGCGCCAAGTTCCCCCACGAACTGTCGGGCGGCATGCGCCAGCGCGTCGCCCTGGCCCGCGCCCTGGCGGTGGAGCCCGACCTGCTGCTGCTGGACGAGCCGTTCAGCGCGCTCGACGTCGGGCTGCGCCGCCAGATGCAGTCCCTGGTCCGCCGCCTGATCGCGGAGCGGAACCTCACCGCCCTGCTGGTCACCCACGATCTGGCCGAGGCGGTGCGCCTGGCCGACCGCATCCTGGTGCTGTCGCCGTCGCCGGGGCGGGTGGCGGCCCGGCATCATATTCCCGAGCCCTTCGTCCAGCGCGACGACGGCTTCGTTCATTGCATGGTCAATCGCCTGCTGGCCGACCCGGCCACCGCCCAGGCGCTGGCGGTGGAGTTGTCGTGATGGTGTGGGTCTATGGTTTCCGGGTGTTCTTCCTGATCCTGCCGCTGGCGGCCATGGGCGCGGTGGCACCCCTGCCGCTGCTGTGGCTGGGCGGGGCAGGGGGGGGCGCCATGGGCGCCTGGCACGGCCACGAACAGGTGTTCGGCTTCCTGGCGGCCGCCCTGGCCGGCTTCCTGCTGACCGCCCTGCCCAGCTGGACCGGCTGCCGGCCGGTCACCGGCGGCGCGCTCAAGGCCATGGCCGCCCTGTGGCTGGCCGGGCGGATCGGCTTCTGGCTGGACGGCGTGCTGCCGCCCTGGCTGGTGGCGCTGCTGGACCTGGGGTTCCTGCCCGCCTTGCTGGCCACCGCCCTGCCGGCCCTGGGACGCAAGGAGCGGCGTCCCTGGGAATTCTGTCTGGTGCTGGCGGCGCTGATCGCCGGCAACGCCGCCTTCCACCTGGAGCGGCTGGGCGTCGTCGCCGTGGCGGCGGACCGCATCCTGTTCGCCGCCATCGACCTGTTCCTGGTCCTGGTCGCCGTCGCCGCCGGGCGCATCCTGCCGGTGACCATCCGCTCGGCCTTGGTCGAGGTCGGCCAGCCGCCCGACATCCGCCTGCCGCCCGGCCGCCGCCATCTGGCCGCCGCCACCCTGTGCCTGATGGCCGTGGCCGAACTGGCCGCGCCGCACAGCCCGGTCACCGGCTGGCTGGCCCTGGCCGCCGCCTGCGCCCAGGCCGACCGCATGACCGAGATGCACCACGGGGCGGCCCTGCGGCGGCCCCAGGTCATGCTGTTCTACATGGCCCATCTGTGGATGGTGGTGGGGCTGGGTGGATTGGGGCTGGCCATCCTGGGGCTTCCCCTCGATCCCCTGGCCATGCGTCACGCCCTGGGGCTGGGCGCCGCCGCGACCACCGTGCTGGCGGTGATGTCCATCGTCGCCCTGCGCCACACTGGGCGGCCCTTTCCCCTGCCGCGCGCCGTATGGGTGGCGCCCGCCCTGGTCGGGCTGGCCGCCGCCCTGCGGGTGGGGGTGCCCCACCTGGACCCCGAGGCCATGGGAGTGTGGGGCGTGACGGTTCCGGCCTTGCTGTGGTCGGCGGCTTTCGGCTTCTGGCTGTGGCGCTTCGCGCCCTGGCTGACCGCCCCCCGGGTGGACGGGCAGCCGGGATAGGCGGCCCTACCCCATTGAAACAAAAAGAGAGCCGCTGGGTTGCCCCAGCGGCTTGAGTTTTGGGAGGAAAGTGATGGCAAAAGCAACCCATTGAATCCATTGATTTCCGCCATTTATTAGGGGATAGTCTGGGGGAAAATGTGGGGGAAGTTGCTGTGGCCTCTGGAATCCGCACCGGAAAAATACCGTATCTGGTCAAGATTCGTGGCATATATCATTACGAGAGAGATTTTGACAAAGAGATACAGGGTAAGGTCGTGTTTGCGGGGAAGGCCCTTGGCCGACGGGTTCGAAAGTCACTTAGTACCAGCGAACAATCTCGTGCATTGCTCGGCTATACAGGCATTCATCTAACCATCGAAAAGGCCATTGAGGAGGCGTGGAAAGGAACCAAGCCACCAAGGCGTCGAGTTTCCGAGATGGGGGTTGACGACATCTTGGACGGGCTTGCAGCCCAAATTAAAACCGGGAAAATTGGCGGTACGGTTGATGATTTGATCGCGAATTTCGAAGCAACCCAATACGTTGAACTTTCCCCTCAGCTACGCAATAAGTTCCATGATCTTGCCATTACTGCGGCCCGTTCGGCGGTGCGGGAGATGATGGTTGGTTTAAACTTCAACCCCGCCATCATCGGGGCTGGAAATTTTATTGATTCAAATCCCGATAGGGCAGCCCCACTTGCCAAAATTGTCTCTCTAAAAGACGCAATTGAAAAATTTAAAAGCAATCCTGAGCGGCAAGAATTAGCATCATCGAATATTACAAATTACAGCACAATTTGCGACGTTATTTTGGAGACTCTTGGGGGCAATACAAATATTGCCTACATCAACCGCGATGATATTATTAGGGTTCGCGAAATAATTCGGTATTTGCCTGCCAATGCAAAGGAAAATTCTGCATTTTCTGGACTGACATACGAGGATATTTCAAGGATTATCAGGAGGGAGGTTGGTGAAATAAAGTTGGAATCTGAAAAAGATGAAATAGGTGAAGATGACTTGATTGATGCCATTCAGGGGCTTGGCGTTTTGAAAATTTCAACAATCAACAAATATCTAACAAACATGGGGACGGTGTTTGAGTTTTTTAGAGTGAATGGTTGGGTGCCATTGAATCCTGCAGAAAAAATTAAGTTGAATGACGGCGGCTATCAATCGATCCGGGAGGCTTTTCCGGACGAAAAGTTGATCAAACTATTTAATTGTAAATATAATTTTGATGGGGTTGGCTGGTTGCCGTATCTCGCATTGTATCACGGGATGCGTGGAAACGAATTGGCACAACTTGATGTAACTGATGTTGTTCAAGAGGATGGGGTTTGGTGCTTCAACGTGTCTCCAAGCGTTCGGGTGTCCCATCTTATAGCCTTGTCAAAAACTGTGAAAAATAAGAAGCCGCGATTTGTCCCGATACACTCACGGGCAATCGAGCGTGGATTTCTTGATTACGTGGAATCCAGAAGGGCAGGGGGGACGTCGAAGGTATTTGATGCAACGAAAATCAAGAGCGGAAACTATCTAACGTCTCTGGCAAGTCAGATTGACGAAATCTTGGCCCCAGTAAAATCGCCACAGCATACATTGCATTCATTCCGGCATAATTTCGCCCAACGGGCTGAGCTAGTCATGGAGGATTCAATGTTAAAGACCTTGGGTGGTTGGTCTTTGCCTAAGTCGGCCGATGAACGCTATAAGAAGGGGATACCTGTAAGCCATTTAAAGCAAGAGATCGAAAAAATAGTTTTTCCCGTGTAATAATCTAACCATACTATTTGGCACCACCCAAAGCTTTCGCCATCGACAGAACCTGATCCCGGACCTTGGGATCGGTGATGGTGAAATAGGCCCGTACCAATTCGAGGGTTTCCCGCTTTGTCATCGGATCATCGTCGGGTACATCGACTGACTTGGTGACGTTGCCACGGATCACCT
>NZ_AONQ01000060.1 GCF_000342045.1 Paramagnetospirillum caucaseum | reverse complement strand
GATATCCAGACCATTGATGAAGCTGAGGGCCAGAAAGTTCGGGTCATGCTGGAGGGCAACGGCCAACTGGCTGAAAACCACGGCTGAAACAAAGATGCCGTACTGGCTCGGGGTCATGGTGGTGGAAACCCCATTGTCGCACCGCTCCACCGTCTCAGGGTCTGGCACGAACGGAATAGGGATCAGGTGCGTTCCTGCCTTCAGGTAGCCCCAGCTTGCGATCTTAAGCGGGATCAACCTGGAAAATACGGTGTGCCAAATCTGCGGTACGCTGCCGAAGATAGCGTAATACTCCCGCAGGTAAAGCTCAGTGGCATCGTCTGAGAATTCTACGCTGTCATTCGGCATGAAGAGCGTCGCATTGTCCGACGAAAGCACAATGTCGTAGAATAGTGCTGTCGGGGTGTTCGCCGGATCATCGATAGCCGCTGCTTCCGGTGCATTCTGATAGTTAGTTGTACTTTTGCTTCTCGATTTCATCATTTCCTTCTTTCGAAGGCGTGTTCCGCTTCATGATTGATTCGGATTTCGACGGGCTTCATGCCTCGTCTGTTCAACGCCGCCATCGGGAGTGATGGATGGGAACGACCCATCGCCTGCGACTTTCGTCACCGCTCTACGGTGAGCTACATCACCCAGTGATCGTCTGCCTGTCGGCATAGGGTCACGACCAAGACCCAACCACGTATCCGTCCTTGTCAGTCACCACGTTGGCCTTGACCGTCGAGGACCAGCCCCGGCGGTCGTTAGGTTTGGCCGCCCGTTTATGGGCAGCCTTGAGTTTGGAAATCTCCCGCCGCAGGCGAGTAATCTCCTCCCACGATTCCTTGGCCTCCTTTTCCCAGTTCACGGAGACACCACCGATCTCGAAGTCATCCGTCCTGATCGACAATTGGCTTGCGTGGATTCCTTTGGCCTTGAGGTCCGTGGCGATCCTCCCCATTGCGGTCAACCGTTCAGGGTCGGTTGCAGCGGAGTCGAGGGCTACGGCCAGCAGTTTGATGATCTTGTCCATTTCTGTGACCTCCCAGCCCTCAATCACCTAATCTGACGCTGAAGTTCCAGGCCATTTCCTCTCGGGCGACCCGAACCGAGTGCCAGCCCTCATGGTCGGCAAAGATCGGGTCATGCTGGTTCTTGCCGT
Source organism: Paramagnetospirillum caucaseum (assembly GCF_000342045.1). Classification (GTDB taxonomy): domain Bacteria; phylum Pseudomonadota; class Alphaproteobacteria; order Rhodospirillales; family Magnetospirillaceae; genus Phaeospirillum; species Phaeospirillum caucaseum. Next base: position 26,383 of record NZ_AONQ01000060.1, on the reverse strand, counting down.
GCCAAACGCTTGGTGAGTAGGCCCAGACCCGCCCATCAATGGTGACCACGACCCTGGCGGCCCGGATTTCATGGCTTTGGCCGACAGTATGTTGAGGCCCGATTTCCTTAGCGACCTTGGGCTGACCGCGTTCTGGAACCAGCAGCACATCGCCCTGCCGAATGCCGCTCGCCAACTGGCGTTCCGTCACCTCCCACATCCACCGCTGGGCAGCCCGAACAGGTGCTGCTGGATCGGTCGGATCGCGGCGGATTGAAGCCCGAACAGCAGCGGCTCCAACCGGGTGCCGGAAAGGCTGTTTGGTTAATTCGTTGAACCCGCAGAGAACGTAGGTTTTGTGCTGGTTGAGAAAGCCATTGCGGTAACGGCGGAAGCTGTGCCGGACCTGGACCACAGCCACATCCTGTTCGGGATCAACCCCGTACAGATCGTGGTTCAGAGCATCCCCGCGACATGCATTGTCAAACTTTACGAACCGCTCGGGGAGAGCGGCCTTAAAGTGATCCAGGATGCTGGTTGCTGGCTTCGAATCGACAGTTTCGATCTGATCGAAGCGTCCACGTTTAATATTCATCGCAGCGTTCTCCAGTGACGCATAAATTCAACGGCAAAGTTCTCCGTGCATATGGAGGTTTCGCCGTGTTGTTTTTGCGTACTACGGCCGCAATGTGCTGTTAGTCAATGCCATAATTTACCAAGATTGTTCACAAACATTCTTATAGAAATATATCATCAGGGTTGTATTCAGGGTAAAATCCACAAGATATTTAAATCTGGCTGATTTTCGGTTTCGTACGGAATAGGAATCAATTGGCCGGTCTTTTTAGAACTTAAGGGGAACACTCCTGTCCTGGCATTGTTTCCCGCAGCGTATGGAAGTGTGCGGCCCGAATGTCACGGTTTCAAAAATCTTGAATTCTCGGTTCAGCGGCGGCGAGTGAATGTCCGAAAAGCGGACTTCAGGGGCTGCCCTTGACGTTCAATCTGATCGCCAGCCATGCTCTCGTGACAGCTTCGGTCACCCATGCCGGTTTCATTTCTGATTCCGGTCTGACTCCAGGTTGCTCACTGCTCCGCCTATGGATAGTCTGCTGACTTCAAGCTGACTGTTGGGGGGAGGCAATTGAAAAGCGAGATTGCGATTCGACGGCGGGGCGGCAATGGCTGATCCTCGATACAAGGCAGATATCGGCGGCGGATCGCTCAAACTGCCGGAAAGTCGGATCATTGCGGGCTTGCTTCTCGATGGCGTCACCGAAGATCAGTGGCGTCATGCCATTGAAGTCGAGAACGTCCTTCAACGTCGCAGCCCCGGAACTGCAAAGCGGCAGTCGTCGCTGATGCGGAATCGGCTTGAAACCATGGGGCCAGAACTCTGGCAAATGGTACGGGATGGCTCGACCCAGGTTGCAATCCAGGCGGTGTTTGCCGCTGCGATCAAGCATTCCACACTTCTGGGCGACTTCCTTGATCTGGTGGTGCGGGACCAGTTCCGCATGTTCCGCCCCGACCTGCCAAGGAAGATGTGGGATCAATATCTGGAGCAGTGCCGAAACCGTGATCCGCTGATGCCTGTGTGGCAGGACAGTACCGCCAACAAACTGGCTGATTGCGTCTATCGCATCTTGGTGGAGGTTGGATACATCACCGATTCCAAAACCTATCGGTTGAAATCAGTTCGGATTTCGGGCGAGGTGATGAGCTATCTTCGCGAGAATAACGAGCAGTACGTTATCCGCTGCATCCAGGTGTCCATATGAGCATTCTCGACGACCGCTTAAACAAGGTTCTGGATCGGTTGATATCCGATGACCTGCTGAGCGGTCGTGGGCTTGGAAATGAAATCGGCTTTTACATTTTCGATTACCCTGCCGAGGACGAGCTTACGGTCAGAGAACACATTGGATTCCTGCTGGAGCAGCTACCCAAAAAGCGTCCTGGGCTGCGGGTGAAGCACATCAACCTCTTTGATATGGTTCTTGGGCACCTTGGTGACCGCAAGTTGCTCGACAAGGCTATCGAGCAGACCCGCAAGAAGGGTGATGCCTTCTTGGTGAAGGCATTGAAGGAACCGCTTCACGGCAGCAAGCTCGCACCTGTTTTTGAAGCTGCGTGCGATCTGCCCAATCATGATCTCGTGCTGGTATCCGGCATTGGCACCGTGTACCCGCTGCTTCGCACGCATAGCCTGCTGAACAACCTGCACCATGTGATGCGGGACAAGCCACTCGTGATGTTTTTCCCAGGAATTTACGACGGACAAATCCTTCGGCTGTTCGGGAAGCTGAAGGACGACAACTACTACCGGGCATTCAAATTGGTGCCTTAATGGGGGGGGGAATATGCTGATCCGTGAACTCTTCGAGAAGAAGATCGACCGCCCCATCAATGGCGTCATCAAGGCCGACCAAACCGATGATGCATCGAAGTGGCAGGAACTCGATGAGTACGTGATCACCCGCGAACTCGACAAGCATCTGCATGGGTTCTTCAATTCATATCTGAAATCCATCGACGCCCCTGGTGACCCGGAACTGGCCGGGAAGGTTGGTGTCTGGGTTTCTGGGTTCTTTGGTTCCGGTAAGTCGCACTTCATCAAGGTGCTGTCCTACCTGCTGGAGAACAAAATGGTCAGCATGGGCGGTGAATCCCGCCGTGCCGTTGAATTCTTCGATGGGAAAATTCAGGACGCCATGTTGGCTGCTGACATCAAGCGTGCGGTCAACGCCGACACCGATGTCATCCTGTTCAACATCGATTCCAAGGCGGATACCAGCAAGGATGATTCGATCCTGACCGTGTTCACCAATGTGTTCAACGAACGGCTCGGATTTAGCCCAGATCATCCCCATATCGCCGACCTTGAACGTCGCCTGGATGCAAAGGGGAAGTTTGGTGAATTCAAAGCGGCATACCGGGAGATTTCCGACTGCGATTGGGTCTCCGAACGCGATGCCTTTCACCTCAATTCGGACAGCATCAAGACCGCCCTGGCTCGGGTTTTAGGGCAATCCGAGGATGCCTTTGAAAAGTGGCTCGATAACCCCGAGGCGGTGTTCAATCTTTCCCCCGACAACTTTGCCGGTTGGGTGAAGCAATATCTCGATTCCAAGGGGCCAAAGCACCGCATCGTGTTCCTGGTGGATGAGATCGGCCAGTTCATTGGGCAAGACACCCACATGATGCTGCGGCTTCAGACCATCACGGAAAACCTCGGTACCATCTGCGGTGGACGGGCATGGGTCGTGGTGACCTCGCAGGAGGATATTGACGCCGTTCTTGGTGAAATGCGTTCCGCGAAGAGCAACGACTTTTCGAAAATTCAGGGGCGTTTCAAAACCCGGCTTTCGCTTTCCAGTGCCGATGTTCATGAGGTAATTCAGGCTCGATTGCTGGAAAAGACCCCAGCCGCCAGGGATGCCCTTGTCTCGGTTTACAAGGATAAGGCGGACATCCTCAAAAACCAACTGAGCTTCACCAACGTCGGAATGACGTTCAAGCCGTTTGCCAACGACGACCATTTCGCCAAGGTCTACCCGTTCGCACCCTACCAGTTCCAACTGGTTCAGAAGATATTCGAGGCTATCCGCCGTGTTGGTGCCACAGGTCTACACCTTGCCCGTGGTGAACGCTCAATGCTCGATGCGTTCCAAACCGCAGCAAAGGACATGGCATCGGAAAAGGTCGGGGTGCTGGTCCCACTGCACCGCTTCTACCCGTCCATTGAAAGCTTCCTCGACACCGCCGTAAAGGCGACCATTGATCAGGCTGGTGATAACGCTTCGCTGGAGCCGTTCGACAATCTGGTTCTGCGAACGCTGTTCCTCATCCGGTACGTGGAGGAGATCAAAGGGACGGTCGAAAATCTCGTCACCTTGTTCATCGATCAGATCGACGCTGACCGGCTGGCGATCAAGATTCAGATGGAGGCCAGCCTTCAGCGGTTGGAAGGCCAGACCCTCGTGCGTCGTAACGGCGATGAATTCTTCTTCCTGACTGACGAGGAGAAGGAGATCGGTCGCGGCATCAAGGGCATAGACCTTCATGGTGGTGAAGAGGTCAAAGCCCTTGGTGAGATGATTTTTGATGGTGTCCTTGGCGGTTATAAGAAGCACCGGTTCGAGGACACCAAGAAGGATTTCCCGTTCAACCGGTTCTGCGATCAACACCCCTTTGGTACCAAGGGGGATGGCGATCTGGCGGTGCAGGTAATTACGCCGTTGTCGGAGGATTACCCAGATTGGAATGAAGCCCGCTGCCTGATGAAATCCACCGAAGACGGTGGGCAGGTGGTCATCAAGCTACCCGATGATCGCAAATTGGGCCGGGAGTTGCGGACCTTCCTTCAGACCGAGAAGTTCATTTCACGCACCAACGATGGCGGCCTTCCTGCCAGTACGGTTCGAATTCTTCAAGATCGTGCCGCTGAGAACCGGCAACGTCAGGACAATTTGACCGTCCATATTGGCGAATTGATGAAGAATGCCGAGGTCTTTGCCGCAGGCAACAAGGTGACGGTGAAGGGCGGTTCCGGTGATGGAGCAATCCGGCAGTCCCTCGACTACCTGATAAAAAACACCTTCACCAAGTTGGGATACCTGAAGCACATCTGCCCAGACCCGCAGACCGAGATTAAAGCCGTCCTGAATGCACCGGATACCGCCGATCAGAAGCTGAAGCTCGATGGTGAAGATGGCAATGCCCCCGCCCTCAAGGAAGTGCTGGAGTTTGTCCGCTTAAAGGACAGCATCAACCAGAAGGTCATCCTGCACGACCTGATAGAAGGCCGGTTTGGCAAACGGCCCTACGGCTGGCCGGAATGGGAAGTGGTACTGCTGGTTGCTCGGCTGGTCGTGGCCGGTGAACTCAGCATGTCCATGGAAGGGGCATTGCTGACCCGAGACAAGATTTTTGAACAGGTGAAGACGCCCAACAAGTGGCGAAGCATCATCGTGATCAAGCGGCAGACGGTTGATGCCGCCCTGCTCCAACAAGCCCGGAATCTCGGAAAATCCGTCTTTTCCAAGATGGGACCGGACGGCGAAGACGCACTCTATGACTTCCTGCGGGAACAATGTGAAAAGTGGCAGGCGAATCTCAGCGGTTATCTGAAATTGGCCGAAACCGGCAAATATCCGGGCAAGGATGCCATCGACGCCGGTCTGAAGCTTCTGAGGCTCATCCTGGCGGAGAAGGACAGCTACGGTTTCATTCAGAAATTCGTCACCTTGAAGGCGGAGTTTCAAAATCTATCCGACGACGTGAGTGATCTCGACACCTTCTACGGCACCCAGCAGCCAACCTGGGAATTGCTGGGTAGGAAGTACGCCGAGTTCGTCGTCAACCGGAAGGAACTCGACCACAACCCCGATGCGGCGGCGGCCTTGCAGCAGATGGAAACCATATTGGGCCATGCCGCCCCCTATCCGTTGATCAAGGACATCAGCGGCTTGGTCAGCAAGGTCACGGCCATCAATGATGCCCTGGTGGTCAAGCGTCGCAGCCACGCCTTGGAAAAGATCGATCAGCACGTCTCCGAGGTGAAGGAAGCCCTCGACCATATCGCGGCACCGCCTGAACTCAGGAACAAGTGCTTGAGTGGGCTTCAAAAACTGAGGCAAACAACCGAGAAGCAGGCCAGCATCGCCCACATCCATCAGGCGGTCGCTGAAGCCGTCGATGCCAAGGATGACGCACTGGGCGAAATTGAAGCCTATGTGCCGCCCAAACCAGCCGCCAAAACGCCACCGCCGGTTACTCCTGGGGCAGGTGGGGAAGAACCCACAAAGACCAAAGCAGAACCTCCAACGCCGGTCTTCAAGAAGCCGCGAGTGGTACGGCCTGCCGAAATGAAATCTGGTTACCTGAAGACCCAGGCCGATGTGGATGCGTTCCTCGGAAAACTGCGGAAGGAACTTGAATCTGCCCTGGCCGCTGAAGAACCCATTGAAATTCGCTGATCGGACGAGCTTGCCATGAACCGCAATAAGCTGAAGACCTATGCCCCCAAAGCTCGTCGTGACTTCATCGCGGCTGTGGCCGCCCGAGCCATCAAGTTCGGCATCAGCAAGGACGCGATTGAACCCGTACAGGTGCAGGGGAATGTCGCCCTGATTGCAGGGCAGGCCCATCCCAGAAAGGTAGCCGATCAGCGGTCAAAGCTTGAGTCACGGGTCAAAAACCGTGGGTTCGAGCAGGTGATGGAGGAAGCCGCCTACACGTGGTTCAACCGCTTTGCCGCCATCCGCTATATGGAGGTCCACGGCTACCTCGACCATGGCTACAGAGTTCTGAGCCATCCTGAAGGCAAGGCAACGCCGGAAATCGTCGAACATGCCCAGCACCTTGATCTGCCGGGTTTGGACAAGGAAAAGGTCATCGAGTTGAAGCTCGATGGGACCAAAGAGGGGGATCTCTATCGAATGCTGCTGATGGCACAGTGCAATGCACTGAATGCCGCCATGCCCTTCCTGTTCGAGCGAATTGACGACGAAACCGAACTTCTGTTGCCAGACAACCTGCTGCACTCGGATTCCGTCATTCGCCAGATGGTCAACGAGATAGAGGAAGCGGATTGGCAGGAAATCGAGATCATCGGGTGGCTCTACCAGTTCTACATCTCGGAGAAGAAGGATCAAGTCATCGGCAAGGTAGTGAAGTCCGAGGATATTCCTGCCGCAACTCAGCTTTTCACGCCCAATTGGATCGTGAAATACATGGTCCAGAACACACTCGGTGCCAAGTGGCTGGCGACCTATCCGCAGTCGGGCATCAGGGCGAAAATGGAATTCTACATCGAGCCAGCCGAACAGACCGATGAGGTGAAGGCGAAACTCGCCGCGATCACGCCAAAGGAATTGAACCCCGAGGAAATCACCTTCCTCGATCCCGCCTGCGGGTCGGGTCATATCCTGGTGGAAGCCTACGACCTGTTCAAAGAAATCTACCTTGAACGCGGCTATGTGCTGCGGGATGTGCCGCGTCTGATCCTTGAGAAGAATCTGTTCGGCTTGGATATCGATGATCGTGCCGCACAGATGGCGGCATTCGCGTTGCTGATGAAGGCACGGGCGGATGATCGTCGGGTCTTCGACCGTTCGATCAGCATGAATGTGATGGCGATCCAAGACAGCAAGGGATTAGACGCCAAGGAAATCTGTCGCGTCCTGGTGCCTGACGAGCGTTTCGAGTTGGTGCCGACCTACGACCTGCTCCCAGGCACCCTGCCGCAGCCAACCATGGCAAGGCGTGCTGGCGGCACGCTGGGCGTAGTCATTCAAGATTTGATCGAATTATTTCAGGATGGAAAGGCTCTTGGGTCTCTGACGATGATGCCAAGCCACATCACCTTACGCATACCTGAAATATGTGTGCTATCAGAAGAGGCACGCAAAGGAGGTGGAACGCTAATTGAATTCGGCATTCAGCGTCATGTTTCAGAACATTTTGTTAATATAGTTAAACAAGCAAAGCTGCTTGCTTCATCATATGATTGTGTTGCCGCAAATCCACCGTATATTGGAGGTGGATACTTAAATGCAACATTGAAGCAATACATAAAAAGAAAGCTATCTGGTTTTCATCAAGACCTATATGCCTCATTTATTTTTCGTTCTTCAGAGTTTATATCTGGTGGTGGGCACTCCGCGTTCATGACGCCAATTACATGGATGTTCATATCGTCATATAAAGAATTTCGAGAATTCGTTCTTAAAGCCAACTCAATAACATCTCTCGTCAGGCCGGAATACCATGCATTCTTTGATTCGGCTTTTGTGCCAATATGCACGCTCGCATTGAGGCGTATTGGCGAAAGCCAAAGCATAAACGGGACATATATTGATCTTGGAAGTTTTTATGGAGAAAGCCTACAGCCACTGAAACTTCTTGAGGCAATAAATTCCAATGGATGTGCATGGAAATTTTTCTCTGATTCAAATGACTTCGCAGATATACCGGGAACACCAATCGCGTATTGGCTTGAGAAAGGTGTTCGAGACTGCTTTTCACTATTTCCAAAAATAAAAGATTTTGCTGAAACACGTAAGGGCATGGTTACGGCAGATACATCGCGATATATTAGATATTGGTTTGAAGTGTCTATTGGGGAAATTGGCCTTGTTTTATCGAGGCGTGAAGCAAAGGAATCTGGAAAAAAGTGGTTCCCATATTTAAAGGGTGGAGGATTTCGCCGCTGGTCTGGCAATGAAATTGATGTTGTCAATTGGTACGATGATGGTCGCGAGTTGCAGACAACTAAACATAAGATCGACGACAGAATTGCGGCAACAAACTTTAATCTGGAATATATATTCCGCCCAAATATTAGCTGGGGATCTATATCTTCGTCGGCTATATCGGCAAGAATATCATTTGGCGGTGCCCTGTTTGATACCGCTGGGTGTGCATGCTTCCCAAGCGAATCTCATTTGCGGGCGATTTTGGGCGTACTAAACTCAACACCAGCCTATGTCTTTTTGAACGCAATGAACCCAACGCTGAATTTTCCGCCGGGTGTAGTAGGTGAATTGCCATATCCAGCCGCCGAGATAACATCAAAATTGGATGGCGTAGTCTCGCGATTGATTAAAATTATGGGAGAGGAGTGGGATGCAAATGAAATATCTAGAGGATTCATTAGTTCACCAATTTATGGCGGATCTCTTTGTTGCGAACAAATAGGTTTCTTCCGATCAAAGAGAGAAGAGTTGAGTGCAGAAATTGCCGCACTGGAAGACGAAAATGATAAGTTGGTAATTAATGCCTTTGGTATTGATAGTTCATGCCTAACTATCGTGGCTCCGCGAACGACAATTGATCAAATATCTGATGGGCAAGAGGTTAAGAAGCTTATTTCATATGCCATTGGCGGCATGATGGGTCGCTACAGCCTGGATGAACCAGGACTGATTTACGCCAATAGCGGGAATGTCGGATTCGATCCCAGCCGCTACACCGCCTTCCCCGCCGACGACGACGGAATCGTGCCGATCATGCAGACCGATTGGTTCGATGACGATGCCACCAACCGCGTTGTCGAGTTCATCAAGGTCGCATGGTCGCCCGAGACGCTGGCCGAGAACCTGAAATTCGTTGCCGATAGTCTGGGGGGCAAGAGTGGCGAACTGCCCATTGACACCATCCGCCGCTACCTCAGCACGGATTTCTTCAAGGATCACCTGAAGACCTACAAGAAGCGTCCAATCTACTGGCTGTTCAGCAGCGGCAAGGAAAAAGCTTTCGAGGCGTTGGTCTACCTGCACCGGTACAACGAAGGCACCCTGTCGCGGATGCGGATGGAATACGTCACCCCCCTCCAGGGGCGAATCGCATCAAAGATTGATCAGCTTGGTCGCGACATTGATGCCGCCGCCAGCACCGCCGCCCAAAACAAGCTGAGGAAGGAGCAGGAGAAGCTGAAAAAGCAGCAGGCCGAACTGGTCAAGTTCGATGAGGAACTGCGTCACTATGCCGACATGCGGATCAAGCTTGATCTCGATGACGGTGTGAAGGTGAACTATGGGAAATTCGGCAACCTGCTTGCCGAGACGAAGGCCATAACGGGCGGATCGGATGAATGAGGATCAGATCAGCGAAGCGTTGCTGTCGCTGTACGGTGACGGCAATCGCATCGTGTTTTGGAACGACCCTGACCGGGAGTTCGAGGAATCACTCGCATCTCTCGATCTCGACGGGGTGACCCTCCTGCGTGCCGATCAGATGCCAGGGCTTGAAGCCAAGATTCGGATGGAACGGGAACAGGCCCATAACCGATTCCTGGTCTATTCGGCGACCCATGTACCGCTGCCGTCCGAAGATTGGCTCCTGGATATCCGCCTCTATAGCCGGACCTTCCGGGCTGACCGGGCTTCGATCATCCTTGGTGAACTGGGCCTGCAAGAACAATCCCTGCATTCACACATCCAGGCCCGTGCCAAATTTCTCGGCAGCAAGGACCGCCTGACCCGGTTGAAGAAGCTGGTTCAGCCGACAGATTCGATTCGTGATCTGGACCGCAAGATGCTGGCGGTGGTGACCAAGGTCGATCAGCCGGAATTTCTCGGCATTCTCACCGCCCTTTACCACGCCATTCCCGACTCGGACCTTGATGCCTTGCCCCCTGCCTGGGACGAGATTGAAAAGTACGACCTATTGGAATCCTTCTGGTCCATGGTGCAGGGGCAATTTGGATATTCCGAGAATTCTCCGACACTGAAGAATCTGCTGATCCGCCTAATGGTCAGCGATTTTGCCCATTCAATCACGGCGGAACTTCCGGCTGCCTTGGCACACCTGATGCTGCCCAGGTTGTTCCTATCCAGTGCATCGGTCTGCCTTTCCCAGTGGCGGGACAGCAATTCACGCAGTGACAGTTATGACCGGCTGTCCAAGATGGTCGGCGATGCCCTGAAGATCGACAGCCTTCTTCCGGGAATGCAGATCGAGCCGTTGCTCGACAACAAGACCTTCCTGGTCATCGAGAAGTTCATCGCTGTTTCCCTGCGGGACAGGGTGACTGCGACCACGGCCACGATCAATGCCGAAGCTGTGAAGGCCATCGCGAAACACCGCCAGAATGGCTACTGGGCGGATAGAAACCGTGGAGCTATCGGTGCCACCCGTGAAGCCCTTCATGCCGTCTATGACGCCCTAATCGCCGCCGCTGACCTGTTCGGGCTGCGGGGGGAGTTCTCGACCGGGTTCGACTACAATTCTGCACAGGCGATGTTTGACGGCTATGCCACCACCCTCCACCAGTTCGACCGCCTGTATCGCCATTTCATCGAAGCAGCCGACGCGGCCACTGCACAGGGATGGGAAATCCTAAAATCCCTGCGTGACGGGGTTGAAGATTGCTATACCAACTGGTTCCTGACCAATGTCAGCCTGAAATGGGGCAAGTTCGTCGAGGATGAGCTTCTGAAGGAATGGCGGGTTGAAGGCGTCACCCCCCAACCATGGTTCTTCCACAAGGTCGAAGCCGCTTTGATGGAATCGGATCGTCGGGTTTTCGTCATCATAAGCGATGCTCTGCGATACGAAGCCGCCAAGGAACTGGTCGATGTCCTGAACGGCACCTATCGTATTCAGGCCGAAATTCAGCCCATGCTTGGGGTATTGCCGTCCTATACCGCATTGGGGATGGCCGCCCTGCTGCCCCATTCCAAAATCAGCTATTCCGACAAGGGTGATGTGCTGGTGGATGGTCAGTCCTCGGCAGCGGGGAATCGTTCGAACATCCTCGCCCCGAAGAAGGGCGTTGCGGTCAAAGCCGATGACCTGAAGGACATGAAGAAGGATGCCGGTCGAGAATTCGTGAAGCCCTATGAGGTCGTCTACGTCTACCACAACACCATCGATGCCATCGGCGACAGCGGTTCAACCGAGGGCAAGACCTTCGAAGCGGTGCGGCAGGCTCTGACCGAACTTTCCGATCTGATCCGCATGATCATGAATAATCTCAACGGCACCTACATCTACGTGACCGCCGACCACGGGTTCCTGTTCCAGGAAACGGCACTCGATGCATCGGACAAGAATGCCCTTACCGACAAACCAGCGGGGGCATTGACCGCGAAGAAACGCTATCTCCTTGGCCGGAACTTGCCCGATTCAACCAAGGCATATCATGGTTCAACCGCGATCACTGCCGGTGCCGATGGCGACATGGAATTCTGGGTGCCGAAGGGCAACAACCGGTTCCACTTTGTCGGCGGCTCTCGCTTCGTACATGGCGGTGCCATGCTGCAAGAGATCACGGTTCCCCTCATCCGAGTTCGGCAGATCAAGGGAGATGCCAAATCCAAAACCTCGGTGAAGAACGTCGGCGTGATGGTCATGACCCAGAGTCCGAAGATCACCACCAACCGCTATCGGTTCGAACTGATGCAGACCGAGAAGGCAACCGACAGGGTTAAGCCCGCGACACTGGACATCGCCGTCTATGAGGATGGGCAGGCCATCACCAACATCGAACGGGTCACCTTCGACAGCACCCAGGACAACCTGGATAGCTGGAAGAAGTCTGTCTGGCTGTCGCTCCAGAAACGCGGCTATGACAAGAAGGGCTGCTACCATCTCATTCTGCGAAATGCCGAAGATGGCATTGAAGTACAGCGGGTTGAAGTGAGCATCAGCATCGCCTTCATGGATGATTTCTAAGATGGGTGGTCCAGGAAATTGGGGATTTGTAAAAATGGTCAGATTTCAACGTAACGAAAGGCGAATATATATTATTCATCAATCGTTACAGCGAGATCTTACCATCTTGCCGATAAGGACGTTGGAGATCGCAGAATGAGCGACAGCCTTGATGATCTGTTGAACTCCCACTTTGCAGGCAGGGTGGTACGGAAAGACCTGACCAAGCTGGTGAAGGAAGGGGCGAATGTCCCCGTTTACGTCCTGGAATACCTGCTGGGCATGTATTGTGCGTCGAATGACGAGGTGACCATTCGCGAGGGCCTGGAGTCGGTCAAAAAAATCCTGGCCGAAAACTATGTTCGCCCTGATGAAGCCGAGAAGGTCAAATCGAAGATCAGGGAACGCGGCAGCTACAAGGTCATCGACAAGGTGACCGTTCACCTGAATGAGAAGCGGAACGTCTACCAAGCTTTGCTGTCCAACCTCGGCGTCAAGGATGCCGAGATGCCAGACCATTATGTTCGGCAGTACGAAAAGCTGCTGGTCGGCGGTATCTGGTGCATCGTCACCATCCAGTTCTACCACGAGGAAAACCAGAAGGGTTCCCCGTTCATCGTCAGTGATCTGAAGCCGATCCAGATGCCCAACATGGACATGGAGGAGCTATTTGAAGGGCGGAAGGCTTTCGATGAGGCCCAATGGATCGACGTGCTGGTGCGGTCGAGCGGCATGGAGCCAACCACCCTTAGCGAACGGGTGAAATGGCACCTGTTGGCCCGCATGGTTCCGCTGGTGGAGAACAATTACAACGTCTGCGAACTCGGTCCCCGTGGCACGGGCAAGAGCCACATCTACAAGGAAATCAGCCCCAACAGCATCCTGATCTCGGGTGGTCAAACCACGGTCGCCAACCTGTTTTACAACATGGGCCGCAGAACCGTGGGGCTGGTCGGTTTGTGGGATTGTGTCGCCTTTGACGAAGTGGCTGGCATCACGTTCAAGGAAAAGGACGGGGTGCAGATCATGAAGGACTACATGGCATCCGGCTCCTTCGCCCGTGGCAAGGATTCGGTCAGTGCCTATGCCAGCATGGTTTTCGTCGGCAACATCAATCAGCCGGTCGATACCCTGGTGAAGACCAGCCACCTTCTCGCACCGTTCCCTGAAGCCATGATCGATTCAGCGTTCTTCGACAGATTCCACGCCTACATCCCTGGTTGGGAAATTCCGAAGATGCGTCCTGAGTTTTTCACCAACCAGTACGGGCTGATCGTGGACTATCTTGCGGAGTTCTTCCGTGAAATGCGGAAGCGGACCTTCGGCGATGCCATCGATAAATTCTTCAAGCTCGGGAACAACCTGAATCAACGCGACACCATCGCCGTTCGTCGCACTGTGTCTGGGCTGCTGAAGCTGCTCTATCCCCATGAAGGCTACGACAAGGACGCTGTGCGTCGCTGCCTGGAATACGCCCTGGAAACGCGGCGTCGGGTGAAGGAGCAGTTGAAGAAGATCGGCGGCATGGAGTTCTACGATGTGCATTTTTCGTACATCGACATGGAGTCGATGGAAGAGAAGTGGATCAGCGTTCCCGAGCAGGGGGGAGGCAAGATCATTCCCGAAGGACCGTTGAAGCCGGGTGTCCTGCACACCGTGGCAACCGGTGCCGCCGCCCATCTTGGCTTGTATCGATTTGAAACCCAGGTCACGGCGGGGAATGGCAAGCTGACCACCTCGGGGCTGGGATCAAGTTCTGGTGCCAAGGAAGCGGTGAAGGTCGCCTTCGACTATTTCAAAGCCAACCTCACGCGGGTCAGTGGCGTGTCGAAGGCTGGCGATCATGATTTCCACCTGCACACTGTCGAACTTCACAACACGGGTGCCGCCAAGGCGATGACCCTGGCAAGCTTCGTGGCGTTCTGCTCGGCGATCATCCAGAAACCGTTGCAGTCTCAGATGGTGGTGCTGGGTGATATGAGCCTGGGTGGCAGCGTGGTGCCGGTGGAGAACCTTGCCGAATGCCTCCAGGTGGCCTTTGATTCAGGGGCAAAACGCATCCTGATCCCGATGTCTTCAGCAGCGGATATTCCAACCATTCCCGCTGAATTGTTCGCCAAGTTCCAGACCAGTTTCTACAGCGATCCCGTGGACGCGGTGTTCAAGGCTTTGGGGGTAGACTGACCGATGAAAGCCATTCACCTCAAGTGTGAGGACCGGCTGAACCTGACATGCGTCAAGATGCCCGTGTTCGAAAGCGGCTACTGGGACATTTCAGAATCCGACGCCGCTGTGGTTGTCGGCGGCATGATCTATATGCACCAGACGAAGAATGAGCTTTCGTACATGGGCGGAGTTGTTCAGTCGTTCCGTATCGAGGTGCGACCCGAACTCGCACATGCCACGCGAATTATATTCGTGTTCGAGTCCACCAAAGAGGGTCGGGGAGCTAAATGGAAAGGGGCCGATCACGCCATGGCTTGGTATAGCGGCGTGGTTGATGGATGAGCTTTTGCAGGCCATTCCAAGGGTACTTCCGTTGTCATCCTGTGAACGCCTTCTGCATAAGGATTCATAATGCTCACCCTTGATGATCTATCCGATGTTGGGCGTCTGGTTGCCATTGATGCTGAAACCACTGGGTTTCGGGTGCCGACCGCTGCCGAGATCAAGAAGATGCCCAAGGGGCTGCGGTTGCCCGGCATCATGATCGAAATTGGCTGCATAGAATTGCTGCGTGGAGAAGACGGCTGGAAAACTGGTGAAAGCTGGCACCGCCGCATTCAGCCGGGTGGCCCTATCGCCAAAGCTTCCATTGCGGTTCATGGGATCACCCCCGCTGACCTGAAAGACGCACCCCAGTTCCGCGACGTACTGGACGAGTTCGAGACTTTCATCGGCCAGGACATGCTGCTCGCCCATAGTGCCGAAAACGAGATCGAGTTTCTGAATTTCGAATACGCCAGGGTGGGCCGCTGTGGCTTTGATGAAGTCATTTTCTCGGACAATGATTTCGTCTGCACCCAGGACCTATCGCGTCAATTTTTCCCCGGCGTGCCCGGATCGTTGGACGTTCTGTGCGACCGGCTGTGGATCGACCGATCAGATAGATTCGAGCATCATGGTGCCTTGCTTGATGCCATTCTGACGGCAGAAGCCTTCATGAAGATGGCCGGTGGGTTCGTTCAGGATGATACCCGCTACATGAGCTTCGGCGATCAGTAGGTCGGGGTTCTATGGCCACGACTTCCGCTGTCATTACCGCCAACAGGGTCACGCCGGTCGCCAACGCAGGAAAACTCCTGGCACTGGCCGATGTCTCGATCCTAATGGATGGGGTTGAGGTAGTGATCCATGGTGTTCAGGTCCGGGCCGACGTCAATGGAACTGAAGTGACGCTTCCAAAATACCGGGCACCAGACGGGACGTGGATGACGGCCATTTCCTTGCCGGATGAACTCAAAGGCCCCATGGGCGACGTAGTGATGGCCGCCGCAATTGAAGCTGGGATTCTGATGGAGAAGCACCGATGAGTTTCGTTCGGTTTTCGATCTTCGCGGCGACGGTGACCATGCTGATGTCCGCTCATGCCGGGTTGGCCGCTGACCGTCAGATCGATGTCTGCTTCACCCCTGGCATTGACTGCACAGGGAAGGTCGTGGATGCCATCAGTGCTGCTCGACGCACCATCCTGGTCCAAGCCTATTCGTTCACGTCACCGCCTATCGCACAGGCTCTGGTGCAGGCCAAAAAACGTGGTGTCGATGTGCGGGCCGTTCTGGACAAAAGCCAGAGAACGGAAAAATACAGCGGTGCCGATTTCCTGGCGAACAACGGGGTTCTGGTTCAGATCGACGCGGCCCACGCCATCGCCCACAACAAGGTGATGGTGATCGACGGCGGAACGGTCATCACAGGATCGTTCAATTTTACCAAGGCAGCCCAGGAACGGAATGCTGAAAACCTGCTGGTAATTCGTGATCCAGAATTGGCTGCCCAGTACGAAGTGAACTGGGAGAAGCACGCCGGGCATTCTGAGTTGTATTAATTAAGGTGCAATTAGAATTACGGCCTGCCATTCACATCTGATCTCTTTAGCTTCATGGTAACGTGTGTTTTGATGTAAGGAACATTCCTTATTATTTCAGCATCTCCGCTTTGATGTATCGAAATTGTTCCATCGTGATATCTATCAACAAGCTCGCGAACAAAATGGAGGCCGATGCCAAATCCGGACAAGCCAGCCGCGATGGCATTTCGCCCTCGCGTCCCTATGTCAAAAACATTATCAGTTTCATCATCATCAATTTTTGGCCCAATATTGCCGACGGTGACTTCTATCTCGCCCACGCTCTCACTGAATAAAATTGTTACGTCTTTGCCAATTGGTGAATATTTTATGGCGTTCTCCAATAAAATAAACGGCACGACTTCGAAAACGCGAAGCCCGCGTATATATCCATCAGAGTTTCCCGTCATAAGCAGCTTAACGTTTTTTGCATTCGCACGTCGACTCAGGCTTTGAACAGTCTTGAAGAATTTATTATGGACCTTAATGGCTGCATCCTCAGCAAGTGCAAGTGCAGGATTTGCAAAATAATCAAGGAAATCAATTCTGGAGCTAAGTATCTCGGATAGTGCTTGAATGTTTTTAATAATCTCTCTCGCCTCAGCCATATTCATGTATTGATCGGATATTCTGTAGTTAAGGTCTGAAGCAGCACTTTTTATGTCTCTGTTTATTCCTCTAACCTCATGGACGCTGCGAGCCATTAGGCTTCTTACGTCGTCGTTTATCGAGGAAAAAGACACAAAAATACTGCTTATATATTTTTCGACATCCTCCATCTTCGTCTTTATCGATAGTGTTTCAACCCTTCCTGTTGCCGTGCTAATCCCGGAAACCTTAAGCCCGTGCAAGATAAGTTTTGCGTTATGCAGGTCCGGTATAATTCGCACATAAATAGCAAAGCCACTTGGGCATTTCGACCATCCAGGCGGGGCTGACGTGCAGTAGTTGATTGATGCCTTGTTTTTAGCGTTGTCGTTTAACTTGAAAAGCAAGCCATCTTTCTGATCAATTATGCGGCCATCCGATGAGCATAAAATCCATGGAAATGATATTGTATGGAAAAACCTCGGCGTGAGCATCGCACTAACCCTTTATATATTCTTTTGCAATTTCGAACCCAACATCAATGACGGCTTTTTTCAAAATTGCCTTTGCAGTTCCATTAATCTCGAAGCGTGACGCATATGTGTCGAGATCGGATAAGGAGAATGGACGGCCATGCAATGTCTTTTCCACAAATAAATCTTCAACAACAGCAAGTTTGTATGGCGTTAGGCCTGCGTCAAGTAGTCGGTGTCTTAATTTTTTCCATACGATGGCGGGGTTGGCAAGGTCGCTAATGGCAGTGTCAAGCCTCTCGCACCACTCTTCAACATTTGCGTCTTTCCTCAGAAAATAATCAGAAGCCTGGATGCTTCGTTCAATCATGTCCTGCTGGAATCCGCCTCCTGTGTATGCAACAACTATCTTTTCTGGGTAGCTCTTCTTAATCTCTGCAATAATGTGTGCCCCCTGTAACGTGGGATTTAGGCTAACTCCAACGCCGTTTAGGTCGCACAGAACAATATTGAATTTAGAAAGTGCATCAATTGAGTGGATGTCCGGCATGTGCACTATGTCATAATTATTTCTTCGTAAGTTCTCGATTGGAGTAAATGTCTCATCGTCAATGACAACTATCTTAAACTGCGATCTTCCATCAACAAGGCATTTCGAAAAATTCTCATATGTAAACCGCTTTTCAATGTCGTTTACAGTTTTAAACGGCGTGAATCGTGGCCATTGAAAATTCATTTTCACATCCCGCTTAGCAAACAGCATTTTGGCATGGTAGCTCAGTTGGCCTTTTCCGTGAATGTGGAATGGGCTCATTCGGCTCATCGACCTGAATCAATGAGCCGTGTCAGTGTGATAATGCTGCTGCTGGATGGGCGTCCAGCTATTTTGTCATGCGTTTTCCACCGACAGCAGGATGAAGAGCCAGGGATTGACCGGCGGCGTGACCGGCTTCAAACGCACCAGCAGCGAGCTTCTTACCTGATGCCCGGCCACGACGCAGGTTTAGGTCCAGCTTGGCGAATTCTGATTCGACGATGGCGTGGCGGACCACCACCAGATCGCGACCACTGCTGACCCTGTTGGCTTCATTGCGTTCGGCCTTCATGGCGATCAGTTTCTCCCCAATCGACACCGCCATGCCGAACATGAACGATCCCTTTTCGTCCTTGCCGTAACGGAGAATTCGTTGGGCCAGGGCATATTTGACCCAGGCGGTCTGCATGGCAGTGGCGATCACATCGTAGACGTAATGGGCCATCTCGATGCTGGGGCGAAGACCGAAGAAGACGTACCGGATGCCCTTGTCGTCCTTCTCCCGCCAGACCTTGCAATCGCAATATTCGGCAATGGCCGGGATGCATGCTGAGATCGGCTGTCGCTGTTTGCGGTTGGTTTCAATGGTGGACTTTTCACACTGCTCTTCGCGGATTTCCAGGTCCGTCATGGACAGGTCATGGCGATCAAGCAGTTCGGCCACCTTCGCCGCCGCCGCCAAGGCTTCTTCCTCGGTGCAGCCATTGGCGATGGTTTTGGCTCGAAGTGCCTGGAGCCGGGTCTTCAGTTTTTCGAGATCGGTGGTCATGGCCGCAGTGTAGTTCTGCATGGGGCAGAGGGAAACGCCGATGTCGTGATGAATTCAATCGGGGTGCTATGGTTGGCCCGGCATCATGAATGTTGACCAGGATATTTCAGAAGGGCCGCTCCGTGAGCATGAAGTTTCGAAAGACCAATCCCCGGTTTGGCTATCTGGTCGTTTTGATCGTGTTGTGCCTGGGCGTTGCGGGCATCTCCAGCATGGTCACCATTCCCGCTGTCCATGGGTGGTACAAGGATTTGGCTCACCCATCCTTCACGCCGCCTGATGCGGTCTTTGGCCCGGTCTGGACGGCTCTCTACATCATGATGGCTGTGGCGTCCTGGAGGGCTTGGGGGCGTGATCAGTACCAGTGGGATAGCTCATGCATTCGGCTGTTCCTGATCCAGTTGGCGTTGAATTTCGCCTGGAGCTTCCTGTTCTTCAAGTTCCATCTGATCGGTGTGGCGGCGGTCGAGATTGTGGTTCTGGAGATCGCCATCATCGTGACTACGGTGGCATTCTTGATGCGAGACAAAATCGCCGGAATGCTCATGGTTCCATATCTGCTTTGGGTCGGCTTTGCATCGGCTTTAAATATTGGGTTCTGGAGCCTAAATTAATAACCTTTTTGCAAATGAAAGTTCTTATGATGAACTCATCCGCCATCGCCCCAATAATCTTATTAGTAATATCCAATGTTTTCATGACTTTTGCATGGTACGGACATTTGAAATTCACAGACAGAGCTTTGTGGATTGCCATTGTCGTTAGCTGGCTTATTGCATTTGTGGAATATTGCTTTGCAGTTCCTGCGAACAGAATCGGCCATGGAACCTATTCGACCGCAGAGCTTAAAACGATGCAGGAGGTTATTACCCTCACCGTGTTTGCCGGTTTCTCCGTCTTGTACCTGGGGGAGCGACTGACCATAAATCATGCCATCGGCTTTGCCCTGATCTGTGCAGGTGCGTTCTTTGTATTCAAGAGCCCGATCCAGGTGTAATTCGGAGGCATAAAATAATACGGCATCGTTGTTGAACGTTTCCACTCCGACGAAGAATGGCCAGCCCATGTCGGTTTCTCGGACATACAGTTGCGTTTGAAGTAATCCGAGGCCATGGCGTCCAATTATGCTGATGGTCAGTCAGTTTCGAACCCGCTCCACCCAGCCTGGGTCTTCAGGGTATTTTTCCAATAATTTCTGCATCCGCATGATCGCAAATGCGGCAACGTCATCACAATGCTGAATTTTCGCTCCATCATTTTTAATATATCGCATGTCGCGTAATCCGACTTCTGCATAGGTTTGAATGTAACGCGATTCCGACATCACTACGCCATGGGGGATATATCCTCTGGACGGTGAAAACCATAGATCATGGTCATTTAGCCATTGCGTGGATATTTCGGCATAACTACTGATCTTTCTCTCCAGGTTTGAGCAGTATTCACCGCGATCATGGAGGTTCATACCGTTGCTGTCCCGTCCAAGGACAGCCGTTTGCTCCCGGTGCCAGTATCCTGGGGTGTTGATCTCGTCATATGTGAGTGGCGGCGGTGAGGGCTGCGTACCAATGGAGTAATAATTAGGCAGGTTGGGATCGCGTGGGTACACCGAGGGAGGAGCGGCCTTAACCACACCGGCGGCCCCCTTGTCCGTCATATAGAAGACACCTTCCTGTGCAATCGCGGCAGCAGTCGCAGTGAACAGCAAGCTGACTGATAGCATGATGGCTCTTGAATGCATAATGCCCTCCAAGCAATCATGAATACGCGTCAATTCCATTATAACTGTATAAATACATTTATCAATATGCGGGGTGTGTTATGAGATTAAACGATTTTACAATTTCGCCAGAGGATGCTGTTTCTGTTTCACCAGGAAGACTGCCGCCGGTTTATGATGAAACCCTTATCAGATTTGAGGTAATGGCCGTCCTTGATCTGCTCAGAGGTGCATTCAATGATGCTCAACGCCTGCTTGATCTGATTGACCGGCGATCAACTCCTTGCCTTTGACCATCAATCGCAGCAACCATTTGCCCGCCAGCACCAAGAATTCGGTCGGCGAATTTGATGATCAACCGGTTCGGTACCGCTCCGGGCCTAAGTTCCATGATCAGGTCCATGGCTTCTGCCGCAGGTAGGTGCAGGCATGCCAGTAAGAATCCGGCGGCTGTCGAGCGGGATATTCCTGCCCAGCAATGGCATAAAATTCGGCCACCCCTGGGTATCTCTCGACCAAAATCAATGATGGTCTGAGCATGGTCCACGCTGGGGTGTTCGTTCCGTCCCTGTCGATCGAGTGACTTTCCAACCACTCCCCCCATCGCGTGCAAGTCATAAAATCTGAGACTCAGCACCTTGATCGATTCGGGGAAGACCAGTGGATCGTCGTGGTCCTCATTAGGGTCGAGAATCGAGATCACATGGGACGGGTCGAAAGCTTCCATCTCGTCGGCCAACTCATCCAACCCACAGATGGCCATGGTAAACGGAAGATTGGTCTTGATGGTCATGATGCTTCCTCCCATTCTGGCCGGATGAGATCATAACAGGAACATTGAGATTGGGCAAATTGGGGTGGTCTGTGCCGCCAGCCCCACCAGCCTCCTGGGCGGGCTGGCCCATTTCAGGGGTGATTCTGTCAATTTACTTATCTGCGTTCATGCTGAATTTAGAAATTGGCCGCGACGGTGCGGCCCGGCTATACGGGTTTGGCACCCATTTCATATGGAGCCAGCGAATTATCGCTATTGATAAATAGATGTACTGATCGAGCCGCCAACAGATCACAACAATCAAACGCCCGGTTAGGTTCGGGTGATAACCCTCGACAGGAGCTTGGCGGCTCGCACTGTCGAGGGTTTTATTTTTGGTGATATTATGGAGATCAAGGGGAAACGAATTCTCACAGTTTCAAGTCCTGCAAGTGCAGGCAAGACCGACGCCGCCGTCACCTACGCGGTGGATATGGCAGCCAAGGGCCACAAGGTTATCATCGCCCAGCCAACGAAAACCTGCATCGACGAATGGTTTGCCAAGGCTCAGGAACGGGCCAGATCACGGCGAAAGAAGCCAGTGCCGGTCTATCGGTTTGACGGTAGCACCTGTGAAGATGGGCAGGTGATCACCTCCATCATGGGGCATTTGAAATGCCCAGGTGAAGAGGGCCAGGTACTGTTTTTGACCCAGCAGGCGTTGCTGCGGCTGCCATATCTCCACCGGCCTGAACATTGGCATGTGATCGTCGATGAGATTCCTGCCCCCGACGTGATGTTCTGCAAGCACCTTCCACACAACCACGAGATCATCACCTCGGCCATATCGTGGCAGGATTTTTCCGCCGATAACGTCAAGGTCGCAGCAACGGACATTGCCAAACTTCGCCGTCTTGCTGATGGCGATGACGCTGTTGATGCTGAATTCAAAGCCATAGCCCGAGCCATTCTCGATCCAGATTATGATGTCTTCGCCATCAGGGAAAACATCGAACGTACCGTGGCTGGTGACACGGAAAACGGCAAATATCCCCTGTATCTGTTTGGGGTTCTGAAGCCATCGGCATTCACCAAGTTCGCATCGGCGATCATCATGGGGGCACACTTTGAGGAGTCGCTACTTCATCACCTATGGGCGGTCCAGGGTGCGGTGTTCGAGCCGCATCGCCAGTTGACCAATTCCCTTCGGTTTCAACAGCACCAGAACGGTCATCGGGTTTCCATCCATTATTTGGCCGGAGATAGCTGGTCCAAAAAGCTGGGCGGCAAGAAGGTTACTGTCGATGGCACGGAGATCAGCAACACCCTCCTCGGCTTGACCAAGGCCGCCGAACTGGTTGGGGGCCAGCAGTTCATCTATCAGGTGAACAAGGACGCGGAAGATGACGCCAAGGAATTATTCGCCCAGTTGCCCGCGACCGCGTTGCCGCACAAACCCCATGGAATGAATAAGTTTTCCGAATTTCACAATGTCGTGGTGGTGGCCTCGTTCCTGCCAACACCGATGCAATGCCGGTTCTTGTCGAATTTCGGCATCACCCCAGACCAGATCAGAGACGCGATCTGCCATCAAACGGTCTATCAGGCCGTGATGCGGTGCAGTCTTCGTGATCTCCATTGCGATGTACCAGTTCGGGTCGTGGTCACCGACATCGGTGTAGCCCAGTGGCTGGCCGATCAGTTCCCCGGTTGCACCATGGTCCAAGCTCCAGGTGTTCAGCTTGCTCAAAAGGGCAAATGGCAAAGGAAACGGGTCCATGCGGATAACTCAGCCCGAGTCCGGGCATATCGCAAGAGGCAAGATGAGCAGATTTTGGAAGTTGAATTGGCTAATATCTTGCCTGAAATACAAAATGGTAAGATTCCGCCGTTACGATTGGCGAATATATATTATTCACCTATCGTTACATCGAAACATGACCATTTGCCGTTAGCAGACACATCTGCATCTGATTTCATGGATTTGTCGATCCTGGAACGGGAGCTATTCGCTGGAACTTTGTTCCAACACATCCGGGACCCCGACACAACCCGCCATGTTTTGTTGAAATCCATGGATGATATGATCGAGTGGCTTCGCCGATGCCATGGACTGACCTACCAGGACAAGCACAGCAACATACTGATCAGCCCGACCCTGTTCAATCCCACCTTGGGCGACAAGAGCAGGGGAAGGGACAACGCGGTGATCACCTGGGGTATATGGCTCGATGTTGATAAGGGGGATATGCCGTACACCGCCTTCGCCAAGATGTTCGCCGGGAAAATCATGGTGGTCTACAGCACTGCCTCCTCTATCGACAACACCCGCTACCGGGTGTTTATGCCCACCACCGGGTACATGATGGCCGAAACTTATGCAGCCATCTGCAAACAGATCATCAAGGTGGTTCAGTCCAATGGCTATTGCACCCCCAGGCAAAAGAAACGGGGATCGGCAAAGCCATGCCATGGGATCGACCCAAGCAAGCTGTCGGCGGAAAACATGATGTACCTGCCGTGCAAACCCGTGGATGGCAGTGATGGGTTTTTCCAGGTCTTCGACGGCGATCCGATCAATCCCACCCTATGGGTGCAGAACAACATCCTGCCTGTCGATATGCCTCCTCCGGTCTTGATTGCCCTACCAGACGCAGTGCCCATGCCCGAAGATCACTCTCATGCCGCTGCATATTTTGAGAAATTGGTCGCCGCCATCGGTGATGTCGTGCTGGGACGAAACTGCGGCCTATACCGGGCATCGCTGCATGGGTTCGCCATGGCAAGTGCCGGTTTGCTTGACACATGGATGGTGGAAACCCGGCTTGAACAAGCTGCATTCGCTTCGGGATTGGAAAAAAGAGAAATCGGGCCGACCATCAATAGCGGTCGCAACAATTCCAAAAATCAGGTCGGGCGATATCTGGGGTGGGCTGCACGTGGGAACGCAGCAGCTTGATAAATACTCCTGCAACATCAGCAGGAGTAGCGTCGAGATGCGTGAACTACAGGAGATATATGACGAGTTCCATTGCCTTGGAATCGCGAAATCAGGGAGAGAATTTGGTGAATGGCTGAACAGGGGGCAGAGCTACCTGAGTTCATCTAAATCACGGAACCGCAGAATATCGACAGAAGCACTTTTATCATTGATATCAAATGTGACCGGTGTGATAGATGCAACAAATGAAGCCGCCATTGAATGTACAGATGCTGCTCAAGCCATTGAATACAAAGAAGGTGTGAATGCACTCAAGAAGCTTGAAAATGAGGCGTGGACTGAAATTTGGCGTCGTGTCGAGTAATTGGTACTAAAATTATTTGTTTGGCCATCTTGCAAATACTAATTTGACTCCGTAATCTATGTGCGGATGTCAATGCATGGAGGTTACTATGCTCAACTTGAAGTTTTCTGACGCCAAGCGTCCGCTGATCTCGGAGACCCGCAAGAAGTCTGCCCGTGATGTGGTGATCGATGGCATTCAGCATCAGATCGGCCTGTTGTCCGACCAGAATTACAAGGTCGAACGCACCCGGTACACCAAGGATTCCGAGGGTAATGCCATCCGCAAGTCGGTCGCGGCACCGCCCAAACCCTGGTACTGGCGGGCTACCGATGGGAACATCATGGTGCAAGTACGCTACGGCCATGCCGTTGTGGTCGAAATCCAGCCGGGCAAGCCCAGCATCCTGGCGGGCAAAACGGAGAAGGACGTGATCACCGTGCTGACCCAGGTGGTCCAGGCCGTGAAGACCGGCGAACTCGATGCCCAGATCGAGGCGGCGAAGATGAAGGCGAAGCGGAACAGGTCGGGTGAATAGGTCATCAGGATCGGCGTGAAGGATGGGTGAAAATTCAGCCTTCACGCCGCTTCGTTGTGTCGATTTGAAATCCGGTGCAGCAAAGTTCCGATGTCGCGGGCATGGGTTTCGAACAACGGGGTGGTGTAATTCGCCCCGATGATTTCATCGGCGGCAGCATGGCCATTGGCACTGTGATGCATGGAATGGACGATCACATTGTGCCGGGAAAACGCTGCCATGGTGGTGGCGGAACAATTCAACGTCCATAGGCAGGAATGACGGCAGTGGTCGATGGCCGTGGTGAACTCGCCCAGATCGAACTGACCATGGTCGTAGCATTCTTCCCCGGCCACCTCATAAGGCGGATCGGCGAAAATGAAGGCATCCTGACCGTAAGCGGCCATGACCTCGCGATAGTCCATATCGGTGATCTTGACCCCCTGGAGCAGTTCGGCAAAGCCCCACAGGCGGATGATCTTGCTATGGGTGATGGCCTTCCCCGTGATGACGCGGGAATTGGCGAACCCGAAGCACTTCATCTCCGACCCACGAACGATCAGGCCGCGAAGAAAGGCCGATATGGCAAGGTCCATCAGGTCACTGGAATTCCTCCATCCCATCCACAGGTCAAACAATTCCTGGGTTCCACCGCCATGGTCGGCATGGATATCAAGCAGCCGGTTGATGAACGCATCAGCGTCATCTCGTAGCACCCGATGGAACGCCACCACCCGCCGGTCGATGTCATTGATCCAGTACGACCGGCATGGGGCAAACCGGCGAATTTGGTTGAACATGGCACCGCTGCCGACGAAGGGTTCCCGATATTCCAGGAACTCCCAAGGACGAAGCCGAGCCAGAAGTGGTGCAATCTTCGCCTTGCTGCCGGTATAGGCCAGCGGAATGATGTGGTGGTCGGCCAGACGGTACTCCATCACGCCACCTTCTTCATCGAATCCCAGTACCGCACCGGGTGATCGTGGATGACTGGACCGGAACGTTCGTACACATCGATCATCGACGTGGGAAGCGACCGGAGATAATTCGAAAACGGCCTGTGGTTTCCCCAGATCACGAAGGCCAAGCCCTCGGGCATCCGGGATTGAACTTCGATGCCTTTACCATCAATACCCTTCAAGAATCCGACCTTGCCAGCGATGAAGAACACGCAGGCATGTTCACTCACGAATTTCCGCCAGTAGCTCGTGTGGGTGCGAACAGGGATGATGCCGATCACGGTTTCGCACAAGG
>NZ_AONQ01000059.1 GCF_000342045.1 Paramagnetospirillum caucaseum | reverse complement strand
TGCCCGGGTGGTGGGGCTGGCGCTCAGGCTCGCCCACACCCTGTCGGGCGGCGCCCCCAACCTGTTGCGCCAGACCCGGCTGTTCGTCGAGGACAAATACCTGATTCTCGAGGTGCCCGCCGACAACCCGGCCTTCACCTTCGAGGGCGACCGCTCCTTCGACCGCCTTGCCAAGGCCCTGGACTGCGAGGCCCTGATCTTCCGGCGGGTGAAGTGAACCCGACTTCAGCCAATCCGTTCGTAAGATCTGTCATCCCGAGTGGAAACGAGGGGTCTCCGCCCGGTATGGCGGCGCCAGTCCTGAAACGCCGTGCCAGGATGAGATCCCTCCTCCCGATGGTCGTCGGGATGACAGGTCGAACGGCTCAACCGGAATTCCCATGACCCATATCTACATCGACGGCGACGCCTGTCCGGTCAAGGACGAGGTGTTCAAGGTGGCGGGACGCTACGGCCTTGCCGTCACCGTGGTGGGCAATGCCTGGCTGCGGCTGCCCCAGGACCCGCTGATCACCATGATCGTGGTGCCCGAAGGCCCCGACGCCGCCGACGACCGCATCGCCGAACTGATTGAGGCCGGTGATATCTGCGTCACCAACGACATTCCCTTAGGCTCGCGCTGCCTCGCCAAGCGGGGGCTGGCCCTGCGCCCCAACGGCAAGCCCTTCACCGAGAATTCCATCGGCGACGCCCTGGCGACGCGGGACCTGATGAACACGCTGCGCGAGATCGGCACCATGACCGGCGGCCCGGCGCCCTTCACCAAGGCCGACCGCTCGCGCTTCCTGTCGGCGCTCGACACCATGGTGCATCAGGCGAAGCGGGTCATTCCCTGAGAAGGCCGTCCACCGCCAGGGCGAGGTTCATCCCCTCGGCGGAGCGCTTCGCCCCCTGAAGGGCCTCGGCCAGCCCGGCCTGGGCGTGGGCCCAGATACCCTGCTGGGCGGCCAGGACCGGGGTGCGCACCGCCTCGCCCTCGAAGGAGCGGCGGCAGGCCGAGGCGTCGGCGGAATTGTGGGCGCGGCAGGGCAGGGGGCGGGCGGTATGGACGCCGCACAACCCGTCGTCTTCCAGCAGGGGGCAGCGGATGCGCGCCGCCCACCATTGCCGCTGGTCCAGGCCGGCACCCTTGGCGGCGGCCTCGCGGGCCCGGGCGGCGATGGCGGCACGGGCCTCGGGCGGCTTGGCGGCGATGGCCTCGGCCACCAGATCAAGCTCGGCGGCGGTGACGGCGACGATCTGGTGGCAGCACCACGAGCAGCCGGCGGCGCAGGCCTGCCGCTTCAACTGGGCGTCCAGATCCAGCGCCCGGCGGACATGATCGAAAAAGGCATCGGCGGCGGCGATGGCGGCGCGGGTGGCGTCCGCCGGGCTGCGTCCCCGGGCCAGGGCCTCGGCCGCCGCCGCCGCGGCTTGCCGCCTTGCGTCGGAATAGCCGAGCCCGGCCAAGTCAGTCGGCCGTCGCCGGCGGCTCGGAGCAGGCTTCCACCGGCTCGATGGGCACGGTGCGCAGCCGGCGGCCGTCGGTGCAGAAGCCCAGGCCGAGATGGCCGTGCTTGAGCTTCAGGGCGTCCTCGCCGAACAGCTCGCGGCGCCAGCCGTGCAGGGCGGGGACGTCGGCATCGTCGTCGGCGGCGATGGCGTCGATATCGGCGGAATTGGCGATCAGCTTGCCGGCCACCCCGTGCTCGTCGCACTTCATCTTGAGCAGCACCTTGAGCAGCTCGACCACCGGCCCCAGGCCCTTGGGCACTTCCACCCGGTCGCCGGGCTTGGGGCAGTCGGCCTCGGGCAGGGCCATGCCGCGCTTGACCGCCTCGAGGACGGCCTGGCCCATCTTGCCCTCCACCAGACCCTTGCCGATGCCGCGCGTGCGGCCCAGCTCGTGGGTGTCGACGGGGTGATGGGCGGCGATCTCGGTCAGGGTCTCGTCCCTGAGGATGCGCTGGCGCGGCAGGTCGCGGTCCTGGGCCTCGCGCTCGCGCCACGCCGCCAGCTCCTTCAGCACGCCCAGGAAGCGCGGCGAGGTGGAGCGGGGCTTGAGGCGGCGCCAGGCATTCTCGGGGTCGACCCGGTAGGTGCCGGGCTCGGTCAGCAGGGCCATTTCCTCGGCCAGCCACTCGATGCGGCCGTTCTTCTCCACCTTGCGCACCAGCTTCTCATAGGCGACGCGCAGATGGGTGACGTCGGCCAGGGCGTACTGGACCTGCTTTTCCGACAGCGGCCGCATGGCCCAGTCGGTGAAGCGCATGGATTTGTCGATGCGGGCCTTGGCCAGCTGCGAGGCCAGGGTCTCGTAGCCCACCGCGTCGCCGAAGCCACAGACCATGGCGGCGATCTGGGTGTCGAAGATGGGCGTCGGGATGGCGTCGGCCAGATGCAGGAAGATTTCCACGTCCTGGCGGGCGGCGTGGAACACCTTCAGCACATTGGTGTCGGCCATCAGCTCGAACAGCGGCGCCAAGTCCATGCCCGGCGCCAGCGGATCGATGGCGCGCGCTTCGTCGGGCCCGGCCACCTGGACCAGGCAGAGCTGGGGCCAGTACGTCTTCTCCCGCATGAATTCGGTGTCGACGGTGACGAACGGGGCGGATTTCAGTCGGCGGCAGAAGGCCGCAAGCGACTCGGTATCGGAGATCATCGGCATGGCTGCCACAGATACACCCTGGCGGGCGTTCGGGCAAGCGGGGCCGCTCAGGCCGCCGCGTGTCCCGTCCGTTTACGGTCGAGCGCCTCCCAGGTCAGGCGGATCAGGCCGCGCAATTCCTCGCGGCTCATGCCCGACAGCGTGGTCTCGCGCAGCGGGTTGGGCACGGGAAGACGCGCCGCCGCCGGCGTCCCGGGGCGCACGCCCCGGGTCCGGCGGTCGGGGCCCACATAGGATTCGGTGACCACGAAGCAGCGGCGCTTGCGGATCAGCCCGGTGATCCGCTCGGCGACCTTCACCGGATCGACGGGTTTCTCCAAGATGGCGTCGGCGCCGCAATCGAGCAGGCGGGCCAGATGTTCCGTCTGGGCCAGCGAGGTCATCAGGATGGTGACCGCGAAGGCGTTCTCGGCCTCGACGCCCCGGCGCATGTCGCGGACCAGGGCACAGGCCGCCTCCACGTCGCCGTCGGTGTCCACCACCAGCAAATCGATCATGTCGGAACGGTCGAGGGGGGTATCCCCGGCCGCCTGATCGGAGACCTGCAGCGACCTGCAGCCCAGCACCCCAAGGGTCCGGGCGACCACGTCGCGGCTGCGGGAATCGAGATTGCGCAACAGGGCGCGCATACCCGTGGCATTGTGGGGGGCGTCGTGCGTCATGGCTCACCATCCTGGCAAGAGCGGACGACCTTCTGGCCGCCGGCATCCGATCACGCTCCGACCGGGCTGCAGGACCAAGTTTGCCCCGGACTCGTAAATATTGGGTTATCCCGCCTTGACAAAATATGGCTCGGGATGCCTTCTTCCCGCTTTGAATTCGCGCATCGCGTACGAGGGTTTCATGCACGTCTATCGGTCACACACCTGCGGTCAGTTGAAGGCGGCGGATGCCGGCATCCAGGCGCGGCTGTCGGGTTGGGTTCATCGCAAGCGCGACCACGGCAACCTGCTGTTCGTCGATCTGCGCGACCATTACGGCCTGACCCAGTGCGTCATCGACATCTCCAGCCCGGTGTTCGCCACCCTGGAGAAGGCGCGGCCCGAAAGCGTCATCACCGTCACCGGCAAGGTGGTCAAGCGCTCGGCCGAGACCATCAATCCTCGCCTGCCCACCGGCGAGATCGAGTTGCAGGTGGCCGAGATCGAGATCCAGTCCATCGCCGACGTGCTGCCCATCCAGGTGGCCGGCGACCAGGAATATCCCGAGGACATGCGCCTCAAGTACCGCTTCCTCGACCTGCGCCGCGAGGACGTGCACGCCAACATGATGCTGCGCTCGCGCGTCATCGCCCATCTGCGCCAGGCGATGATCGGCCAGGGCTTCACCGAGTTCCAGACCCCGATCCTCACCGCCAGCAGCCCGGAAGGCGCCCGCGACTATCTGGTGCCGTCGCGCCTGCATCCCGGCAAGTTCTACGCCCTGCCCCAGGCGCCGCAGCAGTTCAAGCAGTTGCTGATGGTCGCCGGCTTCGACAAGTACTTCCAGATCGCGCCCTGCTTCCGCGACGAGGCCGGCCGCGCCGACCGTTCCCCGGGCGAGTTCTACCAGCTCGACTTCGAGATGAGCTACGTCACCCAGGATGACGTGTTCAACGCTATCGAGCCGGTGCTGGAAGGGGTGTTCAAGGAATTCGGCAAGGGCCGCGCCGTCACCCCGGCGCCGTTCCCGCGCATCACCTATGCCGACGCCATGCTGAAATACGGCTCGGACAAGCCCGACCTGCGCAATCCCATCGTCATCGCCGACGTCACCGAACCCTTCCGCGGCTCGGGCTTCGGCCTGTTCGCCAAGCTGGTGGACAAGGGCAACGTGGTGCGCGCCATCCCCGCGCCCGGCGCCGCCGGCCAGCCGCGCTCGTGGTTCGACAAGCTCAACGACTGGGCGCGCGAGAACGGCGCCGGCGGCCTGGGCTACATCCAGTTCGCCGCCGACGGTCCCAAGGGGCCGATCGCCAAGAACCTGGAACCCGCCCGGGTCGAGGCCATCAAGGCCGCCGCCAACCTCAAGGACGGCGACGCGGTGTTCTTCTCCTGCGACAAGGAGCTGCCCGCCGCCAAGTTCGCCGGCGCCGTTCGCACCAAGATCGGCAACGAGCTGGACCTGCTGGAAAAGGACGTCTTCAAGTTCTGCTGGACCGTGGACTTCCCCATGTACGAGCTGAACGAGGAGACCGGCCTGGTCGAGTTCTCCCACAACCCGTTCTCCATGCCCCAGGGCGAGATGGACGCGCTGCTCAACCAGGACCCGCTGACCATCAAGGCCTTCCAGTACGACATCATCTGCAACGGCGTCGAACTGTCGTCGGGCGCCATCCGTAACCACCGTCCCGACATCATGTACAAGGCCTTCGAGATCGCCGGGTATTCGAGCGCCCACGTGGAGGAGCATTTCGGCGGCATGCTCAACGCCTTCAAGTTCGGCGCGCCGCCGCACGGCGGCTCGGCTCCGGGCGTCGACCGCATCGTCATGCTGCTCGCCGACCAGCCCAATATCCGCGAGATCATCCTGTTCCCCATGAACCAGCAGGCCCAGGACCTCCTGATGCAGGCCCCCGCCGAGGTCCCCATGGAGCGCCTGCGCGAACTCCACCTCAAGGTGGACCTGCCCAAGGCGAAGAAAGAGGTCAAGGAGGGCTGAGGCTCTTCTGCTGTCTACCGAGTGCGAGAGGGGGCTTCGGCCCCCTTTTTCATGGGCGCTGCCCAAGATATTCCGAAGGAATGGTGTCTGCTACGCGCTCATCTTCACCGGCGGCTGGGTTTGCCAACTCAGCTTGGCCAGGGCGTTTTCGGCGATGCGGACCTGGTCGGCGTCGGGGTTGTATTTGCGTTCGAATTCGACGCGCTGTTCCCAGCGGCTCAGCATGTCCTTGGGGTGGTCGGGGCGGGCCGGTTCGCCGGTGAGGGCGCCGATGGTTTCGTCGTAGCGGGGGTGGAGTTCGGTGGGGAAGCCGATCATCTGGAACTCGTCCCAGGACAGCGTGCCTTCCATGTAGAGTTCATGGGTGACGTCGGCGAATTCGCGGGGCGAGATGTTGCGCAGGTCGAAGCGCGGTTCCTCGGGCGGCGCGGGCGGGGGCAGGGCGGCCATGGGGGAGGCGGCCGTTTCGAGCTGGGCGGTGTCTCCGGTCTTACGGCTTTCCGCCGCCGCGCCGAGGCGCGGTTCCAGGCGCGGCGCCTCGGGGGGCGGGCGTTCGGAGAACAGGCGGAGAATGGTAGATCCGATATTCATGATGTCTTGAGGCCGGGCGGCAGGGTGGTGTCGAGATAGGGTTCGAGTTCGGGGGCGGCCAGCAGCGAGCGGAACTGCTCGGCCGACAGGGTTCCCTCGGCGAACAGTTCGCCGACCAGGGCGGCCATTTCCCGGGCGTCGGGATGGGCCGGCGCGATGGCGGCGGGCGACAGGGGAGAAAAGCCCGGATGGGCCGGCGAATACTCGGAAGACCGCAAAAGGGTCTCCATCCAGTCGGGAGCGAATTCAAAGGTCATTCGCCTACTCCTCCAAAAACCGAGTCACGAACCCGATATTCATGATGCAGGCTTCGTGCCACGCAGGGACGGTGCGAATCCTGGGCTTTCCGCGGCATCGCCGGCTCCCGGGCCGGGAAAATGTTGCCGGGGAGGAAATATCTGCCGGGTTCCGTCTGTTCTGGTGGGCGGACGTGGGCGGTGTATAATGACAGCGGGAATTCCCGTCGGAGGATTGGATGAAGCGTAGATTTGGGGTGGTGCCGGCGTGCCTCGCCGCCGGATTGGCGATCGCAGGGGCGGAGGTGGCGCATGCCGCCGACCTGGCCTCCCATCGCGCCACCTACCGCATGGGGTTGTCGGCCTCGCGGTCGGGCAGCGGCATGGCCAATGCCAACGGAGCCTGGACCTACCAGTTCATCGATTCCTGCGACGGCTGGATCACCGAATTCCGTCTGGTGATCACCTATGCCTATTCCGAGGGTGGGCAGGTGGCGACCACCACCGATTTCCTGGGCTGGGAGTCCAAGGACGGGCTCAGCTACCGCTTCCGGGTGCGCCAGTCGCGCGAGGGGCAGGTGACCGAGGAGGTGGAGGGAGCGGCCAAGCTCAAGGGAGTGGGCCAGGGCGGCATCGCGCATTACACCCGCCCCGAGCCGCGCAGCATCAAGCTGCCCAAGGGGACGCTGTTTCCCACCGCCCACACCATCCGGCTGATCGAGACCGCCAACAAGGGCGGCCGCATCCTGGCGCGGCCGCTGTTCGACGGGCAGGGCGAGGAGGGCGCGCTGGAGACCAGCGCCCAGATCGGCCGCGCCGTGGCGCCGCAGGCGGCCACGGTGTCGAGCCCGCTGCTGGAATCGCCGGCCTGGCCCATGCGCATGGCGTTCTTCCCCATGGGCAGCACCGACCCGCTGCCGGAATTCGAGATGTCGCTCAACTACCACGCCAACGGCGTGGCCGAGGATATCGAGCAGATCTTCAAGACCTTCAGCCTGAAGGGCCGGCTCGAATCCATCGAGATGCTGCCTCGAACGAAGTGTTAACCATGGCCGCCTAATCTATCGCGCGAGCGTGATGCGCTCGGGTTGCGTCCGGGCCCAGAAGGGGCCTCGCGAAAGGAGAATCCGCTTGACCACGTCCCAGCCCGTCGATTCCGGCGCGGAGATCGCGCGCCTTGACGCCCTTGCCGCCGATTTCCGCCGCCGCCTGGAATTCGATCCCGGCGTCGTCTATCCCGCCCACGCCGAATGCCTGTGGCAGCTGGGCAACCTCCGGATCACCCATGGCGATGCCGAGGCCGGGCTCCTGGCCATATCGGAAGCCATCGGGCTGTACCGGGCCATCGCCCAGGTCCAGCCGGAATCCTATGCGGTCCAGCTGGCGTCCCTGCTCAATTCCCAGTCCAATCTGCTGGCCGAGGCCGCCCATATGGAAGAGGCGCGGGCCGTCGGCCTGAATGCGGTGGAGCATGCGCGCCAGGCCATGGACCGCCGTCCCGATCAGGCCCGTTTCGTCCTGGTCTCGTCGCTGATCAATCTGGCCGGGCTGAAGATGCGCGGCGGCGATACCGCCGGCACGGTTGAGGAACTGTCCCAGGCGGTGGACGTGTTCCGGGCCGGCGGCGAGGCCGGGCAGCCGTTCCTGGGCTCCATGGTCGAGGCCCTGCACCGCGCCGCCATGGCCTTCAGCGAGGTCGGGCTGTGGTCCGAGGCCATCGAGACCCGCCGGCTGCTGATCGGCCTGTTCGGCGAGGCCCCGCCGGCCGCCGTGGTGCAGTTGCTGACCCTGACCCTGCAGCAGGCCTCGGTGGCCCTGGCGGGCGCCGGCCAGGCGGACAGAGCCTTGGCCCATGCCGGCGAGGCCGTCGATCTCGCCCGCCTGCTGTTCGAGGCCGACGCCACCGCCCACCGTCTGGCCCTGGCCCAGGCGGTGGGGAATCTGGCGGGGCGCTGCCACGATGCCGGCCGCCTGAAGGAGGGGCTCGACCGCTCGCTCGAGGCGGTGGATCTGTTCCACGAGGCGGTCAGCCAGGACCCGGTCCATGCCGTGCCGTCGCTGATCATCACGCTGGACAGCATGGCGTCCATCCTGGGGGCGCTCGGCCTGCCGGAGCAGGCGGCCACCGTCCGCGAGCAGCGGATTCAGCTGCAGGAAACCCTGGACATCATCGCCCCGCGGAGCGAGGCGGGGTAGGGCCGGCGGCCCGTCCGCAAGAGGCCTTCCTCACACGAAGCGGAAGCCGTTGCCGCCCCGGCCCTTGACCACATACATGGCGGAATCGGCCAGGCGCAGCATCTCGGCCGGGGAATCGGTGTCGTCCGGGTTGACGGCGATACCGATGGAGCAGGTCAGCGGGCCGGGCAGGTCGGCCTCGGCGGCGGCCTTGGCGGCGATGGTATCCTTCACCACCCCGCACAGACGCACCAAGCTGTGCTTGTCGCGGATATTCTTCAAGATGGCCACGAACTCGTCGCCGCCGGCCCGCGCCACCGTGTCGCTGGAGCGCATGGAGCAGACCAGCCCGTTGGCGGCGGCCCGGATGTAGCGGTCGCCGGCCTCGTGCCCCATGGTGTCGTTGACGTGCTTCAGGCGGTCGAGATCGACCACCATCACCGCGTATTTCTCGCCATGGCGGGCGGAGAAGCGGTGGACCTCGTCCAGGCGGTCGAAGAACAGATGGCGGTTGGCCAGCCCGGTCAGCGGGTCGTAGAGCGCCCGCTGGCGCAGCCGCAATTCCTTGTACTTGCGGTAGATGGCGTACTGGATCGCCCGGTGCAGGTCGCTTTCGGCGAAGCGGCCCTTCACCACGTAGTCGTCGGCGCCGTGGCGCAGCGCCTCCAGCATGGTGTCGCGGTCGTCGGAGGCGCTGATGACGATGACCGGGGTCTCGATGCTGTCCAGATCGATGCGGGTCAGCACGTCCTTGGCGTTGCCGTCCTTGATCAGATAATCCAGCAGGCAGATGTCGAAGCGGCCGGAAGCCAGTTGGGCGATGGCGCCGGGGCAGTCCACCGCCCGTTCCAGTTCCAGGGCGTCGCCATAAAGACTGTGCAAGGTATGTTCGCAATAGGTGAAGTGGACAAGATCATCCTCGACCACCAGAACGCGGAACGGCGACTTGGCGCAGATATCCTCGGGGTCTTGGAAGGCGAACGGATCTGAGCGACCGATCAGCATATGCATGGTCCCCCGGAAAACCACGGGCGACAGGGTGAAATTCCCCGAATATCCATAATCTATCACTGCGACCCGCTGTCATCCAGGAATGGATGCCGGGCGGCCGGTAATACTGAAGTCAAGTATTGTCAGCGCGCTGTATATGTCCCGGAAATCCGGCGCGAGGTCTGGGTGATGATCTCGATATCTGAAAAAGCAACATTGCTTGGACTTGATTTCAACCCACGGCACAATTCCACCAGCCCGTCGATGGTCTCTGTGGTGTGGCCCAGTTGCTTGGTGACCCGGGTGGCGAGTTCGGTGGCCACCTGTTCCAGCTTGAACAGGCTGCGATAGGTGCTTTCAGCGGTCATCTTGCCCTCGCGGGCGCTGACCGTCAGGGCGTTGCACTCCCAGTCCATGGTGGCGGCCAGGCGCTTGATGCGCTCGACGCCGATGGCCACCAGGGAATCCTGCTTCAGCCGGTCGTAGCGGTCGCGCGACAGATTGGTGCCACGGGCGCGCACCGGGTTGGGAACCTGGAACTGGGTGGCCGAGGTGGCGCCGGGGCGCGGCGCGGCGCGGCGGTCGGGGCCGATATAGTCGTGGGTCACCACGAAGGGCTTGCGCCGCTCCACCAGCACCTTCAGGCGGTTCATCAACTGGTCGGGGGCGAAGGGGATCAGCAGCAGGTCGTCGGGGCCGCAATCGATCACCGAGCGCACCTTGGGCTCCTCGCGCGACGACAGCAGCATCACCGTCAGGATGAATGGGTCGCGGCCCAGGGCGCCCGAGCGCAGTTCCCGCATGATGAAGGTGGAATCGTTGGCCTCGATCTCCTGATTGAGCACCAGGAAGTCGTGGTCGCCTTCCTGGCAAGCCTTGTGGGCGGTCAGGAAGGTGGTGGCTTCGACGATGTCGCGGATGCCGACGTTGTTCAGCGCCAGACGGATGCCCTGCCGGATGGGCAGGCTGGGCTCGCACACCAGCGCCTTGACCTTGGAGAGATCGACGGCGGCCGGGGCCGGAGCCAGGGGCATTGCAGGGGCTGCTCGTGACATCTGGCCGGGGGATCTCTTCGTGTGCGCCGCGGAGTGTTGGGATGGTTTTAATACAGGAGTTTGATGAAAATCAACATGAAGGATAGCCCATATGATTCAATCTTGGGGTGAGGCATTTCTGTTAACAATTCATTCTCGGCCCATTGTTGAAACCTTCACCCTAATGCCTGATTCCGGTTCTGCGACTTTTCTTCATAAAGACCATCCAGAGCCTGCCCGTATTTCTCTCGAATCTGGTGGCGGCGAATCTTGAGGGTTGGCGTCAACATACCGTTGTCTACGTCGAATGGACTAATGGCGACCATGAAGCGCCGGATCTTCTCTACGGGGGAGAGTTGGCGATTGACCCGGTCGATGACAAGGGCCAGCGCCTTGCGCAACTCGTCACCGGCCATCAGCTCGTCCAGGGACCCGGTCCTGCCGCCCGCCTCGGCCCAGGATTGCACCCAGTCGCGGTCGGGAACGATCAGGGCGACCAGATGGGGACGGCGGTCGCCGTAGACCATGGCCTGGGCGATTTCCGCCTCCAGGGTCAGGAAGCTCTCGATGCGCTGCGGCGCCACGTTGTCGCCGCCGGAATTGACGATGATGTCCTTCTTGCGGTCGGTGATGCGCAAGCAGCCGTCCGGATCGACCTCGCCGATATCGCCGGTGTGCAGCCAGCCCTCGGAATCGATGGCCTGGGCGGTGGCCGGGGCGTCGCGCCAGTAGCCCTGCATCACCAGTTCGCCCCTGACCAGGATTTCGCCGTCTCCGGCGATTCTCAGTTCGACCCCCGGCATGGCCGGGCCGACTGTCTCCAGGCGGTTGTGGCCGGGGCGGTTGACGGCGATGACCGGGGCCGCCTCGGTCTGGCCGTAGCCCTGCAGGATGCGCACCCCCAGCGCCACGAAGAACGCGCCGACCTCGTAGGGCAGGGGAGCGCCGCCCGAGACGAAGGCCTTGAGCCGGCCGCCGAAGCGGGCGCGGACCTTGTCACGCACCAGCCGTTCCAGCACGAGGTCGGCGAGGCGGGCGATCAGGCCCAGGCGCTGGCCCTTGAGGCGGCGGGTGCCCAGGTCGAGCGCCGCCATGAACAGCCGGCGGCGCAGCGGGCTGACCCGCGCCAGACCCTTGAGGATGCGGGTCCGCATGGTCTCGTAGAGGCGGGGAACCGCGGTCATGATGGTGGGCGACACCTCGGCCATGTTGGCGGCCAGCATCTCGATGCCCTCGGCGTAGCGAATCTCGGCGCCGATGGAGATGGGGAAGTGGAGGCCGGCCGTGTGCTCGTAGGCGTGGGACAGGGGCAGGAAGGAGAGGAACACCTCGTTCTCCAGCCCCAGTTCGCGCAGTACGTCGGTGGCGCCCATGCAGTTGCACAGGATGGCGCCGTGGGACAGCATCACCCCCTTGGGCACGCCGCCGGTGCCCGAGGTGTAGATCAGGCAGGCGGTGTCCCGGCGGTCCAGGCCGGCCACCAGGGCGCGGATGCCGGCCCCGCCGCCGCCTCCCATCTCCAGCACCGCGTCCCAGCCGTGGATGTCCACGCCGGGCGACTGGGCCAGGGAAAGGGGCTCCATGACGATGATGGCGGGAGCATGGTCCGAGCGGGCGGCGGCGGGCAGCACCCGCTCGGCCAACGCCCTGGTGGAGACGATCACCAGCCGGGCGCCGGAATTCTCCAGGATGTGCAGGTGGTCGGCCACCGTGTTGGTGGTGTAGGCCGGCACACTGATGCCGCCGGCCGCCATGATGCCCAGGTCGGCGATGGCCCATTCGGGGCGGTTCTCGGCCACCAGCATGACCCGGTCGCCCTTTTCCAGTCCCAGGGCGCGCAGCCCGGCGGCCAGGGCCAGGACGCACTCCGCCGTCTCGCTCCACGGCAGGCTGTGCCAGGTTCCGCCGGCCTTGTGGCCGAGGAAGGGGCGCGGGCCAAGACGTTCGGCCTGGCCGAGGAACATGGCGGGCAGGCTGGTCTGCGCGGCGAACTCAACTTCCATGCGTCGAAACTCCCTGTTCGCACGCCGTCATCCTTCCTATATTCGCCCTAACGCAAGGAGACAGCGCATGACCTTTGTAGCACCGGCCAACGATCTCGGCACTCTTCCCGAATGGGACCTTTCCGATCTTTATCCGGCGCCGGATTCGTCCGAGCTGGAGGCCGACCTGCAGGCGGCCGACGGGGCGGCCCGGGCCTTCGAGGCCGCCTATGCCGGGCGGCTGGTCGGGCTGGCCGGGGCCGAGTTCGGCGCGGCCATCGCCGAGTACGAGCGCATCGGCCAGATCATCTACCGCGCCATGTCCTATGCTCAGCTGCTCTATTCCGGCGACGTCGCCGATTCCGAGCGCGGCCGCTTCTACCAGGGCATGCAGGAGCGGGTCACCGACATCTCCACCCACACCCTGTTCTTCTCGCTCGAGATCAACCGCCTGGACGATGCGGTGCTGGCCGACAAGCTGAAGGCCCCTGCGGCGGCCCATTACGGCCCCTGGCTGCGCGATTTGCGGGTCTTCCGCCCGCATCAGCTGTCGGACGAGGCCGAGAAGATGCTGCACGAGCTGCATGTGGTCGGCACGGCGGCCTGGAACCGGCTGTTCGACGAGACCATGGCGCGCCTGCGCTTTCCCCTGGGCGGCCAGGACGTCACCTCGGCCGAGGTGCTCAACTGCCTCAGCGACAAGGACGGCGCCAGGCGCAGGGAAGCCGCCAAGTCGCTCGGCAAGGTGCTGGGCGACAACGCGCCGCTGTTTGCGCTGATCACCAACACCCTGGCCAAGGAGAAGGAGATCGAGGACAAGTGGCGCGCCTACGCCCGTCCCCAATCCTACCGCAACCTGTCCAACCAGGTGGAGGACGGGGTGGTGGACGCCCTGGTGGCGGCGGTGAAGGGCTGCTTCCCCCAATTGTCGCACCGTTATTACGCGCTGAAGGCCAAGTGGTTCGGCGTCGACAAGATGGATTACTGGGACCGCAACGCGCCGCTGCCCGACGACGACGACCGCAAGTACACCTGGGAACAGGCCCGCGATACGGTGCTGGGCGCCTATGGGGCGTTCTCGCCCGACATGGCGGCGGTGGGCAAGCGCTTCTTCGACAACAACTGGATCGACGCACCGGTGCGTCCCGGCAAGTCGCCCGGCGCCTTCGCCCATCCCACCGTGCCTTCGGTGCATCCCTATCTTCTGGTCAACTACCTGGGCAAGTCCCGCGACGTGATGACCCTGGCCCATGAACTGGGGCACGGCGTGCATCAGGTGCTGGCCGGGGCGCAGGGGCCGTTGATGTCCGACACGCCGCTGACGCTCGCCGAGACCGCCTCGGTGTTCGGCGAGATGCTGACCTTCCGCGCCATGCTGGAGCGCGAGACCAGCCCGAAGAGCCGCCGCATCATGCTGGCCTCCAAGGTGGAGGATATGATCAACACCGTGGTGCGCCAGGTGGCGTTCTATGAGTTCGAATCCCTGTTGCACGACGAACGCCGCCGGGGCGAGCTGTCGCCCGAGCGCATCGGCGAATTGTGGATGAGCGTCCAGGCCGACAGCCTGGGCCCGGCCTTCCGCTTCCACGACGAGTACCGGCATTTCTGGACCTACATCCCGCACTTCGTCCATTCGCCGTTCTACGTCTACGCCTACGCCTTCGGCGATTGCCTGGTGAACTCGCTGTATTCCGTCTACGCCAAGGGCGGCATTCCCGAGTTCCCGGCCAAGTATCTGGACATGCTGCGGGCCGGCGGCACGCTGCGCCACCAGGACCTGCTGGCCCCCTTCGGCCTGGACGCCGGCGACCCGCGGTTCTGGCGTCAGGGACTGGACGTGGTGATCGGCTTCATCGACGAGTTGGAGGCCATGTAGGCGCTATTCCCCCGCCGCCAGCAGCGGGGCGCATTGCTCCGCCGCGACGCGGCAGGGCTCGATGGCGTTGATCACCGTGGCGGCGGCGAAGCTGTCGGTATAGACCCTGAGGGGCAGCAGGCTGTCGGGGTCGAGATGGACGACATACTCGGCCCCGGCCCACATCTTGTGGAAGCGCGGCTTGAAGCCCGCCACCGGCCGCAGGACCATGGTCATCTCGATGGCGTCGAACTCGCGGCCGCGGATGTTGATGCGTTTGGCGCCCTTGATCGCCACGTCGAAATCATAGGCGCGGCGGCCGTCATAGCCGGCCACGCGGAAGCTGGCCGGCCCGCCCGCCGCCAGGGCCTGACGCGCCTTGCGTCCCACCATGGCCACGTTGGTCAGCGGGTCGCGCACGCCCCGTTTGGCGTCCGCCGGCACGGCGGGGGCGGGCTCGTCGTCCTCGGGGGGCGGGGAGAACACCGCCAGCACCTCGTCGAGCACGGTGACTGCCTCGCCGCCGCCATAGACGACGCGCAGCATCTGCTCCTGATAGCGGTTGCGGAAGCGGGTCTGGTAATGCTCCGAGCCCAGCTCGCCGGCGCCTTTCTCCGTTCCGCCGCCCTCGGCGGCGAAGCGCAGGCGCAGGATCTTGTCGAACAGGCCCACGGTGCGGATGGTCATGCCGGTGCGCACCGTCTCGTCCCGCTGTTCGCGGGTCAGCGCCATCTCGCCGGCATGGAAACCGCCCCACATGATCTCATAGCGCCAGCCGGCCGGTTCGGCCCGGGCCGGAACGGCCAGTCCCAGACCGGCGGTGATCGTCGCCGCAATCGTCCATGCCGTCCTGGTCATCATTCCTCCTGTCCCGTCCGGGAAGTGTGGTGGGACGGGCAGGGGGGCGCCTTGATGCAAGTCATGCCGGCTGCCGCCCGAAGGGGTGGCGCCGCCTCCCTCCGCCCGGCTACTCGAAGGCCATAGACACCTTTTTCCAACTCGTTCACGGCAGCCAAGTGGTGTAGGTGACAAGGGGGTGTTGCGGTGCAGCATGAAAGGGTGGGCGGCAATCGGGATCAATTCCGCCAAACGACTGATTTTCAAACACGATCGGGCTTGGCAAACCGCTGCCCAGCGGGCATTGTTTTCCGCAAAAATGTAGAGCAAACGCAGTAACAACGAACAACAGGAGAAGCCATGTCTCTGACCATTGGTGTCCCCAGGGAAACGTTCCCCAACGAAAAGCGGGTGGCAACGGTTCCCGACGTCGTCGAGAAGCTGATCAAGCTCGGCTTCTCCGTGGTGGTCGAGACGGAGGCGGGCGCGCTCGCCAATTTCGATGACGAATCCTATGTGGCTGCCGGGGCGACCATCGCCAAGAGCGCCGCCGAACTTTGGGCTTCCGTCGACATGGCCTTCAAGGTCCGCGCTCCGTCCATGGACGAAGTGGCGCTGATCAAGGAAGGCACCACTCTGATCGGCTTCATCTGGCCGGCCCAGAATCCCGACCTGATGCAGGCCCTGGCCGCCCGCAAGATCACGGTCCTGGCCATGGACTGCGTGCCGCGCCAGCTCAGCCGCGCCCAGAAGATGGACGCGCTGTCCTCCATGGCCAACATCGCCGGCTACCGCGCCGTGGTCGAGGCCGCCAATCAGTTCGGCCGCTTCTTCACCGGCCAGATCACCGCCGCCGGCAAGGTTCCGCCGGCCAAGGTCTTCGTGGCCGGCGCCGGCGTGGCCGGTCTGGCGGCGCTGGGCACCGCCGTCAGCCTGGGCGCCATCGTGCGCGCCAACGACACCCGGTCCGAGGTGGCCGATCAGGTCAAGTCCATGGGCGCCGAGTTCGTCAAGGTGGACTACGAGGAAGAGGGCTCGGGCGGCGGCGGCTACGCCAAGGTGATGAGCGAGGGCTTCCAGGCCGCCCAGCGCGAGATGTACGCGCAGCAGGCGCGTGAGGTGGACATCATCATCACCACCGCCCTGATCCCCGGCAAGCCCGCCCCCCGGCTGATCACCGCCGAGATGGTGAGCAGCATGAAGGCCGGCAGCGTCATCGTCGACATGGCCGCCGAGCAGGGCGGCAATTGCGAGCTGACCGTGCCGGGCGAGGTGGTGGTGCGCCACGGCGTGACCATCGTCGGCTATGCCGACCTGCCGAGCCGCCTGTCCAAGCAGGCCTCGACCCTCTACGCCACCAATCTGCTCCGCCTGACCGAGGAGTTGTGCAAGACCAAGGACGGCATTATCGACGTCAACATGGACGACGACGCCATTCGCGGCCTGACCGTCATCAAGGACGGCGAGATCACCTGGCCGCCGCCGCCTCTGGTGCTGCCGGCGCCGCCCGCCCCCAAGGCCGCCTCCGCCGCTCCGGTGCCCGCCAAGAAGTCCGGCCACGGCCACGGTGCCGGCGAGCCCATGTCGACCAAGTCCCTGGCCATCACCTTCGGCCTGGGCGCTCTGGCCTTCTGGTTCGTGGGCGCCAACGCCCCCGAAGCCTTCCTCGGTCACTTCACCGTGTTCGTGCTGGCCTGTTTCGTGGGCTACATGGTGGTGTGGAATGTTACCCCCGCGCTGCATACCCCGCTGATGAGCGTCACCAACGCCATCTCGTCGATCATCGTGATCGGTGCCCTGGTTCAGATCTCCCCGCCGCTGGGCGAAGGGGTTTCCAGGCCCGGTTTCTGGATCGGCCTGCTGGCGGTGATCAGCATCGTTCTCACCTCGATCAACATGTT
Source organism: Paramagnetospirillum caucaseum (assembly GCF_000342045.1). Classification (GTDB taxonomy): domain Bacteria; phylum Pseudomonadota; class Alphaproteobacteria; order Rhodospirillales; family Magnetospirillaceae; genus Phaeospirillum; species Phaeospirillum caucaseum. The sequence continues at coordinate 10,857 of NZ_AONQ01000059.1, read as the reverse complement.
CGGTGGCTTCGCGGTCACCAAGCGCATGTTGGCGATGTTCCGCAAGTAAGGGGGGCACCATGTCCGCAAGTCTCGCCACCGTTTCCTATATCGGTGCCACCATCCTGTTCATCCTCAGCCTCGGCGGCCTCTCGAACCCCGAGACCTCCCGCCGCGGCAACGTGCTCGGCATGATCGGCATGGCGCTGGCCGTGGTCGCCACGGTGTTCGGTCCCCAGGTCACCTGGGCCGGCGTGCCGTGGATCGTCATCGCCATGGCCGTCGGCGGTTCGGTCGGCCTGTATGCCGCCCGCACCGTGCAGATGACCCAGATGCCCGAACTGGTCGCCCTGATGCACTCCCTGGTGGGCCTCGCCGCCTGTCTGGTGGGCTTCGCCAGCTATATCGATACCGCCCACACCTTCGTGGGCGCCGAGAAGACCATCCACGACGTGGAGATCTATATCGGCATCCTGATCGGTGCCGTGACCTTCTCGGGCTCGCTGATCGCCTTCGGCAAGCTGTCGGCCAAGATCGGCGGCAAGCCGCTGCTGCTGCCCGGCCGCCACCTGCTCAACCTGGCCGGCCTGCTGGTGGTGATCTGGGTGTGCAAGGGCTTCCTTAACGCCGAGAGCGTCGGCGGCGGCTTCTTCGCCCTGATCATCATGACCCTGATCGCCCTGGCCTTCGGCGTGCACATGGTGATGGCCATCGGCGGCGCCGACATGCCCGTCGTGGTCTCCATGCTGAACAGCTACTCGGGCTGGGCGGCGGCGGCGACCGGCTTCATGCTGAACAACGACCTCTTGATCGTCACCGGCGCCCTGGTGGGCTCCTCGGGCGCGATTCTGTCGTACATCATGTGCCGGGCCATGAACCGTAACTTCATCAGCGTTATCGCCGGCGGCTTCGGTACCGGTGGCGGCACGGTGGTGGCGGCGGCCGACGGCCAGCCGGCCGGCGAGGTGATCCCGGTCAGCGCCACCGACACCGCGGAACTGCTGAAGGAATCCAAGAGCGTGATCATCGTTCCCGGCTACGGCATGGCGGTGGCCCAGGCCCAGCACACGGTCTACGAGATCACCAAGCATCTGCGGGAAAAGGGCGTGACCGTGCGCTTCGGCATCCATCCGGTGGCGGGGCGGATGCCCGGCCACATGAACGTGCTGCTGGCCGAGGCCAAGGTGCCCTACGACATCGTCATGGAGATGGACGAGATCAACGACGACTTCCCCGAAACCGACGTCGCCATGGTCATCGGCGCCAACGACATCGTCAATCCGGCGGCGCAAGAGGATCCCAACTCCCCCATCGCCGGCATGCCGGTGCTGGAAGTGTGGAAGGCCAAGACCTCCATCGTCATGAAGCGCTCCATGGCGTCGGGTTATGCCGGCGTCGACAATCCGCTGTTCTACAAGGAGAATAACCGGATGCTGTTCGGTGACGCCAAGAAGATGCTCGACGAGGTGCTGACCGCTCTGAAGGCCTAGGCTCCTCCACGTTTATGACAAAGGCGGCAGCCTCCGAAAGGGGGCTGCCGTTTTGCTTTAAGGCATAGGCGGATAGTTTAGATCTAGAAGAATTCTAAATACATCTTCCAAACCCACAATGAAGTTGTGAGTATGTGGGGGTGTTCGTGTCTCGGGCCATCGCCGGATGGAGAGAGCCGGCGGGGCGGGGAGATCCTCCGAGGGGCGGCCACGTTCTGACAATCGACATCAGGGGACCATGCCATGATCAGACGCATGACGCTTTCGCTCGCCCTTTTCCTGGGGATGCAGGCCGTTCCGGCCCTGGCGGCGTCCGAACCGATCCAGCCCATTCCGGCAGCCAAGGCCAAGGATGCCGGGCTGGTCGAGTTGGGCAAGAAGCTCTATTTCGATACCCGCCTGTCCAAGTCGGGCTTCATCTCGTGCAATTCCTGCCACAACCTGTCGCTGGGCGGTACCGACAACCTGAAGACCTCCATCGGCCACAACTGGCAGAAGGGGCCGATCAACGCCCCGACAGTGCTGAACTCCAGCATGAATCTCGCCCAGTTCTGGGATGGCCGCGCCAAGGACCTGAAGGCCCAGGCGGGCGGCCCCATCGCCAATCCCGGCGAGATGGCCTTCACCCACGAACTGGCGGTCGACGTCCTCCAGTCGATTCCGGGCTATGTCGCCGAGTTCAAGACGGTCTTCGGCAACGACAAGGTCACCATCGACGGCGTCACCAAGGCCATCGCCGCGTTTGAAGAGACCCTGGTCACCCCCAATTCCCGCTTCGACAAGTGGCTGAAGGGCGACAAGAAGGCGCTGAGCAAGGACGAAGTGGCCGGCTACAGCCTGTTCAAGGATTCCGGCTGCACCGCCTGCCATAACGGCGCGGCGGTGGGCGGCAACTCGTTCCAGAAGATGGGCGTGGTCGAGTCCTACAAGGCCAGCAGCCCGGCCGAGGGCCGCGTGGCGGTGACCAAGGACGAGGCCGACCGCTTCAACTTCAAGGTTCCGACGCTGCGCAACGTGGAACTGACCTATCCCTACTTCCACGACGGCGAGGCCGCCACCTTGAAGCAGGCGGTGGACACCATGGGCCGTATCCAGCTGGGCCGCCAGTTCACCGACGACGAGAACGGCAAGGTCGTCGCCTTCCTCAAGACCCTGACCGGCGACCAGCCCAGCTTCAAGCTGCCCATTCTGCCGCCGTCCTCGGACGCGACGCCCCGTCCGGCGCCGTTCGACAAGTAGGCTCCATGAACGGAAGTGGCCGGGCTGTCCCAGGGCGCCCGGCCGCTTTGTTTTCAGCGCCTTTCCAGACCAGAACCTTAGGCTCAGGGAATTCGGCTGATTTCAGGCCAGAGCGTCTTCCAGACAGAAATTTCAGCGACAGATGAACACAGGCAAACACAGATGAATTGAGAATATTCCTTATCTGTGTCCCGCGTAGCGGGAATCTGTGTTCATCTGTGGCCCGTTTTTCGTCCCATCCGCTTGAATGTCGATTGGCCCTAGGCCCGCTCCACCCCCGCCAGGAAGCGCTGGACCGAGGTGTTGAGGCTGTCCGACTGGCGACCCAGGGCCTGGACGGCGCCCAGCACGTCCGAGGCGGTCTTGCCGGTCTCCCCCGCCTCGCTGGTGACGTCGGTGACGTGACGCGACACGTCGCGGGTGCCGTCGGCGGCTTCGGCCACGTTGCGGGCGATGTCGCGGGTGGTGGCGTCCTGTTCCTCCACCGCCGCCGCGATGGCCGACGAGACCTGGTTGATGCGCTCGATGATGGCGCCGATGCTCTGGATGGCCGACACCGCCTGATCGGTGGCCGACTGGACGGCGCTGACCTGTTCGGTGATCTGGCTGGTGGCCTTTCCGGTCTGGGTGGCGAGGTTCTTGACCTCGTTGGCCACCACGGCGAAGCCTTTCCCCGCCTCTCCCGCCCGCGCCGCCTCGATGGTGGCGTTCAAGGCCAGCAGATTGGTCTGGCCGGCGATGTCGCCGATCATGGTCACCACCTCGCCGATGTTGCGGGCGGCGTCGGCCAGCCCGTGGACCAGGGCGTTGGTGCGCTCGGCCTCGGCCACTGCTTCCTGCGAGACCTGGGCCGAGGTGGCGACCTGGCGGCTGATCTCGTTGATGGAGGCGGCCAGTTCCTCGGCAGCGCCCGCCACCGTTTCGACGTTGATGCTGGCCTGTTCGGCCGAGGCGGCGACCGCCGAGGCGTGGCCTTCCATGCTCTGGGCCGAGGAGCCCAGGGAATTGGCGGAATTCTCCAGCAGGCGGGTGGCGTCGCCCACGGCGGCCAGGGCGCCGGAAACCTCCTGGCGGAAGGCGGCGGTCAACTGCTCGATGGCCTGGCGGCGGCGCTCCTTGGCGCTTTGCTCGGCGGCCTGTTCGGCGGCCAGCCTCTCGGCGGCCAGGTGGTTGTTGCGGAATACCTCGACGGCGCGGGCCATCTCGCCCTGCTCGGTCTGCAGGTCGAGCCCGCCCACGGTGATGGAGGTGTCGCCGGTGGCCAGACGGCTCATGGCGGTGGTGATCTCGGCGATGGGGCCGGTGATGCCCTTGGCCAGCACGCCGGCGGCGGCGAAGGTGACGCCCAGGCCGCCCATCACCGCGATGATCTGCATCCACAGGAACAGGCGCGCGTCCGAGCTGGTCTTGGTGGCCGAGGCGACCAGATCGGCGGCGATGCGGTCCTCGACCACCTTCATCAGGTCGATGCGCTTGGTGGTGGCCTCGAACCATTTGGGGGCGGGGACGCCCTCGCCGCCGGCCAGGGCCTTGGCGTGGGCCGCCTCGCGCAGGGTATTGACCTCGGCGACGATGGGATCGCCCATCTTGTCGCGGAAGAAGGCCACAAGTTCCGGCGAGGCGGTGCGGATGAAGTGGGCGAACAGCATCTCCTGGTCGGCGATCAGCGACACCAGGCGGCGGTAGATCACCGCGTCGAAGGCGCCGGCGAAGCCCGCCGCGCCGGTGGCGCGTTCCTGCCCGGCCCGCTCCTTGGCCTCCATGAAGGCGAGATAGGCGCCCACCGCCTCGGCGGCCTTCTTGTCGGGGGTCAGGCGGGCCATCTGGCCCACCATGTCCAACTGCACCTTGATCAGGCCGGTATAGGCCTGGAACAGCGCATTGCGGTCGACGCTCCCGGCATCGATGTCCGAGCGCAATTTGGCACGCCCGGCCAGGGCTTCCCGCGCCTTGGCGAGCGAGGCGCCGAACTCGGTTCCCAGGGCGGCGGCCGATTCGGCGCTTTCGGCCTCGAAGCGCTTGGCCGCCTCGTCGGACAGCTTGCGCTGGGCCTCGACCCGGTCGCCGAACTGCTTGCGGCCGCTGGCCACGTAGAGGGACGACGATCCGCGTTCCTTCTGCAGTTCATGAACCACGGCGCTGACGCTGTTGGCCATGGTGGCCATGCGGATCAGTCCGCTGGTGTCGGCGACCACCAGCCAGCGCAGCACGATGACGTAGCCGGAGAAGGCGACAAGACCGAAGACGGGAAGAAGGAAGGCCAGAAGGATTCGTCGCCCAATCCTAAGATTACGCAGCAATTCCATGACAGACTTCCCCCTTCCATAACCCAATCCCACATTTGTGGTGCTGGTATAGCATGCTCCGGCTAATTTGACATTAGGCAAAAGGCAAAGACCGAAAGGCGCCACGACACAGGGTCGTGGCGCCAGCGATGGCGACGCTTTGAATTTCCGGTCCGGCCGCCCCCTTTTTCGGTGCGGCCGATAAGCGAGCTTTAGAAGCCTTCGCGTTCCAGGCGCTTGCGCTCCAACTTGCGGGCGCGGCGCACAGCTTCGGCCTTTTCACGGGCGCGACGCTCGGACGGCTTTTCGTAGTTCCTGCGAAGCTTCATCTCGCGGAAAACCCCCTCGCGCTGCATCTTCTTCTTGAGCGCCTTCAGGGCCTGATCGACATTGTTGTCACGAACGAGAACTTGCACTTTTCGCCACCGCTCCTCTACGCTTGAAAACCCTCCCGACGCACGGCATCTCTGCCGTCCGGGGAGGTGGGTTGATAGCACAGTGCCGCCCCCTTGTGAAGGGGTTAGGCGGGGTTCTATAACCGGGAAAACATATTTATCCGCGGTCGAGGAGAATTGGATATGGAAACGCGTCCGCTCAAGGATGCCCTGGTGACCGCCATGCTGCCCCATGCGGCCTTCGACGGCTGGTCGCTGGCCACCCTGGAGGCGGCGGCCGACGACCTGGGACTGGACCGGGCGCCGCTGCCGCGCCTGTTCCCCCGGGGGGCCGTCGACGCCGTCGCCCATCTGGTCGGTCACGCCAACCGGATGCTGGAGGCCGATCTGGCCGAGGCCGGCCTGGAGGGGCGCGGCGTGGGCGAAAAGGTGTTCCTGGCGGTGAAGCTGCGGCTTGACCGCTGGGCCGAGCACAAGGAGGCCATCCGCCGCGCCACCTCGCTGCTGGCCCTGCCGCAGAATCTGGTTCTGGCGGCCCGCCTGACCTGGGGGACCGCCGATGCCGTCTGGCTGGCGGTGGGCGACCGCTCCCACGATTTCTCGTGGTATTCCAAGCGCGCCACCCTGGCGGCGGTCTATTCCGCCACCCTGCTGTACTGGCTGGATGATGAATCCGAAGGTTCGGCCGACACCTGGGGTTTCCTGCGCCGCCGTCTCGACGACGTGCGCTCGCTGCCCCAGGTGCGGCAGAAGATCGAGGGATTGGTGAGCGGCCGCAAGGCGGCGCTGGGGGGGCTTGCCGCCCGGTTCCGCTCGCCCGTCCCCCGCTGCTGATCAGGCCACCGTATCGACCAGGCGCCCCGACAGCAGCTTGCCGAGATAGGACGCCGTATCGTCGGAATCGGCGCTGTCCTTGGTCAGCGACTTCAGGATGGATTGCAGCGCGTCGGCGCTGGAGGCGTCCGTCTGGCCGTAGGTGACCGAGGTCGAGCTTGAGCCGTCGGCATATTTGGTGACGGTGGTCTTGGTGCCGTCGGCTGAGGTGGTGGTGGTCACCGAGACCACTTCGTCCGACGATTGACTGGACCCGACGCCCGCCGCCCCGCCGCCACCGCCGCCGCCCGCCGGAGGAGCGCCGCCGCCGGCCGGAGGTCCGGCGTTCTGCAGGCCGGTGGCGAACTGTTCCTGGGTCAGGCCGACATCGGCGTCGCCGCCGCTATCCTCGGCGATCTTGTCGTAGAAGGCGGTGGCCTGCTCCTCGCTGACGTCGTCGGGGCGGCCGGCGACGAATTCGTCGCGGGTCACCGTGCCGTCGCCGTCGCCGTCCAGCTTGGCGAACAGTTCGGCGGCGTCGGGACCCTTCTGGCCGGCCCCGGAGGGGGGCGATTGCCGGATGCGGCTTTCGAATTCGTCCAGGGCGGCGATCACCGCGTCGGCCTGTTCCTGGGTCAGCGAGCCGGAGGAGACGTCTTCCTTCAGCCGGGCCTCGATGGCGGTGCGCACGTCGGTGGGCGAGGGGGGCGAGCCCGACTCGGCCTGGGACTGGAGCACCGATTGGATTTCCGATTCGACCTGGGTCGCCACCTCGGACGACAGGCCGTTCTTTTTCAGGTCGGTCAGCAACAGGGATTGCGGCGAGGACTGGTTCCCCACGGATGCGATGGACATGGCCGATCTCCTTCTGAGACAAAAGGTTCTGCCCGGTTGAACGCCGGGGCTTCCCCGATCCTTGCGGAAAAAATCGCCCCCATGCCGAAAGGGGTAGACGGCATGGGGGCGGCGGCGGATCAGGCGGCGGCGCCGAGCAGGCTGGCCTTCTGGTACGAGCCGATGGCCTTGAGCATCTCCTGCAACAATTCGCCACCGGCCGATCGCGTCGCCGTGGCGGTGGTCTGGCCGCTTGCCGTCCGCTCGGGCGGTCCGGCGGCCTTCATGCCCGCCGCCAGTTGTTCCTGGCTGAGGCCCGAGGCGGAATCCGCCCCGGCGGCCGCAGCGATCTTGTCGTAGAAGGTGTCGGCCTGTTCCTCGCCGACGCCATCGGGGCGGCCCGCCACGAACTCGTCGCGGCTGACGGTGCCGTCGCCGTCGCTGTCCAGGTCCTCGATCATCTGTTCAGGATCGGGCGGGCCGCCGGGCCTGTTTCCCTGGCCGATTTCCTGGGATTGCAGCAGCACCGACTGCATGCTGGCCGCTATCTGCTGGACGGCGGCGGTCAGGCTGTCCTGGCTGAGCGCGCCCGTGCCCGACGAGTCCAGCCTGTCGAACAGGGCGCCGGCCTGCTCCTCGCTGACATCGTCCGGCTTGCCGGCGATGAACTCCGCGCGATCGACGGAGCTGTCGGAGTTGGTGTCAATCCTCTTGAAGACTGAGCTTATGTTATATGTGGATGATGAGGCGGAAGCGTCTGGTCCGTGTAGCATAGCGACTCTCCATCAGTCATGAACTGAGCGGATATGATTCCGATCGAGTCGTCACACGCAGTAAAATATACTTTCCATGCGCGGAAAAATTCTAAATTATTTCTTATGTTTTTCTTGAAAATGCCGTTCGCACCGCAGTATTCCTATGCGGTGTCACGTGCCGGCCCGACGGATACCGTTGCAAGGCGGGGGCCAGGGCCGGCGTTGCGGCGTAACCCCTTGATCCGGTGCGAAATGGCCGCGGTTTTCCCTTCCCTGCTCATGGCTTCCCCGGCAGAACCTGCCGGGAGGGGCGGCAGATTCTGCCGGGGGAGCGCATGATTTTCCGCATGGATAGCCCGCCCCGGCCCGTTCAATCCTGCGATGACGGTTGTCGCGGAGGTGGCGTGGGCCAGGGCGGACGGGCGTGTCCGGAAGGGGACGCGGCCAGTGACGATGATCTGCTGCGAGCCATCGCCCAGGGAGACCGCCGGAGCTTCCAGCGGCTGATGGAACGGCATGTCCGCGCCATGCTGGCGCTGGCCACCCGGGTGCTGCGCAATCCCGACGACGCCGACGAGGTGGTGCAGGAGGCGTTCCTGAAGGTATGGACCCTGGCGGCGCGCTGGCAGCCGGACCGCGAGGCCAGATTCTCCACCTGGCTTTACCGGGTGGTGCTCAACGCCAGTCTCGACCGCCTGCGCCGGGGACGGTTCGTGGCGGCGGAGGAGGCGGAGGAGCCGGTCGACCCGTCGCCGGGCGGACTGGAGCGGGCCATGGCGCGCCAGCGGGAACGGCTGGTCTCGGCGGCCATGGCCGAGATGCCGGCCAGACAACGCCAGGCGTTGTCGCTATATTATTTCGGCGACCTGACCGCGCCCGAGGCGGCGCGGGTGCTGGAATTGTCGCTTGGCGCCATGGAGGCCCTGCTGGTGCGGGGCAAGCGCAACCTGAGGGCCGCCCTGGCCCGTCTGGGCATCCGGGGCATGGGAGACGTGACATGAGTGCCGACGATCTGGACGATTTGATGGGCAGGCTGGCGCCGCCGGTGGAGGTGGCGCCCGACCGCGTCGCCCGCGTCATGGACAGGGTGATGGCCCGCCTGGACGAGCCGCGCCCGGCGACGGTCGCCGCGCTGGGATTCGGCCGATGGCTGGCCGGTCTGCCGCTCCTGTCGCGCTTCGCCCTGCCCATGGCCGCCGCCGCCCTGCTGGGCATCGTGGTCGGCCGGGACCTGCGTCCCGCCGCCGAGGTGGTCGCCCTCGACCAGTTGTTCGTCGCAACCTCTTACGCGGAGCTGGAGTATTGATGGGGCTTCAATTCCTGTCCCGCTGGGCCTTGCCGGCGTCGCTGGCCCTCAACGTCTTCCTGGGCACGGTGCTGGTGATGCGCGAGCCGGGCCCACCGCCGCGTCCGCCCGGCGGCGGACCGCCCAGCCCGCTGCATTTCGTCGAGCGGCTGGCGGCGGATCTGCCGCCGGCCGACGCCGCCGTCCTGCGCGCCGCAATCGGCCGCCGCGCCCAGGAGGTCGAGGCCAGCCACCGCGTCTGGACCGGATTGCCGGAACGGGTCGCCGCGGCGCTGGCCGCTCCCGCTTTCGACGCGCAATCCCTGCGCGCCGTCCTGGCCGAGGGGCGGCAGGCCCATGGCGCCGTGGACGAGGCCGTCGCCGAGGTCATTCTCGAAGCCGCGTCGGCCATGTCGCCGGAGGGCCGTCAGGCCGTCGCCCGCTGGCGGCCGCCGCCGCCCAGGGGAGGGCCGCCGCCGCGCTGATCCCGGAATCTCTCGGGTGGAATCTCTCGGGTTGCCAGTCTGGGCGGAGTTCCTTACAAAGGGCGCCTCCACATTTCCATAGGGGAACAGCCATGCGGGCCGAGATCGAGGCGCTCGCCCAGGATATCCGGCGGTCGGCCGCCCTGCTGAAGCGTCATCTCAATTGGGACGAAGCGTTGATGCGGCTCGACGAGCTGAACGCCTCGGCCGAGAATCCCGATCTGTGGAACGATGCCGCCAGCGCCCAGAAGATCATGCGCGAGCGCAACGAGCTGGACAGCGCCATCCAGGGCTGCCGGGCGCTGGAGCGCGAACTGGCCGATCTGCTCGAACTGATCGAACTGGGCGAGATGGAGGGCGACCAGACGGTCGTCGACGACGCCGAGGAACAGGTCCGCACCCTGAAGGAGCGCGCCGGCAAGATGGAGCTGGAGACCCTGCTCTCGGGCGAGGCCGACCACAACGACTGCTATCTGGAAATCAACGCCGGGGCCGGCGGCACCGAGTCCCAGGACTGGGCCGAGATGCTGCTGCGCATGTACACCCGCTGGGCCGAGAAGCACGGCTACAAGGTGGAATGGCTGGAAGAAAGCTCCGGCGAGCAGGCGGGCATCAAGTCGGCCACCGTGCGCATCCTCGGCCACAACGCCTATGGCTGGCTGAAGACCGAAAGCGGCGTGCACCGGCTGGTGCGCATCTCGCCCTACGACAGCGCGGCGCGCCGCCACACCAGCTTCTCCTCGGCCTGGGTCTATCCGGTGATCGACGACACCATCGACATCCAGATCAACGAGAGCGAGTGCCGCATCGACACCTACCGCGCATCCGGAGCGGGCGGCCAGCACATCAACAAGACCGATTCGGCGGTGCGCATCACCCACATCCCCACCGGCATCGCCGTGGCCTGCCAGATGGAGCGCTCGCAGCACCAGAACCGGGCCCGGGCCTGGGACATGCTGCGCGCCCGTCTCTACGAGGCAGAGCTGCAGAAGCGGGAAGCCGCCGCCCAGGCGCTGGAGGACCAGAAGACCGACATCGGCTGGGGCCACCAGATCCGCTCCTACGTGCTGCAGCCCTACCAGATGGTCAAGGACCTGCGCACCAACGTGGAGACCTCGGACACCCAGGGCGTTCTCGACGGCGACCTGGACCAGTTCATGGCCGCCTCGCTGGCCGCCCGCGTCGAGGGTGACGTCACCCAGGGTTAATTTTTCGCTCGCCTGTTTGATTTCCGCCCGGTCCGCCCTATAACAAGGGGGTGACTCCTTGGGAGGAAATGATGAGGCATGTGGTGATT
>NZ_AONQ01000058.1 GCF_000342045.1 Paramagnetospirillum caucaseum | reverse complement strand
ACGACGCGCTTCGACAAATCGGCCAGGAACTACCTCGCCGCTGTCATGCTCGCCTCAACCCGCCTGTGGATGCGGACTTATGAGTCCAGAACCTAGTGCGGCCCCACCAAGGACGATCTTGTCGGCGGTACTATTGGCCCTGAACACTTACGTCGAGATCTCCCTTAAGTGAGTGGGCGATACGCTGGTAGCTAGGCCGTTCGCCCCTTGTTTGAGCGCCATAAATTTAACGAAATATGACGCTTCATGACTAAAGCAAATTTGCCGCACTGAAAAATGATTGCTCAGCGCACTGTGGCGCCAAAATAGTTGCAAAAGCAGACTGTGGTGCTATAAAAAACTCCTGGCGCTTCGCTCAGGGGGAGCTGTGCCGCTTTTTTGAGATATGGCTGCCAAATGTCCAAAGTGCACACGGAAGAGACCGCTACAACTTCCGCCCCAATAGCGCCTGACGACGTCCTTGCGATAGTTCTCCGAACATTGGAGCGGCAGATAAGCGACTTCAGGGCGCACGTAGATCAACAAATCCAGACCCTTAGTGCGCGCGTAGATCAGCAAATCGCCGACCTTAGGGCAGGGCAGAAGCATGGATTTAGCGGCGTCAATGATTTCCGCAGGGAGTTCGGCGAATTTAGGGCGCAGAGCCAAGATGAAATCGCCGAGATTCAGCACCGCATTCACGAGCAGGACATTCGTCGTCAGGCCGACTTAACTGGTGGCGCCTATGCTCGCTCACCGTTCTCATCGTCGCTGCAGCTAGGCGTTAAATCGACTTGGTCGCCCCGGAGCGATGCCAGACAACGCGGTATCTTCTAGTTCTTCACGAGTTCACTCTAAAGGCAAATGCCCCACTTCCGCTTGGCTGGCTAGAGAGCAATTGACCTAGCCGAGGGTTGTTTTGCGCCCGCCCGCACTGCGGACGCCGCCTAGTGTTTTTTCCCTCATTCGTATTTTTACTGTACCACCCCCCTCGAATGTGCTACCCCTTTGGGTGGTATATAAGAATGGGTGCATTCGGTAAAAATGTTAGACTTTTTCCTTGATACCGCCAAAAATCAAACGGCATCCGCAATAGCTCTCGGTTCAATATATATAGCTTTTCCGGTAGCCCTTTCCGCGCTATCCGTGACGATAGTGCTCTCTCTCAAATTTTTGCCAATGGCGCTTATTGCCCCCTCAATTGCCAAGGGGGCTCTACTTCAATTTCTGAGATTAGGGCGCTTCGAACTTCATGTTCGACTCACCCAAATGGGTTCGCTGCGTCACCCTCCACGGCACCCTTTTAATATCTGGATGCTACTGCCCCCGCAGAATGATGCCAGGAGGCAACCAGACCTCTCGTCGGCAACCTTCATTCTAGTGCCGGATCGCTTGGCAAATTACGACCTTGCCTATGCCCTGCTGTTTTCTATCATGATAGCCAGCCTAGCCACCTGCCCACTCTGGGCGATCACCTCATTCGCAATGCTTTGGCTAATCCTGCCAACAGCAACCCAGCTCTTTATTGTCCGCGCCAAAGTCTACAAAGGGCTAAGGGCTCACGTCCCAGACGGCCTCACCCACTGGTTCTTGTCGCTTCCGTCTAAGGTTGTAATGGCGCCCTGCCATGGCGACGGTTCGGCTGCCACTGCCATCCGGGCCCTGCACGTTTGGGGCGTGATGGTCTGGCATCGCCTGAAATTTTTCAAGCCACAAGCTATATGCGCAGATCCAATCTACACGCAGGCATCGGGCAGCCCCCAAGCGGCATTTCTCGCATTGGGACTTGCGGCGCACTTCGCTCCAAATCAAGACGAGACAAACAATGCTGCAAGCCGGGGGTTTTTACGCTTCTTCTTTCACTACTGCACCCCTATTTGGCTGAGTTTTATTTGGTTGATTGTCACTTTTCTGCTCATGGGAAGCACTCCTCCGCTGCAGGTGGGCATGGCCTTTGGCTGGGCCTTTATCTCCATGCTCTTCATCTACCGGGCGGTTATCCAATATGGAACTTGGCTAGATCATCAGACCGATGCCGATGATTCCCTCCGTACGTTGCCATACGCTCCAATTTGGCGCGCAGGAGCCTGCCCCCCTCACAGCCTTCATGTATTAAGGGATCGCTGGGTCCGCACAGCCACCTCGGTAATTACTTCGGTGGCACTGATTATCGCACTTACTGCGCTACAAATTCTCAAGGATCCGACCAAGAAGGATGATGCACCGGCACTTGCCGTCGCTCTGTATTGTTTAATTTGCACCAAGGCGGAGGAGCCTCATGGAGCGCCCCGCGATTAGACCAGAATTGTATTGAACCAGCCTAGCATCGCGATGCAGAAGAATAATGCCGCAAGAGGGGCCATCATGACAAAGCAAGAAATAAACCAATCCGCAAAAGATCTCGCATGGCTCTTGTGGCTAGATACCGTTGAGCGGCTGGACACCCTATTACTTGAAGTGCGCCACAGCCAGACAAATGTAATTCACGCCCTTCGCGATGGCAAGCTGTACGGCCCTCTGCAATATGAGGAGGACTACCTTTGGGGTTCGTACAAGATAAGAGACGGAGAAAATAATGTATTTACAAAAATATGGAAGGATTTACTCTCCGGTGCAACAACAATAGATGAAATTAACGAACTGGTTGCGGCGTGGATTATCCCATACCCCCAGTTTTCAGATCTTAGCATACGAAAAGAAGCCTCAACTTGGGCATCAGGTTTTTGCGACGCAGACGCTCATAAAGCAACCTATGACGCTGTGTGCGAGGCGGTGGCATCCAATGTAAGAGACAGTCACTGGACCGCAGATCCGCGCCGCTTATATTACGCCCTATCCGCCCTGCAATTGCTCAAGCGCAATATACTGCGCGATAAGATTATTCTCTGCCGCTGGGGTTTACGAACTATCGATGGCAACGACTCCAGCCGAAGGGGAGATCGAGAGACCATGATGGGGCGGTTTCTTTTGGTCCGCTCCGCCGTCATGGCGAACGCCCATCGCCACATCCAAAATCTGGGAGATCTGAAGGCACAGTTCGAGTCGGCATTGGACTTGGGTATTCAAGATCACCCCAAGCCCATGACAAAGCGGCGACGCGAACAGGGCCTTTATTCCTCCTATCTATCGGATCGTTGTGCCGACCTGGGCAGCTTGGTCGAAGACGTATTGATTCATGTGGAGGGCCGCAGCAGGCGGCAGCTTCGTGGTGGTATTTATACCCATCGCTGGTCTCACTCCGCCGTATCAAACTCCTCCGTGATGAGGGACGAAGTTGGAATTGGGATATTTGACAACCTGAAGCCCCGGCATACGGATCTCGTCAACACATCGTTTTGGATGCCCGACAGACCAGATCTCCAGCCAGTCATTGCGCATGAAGTGGCGCATAATGTCATTCAGCATGCTTATGGCGACCTCGAGCCTCACGTCCTCAAAACATCTAAAGGAAGCCTGCCGCGCCTCATTAGGCTATTTTCCACGACCCTAGACTCCTTTGGGCTCACCCGATTTCCCAGTAAAGATCCGCGCCATGCCCACGACCATGCCCTGGGCGAACTGACTTGCGATCTCCTGGCGGCAACAGTAACCGGGCCGGCCTACCTATTTGCGCTGGTACAGGAAATTATCGGCGCTGGCATGGATTGCCTCTTCCGCTCGCCACAAGATGAGATCGATTTCGAATTGGCCGACACATGGCTGGATGAAGGTTGGGCAGCGCTCAATATCCCCAGCCTAGAGTGGCATCTGCGCTTACGCCTAGTGTGTGCCTGGATCAAGGGTATGGGGACAAGCGACCCCCTGGCCACCCGACTTTGCGAAGGCGTCGAGACCCTTTGCGAGATTCTGCTGCAGACCATCGTTCATCTTGGCCCCCGTGGCATTCATGATCATGTCGGCCCTTGGCAGGATATGAGCCACGTGCTGATCCAGACCGCCAGAAAATCCGATGCCTTGGGGGAGGTTAAGGATTGGTGGAAAATGAGGCAGGATTATGCTGAGAAATCGCCGTTCCGAGGGGGGGAGACTCAGTTTGTCGGCCTTGCCCTAGAGCGCCCCACCGCCTGTGCCGACCTTCCGCAAGATACCCGGCTTTTTATTCAAGAGCTTCTTATCGAGATGAAACTGAAGGAGAAGCGCCCATTTGCGGGAAAAACCATAGAAATAGCCAAGACGGACTTTCCCAAGATTTATGGCCTCACCTGGAAAGGTGACGCCGAAGGTTTCAGTCAGTTGTTCGAACACCTGCATGATGTGCCATGGCAGTCGGCCATGCTGCGAGCGCGTGATTTCTTGCACCACGAACTGGGGCAGCTAACGGCAGAGAAAAAAAGGGGGGAGTGGTTGACCGACATGTCGTCGGATGGCGCCCCCGGTCGAGAGTTATACCAGATCGCCCTTGAATTATTTTATTGGCACCAAACCTCGCCGGCCGACCCCATTCGGACCATTCTGAGACTCTGGCGTGAAAAAGAATTGGTCAATAGTTTCACAGCTGAGACGCTAAGAGCCAATGTTAAAAACCCGGAATGCTCTGACGAAGAAATAAAAGAGGATGTTACGCAGCTAGAGCAGTGGTGGACTTGGGTAGACCCCGAATTGACCGCTGAAAATGTGACGCGGGATGGCGTTCTTCACGAGATTGCTAAGTCTAAAATTACAGACATAGCAGAAATAGCAAAAAAAGCTGGAAGAAAGCTTGTTGCAGACAGAGACTTAGTGGAAATTGGTCGCATTGTTAAAAAGATACACCCAAAGGCAATTCTGCACGTCCACTTCAATGGAATCAACGATCTCGATGAAATAAGTCAGGGCGCCAGTCGGAGTTTTTTTATCCGCATTCAAATGATGAAGCTGCAGCAATTGCGAGATATTGTTGCGAAATATAAAATATTTGACTCTCGCACGGGCAGCTCAGAGTTGCTGGCAATCAGCGATCATCTTGATTCCACATGTCACGTGGAAACTGTTAGGCGGGGGATACAATCTGGATTTCTTGAATCTGCGGACAACAACAAGAAATCTGTCCGTCTATTTCTGCTGGAGCGCTGCGCTGCGAGCCGCTTTGGTAAACAAGTGGCTGAAGAATTAGAAGAGGGGCCGTATACGCTTGAGAGTGATCCGCACAAGTATTTTTACCACCCGCTGATGGGGCGCTATGATTTATTCGGGATCAATTCCGGCGATCTCCCCATGCGGCCCAGGATGCCCTTATTTACCAAACCACCCAAGCAGGAAACGCCTCCCTTGCCATCGGCGCAGAGGCTCCCCCCCCCCTGCCACCCTTCTTCGTTCGCCACGAGCTTGCGATCGGATTTCGGCTATTCGAGGCGAAGCCGCTGCCTTTGCCTGAGGTCGAAAAGCGAATTCCTCTGGCATTCCTGTCCATTACCCTCAATGTCAGGACAGAGCGACTGGATTTCCTTCACCGCCTAAAGACGTTTTATGCCGGCGAGCCATCCAAGGCAGGCGGCGCTAATAATCATAATGATGGACGAGAAGACAACATAAAGCCGCAGATGACAGAAGATGACCTTGTCTTGCTGAGCGAAGGCTGGGGCGATGTTATTATAGCATTTCAAGTTAAGTCCGCAGACGGGCCTGAAACTAACTTTGAATGCGATCGAAGGAACAGACTTGAGCAAATATTTAAACTCCAAAATAGGCTCTTCTCCGATTTTATGGTTGAGAGGACGGAGCTAATTCTGACGTTCAGCAGTCTAACATATGTTGTTTCCAAGAATATAGCGCCTCCGCCGGCCAAAGAGCGCAACGATATGTGGCCGTTCTCCATCATTTCCAGAGTCAGAATCACTAAAGCCTACGGTGACGGAAGCGCAATGACGAGTGCCAATGACCGCTTTGTAAAGCGACTGCAGGACTTCCAAAACTATTGTAGTGATGGCAGAGCATTTGATGTTGTGCGCACGCCGGGGCGAACTGACTTCACCATTTATTTTCGCTGCGGACATTTCCTGCGAAACCCAGATTTTCGCCGGGAATTGATGACCGCCATCTCGGCTGAGGCCGATGATATTCTGACGGTGGTGAGTTATCGTGAAAATCTCTCAGGGAATTCACCTCCGCCATCGTTCAACTGCACAAAAAAGGATGAGGCGAAATGTAGTGCCTGTGGCACCTCAGCGAACGCAGGTGGATGATGTCGCCCGTTTCCCCAGTGTATAAGAAGCCAAGGCCCAACACAGAGCGCTGTTTTTGAGGGAACTTTTGTCCATCGTTACCCGGATAGCGGCTTCCTGCGCGACGTAGAGCCTAACCACTGATACACTTTCCTCATGACGAATGAGGTTAATTTTGTCCGGTACCGCAATGACGGCGACGACTTCCACATTCTGTGGACGGCGCGCCGGACGTTGAGGCTACTTGATCCGACCACGGATTTGGTCGGGGTGTCGGTCGAAGGGGTATCCGAGCGCGAAACCCACGGCAAGGAGCTTGCCGCTGGGTTGCTGGTCGTCGATACCGCCGAGTATTACGGCTCGCAGGATCTCCGTCAGGCCCGGCAGGTTGTCTACTGCCAGCTGAAATACTCTACTCGGGATCCGGATACGCCCTGGCCAGTTTCCGGCCTGGCCGACACGCTGAAGGGCTTTGCCGAGAGCTTTCAAGAGAAGATGTCCGAATTTGGCAAGCTGGAGGTTCTGGGGAAAATCCGCTTCCAGTTCGTGACCAATCGCCCGATTTCCCCCAACGTGCTTGCCGCCTTCGAAGCATTGAGGTTTGGGACGCGGCCTGAAGACCTCGACAACGCTGCGCAGAAAGCCCGGGAGGCGTTGCTTAGGGAAACGGGCCTTTCAGCCGTCGAGTTCCAGGACTTTGCAGGCTTGGTTCAGTTCCTGGCGGAGCAGCCCGATCGCCGAAACCTCGCGGATTTGTTGGCTTCGGACGCCCGGCGGGTGTCGCTCGACAGTGACGCGACCCTACGGATGAAGGCCTTGGTCCAGGATCACACCACCTCAGACAAGGCGCGGGACAAGATCATCGACCGAGAAAAGGTTCTGCTTGCCTTCAGGGCGACATCCGACGATCTGTTCCCAGCTCCGGCCAAACTCGAACCAGCCGAGTCCGCGTTTCAGCGTGTCCAGGAGAAGGATATCGCATCCACGATCCTCCTGGCGGACTGGCCGGTCGTCATTCAGGCCCCTGGGGGTATCGGCAAGACCACACTGGCGCAGCGTCTATGCGGACTCATGCCGCCCGGGTCTGAAACCATCCTGTTTGACGGCTTTGCCGCCGGGGATTACCGCAATCCCCGAAACTACAGGCACGGCGCTTCCCGCGGGGTGACACAGATCGTCAACCAACTGGCGGCAAAGGGGCTGTGCGACCTGCTGTTGCCGCAAAATGGGCTGTCGGAACAGACCTATCTGCAAGAGCTGTGGCGGAGGCTTGGACAAGCCGCCGAAGCCGTGCAAGCCCAGTCCCCCGATGCCGTGGTCTTGCTGATCATTGATGCCGCAGACAATTTGGGAATGGCGGCCGAGGGCGCGAGTGAGAGCAGCTTCGCCGAGGCCTTGCTGCAGGAAGCGCCGCCGCCTGGGTGCCGTATCGTGGCCCTTGCCCGCCCTCATCGGGTGGAGCAATACCTGCGCCCAAGGCGGGAGGTCATCCCCATTCATCTCCAGCCGTTTACCGTCGCGGAGAGCGGAGAGATGCTTCGGACAAAGTTTCCCGAGGCGTCGGACGAGCAGGTCGCCCTCTTTCACCACTTCACCGATAGCAACCCGCGCGTCCAAGCCAATGCCCTGCGTGTCGCCAGAGATCTTACCACCTTGTGTGACCGCCTTGGGCCGACCGTGGAAACCGCCGAGACTCTGGTCAAAGGACAACTCGACACCGCATTCAACACGGTCCTGCGCGAACAGGCGGTGGGCGATGAACTCGACCGCCTGGGAGCTGCCCTCGCCATGCTGCCACCGCCTGTTCCGCTTGCCACGCTGGCGCGGGCGTCGGGCCTTACTGAAGCCGCGATCCGCAGCTTCGTCGCTGATTTTGCCAATGGCCGTCCCATTCTGATCCGCAACGACGCGGTCCAATTCCAAGACGAACCGACGGAAACCTGGTTCAAAGATAAATTTGCCAATGCTACGGCGCATTGGGGGGCCATGGCCGATCGACTGGAATTCGCCGCAAACACAGACACCTACGTCGCGGCCATTCTGCCCATCGTCCTGCATCAGGCCGGTCGTCACGATCGGTTGATGGAGTTGGCCCTTGGTGACGCACCACCCGAGGCGGCTGACCCGGTAGAGCGCCGGGCGATTGTCCTGCAGCGTGTGACCTACGGGCTCAGGGTCGCTGCCTCGCGCGGACGAACCACGGACACCGCCAAACTGCTGGTTCGAGCGGCAGAGGAAGTTGCCGCAGATGCCCGACAGGTAGCCTTTCTAAATGGTCATGCGGATCTGATCGGCCATTTGGCCGCCCCAGAAGTCGTCGCAGAGCATGTTTTCCGGCGCCGCCCTTGGCGAGCCAGCGGAAAGGCCTTTATCGCCTGCGCCGCCATGCTCTCGGCCACCCCCTTGGGTTTGCCGGAAGCGAGGCAATACTTCCGCCTCGCCATGCGATGGCTGAGAGATTGGGCAGCGGAGCGGCGGGCGCGCCCAGACGATTATTCCCGAGAAAAGTTGGAGGTTGCGGATGTCGCTCTCTATGCCGAGGCCTTCGCCCGGCTAGAGGGCCCCAGTGAAATGGTTCATTTTCTTGGTCACTGGTCCGGGGGCATGCCGTTTCTAGCGGGATGCATCATGGCCAAGCGGATGCTGGCCCATGGCGATCAAGGTGTTCTTGAAGGCATCCTTGCTGACGAAGACGCCCCGCTTCTGGTTCGCTTGGCGGTCAATAGGGAACTGGTCGAGCGGTGCATCGCCCCACCCGCTGCATCAACACAGCGCCTGCTGGACGAGCTTCTCGTCGAGCCCTCCCCCATCGAACTGCCGGACCAGCTCGATGACAGCCCCATTTTCCCTGCCATTGCCTCGGTCGTCGAGGCGGCGGTGCGAGCCGAATGCCCGAGTGACAGAATTCAAGAGCTATTGGCCCGCTACCCCGTGCCGCATGAACGGGCATACACCCATTATAATCCGGGAGATAAGCGAAGCGCCCTTCTGCGGATGGCATCCATGGCTGCCATACTGGAAGGATATGAGGTCACCATAAAGGATGTTGTGCCCAACAACCTGCGTGACACCTGGGAGACGAACCGCGGGCACGGGCGAGACGAGCGCGAGTTCTCGGATTACTATGGCGATCTAATCCAGTGGCATATGGTCCGTGGGCAAGCGATCGCGGGAGAAGTCTCGGCAACGGATGTCCCGCCCGTAGCATTCCAAGAGCAATACGAGGGCGCTGGCCACGCTCGCTATTCGACCAATCGAGACATTGCCCTTCTGCGCATGGAGACCATGCTTTGGGCCGATGGGACCGACGGCTGCGCTGCCGACTTGGAAGATTGGGCAAAGGCTGAGCAATTGGTCTTTCCAAGCGCGACGTGGACGCACCTGGCTGAGTTGGCCGCGTCGCGACCGGCTCTGACCGAATTCGCCCTTCTGTGTGCGGGCCGAGCCCACGAGGCGACGGCGAGCGAGCGCCAGGATGCCGGCCGGACTGCCAATGATTTTATGGCCATCGCCAGGGCACTCCTCCCCCTGGGGCCGACCGAGGCCAGCCATTACCTGCAAGAGGCCCTCGACCATGTGGGGCGGCTGGGTGACGAAGTCCACCCACACCTGGATACTCTGCTCACCCTTGCGGAATGTGCTGGAACCGGAAGATCGTCGGCACGAGAGGCCTATCGTCTGGCCCGGGCAGCCGAGCTTCTGCATGCCTATAACGATCACAAATTTCCCTGGGAAAGCGTCACCACATCCGTTGCCCGACTGGATTTACCCTCCGCCTTCGCCGCAATTGCCCGTTGGGACGATCGGGGTGTCGAGGCTGTTCGCTGGACGATATCGAGCCTAGCTCCGATGGCGATGCAGCTTGGCCGCCTTTCCCCGGAAGCCCTCATTGCGCTGCATGCCTTTGGCGGATATTGGGGCGGGAAGAGCCTCGCCAAGAATGTATTTGCCGGATTGCCGAACAGGCAACGGCGCCAAGCCGCTCTCGACATCCTGGTGGCTGACCAGGAACTGGACCCGACGGCGGAGGGAATTTCCTTCAAAGAGCTTCAGGCCGAAGCGCGCCGCCACGGCCTAGTAAATGCGCGCCTGGAGCAGCTTGCCGCCCTGGGGCGGGACTCGGATCACGGCCACGAAAGCCCACCGTCAATTCCGGCTGAAGAGGAAGAACCACCTGGTCTTGACCAGTTGCTGGGAGGTCTCGACCTTGCCTCCTGTGGTGGCGTCAAGCAGGCAATGGCCCGTTGGAGAGATAGTCGAGGCGGCCTCTCGCTTGATGATGTTTTTGCGGCGATGAGGGACCGGGTTCCTCGGGATAGACGTGTCGACCATATTGCCGCCTTGGCCAACGGCGACCTGGAATATGGCCGATGGGCCATTGATGCATTGGAGGGGTGCAGGAAGGATTGGGGCCATGTCCTGAGTGTGCAGGCCGCACTTCAAAGCGCGATTAGAACCGTCGTGGACAAGAAGGCCGAGGACTTGCTTCCGTTCACGGGCTGGGATCGGGATGACGTCGGGCGATGTGTCACCGTGGGTGGGGAAAGTCGCTCCCAGCTGATCCGGCTCATGACGCATTCCATCTCCCAGCGGGTGCGCGACATTCCTGCGCGCGAATTGTTTCGATTCGTGAATCTTCTCGCGAAAGAATCCCTCTCAAAAGATGAGTCCCAGGAGGTTCTGGCCTACGCACTCGACCGGTTGGAAGGCCCCCTCCGTGATCAGGATGGCGATGGTCCCTGGTGCGAGGACCTTTCCCCTCCGGCTTCGGATGAGGAAGCCGTTGCGGGATTTCTGTACGCAATGCTGGCCTCGCCGGAGGCGGAAACCCGATGGCGGGCCGCCCATGCGGTGGTCCGATTAGGGCGCCTTGGCCAGTCTTCGTTGCTGGACGCCTTGGTGAACCTCTTGCCCCGGACGGAACTACCCGCCTTTGTTGGCGCCGGACTGCCCTTCTATGCTCTCCATGCGCGATTGTGGCTGCTGATCGCCCTGGCACGGTTGGCGGTGGAAGCTCCTCAATCCGTGATGCCCTATCGGGAAACGCTCATTCACTGGGCTTTGAACGCCGATGAGCCCCATGTCCAGATCCGCCACTTTGCCGCCCAGGCGTTTTTGGCTTTTGCGGTTCCGGGAGAGGCGGGGTTCGACGACGACACCATCGAGCAGCTGCGTTCCGTCAATTCCAGCGCCATGGAGCCGGTGGCGTCAGATCAGACGCACTACACCGGGTATGATCTCCGACGAGGCCAGGGACGGCGTCTGATGCCCTATGAATTCGACAACAATTGGATCGCCCCGCTGGGAAATGCCTTCGGCATTCATCCCGACGACGTGTCGGAGAGGGTTGAGAAATGGATTTGTGAACGGTGGGGCATTTCACTTCCCAACAGCTATTTTGAGCCGCGAAGCGGCAAGGAACGACGCCATGGCATCGGGCGGGAGCAATTACCGGCCTTCGATTCCTACCGCTTCTATGTGTGCTGGCATGCCCTGCTCTGTGCGGCGGGGGAACTTGTCCTGCAATTCCCTCCAACCCTCCGTTACGAAGAGAATGGCTGGGAGGATTGGATCCGACGCCTCGACTTGACACGAGGTGATAGCCGCTGGCTTTCCGACCGGCGGGATCCAGCGCCGCCCAACCTCTACCCGGAAATGGGAGAGGTGGGCTATGCCCCAGAAAAGAGGGAGATTTGGGCATATTCCATCGGGGGCGCTGACCTTGATGCCGTCCTGGGGTTGAGTGACGCGCCGGCCAATGAACTGATCGTGGATGCTTGGTGGTTTCAGAGCCGCTACGAAAATAAGCAGCGTGTCCGCGTCAGTTCGGCAATGGCGTCTCCCGCGGCCAGCATGGCACTTCTCCGGACCTTACAGACGGCGGAGAATCCCTACGCCTTCAATCTGAAGAATATCGACGAGGATAGAGACGAGGTTCTGGCCATCTTTAAGCTGAGAAACCTTGTCACCTCCTCGGAACGGGATCGGGGGCTGGATGGCTTGGACGTGTTCGCCGGTGAAGTTTCCTGGCCACCCCCGAAACCTGTAAGCGACATTCGGCAACTTTTCGATTTGTTGCCCGACGAGGATTTTCGGAATTGGTATCGGGGAACAATCCCGGTCATGCGGTCGGAAGTCTGGGGCGCCCGTGTGGACGAACGGCGCGGTGATTCGTCCAACAGCGGGCACCGAGTGTCGGTCACGATTCCATTCCTGAAAGACATACTTTCCGCTTTCGGCTGCGACCTGATCATCGAGGTGGAGATCGAACGTGAATACGAAGACCAACCCGGACGCTACGACCCAAAACACATCGCCAACAGGCCCTACAACCGAATTTACCTCCTGCGTGGCGCAACCGGATGCCTCCATACTCTTCACGGATCTGTGCGGCTTTGGCCGGAAACTAATTGATGCGCTGCAGTTGGAACCGACCGACACACTCGGCCAGTGGATGGCTCATTATCTTGCGGAACGCCTGCAAGATGCCGAAAAAGCTGCAGGCCCGGAGAAGGCTAGCCTGGAACGAGAGCTCTTCGACCTGATCCTCCAGCTCTGGAAGCACCGGGGGAACATACCGGGACATCGGCGCCCGTTTCGTGAAACTGATGACTTGGCCGACAAGCTCCGAACCTTAATCGACCGGTCGCGGCCCTGGTATTTTGATCCCGATGCCAGGGGAGCAAGTCACTCGTCCGGAGGCTGGATTGATAAGGCCCGGACAGTCGATCGCACCGCCCGCGATCTCATCGGTTGTTGCATAAAGCATGCGGTTGCGGAGACGTCTGGAGAGGATGCTGCATGGGCTGACGACAGCGTTGCCCAACAACTGGACGACGGTGAAGATGCCCGACTGGCCAGGGTCCTGTTTACGGACGTCAAGATTCTCTTCGAAGGTGAAACGCCTCAACGGCGCGGTCTCGAACTGAAGCGGCTACGAGATGGAATCGACGCATTGCTAGAAGTCGCAAGCGGTATCCGCCAGGAGCTCGACATTGAGATTACCGCCACCGAGCAAAGTGCGGAAGCAGAGCCGGACGGCGGTACCGCCTAAATCCCCTGCCCCAACACCTCTTCCTTGGCCTCATTCTGGCGGTCGGGGAAGGGAGGGGCGACAGGACGCAGGACGACGTCGAGGAGAGGCTTTGCCTGCGGATCGGCAACAGCAACCCCGACTGCCCCCATTTCCAGGCGATGCACATCGTCGGCAATTTCCTGGGCAACCGCCCTGGGGCCATGGATCAGCAGCCAATAGCGGCGGAAGAATGTGGCGGCGAATTGGGTTTCGGCGAGCAGGCGGCCATAGGATTCGCGGACCGGCACTTTATCCAGCGCCTTGAAGGCATAGCCGTCGAGATGCGCGATTCCGTAATCCTGTCGGCATACCGCAACCGCATCGGGCGCAACGAAGCGGAATTTGTAGCGGCCATAGAACAGGGCGGTCCGGTCAGTATTTCCTGAGAGATCCCCCAGATGATCGTTGGCCAAGGAGAATAGGAGCTTCGACGCTCCGGTCGTCCGTTGGCGGACCAGCTCAGAGCCGAGCTTGTTCACTGCACGCCGCCCCGCTCCGGCTGCCGAGGCATAGGGGGGATTGGCGACAACGACCGAGTCGATGGTTTTTGCGGCCTTCCCAAGGGCGGACGCATAGGTTTGGCGGAGATCCCGGATGGTCATTCCGCTGCCCGCGAAGCAATCGATGGCCGGGACGATGTCTGCCGGCGCCACTTCCGCCATTCGCTTGAGAATTTCGGCTGCCGCAGGGGAAATCTTCCCCTGCTCGGCCAATGCCAGGGTGCCGGACTCCGGATGAGAGCTTTCCCACTCGCTCAGAAAGCGTCGGGCCGCCATCCAGCGCCTCATCATATTGGCGCCGATCCCCGCCGCCTCGGCGGCTTCCGCGATCCAGTCGCCGACTAGGGCATGCCGTTCCCGCCAGGTCGCGGCAGCACAGACGCCCTCGACAGCCTCGGCGGCGACGAGCCACACCGGGCGGGTGCCCGGAGCGCGAATGCGATCCAGGGCTTGGTCACAGGTCAGAAGGTTCATGCCGGTCGCTCAAGGAAGCCTGATCGCAAGGTATCGTCGCGACGCACATGTTGCAACAGAGCTTGCAGGAATGCGGGCTATCGGCGTATGTTGTGCGTCACGTCGCACAAATGAGGCATGTGATGCTGAGCATGGAAGGAGAGCGGGTCAGGCGGGTCATCAGCCGCGCCATGGTCGGCACCAAGGGTCGCTTCCCCAGCGTGAAGAGCGGACGCATCATCCATTGGGAATCCCAACTGGAACGAGATTTCGTCCGCTGCCTGGAGTTCGACGCCGACGTCATTTCCTTCCGCGAACAGGCGTAAGGCGGTGCCGAAATCATCAGGTTCATCCTACGTGCCCTGCAACGGCTCGGGAAATTCCACGATCGTCTTGGGAGGCTTCCCCACGGACTTCCTTGGCCCTCGCGGCGATGTGCTCTTGCCACCCTTACTCTGAACGGCCGCGTGAGGCCGCAGTTCGGCTTCAGCAACGGAGCGGGACACGGCATCAAAGATCGGCTCCAACTGTGCCTTTGCGGATCGAAGCTGAATGGGCTCAATTGAAAGAGCGGCCGCAACGACCTCAAAATCTATCTGGGTGCCTCGGTACGGCGGATACTCCCGTCGCGCAAGCAAACCCACCAGATATCCCCGAAGAGCGAGGGTGACGTCAGAAGGCAAGACAGAAGCGAGGCGGCGCTCGCAGAACAATGTGATCATGTGAGGCGTCAACGATGAACAGGCTAATTGCATCGAATTCTTCCGATTTTTACGGGGCCGCTCCGTTATCAGAGATTCGAATCTCAAGAAATAATTCCGATGGGCTATCAACGGCCTAAGCAGAGGCGCCAAGATTTTGGCGTAGTGATGCAGCCCCGCCACATCGGCATCCATCGCCCTTGCAATGAGCGGCGGCTCGGCCTAGATTTTCTTCGCGCCTTAGATTTTTACCATAACAGGCCTTTATGCCCCCCTGGACCGACCGGAGCCTTCCGTGTCGGTGTTTCGTGTTGGCGGCCCGACAGTCGCGGGGGACGGCGATGATTGACGCCCTCCTGAACTTTGTCGCGAACCAAGCCGAGAACGAGGTGTTCTCCGGTGGACTGGCCCTGGGCTTTCTCGGCGGCGCCTTGGCCTTCGCCACGGCTCTCGCCCGAAATGCCGTTCGCAGACTGGCGTCCCACGCCCTGCCCACCTTGCGGGTCGATGGCCGGACCAAGGCCTTCCGTCATCTCGAAGCCTGGCTGCACGATCATCCCTATACCCGCCGCTGCCGGAACCTTGCGGTGGCCTGTTTCGTCCGGGAGAGTTTCCATGAGCCCGAGGAACAGCCGGTGTGGCTGGTTCCCGGTCCCGGCAGCCATTTGCTGCGGCATCGCGGCGGCTGGCTGCTGCTCCGGCGCGAGGCGGTCGAGGCCGATACGCGGCAGAAGGATCGCGAGGTCATCACCCTGACGGCCCTCAGCCTTCGCCGCGATTGCCTGCGGTCGTTCATGGAGGAACTGGCCACCCGCTATGACCAGCGGGCCAATTCGGTCATCGTCCATGGGCCGTCGGAGTTCGGCGACTGGGAAGAGATCGCCCGTGCAACCCGCCGTCCTCTGTCCTCGGTCATCACCGCTCCCGGTCTGGCGGAATCCCTGCTTCAGGACGCCCAGATTTTCTTGGAGCGTCGCGATTGGTATGCAGAGCGCGGCATTCCATGGCGGCGAGGCTATCTGTTCCAGGGGCCGCCAGGCACCGGCAAAACCAGCCTGATTCGCGCCCTGGCCAGCGAGTTGGACATGGACCTGGCCATTCTCGATCTGGCGTCATCCCGACTGGACGATGCCGCCCTGCGCCGCTATCTGGCCGCGGTGCCGAGCAAAGCCGCCCTGGTGTTCGAGGATATCGACGCGGCGGCTCCGACACGGGAATCGGCCGAGGCCAAGATCACCCTGTCCGGCCTGCTCAATGCCTTGGACGGCGTCGCGGCGGCCGAGGGACGATTACTGTTCATGACCACCAACCATCCGGACCGCCTCGATCCCGCCCTGATCCGGCCAGGCCGCATTGATCGGATCGCTGAGATTGGACCGCTGGGGCCAGCGGATGCGGGCCGCATGGTCCTGCGCTTTCATCCGGAACTGCCCGAACTTGCCCAATCGGTGGAGGCGGCGCTGGCCGGTGGCGGCATTTCGGCTGCCGCTTTGCAGGGGCACCTCCTGATCCACCAGAGCGATCCATGGAGTATCCCGCTGGTTCTTTCCCAGGGTAGAGCAGGCTAAATCTTGATGACCGCCCCCCAAATTTGCCGACCTCAGGTCACACTCGCCTACACGGCTAATGCCAGCTTGAGCTGGTCATGCTCGAAGGCGCTGGCCATACGCCCGATCTCGGACGGTCGAATCTGTAATCGCTGAGCTACTTGGCGCCATTGTGCTACTGCCCAGGCCACCTCGCGGACAATCGAATTGACCTCGGCCAGCGACAGCCCAAAAAACTCCTCTCCGCTTTCGCGCGCCAGGTCAATCGAACAGGTGGCCTCGTCCAAGGAGATGTTGGTGCTCAACACACCCGGTTTGACGTCGCGCGGCACGGGATTGAGATCATAGGCAGGCGACAGCCGCCAGCCTTTGAACTCTGGCTCCCACAGGAAGCCGTGGTTGCGTAGGTGGTCGTCCACGTTGGAAATGAGGATCGACAGCACCATCCGACGGAATAGTTCGCTGGTATCCTGGCCACTCTTGTCGCCGTGCTCCTGCAGCGCCTCGACGAGATAGGGATAGCTGGCGTTCTGCTTGTCACCATCCTTGAGGCCCAGCATGGACATGGCCGACAGGAAAGCACGTCGGTGGCCGGTACCGGTTGCCCGATCAAAGCGGCGCGAAACCAGCACATCCCGCCCAGCGACTTTCTCCAGACGATGGGACGCCACGTCGATCCCCGCCATATCGGCCAGGGTCAGGGCCACCTCTTCCCACGCCTCTATGCTGTAATCGTCGTCCTGCTTGGGAAACTTGGCGATAGCCAGGTGGCCGTCCTTATCAGCAATGGACGCCTTCGGCCGAGCCCCGCCGAGCGACGAACCGGGGGCAAACAGCAGCAACAGATCCTCGTCCGTCTCCTCATCGCGCAGCACCCGCTCCGTCACCGACAACAAGCGAGGTAGTTCAATAAATGGCGGGATTGGCTGACCCGTGGCCAACGGTGCCAGGAACTCCTGTTCACCGGCACGGCGAAAGCGGAGCCCACCTAGGCGCGCCACATCGGTGACGCCAAGCAGATAATCAGCCTCAGTCAGGGTCCTGATTTGGCGCCCCTCTTTGTTCGCCGCCCGTCGCTCTCGCCGCTGCATCAGCCGGCGGCCCCAGGTATCAGGCGCCGAATCACCGATCGAACCGAACATGGAGCGATCGCCAGCCGGCGTGATGATGCCGGGTCCGACATGCAGCGCCGGCTCAATGGCAAACCTCTCGTCATGCTCCCGCCACACGTCGGAATACTCGAACGTCGCGCCGCGCTGGTGAACGCGCAGCGTTCCCACCTTGCAAACCAGGATGCCGGTGTCGATATGGACCTCGATCTGGTTGCTCATGATTCGGACACCTTCTTCCTGGCGCGGATTCGCTTCGGCAGCGCCTCATCCTCCAGCATGGACGCCATGGGATCGTTTGCCACATCGCCCAGCTTGTCGATGAGCCCGAGAGCGTGCATCACCGTGGCATAGATGCCGATGCTGACCGAGGTATCCCCACGCTCCACCTTGGCAAGGGTCTGGCGGGTGATGCGCGCGCGGTCAGCCACCACTTCCATGGGCAGCTTTCGGCGCAATCGGGCCCGCTTGAGATTGGCGCCGATCTGCCGGATCGCGTGCCTGGCACTGAGGGCCGGCTTGTATGCTGATGACGTCATAACGGTAACATATATTGACATTATGCCGCTATAATGTGAAGCATAATTTACATAAAAGCAAGTGCGCGGGCGATGACGAGAGGCCCCAGGCTCAGGCATATCCGGCCAGTGACAAGCCATCTGACATCATTTTCTGACTTGGGAAGATATAGAACCCTAAAAGTAACGTTTTGTAACCGCGACTCATCCACAGGCACGTTGACCCGACCTCATCGCCTTTTCGCTGACGTCATTATTGACCGCATAATCAAAGCAATTTCAATATGTTAGCCCGGGGCGTAGCGCCATCTGGTCGGCCATCCATCGATACGCCGGCAACCACTCCTGTGTCACACGGCGGAAATCTGCAGTGAGTTCTCCGTCGCGCTCCAAGACTGAAACAGCCGCCTCGGCCGCGACCATCCACAGGCGCATCGATTCTGCCCCCGCTGCCTTTGTTTCCAGTGGGTTAGATACAATGACCTTGCATCTTATGGGGCATCCGACAGCGTATCGGGGGACTAGGAACCAGCCAGCCTTGTCGCCAAGTCATTGAAATCACATGATGCGGTCGCCACCCGATTCCGAGGGTGGCACAGATTGGGGCGGCAGGTCCAGCCTTACACTCATCCGCAATATTCTGTTTTTGTTCTTATCAAATCCAGATAAGTCTGGCATTGTCCACAATGGATCGCCCGCCGGCTCGGCTCTCACAAGTGATGAGCGAGCAAGATGCGTCTGGCATCCGCATCCCCCCTATCCCTTCACGCGCACGCGGCTGCGCGGCCTGAGGCTCGCGCGCCGGTCGCATCGCTAAGGATTTGCCATGTCCATCACCCTGAAGATACCATCGGAAGCTCCTATCCCACCGACCCCGAGGACGTCTGGAACGTCAAGTCTGGCCTTTCCGATCTCGGCTATTATGAAGCGCCGGCCACCTATGGCATGACGCCCTGGCCGGACACGCCCATGTTCGAGAGCATCAAGTCCTTCCAGAAGGACCACGACCTCGAGGTGGACGGCATCATGAAGCCCGAGGGGCCGACTCTTGCCTCCATGAACAGGAAACTCGCCCAGGCGGACAATTCTGGCTCCGACGACGGCCAGCAATTGGCCTATAATCCGGCGGCAACCAATCTGCTCGACACGATCCTGCAACGCAGATCGAAAGGCGGTGGAGGCGGTGGCAATTCCTGCCCCGGTGACCGGGGGCCAATGTCCGGAGATGAATGCGATGAGCTGTATGACAAGGACAGCAGCATCTGCCGCTCCCTTCCGCCGGCCCCTCGCATTCGGAACAATTGCTGGTCATCGGCATCCGAGCGTAATGCGGCATGCCGCACCGGCAGGCCCATGCCTCCGCTCAACACCGGCGACTGGCCCTGAAGCTTGGAGGCTTCAATCGAATGGAAGAGTTCGCCGTTGAGGTGACGGCCAAGGGAGCCGATGGCTCCCTTGAACCGTTCCACATCTATGTAGGCGCCCCCGAGGCCATCGATGATATCGTTTCGGAGTGCTTGGTGTGGTGCAGCCTGCTCGACAAGCCAACCCGGATTCGGGGGGGCAGCCTAGCGCAGGCCTATCACCTGGGCTTTCGCTTCGTCGGGCAGATGGTGGGCTATTCCGACCTGACCCTGCTGGACGCGGACGGCAATCCCTTCCAACTGCCCACCCCGCCCGATGGCAGTGAGGAGGAGGCATGAAGACATCCGGCCTTGCCGCCCCCTTCCTCAAGCGTATCACCCTGTTGCCCGAGAAAGTGGAGCTCGGGCGCTTTCCCTTCGGCCACCTCCCGTTCCTGAAGGGGAACGAATTCTCCCTCGGCCTCGGAGCGGCCATCACCATCCTGGTGGGCGAGAACGGCAGCGGCAAATCCACCCTGATCGAGGGCATTGCCGCTTGCGCGGGCTTCCCCATGCTGGGTGGTAGCCGGGATCACCGGCCGGGCGATGAGCCGGGGGCGGGCGCCCTGGGGAGCGCCCTGCGGCTGTCCTGGCTGCCCAAGGTGTCCAACGGCTTCTTCTTTCGCGCCGAGAGCTTTTTCGGTCTGGCCGGCTATCTGGACGAGGTGGGGTCCATGGATCGCCAGGGCGGGCGGGAGTTGCACCGGCAAAGCCATGGCGAGGCCTTCATGGCCATGTTCCGCCACCGCCTGGACTCGTTCGACCGCGCCATCTACCTGCTGGACGAGCCGGAAGTGGCCCTGTCGCCCGCCCGCCAGTTGGCCTTCCTGCGCATCCTGCGCGACTGGCAGCGTTCGGGCCAAGTGCAGGCCATCATCGCCACCCATTCGCCCATTCTGATGGCCTTGCCTGGGGCCGATCTGCTGTCGCTGGACGGCGGCACCATCCATTCGGTGACTTTGCGGGACACCGAGCATTTCCGCGTCACCCGCCGTTTCCTCATGGACCCGGACAAGGCCTTGCGCGAGCTGTTCGATGACGCGTGAAACGTCCCCTTGTCCATGCCCTCAGCGAGCCTTGTCGCGATTGCTTCCGCCCGGTCCGATAACGGAGCTGGCGTCGATGGCATGTGCCAGGCGCTGGCGGAAATCCTCAACACCGACACCAAGTTGGCCTCCGCCCTGGGATACGCTCCATCCAAGCCCCCTCTGACCGCCGGCCAGTTCATGGCGCAGACCGCAACTTGGTGCAAAGCCCATGACGCCGTCGCATTTGCCGTCACGGTGGGAGACGGCAGGGCATTGGGGCTGCTCTCGATCAGTCGTCTGAATGATCCCGACAGGCGCGGGCGCCTTGGCTACTGGCTTGCCAGCGAGCACTGGGGAAAGGGGATCATGCGCGACGTGTTCACCCATTGCCTGGCCATCGCCAAGTCCCATGGACTGAGGAGCATCAGTGGCCGCATCCCCGTGGGCAATGTCGCATCGGAAAGGCTGTGGCTCCGCCATGGGGCGGTCGAGGCCCCGGCCAACGAAGGCCAGGACTTCTCCCTTGCGGGCATAAGCGAAATATGGGGCTGCATTTCGCTATGTCTCGCCCTTGCGCGCTTTGGTGGTTCCCTTTACCGTCCTCTGCGCCCGTCATTCCTGCGTAGAGGTCACTCTCCCCTATGAACCAACAGTCCCTGTCGGCCTTCATTTGGTCTGTCTCTGATCTTTTGCGCGGTGATTACAAGCAGTCCGAATACGGACGCGTCATCCTGCCCTTCACCGTGCTGCGCCGACTGGATTGCGTCCTTGAGACCACCAAGCCCGCCGTCCTGGCCGAGTATCAGGCCAAGCAGGCCCAAGGCATCACCCCTGATCCCTTCGTGCTGCGGGTGGCGGACCAAAGCTTCTTCAACGTCTCGCCCTTGGACATGAAGAAGCTGATGGGCGATCAGGACCACATCAGCCAGAACCTCTACAGCTACATCAACGCCTTCTCGCCCGCCGTGCGCGACGTGTTCGAGCGGTTCGAGTTCCACACTCAGATCGAGCGTCTGGCCAAGTCCGGCTTGCTGTATCAGGTCACCGAGCGGTTCACCCAGGTGGACTTGCACCCCGATCAGGTCAGCAACCACCAGATGGGCCTGGTCTTCGAGGAGCTGATCCGCAAGTTCGCCGAACTGTCCAACGAGACCGCCGGTGAACACTTCACGCCGCGCGAAGTCATCCGCCTGATGGTCAACCTGATCTTCATCGAGGATGACGACGTGCTGTCCAAGCCGGGCGTGGTGCGGACCATCTATGACCCCACGGCGGGAACCGGCGGCATGTTGTCCATTGCCGGTGAGTATCTGGAGGAACACAACCCCAAGGCCCGCCTGACCGTGTTCGGGCAGGAGCTGAACCCCGAATCCTACGCCATCTGCAAGGCGGACATGCTGATCAAGGGCCAGGACGTCTCCAAGATCGTCTTCGGCAACACCCTGTCCGAGGACGGCCATCCCGCCACCACCTTCGACTACATGCTGTCCAATCCGCCGTTTGGCGTGGAATGGAAGAAGGTCGAAAAGGAAGTCCGTAAGGAACACGAAACCCAGGGCTATAACGGGCGCTTCGGCCCCGGTCTGCCCCGCGTGTCCGATGGCTCCATGCTGTTCCTGCTGCACCTGATTGCCAAGATGCGGCCCGTCTCGGAGGGCGGTTCACGCTTCGGCATCGTCTTGAACGGCTCCCCCCTGTTCACCGGCGGCGCGGAGAGCGGCGAGAGCGAAATCCGCCGCCATGTGCTGGAGAACGATCTGCTGGAGGCGATCATCGGCCTGCCCACCGACATGTTCTACAACACCGGCATCAGCACCTATGTGTGGATCGTCAGCAACCGCAAGCCCGAGCACCGCAAGGGAAGCGTCCAACTGATCGACGCCTCGGGCATGTGGCAGAAGATGCGCAAGAGCCTGGGAGCCAAGCGCAAGGAACTGTCCGACGGCCACATCGCCGAAATCACCCGCCTGTTCGGCGGGTTCAAGGAGGCCGAGGCGGACGGCAAGCCCATCAGCCGCATCTTCAAGAACGCCGACTTCGGCTACCGCACCATCACCGTGGAACGCCCGCTGATGGAGAACGGCAAGCCGGTGCTGGGGAGTAAGGGCAAGGCCAAGGCCAAGGGCAAGAAGGTGGCGGATGCCAAACTGCGCGACACCGAGAACGTCCCCCTGTCCGAGGACGTCGAGGTATACTTCAAGCGCGAGGTCCTGCCCCATGTGCCCGATGCCTGGATCGACCACGACAAGACCAAGATCGGCTACGAAATCCCCTTCAACCGGCACTTCTACGTCATCCAGCCGCCGCGCCCGCTGGAGGCCATCGACGCCGATCTGAAGCAGGTGGTGGGCCGCATTCAGGCCATGCTGGAGGAGATCGCGGGATGAGCGACACGGTCATCCTCTACAACACCGAGGACGGCGGCACCCAGCTGCGTCTGAAAGTCCAGGACGGCACCGTCTGGCTGAGCCAAGCCGAACTGGCCGAGCTGTTCCAGACCACCAAGCAGAATGTCAGCCTGCACCTGAAAACCATTTTCCGCGATGCCGAACTGGCCGAGGCTTCAGTCGTCAAGGATTACTTGACAACTGCCGCCGATGGAAAGGCCTACCAGACCAAGCATTACCGGCTGGAAGCCATCCTGGCGGTCGGCTATCGCGTCCGCAGCCCACGCGGCAGTCAATTCCGCCGCTGGGCCACCCATGTCCTGCAGGATTACCTGATCAAGGGCTTCGCCATCGACGATGCCCGGCTGAAGGAACCGGCTGCCGGCCTGGATTACTTCGACGAACTGCTGGAACGTATCCGCGAGATCCGGGCGTCGGAAAAGCGCTTCTATCAAAAGGTCCGCGAGCTGTTCGCCACCGCCGTGGATTACGACAAGACGTCCGAGACCGCCCGGCGCTTCTTCCAGGCCATCCAGAACAAGATGCTGTGGGCGGTCACCGGCCAGACCGCCGCCGAACTGATTCTGAACCGTGCCGACCCGGCCAAGCCCAACATGGGCCTGAACGCATGGTCGGGAACCAAGGTGCGCAAGATCGATGTCGCCACCGCCAAGAACTATCTGGCCGATGCCGAGATGCGCGACCTTGACCGCCTGGTTTCCGCCTTCCTGGATTTGGCCGAGGACCGCGCCGAACGCCGCCAGCAAACCACCATGGCCGACTGGATCGGCTTTGCCGACCAGTACCTGAAGCTGGCCGAACGCGCCGTCCTGACCCATGCCGGCAGCGTCAGCCACGAGAACATGCTGAAGGTCATCGACCAGCGTTACGCCACCTTCGACGCCGCCCGCAAGGCCTCCGACAAACGGGCGGCCGAGGTAGAGTACGAGCAAGACGTCGAATCCGAGCTGCGGGCGCTGGAAAGCGCCGCCAGCCGGTCCAGGAAACCCCTGCCGCCGAACGGCTAAAACACTGGCTGCGAACCGCCCCGCTCTTGCCGCCGTTCCGCCGCCGCAAGCCCCAAAGGACAAGTTGCGCCATGCCATCATTGCCCGCTCTCACCTTTCTCCTGTTCCCACGGGGATAGATGGGGAGTCGGCCAGGGAGGGGGGATGAAATCTTCGGGCAGATGAGGGGGGTGGGCCGCGCTCTCTCCCATTCAGAGGTTTTTTCGGTTCAGTTGAATTCCCGGCGCATCAAAATTGAGTGCGTCGAAGGCTAATCCCGCATGTCTCTTGGGCAGAGGGCGTGCGCCGCAGCAACCTTCCAAAGGGTGTGCCAATCAAAGGGGGGGCGAGGCGCTAGTCGCGCCAGACGCACTCACGCCCATGATAGCGAAGAAATTTTTCAGATGGTTCGTTGCCCTGGATAGACACAGGCCCAATCGCGAAGGTTTTTCCTGTATCCTTTAAGGTGGCAACAGTTGCTTTAAACATACGCTCGCCGACATATCCACCGAAGCTGTTTTTTGCATTCACCGTTCCGCACACTATTGTTATGGTCATGTCAGCGCTAGATAGCTCCTTACTTTTGAAGGCTGTGGAGTATCTTAATTGCGCTGAACCTGGGTCTTTTAGAGTAGCCTTTACTCCTGAACCAACCGCGCTCTCTATAGTTTTGGTCAATTTGACCATGAGATCGCCATTGACGTTCTCTTTTGAATTGGCGGCGGAGGTGCCCACCAAGATTGCCATAATGGTTAATGCAGATAAAAGAGCCGCTTGCATTGATCAATCTCGCCGGTAGGATGGGTGCCGATGGTCGCACCCAGTGGTTGCGTCCGTCAATGTAATGCATTCTGGATTTGCGGCTTGCCACCACTCCTGTCGCCGGCTCGCCGCCGCAAACCAACGCGGAAGCCGAATGCTTAATGGTTTGTTGTTGACCGCTTCTTTCTTACGGTTGGCTTGCGTTCTAAGAGACGCACATGAATGACCACTCCATGGCATGCGGTACTGCCTGTTTTTTCGGCCAAGATCACCTCATACCTATCGCCACGTTCGAGGCTGCGAGTCATTTCGCCAGCCCTCACAGCGGCTATATAGCCTAGCGTTTCGCCGCTCAACCGACAGACCTTTACGGCATCTCCGTCATGCTGGTTTTCGGGCTCCCGAACAAACTCCAGCGTTTCCCCCTCCGATGACCGCCTAATTTGCGCCTGATAGTGAGTTTCTCCAACGATCCCCATGTGCCATTGCTTGATAGCGGGAATGGCTGGATGCCCCATGACGGATCGATTGCCCCATAGGGGGGCGGCAGATTTTCTCCGCCGCCAAAATAATAAATAGGCGCTGGCTAAGACGGCAAGCATGGCTAGAGGTGCCCATTCCATCTACGGAGCCTTTCAATCGATGATGGCGAGCCCAATAAAATCATGAATTAGGTTGCATGGGTACCGTTGCGCACTCTCTTCCACCGATTGTTTTTGCCACTCCTATGCCACTTGGCGCGCTGTTGCCCCGCCGCCTGCACAGTCGGCAAACCGCTAACCCATTGAAAAAGAAACCCCCCGGTTATGCACCGGGGGGTAAAGTCAAACAGGGAGGCTTCACGTCTAGGAGACATGTAGGTTCATGTCCGCCACCGTTCAGCATTATCTGTAGCCGTATCATAAAGCCTTTGCACTGCGCCATGTTCGTGAGTAATCTAGTCCCCAGATGTCCGGGAATGTTCGCAGCAAGCCGGGATATCTGTAGTCCCCATGTAGTCCCCGAAAGCCCCAGGCGACGAGACACGGTAGGCAAGGCGATGAAGAAGAAGCTCACAGACCGCTATTTGCAGACCGTGAAAGCCCCCGAGGCGGGCCGCGTCGAGATTGGCGACACTGAGGCCCCCGGCCTGTTCCTGCGCATCACTGCTACCGGTGTAATGTCGTGGTGTGTCCGGTACTGCCCCAAGGGCGGCAAGCAGGCGCGGGCGACCATTGGCATTTACCGCACTCCCGGCTCGTCCGATCCTGTTGTGTCGCTCTCCGACGCTCGCACGCGGGCAAAGGACATATCCGCCCATGCGGCTAGGGGTGTTGATCTGTTGGCGCGGGAAGACGCTGAGAAGGCTTCGGCGGTGGCTGCCGATGAAATCACCAATCGCACCATGCGCGTGGTGGTGGCGGAATACATCGAGAAGCACTGCAAGCCCAACCAACGGCGCTGGAAGCTGACCGAGCGCATGTTTGAAGCGCATGTTCTGCCGAAGCTGGGCGACAAGCCGGTAAGCGAACTGCGCCGCGCTGATGTGATAGAGCTTCTGGACGATATGCAGCACAAGGGCGGGCTTACCGCTCAAGTGAACCGGGTGCACGCCCAAATCAAAGCGGCGCTCAATTTCGCAGCCGAGCGTGAGTATATCGACGCCAACCCTGCCGCAGTGGTGAAGAAGCAATACAAGGGCGAGAAGCCCCGTTCTCGCGTCCTGTCCGACGACGAGCTTAAAGCCATCTGGAAGACTGCCGATAACTTGAATGAGCCAAGCCGGTCATTAGTCAAAATGTTAATCCTGACCGGGCAACGGCGAGATGAGGTTCGGTGCCTGCCGTGGCCTGAAATTGATCTTGAAGGAAAGCTGTGGACCCTTCCCGCAAGCCGCAACAAAGGCAAGCGTGAACACGTCATTCCTCTGTCGCCCGAAATCTTGGCGTTGTTGGAGGAAAAGAACGAAAAGACCGGCTTTGTCTTTTCCGTCACTGGACGCAAGCCGTATGCGGGCCAAAAGCGGCTGAAGGAAATTCTGGATCGGGATTCCGAGGTGACGGGCTGGACCCTTCACGATATCCGCCGCACCGTTGCAAGCGGCATGGCTGCGCTGAACATCCCCCACGATACCATTGGCCGAGTGCTGAACCATGCCAAGGGCGACGTGACCGCTGTGCACTACAACCGGCATGAGTACCTGACCGAGAAGCGGGCGGCGCTTGAAACATGGGCAAGGCACGTCGCCTATATCGTGGGCGATGGCCGAGACGCCAAGAACATCATTCCGCTTCGCAAGGCGGAATAAAGCGGGCCGGTGCCGTCGAGTAGCATCTCTGCTACTATCAATGGGTCTGAGTGAGCTGTAAGGAGAGTTCCATGCGCCGCACCATCTATGTTTTAGCCTCTGTTCTGCTGCTGGCGTCATGCGCCACCAAACAGGAAACCACCGGAGCGAAATGGGGGGCCATCTGGGCCTCACGCCAAGCCGTTCATCAATCAGACGTTATTGAAGGGGGCCGGCTCTATACCGCCGCACTACAGGCTATTTCCTTCAAGACGGCTGACGACTTTAACCGCACCATTGCCGAAGCCGTTCGGATGGCTGATTCTAAGGCGATGTCCGAGGGGCGGGAAGCCGTTTTGGCTGCCTTCCTTAAATTTATGGAAACCGGCCCAACCCCCCGGATGGTCGATGCATGGTTCGGAGATCGTCAAAGGCTCATTGCCCGGTCTAGAAAGGAAGAGGGGGATAGGCTGTCGGCTCATATTGAACTCGGAAAGAAGGATACGCTCCCCGATGGCTTTCTTGCCGAGCGTTTTCGGCTGATATCATTATCCAGCACATGGGCCGGAGCCGCCGAAGAGCTTATCGACACATGGCGTGATTTCGAGGGGTGGAAATCAGATATGGCAGTTGCAGCCCAACAGGACGCAGAAGATGCTATGCGAATGTCTGCCGCTATGATGATGTTCGGCAATCAGATGCGGCAACAGTCTATGGCTCAACAGCAGATGATGCAGAACTACCAGCCAGCGTATCAGAAGCCTATCCAGTGCAATTCGTACAAGGTTGGTAATACCGTTCAGACGAGTTGCTATTAGAGAGCGGGGATAGGGCGACGGTCCGACAAGCGCGGACCCCGCACTGCGCTTCCCTGCTGGCTGCAGTGGCGCCAAAAGTTTGCCGCGTCGTCAGAATGTTTTTATCTTGCCCGCCTTATTCCGATCCTGTACGAATGAGTCCGTGCTTCGTTTAAGAAGTCTGAGGGTGCATGTCGCCCATACGACCGTCGGACAACAAAGCCATGTGTTTCAACCCCATTGCGGGGCGCGCATGGACTTGTCATCTGACGGTTTTTTTGTGCGCGCTCCGGGAGATTACATCCCATGAGCAAGGCCAACAGCACCGATAGCGCCAAGCGCGCTTTCTCCATTCCCGAATATTGCAAGCTCTACGGCATTGGGCGGACCAGCGCCTACCGTGAAATCACGGATGGCCGTCTGAAGGTTGTCAAATGCGGCGGGAGGACTCTGATCCCCGCCGACGAGGCCGAGCGCTGGCTGGCAAGCCTGAGCGCCTGATTAACGCACCGCTGTGAAGCGGCGCATCCCAAAGAAGGAATC